>NZ_MODU01000004.1:627071-1254143 GCF_001885075.1 Alteromonas sp. V450
AGAAATAACCATTGTCAGCATGGAACATGGCTCTATCTACTATGGCGTCAGATAAATCAGGCGAGTGCCCACAAATCCCATTAATGGTCATGCGGGTAGCCTCAATTTTACCTGTCTCGTCAAAGGCCACGTCAAACGCGTTTTCAAACGGGTGGCGTTTACCCGTAACGTGCATATCAGTAAAGCGCGGTAAGCGAAGCTTAACCGCACATTGATTGCGCGATGCCAGTAAAGCCGCTAAACAGGCCCACTGTGCTGCTTGAGTTTCTTTTCCGCCAAAGCCGCCGCCCATACGTCGCATGTCTACCATTACACGGTGCAATTTTACATCAAGTACCTCGGCAACGAGTTTTTGTACCTCACTGGGGTGCTGACTAGATGTGTAGATTTTCATGCGATCTTCTTCATCGGGGATCGCAAGGCTCACTTGTCCTTCTAAGTACATATGTTCCTGACCACCAATACTAAGCTTGCCATGTACTTGGTGGGTCGCTTTTTCAAATGTACTTTCAACGCGGTCAGTATGTTGGCCAAACCGGTGTAGGGGACGCACAAACGTTTGCTGCTGGTGGGCAGCTTCTGCGGTAAGTATTGGTTCGGCTTCACTTACCTCAATGATTCCTTTTAGCGCTGCTTGTCGGGCAAGCGTTACTGACGTGGCAAGTACTGCGAATACGGGCTGGCCGAAGAATTTGATTTCGCCATTAGCGAGTAACGGGTCGCCTTCAAACACAGGGCCAATATCTTTATGACCTGGTACGTCGTTAATTGTCACTATATCTACAACGCCCTCGCTTTGGCGAACAGCGTCAAGGTTAATCGAGTCAATTGTGCCTTTTGCACATTGGCTTACACCAACCGCGGCGTAAAGCGTGCCCTGCGGTTCAATGACATCGTCTACGTAGTTCGCACAGCCTTGTACTTGGCGTGTCGCACTCTCATGCTTTTTGGAGACGTGAACAACACTCTGGTTGTCGTTTTGTTGCAATGGATTTGCGGCATCAATCAACTTACGCATGCTGCACCACTCGTGTTTCAATTTGATTTACTGTTTGATTCTCTAACCAGAAGCGATGCCACAGGTTAGCTAAAACGGTTTTGCGGTATTGGGCTGTAGCGCGCACATCATCAATGGGTGAAAATGCATCAAACAACACTTGTTTGCCCAATGTTAAACACTCTTTGCTGGTGAACTGCTTACCTTTTAACGCACTTTCAAGGGCGTCACAGGTTGAAGGCACGGCAGCAACACCGCCAAACCCACTACTAATCGATTCAACCTTGCCGTTTTCTACCGTGACATTGAAAACGGCACATACGGCCGATATGTCATCCTCAAAACGCTTCGATATTTTATAAGCCGCTAGCGTTTGATTAGGCTGTTTTACGGGAATTTCGATTGCGCTTATCCATTCGCCTTTAGCCAATGTTGTTTCACGATAGCCAGTAAAAAATGTAGTGATTGGAACTTTGCGAACACTATCGCCATTGTCCAGATGTAATATGGCATTTAGCGCGAGTAATAGTGGAGGCATATCACCGATAGGTGATGCGTTAGCCACATTACCGCCAATCGTCGCCTGATTGCGAATAGGTAACGACGCAAACCGAGTAATTAGCTCAGCCACTTGTGGAAATGCACTCAAAAGCAAGGGAGCAGCATCATTAAGCGGAACGGCTGCACCAATAGTGAGAGAATGTTCATTTTTGGTGCATTGTTTTAGTGCGTCAATATGCGTGACACTAATTAACGTTTGCACATTCTTTAACTGTTGAGTGAATTGCAGGCTTAAATCGGTACTGCCTGCCACTAGCTGTGCGGCAGGGTTTGTCTTTATTAGCGCTTTTAGTTCTTCACGGGATGAAGGCGTATATATATTTCCTGTACCCGATGGTTTCTCACCAGATAGCGATAATAACGTTGCAAGGGTAGTTTCCTGGCGCGCCGTGAACTGATCATCTGGTGTTTGCCCGCACACTGCTAATGTCGCGTCGATAATTGGGCGGTAGCCTGTGCAGCGGCACAAGTTGCCAGATAGAGCATGAAGCACATCGTCGCGGTTTGGTGTTGTATTACTGTGATACAAGGCAAACATCGACATAATAAACCCAGGTGTACAAAAGCCGCACTGTGAACCGTGATGGTCAACTAAGGCCTGTTGTACAGGGTGTAAGCTTTTACTATTGTTTAAATGTTCAACGAATAACAACTGCTTGCCATGAACTGCGCTCATTAGCGTGATACAACTATTCACAGTACGGTAGTTTAATATTGCTCCGCTATTGGTTGGCGCTGGTTCTACGAGTACTACCGTGCAAGCGCCGCAGTCGCCTGCCGCGCAGCCTTCTTTCGTACCTGTTTTCTTACGATGCTCGCGTATAAACTGTAGAAGGGTGAGGTCGGCTCGCGCTTCACTTAACTCAACAACATCGTTATTTATTAGAAAGCGAATCATACTCACACCTTCTCGTTATGTTCATTTTTGTATTCATTAATATAGCTGTATTTTTTCAATAAAAGTAGACCAATTGGTCAATTATTTGCTTATAAAAAATGGCCAACATAAAAAAGGCCATGATTTTGCGTAACTTTCACTAAAACTTAAATCAACGTGTCTGCAAAATTTATTTTGCTGTGCACTGTTACAAGTAATTTGACTTTTAGCATGCAAGATTCGTGCTAGATTTGGGGGGAGTGTAATTTTTGTGTTTTACATGGGCAAATATCTACGCTGAGCGGTATAACAACGCCCATGCATAACTTGCATGATCTATAAGAACATAGCAACGCGACATAGTTAAATGCTAATCTAACACTATAGCTATTTACATTTAATGTTATAGCGCGCTTGCAAAAAAGGTTGCAAAGGAATTTAAAAAAAAATGATTAAGGTAAAAAGTGCTGACGTAGGTGTTGGTGCTATGAATAGAAAAAAAATACTCCAAGCTGCTGAGAAGTGCTTTGCTCAGTTCGGTTTTAAGGGAACCGCTGTTCAAAAAATAGCGGACGAGGCCGGCCTCCCAAAGACCAATGTTTTGTATTACTTCAAAACTAAACAAGAGCTCTATGTTGCTGTTTTAGAAGAAACGCTCTCGTTGTGGAACTCCCGTTTTGATAAAGCCACGGTGGATGATGATCCCGCCGAGGTCTTTGCAGATTACATTGCCGAAAAAATGGAAGTGTCACGTACACATCCAATGGCATCGAAAATATTCGCAATGGAAATTATTAATGGTGCACAAAACCTTAGTGGTTATTTTGACGAAGAGCACGCGCTTTGGATGAAAGGCCGATTGGCAGTCATAGATGCTTGGGTTCAAGCAGGTAAGTTACCACCCGTTGAAGGAGAATATTTGCTTTACACCATTTGGGCTAGTACGCAACATTACGCGGATTTTTCTGCGCAAATTACGCGGCTGCGCGGCAAGAAGATGACGAAAGCAGATTTTGAAGAGGCTACCAAGCAAGTGGTGAAGCTTGTTCTTGGGGGGTGTGGGCTGCCTGTACCTGCAAGTTTCGAGGTGTAAAATGACGGAGTCTGTTTATCCCCGAGATTTGGTAGGTTACGGTCAACATGTGCCTCATGCGAACTGGCCGGGTGGTGCGAAAATAGCGGTTCAGTTCGTTTTGAATTACGAAGAAGGTGGTGAAAACTGTGTGCTACACGGAGATGAAGCCTCCGAGATATTCTTATCAGAAATCATTGGTGCACAAGCTTACAAAGACCGTCACCTCAGTATGGAATCTATTTATGAATACGGCAGCAGAGCCGGTTTTTGGCGCCTGTATCGCTTACTTAATAAATACGATATTCCAGTGACTGTATTTGGCGTTACTATGGCTATGCAGCGTCACCCCGAAGCGGTAAAGGCAATGATGGATTCAGGTTGGGAAATAGCCAGCCATGCCATGCGGTGGGTCCACTATCAAGAAATGAGTGAGGAAGATGAGCGCAAACAAATAGACGACGCAATAATACTTCATCAGCAGTTAACCGGTGCAAAACCCAAAGGATGGTATACTGGAAGAACAAGTCCTAATACGTTGAAATTGATTGCTGAGCGGGATGATATTTTATATTGCGCAGACTCTTACGCTGACGACTTGCCTTATTACGATTGCCATTACAGCAAGCCTTTATTGATGGTGCCTTACACGTTAGACACAAATGATATGCGATTTGCTACACCTCAAGGTTTTAATAATAGCGATCAGTTTTTTACATACCTGAAAGATGCGTTTGACGTGCTATACGAAGAAGGAGACGAAGCGCCTAAAATGCTATCTATTGGCCTTCATAATCGCATCATTGGAAGACCTGCAAGGCTGGCGGCACTGAAACGTTTTATCGAGTACGTAAAATCTCACGATAAAGTGTGGTTAGCTACCAGAGAGCAAATTGCTTGCCATTGGCTAGATACTCACCCTTTAACAGACAATACGTTCAAATAGCAAATATATACGACTCATTGTTTTCTATTGTTGGTTTAAAAAGAAAGGTGACGTTTATGGCCACCTTTCTCTATCGCTGTCTGAGCTTTCACGCGATACTATCAGCGCATGCTCGAAACTTATTTTAAATCGAGTAAGTATCTCAGCAAGAAAACAGCAGCTAGTGCATAAGTAAGTAATGTAACTTCTTTGAATTTCCCAGTACCTACCTTGACGCCAACATAGGTTATAAACCCAAGCGCAATACCTTCGCTGATACTGAAGGTTAAGGGCATAGCAATAAGTGCAACCGTAGTCGTTGCTAGTGCGCCTAAATCGTCAAAGTCAACTTGCCTTATTGATTCCATCATTAAAATGCCAACCATTAAAAGCGCGGGTGTTGTCGCCATTATAGGGATCACCTTCATTAGCGGCGTTAAAAAAAGTGACAAAATAAAACAGACCGAAACCACCACCGCGGTTAGACCTGTACGCCCCCCAGCGGACACGCCAGTCGCTGATTCGACGTAACTTGTTACAGGCGATGTACCAACGATTGCACCCGCCACACTAGCAGAGGCGTCGGCTGTCATGGCGGCGCCAATTTTAGGGAGTTTACCTTCGTCCGAAAGCAAGTTTGCTTTGCGAGAAACGCCAATGAGTGTGCCTATCGTATCGAACATATTAACGAACATGAGCGCGAAAATGAGGTCCCAGGTTTCTGCCAAATGATCAACAGCATACCAAAAATCCATCGCTAGAAATGTGTCAGTTATTGGCTCTGGCATACCGACAATGGCTTGCGGTGTTGCCGTTAGTGTACCGGTTTCGGTAGGAATAAAAGCACCGATAATAGTGAGCGTCACTATCGAAATAAGGATAGCACCAGTAACGCGTCTCACCATAAGTACTATAGTAAAAATGATACCCGCTAGTGCGAGTAATACGGCAGGGTCAGAGAGGTCACCTAGCTGAACAAAAGTCGCGGGGTTATCAACAATAAGATTGGCATTTTTAAGCCCGATAAACGCTATGAAAAGACCGATACCGCACTGTACCCCAATTTTCAATGACGGCGGTATGGCTTCCGCTATTTTCGTTCTGACACCCGTAAGCGACAATATAAGGAAAAGAATACCATTCCAGAAAACAATGCCAAGCGCGGCTTCCCAAGGTATTTCTCTGCCCAAACAAATAGTAAATGCAAAGAATGCGTTAAGCCCCATGCCCGGTGCAAGTGCTATGGGGTAGTTAGTCATGAGTGCCATCAAGAGAGTGCCGATACACGCTGCAATAGCGGTAACGGTAATCAAGCCCTCTATCGGCATGCCACTTAGCCCTAAAATACCAGGGTTTACGACAAGTATGTACGACATTGCGGCAAAGGTAGTCAGGCCGGCAATAATTTCTGTTTTTACTGTTGTGCCATGTTCTTGCAGTTTAAATAGCCGTTCGATTACGCTGTTAGACATCAAGAGTTCTCTAATTTTTATGTGTTTTCGTTTTGAAAGCAATAAACTGACCAATTAGTCAACTTGTTGGTGCGTTTTGTGCTACGTTATAATAGCCAGACGACACAAAGTCGGCAGCACGGTCATTTAAAACATAGATGATGTTATTAAAACCGCAAACAAAACCTGGATCGCGTCATTAACAGCGCGCAAAACAATAAACGAATTGCACCACTTCAATGCAGTCGCACTGGTGTGGTGCAAAAGGTGAGGGCCATGTCGTTATCTACCATAATTAGAAATATCCCCAAAGCCGAGTTGCATTTACATATTGAAGGCAGTTTGTCGCCCGAGCTGATGTGGCGCCTAGCAAAAAAACACAGTATAACATTACCTTACGCAAGCGTGGAAGAGATAGAAAAAGCGTATAATTTTCGTGATTTGCAAAGTTTCTTGGATATTTATTACGCTGGAGCAAGCGTTCTTAGAGAAGAAGAAGATTTTTTTGAATTGATGTGGGCCTATTTGTCAAAGTGCCATGAACAGAACATTGTTCACACTGAAATCATGTTTGACCCGCAGACCCATACTGAACGGGGCATAGGTTTTGATATCTTCATGCCCGGTTTTCTTAAAGCTATGGCCAAAGCAGAAGAATTATATGGTGTGACTAGCTTACTTATTATGAGCTTCTTACGTCACTTACCCGAGGCTAGCGCTTTCGCTACATTAGAAGCGGCCAAACCATATTTCGAATATATTACTGCTGTTGGTCTTGATAGCTCTGAGCTTGGCCACCCGCCATCCAAATTTGAACGCGTTTTTGAAAGCGCTAAAAAGTTAGGCTTTAAAATCGTAGCCCATGCAGGCGAAGAGGGGCCGGCGGATTATATTTGGCAAGCAATAGACATATTGGGGGTCAATCGAATCGACCATGGCGTTAGATGTCTTGAAGATGATGCCCTTACTCAGTTTTTAAAAGAGTCACAGTTGCCGTTAACAGTTTGCCCCTTGAGTAATCTTAAACTACGTGTCGTAGACGATATGAAAAAACATAATATCGTAACTATGCTCAACAAAGGGTTGTTGGTAACCGTTAACTCTGATGACCCGACATACTTTGGTGGCTTTTTGAATGAAAATTTTGAAGCACTCGTTGACGCTCTCGGGATTGATGAGGCAACAGTCAAGACGCTGGCAGCTAACAGCTTCAAAGCGAGTTTCATGCCAGAAGAAAAAAAGCGGCACTACATCGACTTGATCGACATCGTGTAAAATACACGATGACGATTAACGCTTAAGAGCTGATTTTTCTGCTACAATTTTTGCATCGCGTTAACAGTGTCGGCTATTAACGCATCTAGGGCGACCAATTCTTCTTCAATATTTTCTAGGTTGGCTTGTTTGGCCTGTATTTCAATGGAAGAGGCTTTTTCACGTAAGGCATCAGCGCCTACATCGCCCGACGCACCCTTCATGGAATGGCTGTGAAATCGAATAGATTCGGCATCCTGTGCTTTTACGCCTTCGTGCAAAGCATGCTGTTTTTCTTTAATTTGAGCTAAAAACATCTCCACAATACGATTTAATAGGCCTTCATTGCCACCTAGTCGCGCAACTGCAGCATCTCTATTCCAAATTTGACTGTTAGTAGTTATGGTTACTTTATCATTCATCGCGTTTGATGTGCCCAATTGAATTGAAAGACAGCGTTAAATAATTTCATGGTTTTCCTAATAATAATAGTGTAGTCAATAAGTTATTTTTGTTGCAAGTTAAGAAGAGGGTTAGATAGACTAAAGATTAATATCAATTTATTGCTCAAGCGCGATACTTTTCTGTGTATTGCTTACTGAAGAGGTCTCGTATGGATGTTGAGATGCAAAAAGTAGTTATCATTGATGATGAACCAACAACGCTTTCAATACTGGAACACGCAGTATCGACGCTAGCGGATGTCATTCTTGTAAGCCAGAGTACGCAAGCCCTTTCCTCGATAAGAAAAACTAAACCAGATATTGTAATACTCGACATCAACATGCCCGAAATTTCAGGCTTTGATGTATGCCGTGAGCTCAAATCCTCTCAAGATATGCGTGACATCCCTGTTATTTTCATTACCTCACTTGCCGATTCTGAAAATGAGCAAATAGCCTTATCTTTAGGTGCGATAGATTTTATTACAAAGCCCATAGACATCGAGCTTTGTAAAATGCGTGTGCGGAATCATTTAACCATACAGCGTCAAAAGAAGATGTTGACGGATGTTAATAGCGCATTGGAAGCAGAAAAGAAGCAGCTAGCGATTACGCTAAAATCTATCGGTGATGGCGTGATATCGATAGATGCATCCGGCGACGTAACGTTTATTAACCCTGTAGCGCAACGGTTAACTGGTTTTTCAGAAAAAGAAGCATTATCTAAGCCCATCGAATCAGTGATGGACCTCAGAGATACGGCAACGGATGAAGCATTGCTCAATCCCGCGTTATATACGTTGGAAGTAAAGCGGCCTGTCGCAATGTCTTACGGTGCAATACTGATAAGCCGTCACGGACAACGATTTAGAGTGGAAGATACAGCGTCACCAATCATTGATGATGATGGCACTCTAAAGGGGGCAGTTATTGTCTTTCAAGATGTTTCTGAAGCAGTTGAAATGGCTGTGAAAATGACGCATCTGACTAATCACGATCAACTAACAGGATTGCCAAACAGGGTATTGCTACATGACAGGGTTGTTCAAGCAATTTCTCGTAGCTTTCACTCGAGACAGAGCATTGCGCTTTTACTTATTGATATTGATAATTTTAAGTATCTCAACGACAGCTTAGGGCATCAGGTCGGAGACTTTGTCATATCATCAGTTGCCAAACGCTTGAATAACATTATTGACGACAGAGTAACTCTTGCTCGCGTTGGTGGAGACGAATTCGCTTGTCTTTTAACAGCGGAAGACTCCCACGTTGGCGCTGATGTTGTGGCGGCTGAATTTCTTAAAACGGCTCGAGAACCCATAGAAATCGATGGCATTTCTCATCAACTTAGTTTGAGTATTGGCATAAGCTTATATCCCCAAGATGCTGTAAATGCAGAGGAAATGATGAGGCATGCCGATACTGCTATGTATCGTGCGAAGTCCAAAGGGAAAGACCGATTCAGCTTTTTTTCAAATGACCTACAGCGCGCGATGCACAATCGGCTTGATATGGAGTTAAAGTTACGTCGAGCGATTGAGGCGAACAGTCTTGCAGTATATCTACAGCCCAAATACGACTTTGAGTCAAAGCACGTTGTGGGAGCTGAAAGTTTAGTTCGTTTAATCGATGAGGACGGTGAAGTTATTTCGCCTGACCAATTTATTTCGTTAGCTGAAGAAACAGGCCTTATTCATCAACTCGGTAAACAAGTGTTGCAAAAAAGCTGCGAGTTTGTTGCTTCTTGTAGCCCTCATACTAGCGATTTTAAAATAGCGGTTAATGTAGCTGCCAAACAATTGGAAAACCCTAATTTTGCTGCGGAAGTTCAAGCAATTATAAAAGGTGCAGGTATAGCGCCAGAGTCCATCGAACTTGAAGTAACCGAGTCTGCATTAATGCACGATTTTGAACAGACCCGCTTGATTCTCGAGTCGCTGTCGGCTTTAAACGTCACGTTAGCGTTAGATGACTTTGGGACAGGCTATTCAAGTTTGTCGTATTTAAGACAGTTTCCTTTGAATGTTCTTAAAATCGACCGCTCCTTTGTTATCGATATGGACGACGAGCAGCAGGCGTTAGACATCGTCACAGCAATTGTCCGTCTTGCATTGAGCTTGAACATGACTATAGTGGCAGAAGGAATAGAAACCATGTCACAGTTTAATGCATTACAAGCATTAGGCTGTCATTTAGGGCAGGGGTATTTCCTGCACAAACCAATCGCAATGGCAGATTTTTTTGACAAATTTATTGCCAACATAGAAGTCGCATAGCAGAAGTAATGGGCCTCATCGCTCGCTTTGTCTATGACCAAATAAAAAGAACTTAATGCAAAATATTGAAGTAAAACCCTACAGTGAATGTAATATTCTTATCGTTGATGACGACGCCATAAGCAGGCTGTTGCTTGAGTCAATATTACATCCCCACTTTTTATGCAAAACGGCACAATCTGGTGATGATGCCATTGCACAATGTGAATCCCAACTTCCAGACTTAATTTTGCTTGATATGAACATGCCTGACGTAGATGGATTAACGGTGTGTTCGAAACTAAAAAAGCAGGCGCGAACCCGGAATATTCCCATCATCTTTGTTACATCGACGATGGATGTAGAATCTGAAAACGCATGTTGGGAAGTGGGGGCATCTGATTTTGTCATGAAGCCGGTAAATGCGTCGACCCTGACCCACCGAGTGAAAAATCATTTGCAGAGCAAATTGCGCACAGAGCAGTTAGCTCGAATGACCTTTTACGATCAACTCACTTCGCTTTACAACCGCCTTTATCTCACCAATGAAGTCCCATCGGTAATAAAGCAAGTTGCACGAAATAAAGGGAAAGTGGGCGCTATCATGGTAGATGTTGATCATTTCAAGCTATTTAACGATACATATGGCCACCTTGAAGGAGACGCCTGTCTACAAAAAGTGGCAACGCTTTTGGCCAAAACGGTGAAAAGGCCGCAAGATGCCGTCGTTCGCTTTGGAGGAGAAGAATTTTTGCTAATTTTGCCCTTTGTGAACGGCGAGGGTGTAAAACGTGTAGCGAGTAATTTGATACGAGCCGTTGCTGAAGCAAATATACCTCATAAGAAAGGGGTTAATGGACGCGTGTCCATAAGCGCAGGATTTGCGTGTTGGGACGCGGTAAAGGTTGTAGAAGAATCGTTAGAAGCTTTATTAGAAAATGCTGACGTTAACCTTTTTCAGGCAAAAGAAAAGGGTAGAGATCAGGCACAAGGATGGATTTAGGCAGACCCGTTCTAGCCTATTGTTTAATTTCGCGATGGTAAGCTTGGCGCTATTATAAAATGAAGAGAACTTTTTATATCAGTTTGATATTCAACACTGAATTTGGGTAGCGCATTATGGTCTATTTTGACGAACAGCATGGCGACAAACTAGAGCTAGAAGCTTCTTTGAAAGATTCGCTTCTTAAACTGCTACAAAATGGATGTGATGCGTTAGGCGTTTTTCAGGGGTTATTGGTTCAAGTAGAAAGAAATGCGTTAAATATTCTTCTCCAGGTGGGCGTGTCCCACGGTGTGAATTTCAAAACGATACCTTCATTCAGTGAGAGCGAACTTTGCGACGAACGTTTGCCCCAGAGTAGTGAAAACAGTTCTTTAGTATTTCAGCAATGGTTGAGTACATATTTCAAAGCAGATAGTTTTGTTCGAGGCCGTTTTCACGACGTTGACGGAAAAAAGCTTTGCCTCTTTTTTGTCAATGCTAACCCTAATCAAAGTAACGCTCAAAGCACTCTGCTGCTGTTAGACGAGTTACTAGACGCTACACTAGAAGCGCGTCGCATTAAAAAGGTAGAGTCCAACCAATATACACTGTTCGAAAAGCTTCAAAATGTGGCAAATATTGGCACTTGGGAAGTAGATTTAGTTTCAAACTCGTTAACGTGGTCTTCTCAAACGAGAAAGATACATGAGGTGCCAGATGACTTCAGTCCTACATTAGAGACCGCAATTGGCTTCTATAAAGCAGGCTTTGATCGCGAAGAGATAGCGCGTATTGTCGCACATACGATTGAAACGGGAGCACCATGGAGTGCAACACTGCAACTTGTTTCTGCAAAAGGTAACAGCGTATGGATTGAGACGCACGGTATGGCTGAAATGAAACACGGAAAGTGTGTTAGGTTGTTCGGCACCTGTCAAGATGTGAACAAATCAGTTCAATTACGCCTAGAGCTTGAAGAAAAAAGAAAAGAGGCTGAAGCAGCATCAAAAGAGCGGGGAATGCTCCTCTCTCGAATAAGCCATGAGCTAAAAACACCACTAAACGGCATTATGGGCATGCTGCAGGCAATTAAATTTGAAACGAAAGACAATATTCGTGTCAGAAAAGCCGATATCGCTTTGCACAGTGCCGATCGCTTACTTTCATTGATAAACGACGTTTTAGATTACACTTCAATCATCAATGGCGATTTTGCATTAAAGTACGATGATTTTTGTATTCGTTCTCTCGTGGAAGATATTGTTGATGTTTTCAAAGCTAAATGCGCGGAAAAGGGGGTTAGGCTGTATGCAGTACTCTCTTTTGACAATGACACGTACGTACATGGTGACGCGGCTCGGTTAAGTCAAATATTAAGCAACTTGTTGTCAAATGCTGTGAAGTTTACTCAAAAAGGGTACATCTCAATTCAAGTCACGTTAAAACAGCAAAATGATATTCCAATATTGCTTGCCTCTGTTGAAGATACAGGGGTAGGAATGAGAGAAAATATACTTGAGAGAATTTTTAGTCCGTTCCAAAACGATGCCATGAGCAACTCTGAAGAGCTTAATGGAAATGGACTCGGATTATCGATTGTAAAACAACTGGTTTCCAGTATGGATGGTGAGCTTGATGCTAGGTCGGAGTTAGGAAAAGGGACGTGTTTCGATATTGCAATTCCCATATCAATGGCAAGCAATGCTAGGTCAGCGCAAGCTACTATTGAATTGTCGTCCGAGATGTTGAGTATGCCGCTAGATATTCTGGTCGTGGATGATAACGACATCAATAGATTTGTATTGGCATCAATGTTAGAAAAGTATAACTATGTTCCTGACGAAGCCGAAAACGGTGAAGTAGCTGTGCAAAAAGCTCGATTAAAAAAATATGATATTATTTTCATGGATTGTGCTATGCCTGTTCTAGACGGAGTAAGCGCTGCTAAGATCATTCTTGATGAAAGGCTTTTGTCAGAGTATGGACGAATCATTGCCGTAACGGCTAATACTACAGCTGAGGACAAGCAAAAGTGCAGCGAAGCAGGTATGAATGAGTTTTTAGCAAAACCTGTTGAGCAACGAAGCGTAACACTTCAAATCAAACAAACGCTAGAGTGTAAATCTATAACCGCATAAAAAAGAGCGCACCGGTTTTTTCAGCGCGCTCTTCTGTTAACACTCAAGCTTATTTAAAACCTATAAGCAAATTTGGCGCTCCAATGACGCGGTAGCTCAGGCAAAACGATAGCCGTTCCGAACAAATCCGGGAAGTTAGAACGGAAATATTCTTCATCGGTTAAGTTTTTGACCGTTACGTTAACGCTCCAGTCTTCTGCCTGATACGAAAGTCCTGCGTTAACCAAGGTATATGAAGGTAGGGTAAGCGCACCTGAAAATCCAGAAGCAACCTCATCAGCATTAACAACGCTCACGCTTGCTGCATAACCATTTAAGAAATCATAGGTAGCCGTTAGACCGTACGTATTTTCTGGAATGCCGGCTTTAAGTGCAGAAGTGTTGCTGTAAGCCGTGTTACCGTTGGGTGTGCCGCCAAAGAAAATAGACGGATCATCGATATTGGCAAAGTCTTCAGCACCAAAGAAACCAAATTGGAAGCCACCCCCATCCAGTACGGTTAGGTTGGTCACTTCTATGTTCGTGTATACGGCGGTAAGAACAAGCTGTTCATTGACAACCCAGCGCAGCTCAAATTCAGTGCCTTCATTTAACGTAGTATTGTTCGTAACTGTCGACTGTGCATTGATATCGGTACGCTCTTGCTCATAAATTGATAATGCTACATATAAACTGTCGTCTAGGAAGGAGCCCTTCACACCATACTCGAACAGCTCTGAGGTATCAAAAAAGCCACCGGGAATGTTTTCAACATCAATGTTAGCTCCCTGGCCAGCAACGATAGTGGCTTGTTCTGCTACTGTAATATAAGGAATTAATCCAAATTCAGACTTATATGAAATACTCGCATTCCATGAAATACCGTCTTCCGTATCTTGTGCAGATACATCGTCATCACTTCCAAATAGCGTTATTCCTCCTGGCGTTGTACTTTCAGCGTCTACCGAGTCGTAGCGTAGTCCCAGTACAATATTGAGACCGTTTTCCCACGTTAAATCTGTCATGGCTGCAACGCCTAGGTTTAAATAATTACCCACGTCATAGTTTGAGTAGCCTACACCAGCGCGAGTGGCAAGAAGACGCCTGTCAAGGGCGGTAGAAGGACCTGTTAAGTCGCGTCGGTCAAAGTACTCATTTATAAAGTCGTCGCCGCTTTCAAAGTCGGTATATCTAATAGAGGGGGAAAACTGAAATTGCGCAAGAAGCGTATCGTTTTCATATTCTGTTGCAAATACAATTTTATCTTCTATAACGTAAGCATCGTGAGATTGTGAAAAGCCATAGGCATTCTCATTGAGGTTTTCATAACTTTCGTAGAAAAATTGGTTTTTAATTTCCCAGTTATCTGAGAAGTAAATCATATCAAAATATAGCGTTGTTACTTCATTCTCTAGAACATCGTCAGCGGCAATCAGGGTTTGATCTCTTCCCAATTTTGCGGTGCCGACATTGACAAGCGCCATCGCATCGCCAAAACTTGAACCGTCTTCGGTTAAGGGATTAATGTCGCCCACAAAAAGATTACCAGCAAAGTATTCAAAATGGCTGATGCTACCATCGCCATCTGCGTCTAATGGCTTAGCATCACCGGTAATATACGTACCGTTGTCGATGAGTTCTTGGGTTACACGGTTCCATCCAGCATTCTGGTTACCGTCAAATTTGTGGTACATCCCGCCAAATTCTATGCTCAGATTATCTGTGAGGTCCATATCGAATGCTGCTTGCACCACGGTTTGGTCTGTTTCACTGTTACGATAAAACGAGTCAGAGTTCTCAAGTTCGGCATATACGTAATAACCCAGATCTTTTCCTGCTACTTTACCAGGGCCGCCCACTTCAGCAGTAAGGATGTTTTTGTCCCAAGAGCCCGTCGTATAGGAAAACTGTCCCGTTGGATTGTCCAAATACTGGCCTCTGCCTACTTTTGCTGATTTGGGATTGAAGTTTAAGTATCCCCCTATTTTTGCAGGGCCATAAATGGGTGAAGCGGGACCGCGCACGATATCAACGCTGCTCGAAGCACCAATTGGCGTTGGATAGTTTCCTGGATTATCTAGTCGACGTACGCCACGGAAGTAGACCTCACCGGGAGTACCGCGCACATCCAATGAGCCAGCTACACCAAAAAACGATTGTGTAAAAGTTCCTGGTGCAAAAGCAACCAGCTCATCAATATCGGCAACGTTAAATCGCTCCATTTGTTCTTGTGAAATGGTTGAAGCGGAACGAGGGGTTTCAAGTATAGATTTACCAAAGCCAAAAACAGACTCGACATCCTGACCTGGAAGACTACCAAGCGATCCGGTTACTTGAATTTTTTCAACTTCTGGTTCATCTATCTTATTTTCCTCTTGTGCAAGCGCTTGCGTTGCCAACGTCACCGCAGCAGATATCGCACACGCTTTTGCAAGAGGAGAGAGTTTGAATGTAGTGTTTTTCATGGTTTCCTCATTTTTTTAGTTGCCCATGTTTAGGGCTTTATTTACGCAGAACTTCTTTGTGTCTTGCTCTAGGCAAGAGAGTTAGCACGATAAGTGCCAATATCCTGTCCAGCTGGTCAAGTTTTGACCTGTATATAAGTTGCTGAATTATATGGATTTTAAAATATAATGTTGTTCTTATATTGTTATTTTTTTGTAAACGAGTGAGTGATTGCATTGTGGTGCACTACTATGGTGAAACTGATGACGTCTGTGCACTATAGCGAACTTTGTTTCAACGCAGACGTGGGTGGATATTCTGACTCGATTGGTTTGCCCTTAGCGATATTATCTAGCGGTTTTGATTTTTGAGAGCTCTTGCCACCGGGTAGCGTAAGATCTAGGGCTACCGCTGTAAGCCCCGCGGATGTTACCGGCGAAAGGAGAATGTTGGATAGCCACTGAGGAAGTTGGGCAAGCGCTTCGGGAACCATCATCACGCCTATTGCCATTCCCAATGAACACGCAGTAACTAAACTGCTTCGTCTATCTAGTGCGTAGCTGGCAAGCAGTTTAAGGCCGCCTACTGCTACCATAGCAAACATAACTAGTGTTGCTCCGCCTAAAACTGGCTTAGGAATAGCTTGCAACACGCCGCCAACAATAGGAAAACAGCCAATAAGAACAAACAGGGCTGCAACAAAAAAGCCCACTTTACGGCTTGCAATACCGGTTAACTGAATAACGCCGTTGTTTTGGCCAAATGTGGTATTTGGAAAAGTGTTAAACATGCCGGCAAGTAGTGAGTTGACTCCATCTCCCAAAATACCGCCTTTTACCCTTGCTAAATAAACAGGGCCGCTTACGGGTTGCTTGCAAAAAAGGCTATTTGCGGTTAGGTCTCCGGCCGTTTCTATTGCGCTGAACAGGTAAATAAGCGCAATCGGCAATAATAAATGAATGTCAAAAGCAATGCCGAACGCAAATGGGGTAGGGATAGCCACTAATGAAAGCGAAGCGAGCCCAGAGAAATCAAGACCTTTTGTAAAGCCGACATACGTTGCACCTATAGCCATGCCAATAAAAATTGCGCTTAAGCGAAGCCAATGGTTGGTAGACGCATTTAAGAATACGATAACCAGTAATACACCAAGACCAACTGCTAAGTTCTCAGTACTGGCAAAGTCAGCGGCATGAAAGCCACCGGCTAGATCGGTCATACCTACGTTTATCAAGCTAAGGCCTATAGCAGTGATCACTATCCCCGTGGTTAAAGGGGTAATAATGCGCTTGAGTTTATTCACAAATAGGCTGAACACTACCTCAACTAACGCCCCAGCCATGGTAAGGCCAAACAGTAGGGCTAAAATATCCTCTGGCGTTCCTCCATTCGTTTTTACTTGGTTTCCGGCCAAAATCAACGCACTAATAAACGCAAAGCTAGTTCCTTGAATAGCGACAAGGCCACTGCCTACTGGGCCAATGCGCTTTGTTTGAATTGCCGTGCCAAGGCCACTAACAAACAGCGCCATACTAATAAGATAAGGTGTGTATTCAGTAAGGCCCAGCGTTGACGTGACAATAAGAGTAGGGGTTATAACACCAACGAAGCTCGCTAATAAATGCTGGAATGCCGCGGTAAGCGAGGGAAGAAATGCCGGGCTATCATGTAAGTCGTAAAGTAATTCGCTGTGATTTGAAGACATGAGCAATTTTTCTTGATGACAGTTGCTCATTAGCTGCAAGATGTTGACCAACTGGTCCGCTTATTACTTTGTTTTTAAAGTGTTGATTTTTATCGGTTTGTTGTGTATTCCGCAAAATGTTTGCAACAATAAGTAAACGTCTAAGCCCCAATATGGTGCCGAAACGAAAAAATGCGCTAATTTAGCGCATTTTGTAAAGTGACATAGGCGTTAAATTAAAAGGTAACACCCTCATCTAACGTTACAAAAATAGAGTGGCGAACTTCATTGTACATAGCCCGTGAACAGTGGCCTTCACCTTCGGTATCTTCCAGTAACAGCACGTCGCCTGCCCCAAATACATGACGCTCACCGTTAGACACGGTAAATTCTGCGCGCCCTTTTAAAATAAAAAGTAACTGTCGCGCAGGCGCAGGGTGCCACTTGAAGTCATAATCTGCGGGGGTTTCGCGAAAAATAATTTTATCTGCACCAAATTTCTCAGACAGCATGCCGATAGGCCCGCCGTCTTTTAGCGCTATCTCAACTTCACCAAAGTGGCTTTTACCCGCCTCATCGTTGTAAATCCTTGTTATCTTCATTATTAACCCTTAACTAAAACTTTGCTGATTAGAACATCACGCGTGCTTAAGCTTACCAATAGTTTTATAAAGCACTGATAAACTTGCCGCTACATCTTCTTCGGTAATAGACTCAGCCGGATGGTGGCTAATGCCGCCTTTACAACGCGTGAATAGCATGGCTACAGGGCATATATCTGCAATAGCCATAGCATCGTGACCTGCACCAGATGCAAGAATTCGCGGTGCAATACCGCTTTCCTCTACGCCGCGAACTAACGCCTCTTTTAACTGGCTATCGCAATGTACTGCAGGTGCACTGTGGGTTTGCTCGCGTGTAAGCGTTATTTGTCTAGCTTGCGCAATGTCATCAAACTTTTGCAATATTTCTACCAATACTGAATCGCGCAAATTGTCATCTTCGCTTCGAATATCTAAGGAAAAGCGTGTGCGACCAGAAATGACGTTAACGCCGTTAGGTGCATTTTCAATTTTCCCAACGGTTGCTACCACGCCCGGGCGTTGTAAGCTAATACTCTCAACAGCAAGTAGCATTTCAGCACTGGCACATAGGGCGTCACGACGCATCGACATAGGCACAGTACCGGCGTGACCAGCCATACCTTCTACCGTAAAGTTAAAGCGCTTCGCGCCAGCAATGGCACTGACCACACCCACAGGTAAGTTTTCTTGCTCTAAAACAGGACCTTGTTCTATGTGAAGCTCTATGTAACCTAAAACGTCAGTACGCGAAATGGCAGCACTATTAACAGCATCGAAATTAAGCCCAAAGTTGGCCATAGCTTGTTCAAGGCTTACGCCATTTTCATCTTTTAAATGGCGCCATTGTTCTTGCCATTTTCCTGTTAAGGCGCGGCTGCCTAACAGCGTGGTGCCAAAACGTGTGCCTTCCTCGTCACAAAAACCAACAATGTCGATGTGAAAAGGGAACTTAGTTTGTGTGCCGTCAAACATGGCCACCAGTGAAATTGCAGCGACCACGCCAAGCATGCCGTCATACTTTCCGCCGTTAGGCACAGTGTCGAGATGACTGCCCAAAATTAATCGCGGCGCGTTGGGTACACTTGATGTATAGCGTCCCCAGATATTACCCACAGCGTCTTGCCACGTAGTCATACCCGCTTCAATCATCCAACCAGAGGCGAGTTGATTCGCAAGCTTATGCTGTTCAGTTAAATAGCGCCTGTCTAGACAGGTTGGATCTTGGCTTAAGGTGCCTAATGTTTCGCACCTTGCCATAACTTGCGTAGCCAGTTCAGCAAACGCTGCGAACTTACCCATTCGCGACTCCTGCCGCTTTAGCCTTAGCATAAACGCTAAGCGCTGCATCAACCCCTTTACCCGCAGGTAGCTCAAAACCTTGCATACGAAGTACAGTTTCAAGTGACTGAAGGGTATGCAAAACGGCATCTTCTCTAGCGTTATAGCCCATAGTGCCAATACGCCAAATTTTGCCTTTTAGTGGGCCAAAGCTAGTACCAATTTCAATGTTAAAGCGCAGAAGCAAGGTTTCGCGCACTTCTTCGCCATGAACACCATCTGGAATGTGTACACCAACAACGTTGTACATCTTGTGTTTCAAATCGCCAAAAGGCTCAAGGCCCATGGCTTGAATACCGGCAAGCATGGCATCGCCGGCCACTTTGTGGCGAGCAATAACATTTTGTTGGCCTTCTTCTAAATGCACACGTGCGCATTCGCGTGCGCAGTAAAGCATACTGGCCGCTTCGGTATGGTGGTTTAGTCGCTCTTCGCCCCAATAATCCATGATCATAGGTAAGTCGAAGTAGTTTGAGCGAATTTTAGGGCCGCGTGCGGCTTCATGATGCGCATCGCGAATACCTGCTTCAACGTGATGACGGGTACGCACGGTTTTAACAAACTTGTCGCTTAGCGTAATAGGTGCGCTGCCCGATGGACCACCTAAACACTTTTGCAGGCCAACTGATACTGCGTCTAACTTCCATGCGTCTGCTTCAAGCGGGTTACCGCCTATTGAAGCTGTTGCGTCGCAGTAAAACAAAACATCGTGGGCTTCACAAATAGCACCGATATGTTCAAGCGGTTGAAGCATGGTGGTAGACGTATCGCCTTGAACAATGGCAAGAAGTTTAGGTTTTACCTCTTTTATTGCGGCTTCAATTTGCGCAGGTGTAAATACTTCACCCCAAGGTACTTCAATGGTGTGTACTTCAGCGTCAGCACGCTCAGCAATTTCGGCGAGCAAATGACCAAAACGCCCAAAGATAGGTACAAGCACCTTATCGCCTGGCTCAATCGCCGATACCAAAACAGCTTCAATACCAGCGCGCGACGTACCATCAACCAGAAAAGTTTGCTGGTTTTTCGTATTAAAAACATCGCGGTAAAGCTGCATCACCTCATTCATGTAGCCGGTCATAACGGGGTCATATTGCCCTACTAATTGGGTAGACATCGCGCTTAATACACGTGGGTAGCAGTTAATTGGACCAGGTCCCATTAACAGTCGAGGAGGAGGATTAAGTGGCGCGAACGTACTTGTAGATGCTTCGGTAGACATATGAGCACTCCTAGATAAGCACTTGCGCTAACATACGCAAGCCAGTGATGATAAGAACAACGGCAAAGATTTTCTTGAGTAAACCAGCGTCTAGTTTGTTGGCGATAGTTGCACCAAGTGGCGCAAATAACACGGTCAGCGGAACAATGCAGGCAAAGCCCAGCAAGTTTACGTAGCCGTAGGTAGCGAAGGGCGCATCAGCAGGTGTAGTACCTACAAATAGCAGGGTAAGTGCCGCAGGAAGCGAGATGATCAGGCCAACCGCTGCGGCTGTGCCCACCGCTTTATGCGCAGGGTAGTTACAAAAAGTAAGGGTAGGTACGGTTAACGTGCCGCCGCCAATACCCACCATAGAGCTAAACAGCCCAATACAGGTTGCCATAACCGACTGACCCCCACGGCCCGGAAGCCCTTTAAATAAGGCATCTTTCTTGCCAATAAGCATATTAAGTGCTGACAAGGTGGCGATTACACCAAATAGTAAAGTCAGGAATGTTGGGTTAACCACCGTTACCGCATAACTACCTGCAAGCACGCCAATTAAAATGAATAGTGCCCACGCTTTTAATAAAGCAAAATCTACGTTTCCTTTACTGTGGTGAGCGCGAATAGAGCTAACTGAAGTAGGAACAATTGTCGCAAGCGACGTGGCTGTGGCTATAACCATTGCGCTTTCTGGCGACACACCAAGGGCTTGAAATAAGAAAAACAGTACCGGCACAATAACAATGCCGCCACCCACACCGAGCATACCTGCCAGTATGCCCGCGAATACGCCCGTTCCCGCAAGCGATAATATAACCGTAAGGTTATCAATTAAAAACTGCATGTGATTTCTTTCTCTTTAACGTTTTTTGTTTTAACTATTTTGTACATGCTGCGTCTTAGTAACTACAACGTAAACGGCAAGACTTAAACGCAGTAACAAAACTAGCGATGCCCTAAATAGGCTTTACCGTCGCTTCTTGGGTCGCTTGCGCCGCTTACGGTGCCTTCTGTGTCTCGAATAATTGCGCCAGCATGGCCCATCAATTCATTGCAAGGATCTACCGTCACCATATCGTGGCCCCGAGCCAGCAAGCTCTCGCCTACATATTCAACAAGGTCTCGTTCGGCTTTTAGGTTGTGGCTTTGATCGCCCCATGTTCTGCCTAGAAGCCATCGGCCAAGAGATATTGCTTTAGCAATCGGCTGTCCGTGATAAATATGGCGCGCGAAAAGTGCTGCCTGAGTCTGCGGCTGACCTTCACCACCCATAGTGCCGTAGCTCATACGGCGACCATCAATAAGTTCTGCAAAAGCTGGGTTTAATGTGTGGAAAGGCTTCAGCCCCGGCGTTAAATATTGGTTGCTGTTAGCGTCTAGCGAGAATGAGGTGCCTCGGTTGTTCCAAACGATACCCGTTTGCGGGCTTACTACGCCTGAACCGAATTCCCAATAAAGCGATTGTATGTAGCTCACCATACGTCCTTCACTATCGCAGCAGCCCATCCAAATGGTATCGCCGTGCTTGGCTTCATGTGGCCATGGCAGGGCTTTGTCTAGTGAGATATTCTTTACCATCTCATCAAGTACATGGTCGCTCAGCAGGCTTTGTAAACTTACCGGCGTACGAGAAGGGTCGGTTACGTTTGCGTTACGTGCAATAAAGGCTTGTTTTGTGCACTCAATGAGTAGATGCACCATGTCGGCGTCGGTGCTACCTAAATGCTGAACTCTGTCATAAAGCGCCAAAATAATGAGCGACGCTACACCTTGCGTTGGTGCAGGCAAGTTATAAAGTTTGCCTTTACTGGTAGAAACTGACAAAGGCTCAACTATGGTTGCTTTGTAGTTGTTGAAGTCTTCAAGACGGATAGGGGAGCCTGCCGCTTCTAAATCTTCAGCTAGCTTTGAAGCCAACTCACCGTGGTAAAAATCATCTAACCCTTTTTCTGCTAGGTGTTTCAAGGTTTCAGAAAGCTTTGTTAGCTTTAATATTTTACCTTTTTTAAGGGCTTTACCTTTAATCAGAAACTGAGCGAAGTTTTCATCTGCACTTAGTTCTTCAAAGGTTTTATTGCTGGCATCGACTAAACTTTGCGTTACTTCAATACCCCAGTTAGCTTGGCTTATTGCTGTGTCAAACAGTGTACTTAACGGTAAACCACTTTGCCATTCATGGCTTATTTCAAGTGCAGCTTGCCAGCCAGCAACGGCACCAGCCATGGTCAGTGCAGACTTTCCGCCTCGGCTAGGGATGGCATCGCTACCTTCGTAGAACGCAGGCGTTGCGCCTTGTGCCGCCACGCCCGATGCATCAATACCAATAGGCTTTTTACCCGGTTCACTAATTAGCCAAAAACCATCGCCGCCCATACCGTTCATATGGGGGTATTCAACGGCGATAGAGGCAGCTGCTGCAACCATAGCTTCAATCGCTGTGCCGCCTTTTTCAAGAATGTTTAAGCCTACTTGCGATGCCGCAAAGTGAGGAGCAGTAAACGCGATATTAGGTTTTTCACTCATAATTATTTCCTTCAAAACTTAGCAACCACGCCGTCATTTTGAGCCCTAGTTAGTCAAGAGCTAGGCAAACTGACGCGCGTTTAGGTCTTACTTCCGCTTTCTACTTTCAACTTGAATGCGATAGGGTGCTTTATGCCTTATTTAAGTACGATTTAACTGTGACTCAAATAAGGCCAGCACACTATGCACGTTTAGCGAGTGGTTAGCTGTTTTGCTAACGCGAGAAGTGCAAGATCGTTGCCTTTTTTGCCCACAAGCGATAATCCGCATGGGGCGTTGTGTAGGGTAAACAACGGCAAATGAAGCTGAGGTAAACCAGCAAGCCCAGCTATAGCAGTAAGTGCAAGCAGAGCGTTTCTATCATTTGCCAGCGTCGTTTCATCAGCGTCGCAACGAGGTGCAACGCCGGGTGTTGTGGGCATAACCAATACATCTATTTCTTCAAACAGTGTATTTATATGGTTTATTACCACAGATTGTTGCGCTTTAGCCTGTTGTATATCTTGGGCAGTGATGGTTTTACACCAATCCAAACGCAACATAATATCTTTAGCGATATTGGGTTGAGTGACTTCAATCCATTCGCCATGCTGCTGCCAAATCTCGCTACCTTGTAATGTACGAAATGTAGCGGCAGTTTTTAATGTATCTAAATTAAGCTGTGTTTCAGGCAACTCAATGCAGTCGTTTTGCTCTGCGAGCGCTGAAAGCCAGGTTTTGCATAGCGATTTGTGAGCAGTTTGCTCGAACAAATGGGCTGCTATGCCAAGTTTAGGAGCTTCTGATATTTCGCTTTGCGCTGCGCTATTCAAACAAACGTTTGCAACCTTAGTTAGCGTGTCTAGGTCGCGGGTCATCCAGCCTACAGTATCAAACGAAGGCGCAAGTGCTACCATATTGTCGCAAGCAACTGCGCCATGAGTGGTGCGAAGCCCCCACAACCCTTGATAGCTAGACGGCACCCGAATAGAGCCGCCCGTATCTGTACCAAGACCAATGTCGGCAAGGTGGGCGCTAACAGCTACTGCAGAGCCCGACGAAGAACCTCCAGGAATATGTGCTGGCGCCACTGGGTTTACGAGCGTTTCGTAATGTTTATTTTGCCCATGTAGGCTGTAGGCCAGTTCATCGGTAATGGTTTTACCTTTAAACGCGGCACCTGCCCCCAGTATGAGTGCCACACAACTATTTGTACTTTCTGGTATAGGGTGCGTCGCTAACCAGTCAGGATTACCCGCCGCAGTTGGTAAACCCTGAATATGAAACAAATCTTTTACCGCTAGGCCCAAGCCACACAGCGCTTGGTGTGCATGGTGGCGCTCACCTGTCGGGCAACAAGCCGCTGCTTGCTTTTGCCCAATACTAGATGACGAAGTTTCATCCTGAATGGGGTCATAGCGGTTAAGGGTTGCTTTTAGATTGTTAATTGCCTGCGTGAACGTTGCATCACAGGGCTTCAGTACAAAAGGAGAGCTCACAGCGCATTCTTATTAGTTGATGTTTCTTTATTCGTCTTTACTTCATGAAACAACTGTTTCATTAAAAAGTCAATAGAAACGATCGTTACTCTGGCATAAATCGAGAAAGATAAAATGGAAAACGTAAGTTAAGAAATGCTAAGCCGCTAAATTAGTTACGTCTAAAAACAACGTAAATAGGTGAAACAGCAACAAAAACATTGGGTGGAATGCATTATGGTGTACTTTAGAAGCAGGCACGTAGGTCAAAAGCCCAAAAGTAAAAACTTAGAACAAAACCTACACGATTATTAGAACCCTTGAGGATACTTGTTCAAAAACGCCACTTCGTCAGGAGTGGACTTCCTTCCTAAAATGGCGTTTCGGTGAGGGTAACGGCCAAACCTCTCTATAACGTGCTGATGACGTTTTTCAAAGGTAAATTCTTGTTCTAAGCCGTCTTGAGAGAACAGTTCCATGGCCACATCATGAATAGCCAGCGATTCGCTGTGCATAAATGGCATGTAAAGAAACGCTCGCTGTTGAACAGTGAGCACCTTATCTGCTTCCACGCTCACGGCCTCTTGGGCAAGTACGAGCGCGATGCCATCAGCGCTGAATGCGTTTGGCTTGTTGCGATAAATGTTTCTCGAAAATTGGTCGAGAAGAATGATTTCGGCTAATCTACCCGTTGCGGTAGCGCGCCAAGGCCATAATTCGCCAAGGGTCGCAGCTTTATGCAGCGAGGAAAATCGTGATGTAATTGTTTTGTCTAGTGCCGTATCTTCCGTAAACCATTGTTCAGGCGATAATTCCCCGAACCAAAAGTCTAGCACACCGTTAGCTTCTTCCATGACCACTTGCGTTTTATCCATTTTTACCTCAACAACACGCTCACACCAATACAACTTCAGTCTTAAGTCGATGTGACTTTTACCTAGTTTTTAGTTAAAAAGTTCAATTTTCGCTTGCAAAAAAGAAATTCTCTGCTACCAAAATTAAAATAGTATTGCTTAAAAAGTGTGCTAAGGGAAGTGTTACCTTTTAGGACTCTCTAATTCATCCATTTGAATATAAATATCGGTGATGGCGTCAACACGGTCTGCTGCCTTGCTGCCTAAAGCTTCATAGGTAAGGTTACACAGTGATGCGACTAAGCTCATTGGTGCAGCATAGCTATCAAAAGGCGAGTCACTGCCAATATGGGTGACAATGAGGTGATCGACATCGTGGCGATAACCTTGTCCTGTTGGGTCGGTGATAAGTACGGTTTTACAGTGCTTTATACTATTTAAAACAAACTTAAATTGGCGGGTTCTACGACGAAAGCCAAAAAGCACCACAACGTCGTTTTTGGTTAGGTCAATAATATCTTCGCTCAGGGTCTGTCCAGGCTGTGGAAGCACGCGAACCGACCCCCTTATTTGTTTAAGCTGCTGTCGAAAATGGAGGGCAATGGGGTAAGCGTTGCGAAACCCAATTAACGTAACCTGGCCGGCTGATGCGAGTAATGTTGCAATGTCGCTTAATGCTTCAGACGACGTACCTTCGAACGTATTGGCTAGGTTTTTACTATCACTCTCATGTTGCAAAACGCCACTTGAAGGGCTTACCACCGGCACGCCTTGCTCACGAAGCTGCACAAGGGCTTCTTTGGCTTGTTGGTGTGAATCGAAGCCTAATTGTCGAAAGAAACGACTTACAGTCGCTTTCGACGTTCCCGTTTTTTCGGCTATCAGTGATGTTGATTGGCTTAATACGGCAATGGGGTTTTGTTGAATATAATGCGCTATAGATTTGCCCGAAGGGGATAACGAGGCATAGTGTTTTTCAATTTGTTGTAAAACGTCGCTAGGGCTTTTTTTTGTCATTGGTGTCGCCTTATACATCTCGCGCAATTATTTCACGACTTTTGTGCGATATACAAACACTACGTGAAAATGGCCGACTATCTCGTATCAATTACGATTAAGGTGTTAGCTAAAACAACTACGAACCGCCCTTATCCATACCCTGATCTTGCGCCATGAAGGGCCCATTCACATTTAAAAAATGTAAACCTAATAATAGCTTACATGCACTACATGTTTTATAGGGCTAAAGTAGCATCTAATTACTTACTCAAGCTTTGCAAATTGGCACTACACTTTCATATAAATTAATCGTGAAAATTCATAAAAGTGTCATCGGTTGGTAATTGTATTGTTGATCTGTCTTCGGTTCTACAGGCGCAAAAATTCTGGAGAATCATCAAACAGGATCAGCAAGACTTAGAGAAAGAGGTAAGTTGTGGCAAAGTTGTGGTCCGAATTGATCGTGTTATTTGTAGCGATCCCTTTTGCCGTTCTCTACTGGATTAAGCATTTTGCAAGTTATCTCATGCCTATTTTAGGGGTGATGGGGCTTTGCTGTTTAGCGGTCTTGTTAGCAGATAAACAATTTAAACGGTTTAAATTGTGGCATTGGGAAGACTATCGAATACATTTTAAAAGTACGCTTAGATTATTTTTGCCATGGGCAAGTTTACTGGCGCTGGTAGTTTACTTTTTAAAACCCGAACTGTTTCTTCACTGGCCTATGAATCAGCCGTGGATGTGGGTGGCGACCTTGCTGATTTATCCCATCGTTTCGGTGATCCCCCAAGAGATTATTTTTCGCACCTATTTCTTTCATCGCTATAAGCAAATTTTGCCCTCTAAGTACGCGAGATGGGCGTTAAGTACTTTTTTATTCGGTCTAGCACATTTGGTATACGGTAATTGGGTAGCGGTTGTGATCTCTTGGATTGGCGGGGGCATTTTTGGTTACCGGTATATGCAAACCAACTCAACGCCGGTTGTAGTTGTTGAACATGCCCTTTGGGGAAGCTTTTTGTTTACCATTGGGTTGGGATCTTATTTGGTTATTGCGTCGTAGATATTTGTAGTAAAAATCAATACACATGAACGCCAAGGAGTAAGGTGATGTTCAGTGCTCAGCAACTATTATTAATCGATATTCTTAACAAGCGAGTAGGGCTTTCTTTTACGCAAACCGATACACCTTCAAGCGAACGTTTTATACAAACTTTGCTTCAACAAAGCGAAGAAGGTGGCGCAATAAGCAGTTTATCCAGTGCACAGTCGCTACTCTCTCAGCTTTGGGATAGCTTTATTTATCGCTTACCTGGCTTGGCTTTAGGTTTGGTTATTATGGTGGCGTTTATTTTACTAGCGCCACATATTGCCAAGGTAATAGTAAAACCGTTAACACGCACAACCACCTCTGCGCTGCTGCGTTCGGTTATACAGCGAAGCGTTAGCTTGGTGTTAATTCTGCTTGGCATTTATCTCTTCTTGTTTTTGGCCGGGCTAACCGCGTTTGCCATCGCCGTGGTGAGCGGCACTGGCGTGGTAGGGCTTATTCTTGGCTTCGCTTTTCGCGATATTGCAGAAAACTTTATATCAAGCTTACTTCTGACTATCCAACGTCCCTTTAGAATTGGTGACATCGTTCAAATTAACGATTTCACCGGAATTATTCAAAAAGTCACGGCGCGGGCTACTACCCTGGTTGACTTCGATGGTAATCATATTCAAATACCCAACGCCACAATCTACAAAGGGGTCATTAAAAACCTAACGGCCAACCCGCTTATGCGAGGACAGTTTATTATAGGCGTAGGGTATGATTCTGATATTCAGCAGGCACAGCGAATAGCGCAAAATATCACAGCAAGCCAGGACAACGTTTTAAAAGATCCTGAACCGCAAGTTCTGATAGATGAATTAGGCTCGTCTACTTACAACATTAAGGTTTATTTTTGGGTAAATGTAGAGAAAACCAGTGTGTTGAAAATGGCGTCAGTGCTAATGCGTAAAATAACCCAAGCATTCTTAGACGCTAACATTAGTATGCCTGATGACGCGAGAGAGCGTATATTCCCAGAGGGCCTGCACCTTCGTGTTGAAAAAAATGAAGCGACAGCTTTGCAAAGAAGAAAAGAAGAAAGCCTAGAAGATAAGGGAAGCGGGTCTTCAGGGATCTCTGGTGACCGAAAAACAGCCTATAAGGACAAGGTTGACAATGCAAACTCTCAGGTTAAAAGCAGTGAAAGCCCTAGTATAGAAAGCAATGATGAGAGTAAAAATACATTAGGTCATGGCGCCGCCGGTGATTATTCGGTTAACCCAAACGATGCGATAGCGCAAAGCGCCGGGCGAAAACACAATAGTGACCATAAAAAACCAGCTTATAACGAAATTCCTGAAGAGCGCATGTCAGCACAAGATGACGTATCGTCAGAAGCGCATGAAATTAGAGAGCAAGCCCGCAGATCGAGAGATCCTGAGGCAGGTGAAAATATTCTTTAGTGCAAGCTTTATCCAAATTAAACGGGTGCGACAGGTGATAAGTTGCACCTACCAAGAAAGTTTTGCCATAGTTTCACATGTGCTTTCATGGCGTTGCTGTATTCGGTAAAACCGTCTTGTGTTTGTTGCTTGATATAGCGTTTAAATTCTTCATGCAGCAACGGTTGTGCAAGCCAGTCCTCCCATAATGGAGCCATCTTATAGTGGTACTGATTCACCAAACTACCTACGGGCTGTATTTGCTCAATAAAAAACAAATAAAACACATTGCGTAATATTTTAGCGTTGTCGCTGGCGCGTCCCTCTGGGCAACTCACGGCATCAAGCTCACTAGCAAGCATGCTTGTAAGCAGCGAGAGGTTTTGCGTTAACGTTTGCTGGGTGTGCCAAAGCGTGGCGGGTAATCGGGCTGAGCGTATAATTTGAAGCTGCTGCTCTAACTCGCTGCTGTCTATAGGGCGTTCGTTTTTGTTGTTTAGGCTATCAAGGTAATACAGGGCATTAACACTCGACAGGGCATCTTTGTTATTTTCAACCGACATTAAGCGTTCAGGAGTATTAAGTGCTAAACGCAATTCCTGACTTCCCTGGATAAGGTTTGCCCACGTCTTGCTATAATCTTGCGACTTTTGCTCACGCCACGACGCAATGGTCGCGGCCAGTCCCGCATTGTTTGTGTTAGCGCTATCAGCTTCAGCAAGTGCTGCTTCACAATTTTTTAGCGCCGTAAGCAGCTTGCTTTCATACGCCAATCTTTGCGATGGCAGCTGGCTTTTGCCCAACGACGTATTGCGCTCGGCCACAACAGTACCTAATTCACAATCTTGCAGAGCATAAAATTCACGCAGATTAATGCTTACCCCTTCAATATTGTGTTTAAGCGTGGTCGAGTCAGCAAGCTTGGGAAGCGGTGTGGTGATTTTTTCATTAAAGGTGTCGGGTAGGGAAACATCGAGCACACGAGAAAGCCGAGCTGCATAATCTTCAATGCTTTGTTTAACGGTACCGCCTCCAAAACAGCCAAGTAAGGTAAACAGCCCCACACTAATAATGCCAACCCGGGCCATGTCTTTTATCTTGCGAACGTTACGTTCTAACCCATTAAGATGAAGAGCATTTACCCAAGAAGCCTTCACGCTGATGCTCCGGTATAAAGGCCGCGCCCACCATCAACGTAAATGATTTGGCCAGTAATGTAAGACGCCGATGTTAGAAATGAAAGGGTATTGGCAATATCTTTAGGTGTACCGAGTTCGCCAAGTGGAATACTCGACAACAATTTGTCTTTTTCTTCACTACCCATTTCACGTTCTGGCCACAGTATTGCCCCTGGTGCAATGCCATTAACCCGCACATGTGGCGCTAGATCTATCGCTAACGATTGGGTAAGCGAGGCAAGGCCCGATTTAGCAAGCAAATAAACGCTATGCTTGGGAAGTGGGCGGTCAATATGCATGTCGACCATGTTAACAATACAGCCCCTGCTTTCCTTCAATGCCGGCACCAGCGCTTGCGATAAAAACAGCGGGCCTTTTACGTTGCTACCTATTAACGATACCCAATCATCTTCCGAAATTTCACCCACTGGCGTAGGGTAAAAACTAGACGCATTGTTAACTAAAACATTAATCTTACCCCAAATGCGAAGAGCCTGCTGACCAAGCAAGGTTACTTCATCTGAGTTACACAGGTTTGCTTGCAGGCAGGTAGCGGAATCTGCGCGCTGACTATTTAGCTTTTCGGCTAGTGCAAAGGCATCGTCTTTAGAGTGCCCATAATGAATGATAATGCGATAGCCTTCGCTATGAAGCTTACACGCCATGGCGGCGCCTATGCGTTTTGCTGCCCCTGTGATTAGCGCAACAGGGCCTGAGTTTGTCATAATAAAAGCTACTCTCTATTTTAAATCTTCATATTTTTATATGCTGTTCTTACACATGTTAAGCACTATTTAATGCAGGCTTTCTACGGTAATTCACACATAAACTGGTTAACAAAAAACAAAATACAGGCTAGTTCATAGGTCACTTTGTATATAGCTGCTTTATGTTAAGCTATGCTCGGCGCTATATACGAATTAGGAGCTGTAAATGTCGTCTATTACTTGTCTGGCTTGCGCAATGTAATGCGTGCCGAATAATAACCCGTGATTTAAAATATGGTAAAGCTGGTAAATTGGTTTTCTTAATTGGTAATTTTTTTCAATCGGCGTGTGCTGGTTGTAGCCTTCAAAAAAGGTTTGCGGAAAGCCTCCAAACAATTCAGCCATGGCAAGGTCGGTTTCGGCGTCACCAACATACACGGCAGGGTCAAATAACACCGGCCCTTTTTTATTAAAGCCAGCATTGCCGGCCCATAAGTCACCGTGCAATAGCGAAGGGTGGGGCTGATGCAAACTTAGAAGATGCCTCACTTTCGTAACGATAGTGTCTATGTTGCCGTTTTCTGTTGGCCACAACCCATTTGAAGCTAACCGTTCTAGCATGCTGCCTATGCGTTTCTCGGCGAAAAAATCTGCCCATGACGCCATGCGACCATTGGTTTGCACACTGGCCCCTATGTAATTGTCATGCGGCCAGCCATAGCTGGTGTAGGCATTTACTGCGTGTAGCATAGCCAGCTGCTGCCCTAGAGTGAAATAGTCAGGCGCCGTAGGTTCGATAAATCGCACATGAGAAAGTACCAAATATTCTATATTAGGCGTTTCATTAGCAGTAATGCCATGACATATGACTTTTGGCGTGGCAATGGTTTGGGTGTCAGCGATAGCGGTAAGCCCCTCGGCTTCATGAGACAATTGCTGAGTATCATCATACTTTCGGGTCTTAACGAAATAGCGATGGGTTGTATCTTTTATGATGTAACTGTCGTGAGTATCTCCGCCACTTACTTGCTCGGCCTTTTGGCAGCTAAAAAACTGTTGGGTCTTATCTGAAATATGCTCGCTGATAAAATGCCACATATTACACACTCTGCTCTATTCATTGCTTCAGCTTGAGAAGGTTTGATATATAATGCGCTCGCTCAATCACCCGTACTCCATCTGTATTAAAGTATGGAATAAAATGGGTAAAATGCATAAATTCCTGTTTCAAAATCTTGCCGATTGAAGAACAAAGTAACTCTTATTCGCTAATTCGGGCTTTTCAATATTGAAGTTGACCATACACTGGTTATAATCCACCACTTGCTTATCGCGGCCTACTCTAGTTCAGGTCTATTTACCACGCAGAATAAGAATAGTTGTTCGTTGAATACGTGTGTTTTGATAATGCAAGTTTCGAGTGCTTTAAGTTGAGCAAGTTGATATTGCGATGAAGCACGATTTATTTTTTAAAAAATGCATGTGGCGCAGAGTAGGCGTCACCACTGTAAAGGAATTAAAATGCCTGTAATTACCCTTCCTGATGGAAGCCAACGCGCTTTCGAAAATGCTGTTTCTGTACTCGATGTTGCAAATGATATTGGCCCTGGTTTAGCCAAGGCAACCATTGCAGGAAAAGTAAACGGTGAGTTAGTTGACGCCGTTGATATGATTGACGCGGACGCACAACTTCAAATAATCACTGCAAAAGACGATGAAGGTCTAGAAATTCTTCGTCACAGTTGCGCGCACTTGTTAGGTCACGCTATCAAACAACTTTGGCCTAACACCAAAATGGCTATCGGCCCAGTTATCGACAACGGTTTCTATTACGACGTTGATATGGAAGAAAGTCTTACCCAGGAAGATTTAGCCAAACTAGAAAAGCGTATGCTTGAACTGGCTAAAACCAATTACAACGTGGTTAAGAATAAAGTGAGCTGGCAAGAAGCGCGCGACGCATTTGAAGCGCGCGGAGAAAGCTACAAAATGGAAATTCTTGATGAGAACATCAGCAAGGACGACCGCCCAGCACTTTATCACCACGAAGAATACACAGATATGTGTCGTGGACCTCACGTGCCAAACATGAAGTTTTGCCATCACTTCAAACTGATGAAAGTGGCAGGTGCTTACTGGCGTGGCGATAGCGACAATAAAATGCTTCAGCGTATTTACGGTACTGCCTGGGCAGATAAAAAGCAGCTTAAGTCTTACCTACAGCGTTTGGAAGAAGCAGAAAAGCGTGACCACCGTAAAATTGGTAAAGCACTTAACTTGTTCCATTGGCAGGAAGAAGCGCCAGGTATGGTGTTCTGGCACAACGATGGTTGGTCAATTTACACAGAGCTTGAAAGCTTTGTACGAAAAAAACTGCGTGAATATGGCTATGACGAAGTAAAAGGCCCGCTGATGATGGACCGTACGCTTTGGGAAAAGTCGGGCCACTGGGACAAGTATGCTGACAACATGTTCACTACGGAGTCTGAAAAGCGTGAATATGCCGTTAAGCCTATGAACTGTCCAGGCCACGTACAAATTTTTAACCAAGGTTTGAAATCGTACCGTGACTTACCGCTAAAAATGGCGGAGTTTGGTTGTTGTCACCGCAACGAACCATCGGGTGCACTACACGGCCTCATGCGTGTTCGCGGCTTTACGCAAGACGATGCTCACATTTTCTGTACTGAAGAACAGATCCTAGAAGAGGTGAGTGGCTGTATTAAGATGGTGTACGAGACATACGCCGCGTTTGGTTTCGAAAATATCAAAGTTAAGTTGTCTACTCGCCCAGAAAAGCGCGTAGGTGCTGACGAGATATGGGACAAATCAGAAGCTGCGCTTGCAGATGCACTTAAAGCCAATGATATCGAGTTCGATTATCAGCCCGGAGAAGGTGCGTTTTACGGACCAAAAATTGAGTTTACGCTGCACGATTGCTTAGACCGTGCATGGCAGTGTGGAACTGTACAGCTAGATTTCTCAATGCCAGGTCGTTTAGGCTCTACTTACGTCGCGGAAGATGGCGAACGCAAAGTGCCGGTAATGATTCACCGCGCTATTTTAGGTTCACTAGAACGCTTCATTGGTATTTTGACCGAAGAATTTGCGGGTTTCTTCCCGCTGTGGCTAGCTCCTCAGCAGGTTGTGGTGATGAATATTACCGACAAACAAGCTGAATATGCATCAGATTGTGTAAAAAAACTGCAAGAATTAGGTTTTAGAGCAAAGTCTGACTTGCGAAATGAGAAGATCGGCTTTAAAATCCGCGAGCATACATTGAAGCGTATTCCGTATATGCTAGTAGTGGGCGATAAAGAAATGGAAGCGGGCGAGGTAGCAGTGCGCTCTCGACGCGGCGACGACCTAGGCAAAATGCGCCTGGAAGACTTTATTGCCATGGCTCAACAAGAAGTTGTTGAAAAGACGATTAAGTAGTTGAGCAAATTGTGTATAATGCACAATTAAGGTGTCTGCTTTTGGTTTAACTTTAGGTCAATCGACCTCCCAGAAGCAGACAAAAGAATTAAATGTTTGGAGGAATAGCACATTAAAGGCGCTAACAACAAGGCTCAGGGCGACAAAGCCCGCATTAACGATGAGATTAAAGCCAGAGAAGTAAGACTAATTGGCAAAGACGGTGAACAGGTTGGTGTAGTTTCTTTAGCAGAAGCTACTCGTAACGCAGAAGAAGCGGGCCTAGATCTAGTAGAAATCAGTCCGAATGCCGAGCCGCCAGTCTGTAAAGTTATGGACTATGGCAAATTCCTCTTCGAAAAAAGTAAAGCTCAAAAAGAGCAGAAGAAAAAACAGAAGCAAATTCAGGTCAAGGAGATTAAATTTCGCCCTGGCACTGATGAAGGCGATTACCAGGTCAAACTGCGCAACCTGCGTCGCTTTCTTGAAGGTGGTGATAAAGCCAAAGTTACGATCCGCTTCCGCGGTCGTGAAATGGCGCACCAAGACATCGGTATCGATCTACTAAACCGCGTTAAAACCGATTTAGAAGATATCGCTACATGCGAGTCTTTCCCACGTCGTGTGGAAGGCCGTCAGATGATCATGGTGCTAGCCCCAAATAAGAAGTAGTAATGGTCTAAAGTTTTAAGGAATCTGCACCCTTAAACACCTTGCTGCTAAACATTAACCGGTATGAAGTGACTGCAACACGAAAAATACCGATACTAAACAATGCGGAGTTTTAGCAATGCCTAAAATGAAAACTGTAAGCGGTGCCGCCAAACGTTTTAAGAAAACGGGTTCTGGCCGCTTTAAAAGCAAACAGTCTCACTTACGTCACATTCTGACTAAGAAGAGCTCTAAGCGTAAACGTCACCTTCGTGGCAAGAAACTGGTTCATGACTCTGATACCAAATTGGTTCAGCGCATGTTGCCTTACGTATAAGACTTAGGAGACTGATTAATGGCTAGAGTAAAACGCGGCACTATCGCACGTGCTCGTCACAAAAAAGTCCTCAAGCAGGCAAAAGGTTATTACGGCGCACGTTCACGTGTATATCGCGTAGCGGTACAAGCTGTAACTAAAGCTGGTCAATATGCTTACCGTGACCGTCGTCAGCGCAAGCGTCAATTCCGTCAACTATGGATTGCACGTATCAATGCTGCTGCTCGTCAAAATGGTATGTCATACAGCCGTTTCATTAACGGTTTGAAGAAAGCGTCTGTTGAAATCGATCGTAAGATCCTTGCCGACATCGCAGTACATGACAAAGCAGCTTTCAGCGCACTAGTCGAAGCGGCTAAAGGCGCATTAGCTTAATTATTAACTAATTAAGTTTAAGTTCTTTCGGGGAAAGGCGAGCAGGATGCTCGCCTTTTTCTTTTCTGCCTCTATGAAATAGCACCGCCAGGCTAAGATCCCTTCAAAAAGTCATTTTTTAATAGAAAATTTGTCAATATCAGTTATCTAGGCTAGCCCTTATAACAGTCACTCGTGTAAACTATCGCTTTTATTTCAGGCAAGCCTTAGCGCACAGAATAATTCTTCCTATGCTTTGGCCATGCAGTCATCATGTAAATTGAGGAAAACATGGAGCTTGACGCTATTATCAATCAGGCACAAAGCCAGATTGACGCTGCACAAGACGCAGCTACATTAGACCAAGTTAGGGTCGAATTCATGGGTAAGAAAGGTAAACTTACCGACTTACTTAAAGGGCTTGGAAAGTTATCTAACGAAGAACGTCCTGCCGCGGGCCAAAAGATTAACCAAGCTAAGCAGGTTATTCAGCAAGCTATTTCTGCAAAAGGCGAGTTTTTACGCACTGAAGAGCTTAACAAAAAGCTAGCAGAAGAAGCCATAGATGTAACGTTACCTGGTCGTACAGAAAAGCCAGGAAACTTACACCCGGTTAGCCGCACAATTGCGCGCATTGAATCTTTCTTTGGTGAGCTTGGTTTCTCGGTAAAGACCGGCCCTGAAATTGAAGATGGTTTCCACAACTTCGACGCGCTGAACATTCCTGCGAATCACCCAGCGCGTGCCGATCACGATACCTTTTATTTCAACCCAGACATGATGCTTCGTACGCAAACCTCTGGTGTTCAAATTCGTACTATGGAAGCGGAAAAGCCACCATTGCGTATTATTTCGCCAGGCCGTGTGTATCGTAACGACTACGATCAAACCCACACGCCAATGTTCCACCAAGTGGAAGGTTTGATGGTTGATAAGAATGTTAGTTTTACCGATCTTAAAGGTATTTTGCACGACTTCTTACATCACTTCTTTGAAGAGTCGTTAGAAATTCGCTTCCGTCCGTCATATTTCCCGTTTACTGAGCCTTCAGCAGAAGTAGACGTAATGGGTAAAAACGGTCAGTGGCTTGAAGTATTGGGCTGCGGCATGGTGCACCCAAATGTACTTAAAGCTGTGGGTATCGACCCAGAAGAGTACACAGGTTTTGCCTTTGGTATGGGCGTAGAGCGCTTAACTATGCTTCGTTACGGTGTTAACGACTTGCGCGCGTTCTTTGAAAACGATCTTCGTTTCCTTAAGCAGTTCAACTAAGGCAGAGAGTACACATGAAATTCAGTGAAAAATGGTTAAGAGAGTGGGTTAACCCGTCGCTGTCGGCACATGAGCTGTCTGAACAGTTGAGCATGGCTGGCCTAGAAGTAGACGGCGTTGAGCCAGTGGCAGGCGATTTTAAAGGCGTGCTAGTAGGTGAAGTGGTTGAGTGTGGTCAGCATCCTAACGCCGATAAACTGCGCGTAACTAAAATAAACGTAGGTGGCGATGAGCTACTTGATATCGTTTGTGGTGCGCCTAACTGTCGTCAGGGCATTAAAGTAGCGGTAGCGGTTGTTGGCGCTGTATTGCCAGGCGATTTTAAAATTAAGAAAGCGAAGCTTCGCGGCGAGCCGTCGTTCGGCATGCTTTGTAGCTTCTCTGAGCTAGGTATTAGCGACGACCACGACGGCATAATCGAGCTTCCAGCCGATGCACCTATTGGCGCAGATATTCGCGATTACCTTGGTCTTGATGACAACGCCATTGAAGTAGACCTTACACCAAACCGCGCAGACTGTTTGGGTATTCGCGGTATTGCCCGTGAAGTTGGCGTACTTAATAACCTTGACGTGTGCGAGCCTGAAGTAGCTACCCTAGACGCAACTATTGATGATAAATTATCAATTACGTTAAGCGCTGACGACGCGTGCCCACGTTATTTGGGCCGTGTGGTTAAGGGCGTTAATGTTAAAGCAGCATCGCCACTGTGGTTAGTTGAAAAGCTACGTCGTTGCGGTATTCGCAGCATCGACCCCATTGTTGATGTGACTAACTTTGTATTGTTAGAGCTTGGTCAGCCAATGCACGCGTTTAACCTAGCCAGCATTGAAGGCAACATCAACGTGCGTATGGCAAAAGAAGGCGAAACGCTTACGCTACTTGACGAAACCGAAGCTAAGTTACAAAGCAATACGTTAGTTATTGCTGATGACAACAAAGCGTTAGCTATGGCGGGTATTTTCGGCGGCTTACACTCTGGTGTAACTTCTGAAACACAAGACATTTTGCTTGAAAGTGCGTTCTTTAGCCGTGATGCGATTATGGGCCGTGCCCGTCAGTACGGTTTGCATACTGATGCGTCGCACCGCTATGAGCGTGGTGTAGACCCGCTACTTCAGCGCAAAGCCATGGAGCGCGCTACTGCACTGGTACTAGAAATTTGCGGTGGTGAAGCTGGCCCTGTTGTTGAAGCCGTGGCTGAAGACAAGCTACCCAAGCAGGCTACGGTTACGCTTCGTCGCGAACGTTTGTCTCGTGTACTAGGTATTAGCATTGACGATGCGAAAGTAACGGAAATGCTAAACCGCCTTGGTTTAGACGTTACGCAAACTGAAGCAGGCTGGGAAGCGGTTGCGCCAAGCTATCGTTTCGATATTTCAATTGAAGAAGATTTGATTGAAGAAATTGCGCGCGTATACGGCTACAACAACATTCCAAACGTGGCACCAAAAGCGACGTTGGCAATGCTACCTTCGCAAGAAGCCAAGCTGCCGCTAAACACTATGAAGTCGTTGCTACTTAGCCGTGGCTACAATGAAGCAATTACTTACTCGTTTGTAGACCCTAAAATTCAAAACGCATTATTCCCAGACGTAAAAGGTATGGTGCTACCACACCCAATTTCATCTGATATGTCGGTAATGCGTGTAAGTTTATGGCCGGGTTTGCTAGGTGCGACTGCTTATAATCAAAAGCGTCAGCAGCAACGTGTTCGCATGTTTGAAACCGGATTACGCTTTATTCCTCAACAAGATGCGCCAAATGGTGTATTGCAACAGCAAGTAATTGGTGGTGTAGTAGCAGGGCGTCGTAATGAAGAACATTGGGACTTGGGCGACAGCCCGGTTGATTTCTTCGATGCAAAAGCCGATGTTGAGGCGTTATTGGCACTTACAGGCAGAACCGGTGAGTTCCAGTTCGTTACAGGGCAACACAGTGCGTTACACCCTGGCATGACGGCAAAAATTTTGCTTAATGATGAAGAAGTTGGCTATATTGGTGCTATACACCCGCAGTTCACTAAATTGCTTGGTGTTAACGGCCGTGTATTTGTGTTCGAACTAGTGGTAGATGCCATTACCGATCGCAAGTTACCGTCAGCTGTACCAGTATCGCGCTTCCCATCGAATCGCCGTGATATTGCTATTACGGTTAAAGATGAAGTGCGTGTAGGGAATGTTCTTTCTTACATAGAAAATATTGGCGTAAATCAACTAGTTGCTCTAAACTTGTTTGATGAGTACAAAGGCAAGGGAATTGAGCCTGGCTACAAGAGCCTTGCTTTGTCACTTCATTTACAAGATCCGGATAAAACCTTGGAAGAAGCTGAGATTCAGCAAGCTGTAGATACTGTGGTTAAAGGTCTGGAATCTGAGTTTGGGGCCGCGTTAAGAGAGTAAACTATGGCATTGACCAAAGCCGAGATGGCTGAACACCTATTCGAGAAACTAGGCATTAACAAGCGTGATGCGAAGGATCTGGTAGAGCTTTTTTTCGAAGAGATTAAAGGCGCTCTGGAATCTGGTGAGCAAGTAAAACTGTCAGGTTTTGGCAACTTTGACCTGCGTGATAAAAACGAACGTCCTGGCCGTAACCCTAAAACTGGTGAAGACATTCCAATTAAAGCGCGCCGAGTGGTGACATTCCGCCCAGGTCAAAAATTGAAAAGCCGAGTCGAAAACTCTGCACCTGTCGACCAATAATCTTTAGGTCGTTACAATACTGAAAAAGAGCGGGATCTCTCGCTCTTTTTGTATTGCTTCTTTTATACAGTGCACCCGCACTGAATTTCATATGCAATTTCTTTGGAGGAAAGTGTGAAAAAAGCACTTGTTGTTCTTGCTATTATTGTTTTCGCTACCTTTGCATGGTTTGCTTATTTGTCGGTAGATGCAGACAACCGAGATCAAGATGCAGCGCAAGTTCCACTTATAACGGTAATGGAAATTCTGCACGCAAGCGATTTGCAGGCAGGCGTTAAGCAGGCTGTTAAAAACGGCAATGAAGAAAACGTAGACGCGTGGATGGCTCAGGCCCGTGAAGTAGGGCAGGCTGCTAACTTGTCACCTGAAGATATGGATTATCTTAATTCAGAGACGGCGAAAGACTACGTAATTTTTAATGCCAAACGCCAGCTGTATAACGAAGCCTTTGAAGCACGCTATTACGCGCTAGAAGATGTAGATGTGCTTAAAGAGCAATATCCTGAAGCCAAAGACTTGTTTGCTCGCACAGATGCGTTGATTGAAAAACGCGACGCAATTATTCAACAAATTGCGGTAGCTATTTCGGGCAACGAACAGCCTGATGAAGCGGCGCTTGAAGAAGCGCGCAAACAGTGGTTAGCGCAGGCGAGTAATTAAGCAGTCGCATAACCAAAAGCTGCATTGTGAGTTTTCGCTAACGCAGCTAACCATATATTGGGTTGTAATAAGTTAATTTACCGAAATATCCGCAAATTTAGCGCTTGTTAGCAAAGCTAAATCGGCAGGAGAAAGCGCCACTTCTAACCCTCGCTTTCCCGCGCTTACGTGCATAGTAGCAAGGCCTTCAGCACTTTTGTGAATTACGCTGGCTAACCGCTTTTTCTGGCCCAACGGGCTCACACCGCCTAAAACATAGCCCGTGCTTGCAATAACTGCATCAGCATTGGCCATTGCAACTTTTTTGACCCCTAACGCTTTAGCCATTTTTTTCTCGCTGAGTTTCTGGCTAACCGGCACAATCGCCACCGCCAGTTTTTTATTGTCATCGCAAACAACCAGTGTTTTAAATACCTGGTCTACGTCAAGCTCTAGTTTTTCAGCAGCTTCTAACCCATATGATGCAGTATTAGTATCGTGCTCGTATTTCAATACCGTATGTTTTATTTTTTCTTTTAACAGCAACGTGATGGCTGGCGTCATTCGCTTTCCTGTTTGTAAAATGTTCTAGAGTGTATGATTTTACCTGGTAGAAGTGGTGTAGCAGCATGACTCGCATAATCATCAAACCCTGCTCTGAAAAAAGACGACAGAGGATGACCAGACTGACCACCGGGTAAAGTGAGTATGGCATCGTCTAAATGTCCTGGACTCACAAAGAATCGCTCAGAAGCACCAAAAGAAGGAGCCTGAACGGCCGGCATATAAGTGTCGCCAAAGCCTTTTACCTTTGCCATATTTAAGTATTGTCCAAGGAGGGGAATTTGACCTGCAAAAGGATGTTCAATTGATAGTTGGTTTACATTACCCCACGCTAGCATTTCCATATTAGCGTCTTTGGGAGAGTAATTATCAAGTAGCGTGTGTTTTGTGCGGCGATAAGCATCCACTAAGAGTTCGTCAAACGTTTCTGTGTCTTTAGGTAGCCAGCTCTCTGGTTGACTGTAAATAAGTTGCCATGCGGCCGGTTCAATACCGCGTAGCAGTGTACGGCTCTCTACGCCTTGAGCATCAAGCTGAGATAGTATGCCGCCAAAGAGTGTTTGAATGACTTCCTGCCTGAAATGTTTTACCAAGGTGTAACCTACAGAGTCCTCACATGCACACGCCTTCCATGAGTTCAAATACGCGAGGTCTGATTTAAATTCCACATCCTGCAGTTCTAGCAACCCGTAGAGTAGGTTGTGCCATGGAATAAGAAACTGTGCATGGTTATCTAACTGAATGGCGTAAAAGTCATTTTCAGTAAACGTATCTTTTTCGAAAAGACGGTCGCGGATCTGCTGTCCACGCGCCCCAAGTGCATATCCGCCGTCACCAAATCGGTTAAAATCATGACTGGAAATGACGCGTGCGTTTGCGGTCCAGATCCGACCCATTTCAGGGTTTACAACCTGAGGAAGGACTTCTGCACGCGCAGCAGGGTGCCGTATTTGCTGTTCAGTTACTGACCTAAATGAAGCTTGTTTTCTTTCCATTACCGCACCACCTGGCAACCATGCGGCTCTACCCTGACTGTCTACTACGACGAGATTTTGCGTTGGTATTGCGATGCGCTTACCAACTTGGATTGCGTCGTTTACATTGCGAGCAAGGCCGAAATCAACAATGCTCAAGTTCGATGAAAATGGGTGATGCGCCACCCAGTTTAGCGCATATCTCTTTCCATTTAGCTCTCTAACGGGACCATACTTGCTTTTCTGTATTTTGAACTCATGTTCACCATTGGGCAGAAGTATGCGTTCGGTTATCGTTTCAACAGGCGTGTCTTCATCAAGTGCTATCCAGTCTACATTGTCTAAGTTCGCGTTGGTAAAGCCCCATGCGATATGATTATTGGTACCTACTACAATTCCAGGTAAGCCCGGCAGTGAAACGCCAGTTATCTGTACGTCCTTACCAGATTCTTGATAGTTAAGTTGAGCGCGATACCAAATGACAGGTACACGGAGGCCCAAATGCATGTCATTGGCCAGTAAACCTGAGCCAGACTGAGTGTGTGCTCCTGTGACTGCCCAGTTGTTACTCCCAATGTCAGGCAACTCAGTACCTTGATATTGCGCTCGCTTGGCAGCAGTATTAGTGTCATGACTTACCGCAAGTAAATCGCTTTGGTTTGTATTTATCTGCTTGCCTTCTTGGTGGAGAAACGCAGTGTTAGAGAGGGCCGCCTCCGGATAATCAGGTACTTTTCCTTCAAAGCGCGGGATAATAGAAGCATCTAATGCGGCTTGGTAGTTGCTTGGCTGCGTGATGAATTGATAGATAGCATCGCCAAACGTGCTTTGTAGTGCGGTTCGCGCCAAGTCGAAGTCCACCTGACTACCTTGAAGGTCTAGGTACATACTATAAATGACTAAAATACTGTCTGTAGGCTTCCATTGGTTTATCTCAACGCCAGCTGCGATATATTCGAAGGGTGGAAGCGTCAATTCATCAATGGCGGCATTAACGCCGTGGGCGTAGCGTATGAGTAACTCTTGCTGTTTCGATGGTAAGTTATCAAAAACGGTATAAGCACGCTGTTGAAATTGATGAAAACGCGCCGCTTTATCAATTTCAAGAGCAGCGTCGCCCACCCATTGTGACAAGCTGCCCGATGCAGATCTACGTTGAAGATCCATTTGAAAAAGCCTGTCTTGTGCATGTGCGAACCCCAAAGCATAAGCTGCATCAAACACATTGCTGGCTTCTATTACGGCATGTCCTATTTCATCGCGAGAAAGTGACGTCGGCTGATCTACGTGATGTGTCTTACTATTCCCATCAAGGATCGGCAAGCTCAAATGAAGGGTAAGGTAAAGTGTAGCAGAAAGAATTATCACCAAAGTGACAATCGCTAAGAGTAACCATTTAAGCCAATTTATCACGTGTAAAACCCCGTTTTTTTCTCTATCCTAACGACAGATTGAGCAAAATAGAAGTGATGTTTTATGACATTGTTTAAGGTGGTCCTGTGGGACCGTTGATGTTGGATTGTAAGGCAGAGGAACTTCTGCCTGAAGAGAGAGAAAAACTTGCGCATCCAGTGGTAGGAGGCGTTATTTTGTTTACGCGCAACTACCATGACAAACGTCAGCTTTCTGCGCTGATCAAGGACATCCGTGCTAGCGCTAACAGGCCCGTTCTCGTAGCGGTTGACCATGAGGGAGGACGAGTACAGCGGTTTCGCCATGAGTTCACATTGTTGCCTGCCATGGGGGATTTGTCTTCAGGTAATAAGACGACGATGCAAAGCGATGCTTATGCCAAAGCCTGTGGGCTCATAATGGCATACGAGCTAAAAAGCCTTGATATTGATTTTAGTTTTGCCCCCGTTTTAGACATTAACGGTGTTTCGCAAGTTATCGGTGACAGGGCGTTTGCTGACAATTCTGATGACGTAGTAAGGTTGGCCGCTGCACTCATTGAAGGGCTGAAAATGGTCAACATGCCCGCTGTAGGAAAGCATTTTCCGGGACATGGCAGTGTAGCTCCTGATTCGCACATTGCATTACCCGTAGATGAACGTGACTTTGCGCAAATTAACAGCACCGACATGATAACCTTTTCACGTTTAATACAGAAAAACCTCTTAGACGGTGTGATGCCGGCGCATGTTATTTATAGCAAGGTATGTGGTGATCCTGCGGGTTTCTCTGATTATTGGTTACAAACGGTACTCAAGCAGAGATTAGGCTTCAGGGGCGCTATATTTTCTGATGACTTGTCGATGCATGGTGCCAGTGTTGCTGGTAGCTATATTGACCGCGCTGAGGCTGCAATAAAAGCCGGGTGCGATATAGTACTGGCCTGCAATAACCCAAAAGGGGCAGAAGAAATTCTCGATGGATTGGAGAGCAACGTTGCGCAACAAATCACAAAGTATGGCGAACCTAAAAACAATGCGTTGCATTTTTATGGACGCAAGATGCCTACTGGCCTGAAAAATAAGTACGCGGATGCATTGTCACTGCTTAACAAGCTGTAAAAACGCATCATGTTTCGCCCACTGAACGTTCGATGGGCGAGTTTTCGAGCATTACATTGAACCTGTTTACTACTCAGATTCAGTTGCGGGGCGATTGTAGCGTCGTATCTGTACGACAAATCCGAAAAGTGGGTGGTCGAAATAGTGGAGTTGCTTACTGATAACGCGGCGCTGCTCGGTAAGCGGCACCGACACTAACTTATATTTCTCAGGCTGTTCGTTGTTTGCGATGCTGTTTTTCTGGTGTGAACGCTTTGTCGTATCCATCAACTCGTTTTCAGAAAAATAGCTCAGCGGTACAGGTTGTCGGTAGAACATATCTCCATCGATATGTAGGTAAGGAACGCGATTAATATACTTTAGAAAGATTTTTATCGTGCCGTCTACCTCCCAGATTGGGGTGCGTAACGACGGATCAGTCATATCAGATAGGTCTTCATCGGCTAATATCGGGGTATTAAGCGTATTAAGTGCATGGAATGGGACGACATCAGGTGAATCAAGGCGTGAATCTAACCTTACGAAAAAGTCGTTAGCAGCACTCATTGCGCTTCTTGTGTCTTCATCGGCCTTAATATACTCGCTCGATGATACCATGGTAGCATCAGCTTCACGGTTGTATCGCTGTTCTCCGTCTAAATTGAACTGACTTGCGTAGTTAGCTCCACCATACAGTCTAACATTGAACGCTTTATCTTTACCGAACAAAACGGGTTGTCGCCACGTCACGTGGAAAAGGCGCTCCAAACTGGAGTTCGACCTAATCTGGCGTGATATTGACGTAAGTGCCTGCTGTTCGCTGGTAAGTAGGTGAGCGCCCGTTGCTTGCGGCCAATCATGCCCCTCTACAGTAATGGGGAGGTTATTGGGCGCGGGAAGCTTGTTATTGGGTGTATTGACATACCACACCGTTGTAATGTTGCCACCTTGATTATCCCAATCCATTGAGATGTAAGGGGACTGAGTCTCGCAGTAAGAAAACGATGGAACAGATATTTGGCCTAAGTCATCAACGCCAAAAAAACTCAGCCAATGCTCAGCTATGTCCTGGGCGTCTGGCACTTCGTCGTCCATTTCTAAATCGACGCTTGTATTATTGTCTAAAGCGGTTTGAATACTTTGATAATATCGACTATCGCTTTCGCCTGAGGCTCGTTTTTCGTCAACACCGGGTAGGGGCTGTTCCTCGCTGTCCGGGTAACGTTTACTGCTATTCGCGTTCGCCATTAATGTTGTGTGTTCAGCAACCGCTTCGTAGGCCATAAAGGTAGAACTAAGCGAATTTTCTGACCATGTATGATTGCTATCACTGCAGGTTTTCAAACCTTGTTTGAGCCAACTAATATCCGGCGCAATCACATCGCTGATTATATCTGCTTCGGCGCGCGGCGCAGCGAGAGTATTTGCAAGTGAAAACTGCTCTTCTAAACTATTAAGAGAAGCATTGCGTTTGAAGGCGATAACCTCAATATCGAACCACCAGTCATCATTAGCCTGTAATGGGACTGAATTAAAAGCAAGCGCGCTAAATGGTATAAATAAACAGCACCAGCGGAATAACTTCATGTTACCGCGACTCCTTTGCAAAATCGGCAATAATATCGCTAATAAACGCGATGCGCTCTTTAGCTGTTTCGGTCTTTTTCACCAAACGCAGTTTTTGGCTTCCTTCAAACTTAAAGGTGTTGGGTTTGGTTTGTACCAAGCTGATAATAAAGCCCGGGTTGACCTTGGTAGTTTCTTTAAACTCTATGGTACCGCCTTGGGCCGACAAGTCCACTTTTAGAATGCCTAAGTCTTGGGCTTTTAGTTTAATTTCAGCCACCTCTATCAAGTTTTTAGCAGGCTCTGGTAACAGACCAAAACGGTCGATACATTCAACCTGGAACTCGTCAATATCTTCTTGCGTTGTGCAGCTTGCCAAGCGTTTGTATAGCGATAGGCGGGTGTTAACGTCGGCAATGTAGTCTTCAGGCAACAGGGCTGGAATACGTAATTCAACCTCGGTGTGGCCTGATGTTGCATCGTCTAATGACGGCTCTCTACCTTCTTTAAGCGCGTTAACGGCTTTATCAAGCATGTCCATGTATAAGCTAAAACCAATGCTAGCAATTTGGCCTGATTGGTCATCGCCTAACAGCTCGCCCGCACCACGAATTTCTAAGTCGTGGGTAGCAAGGGCGAAACCTGCACCTAAATCTTCAAGCTGAGATATCGCTTCTAAACGTTTTACCGCATCTTTGGTCATGCGCTTTGGATGGGGCGTTAACAAGTAGGCGTATGCTTGGTGATGGGAACGACCCACACGGCCGCGAAGCTGGTGTAGCTGCGCCAAACCTAAATGGTCGGCTCTATCCATAATAATGGTGTTGGCACTAGGTACGTCGATACCTGTTTCAATGATAGTGGTACACACTAACACGTTGTAACGCTGGTGGTAGAAGTCGCTCATTACGCCTTCTAGCTCGCGCTCGCGCATTTGACCGTGGCCCACTGCAATACGGGCTTCGGGAACAATTTCGGCAATTTCTTCGGCTGTTCGTGCAATGCTATCCACTTCATTGTGAAGGAAGTAAACCTGACCACCACGCAAAATTTCACGCATAATGGCTTCGCGAATAACGGCTTTGTTACGCTGCTGCACAAAGGTTTTAATTGATAAACGACGTGCAGGGGCTGTGGCAATAATCGATAAGTCGCGCATGCCAGATAGCGCCATGTTAAGCGTACGTGGAATAGGTGTAGCGGTAAGGGTTAGAATATCGACATCGGCACGCAGTGACTTAAGCTTCTCTTTTTGACGTACGCCAAAGCGGTGTTCTTCGTCGATGATCACAAGGCCTAAGTCTTTATATTTAATATCGCTAGACAGTAACTTATGTGTGCCCACTACGATATCTACTTTGCCTTCGCCGATACGCTCAACCACAGATTTTTGCGCTTTGCCGCTTACAAAGCGGCTCATGACTTCAATTTCAAACGGCCATGCCGCAAAACGGTCTTTAAAGTTCTCATAGTGTTGCTGCGCAAGCAGGGTGGTAGGCACTAATATGGCCACCTGTTTACCAGCATTAGCGGCAAGGAAAGCAGCTCGCATTGCAACTTCAGTCTTACCGAAGCCAACGTCACCACATACTAAACGGTCCATTGCAGATGGGCTTCCCATATCGTGCATAACCGCAGCTATGGCTTGGGCTTGGTCGGGCGTTTCTTCAAAAGGGAAGCTGTCTGAAAATGCTTGGTAGTCGTCCCAATTAATCTTGTAGGCAAAACCTGGCTTGGCTGCACGGCGGGCGTATACATCTAAAAGCTCGGCGGCTACGTCACGTACTTTTTCAGCGGCCTTTTGCTTGGCCTTTGACCATGCGTCAGAGCCTAGGGCGCTAACTGGCGCGCTGTCTGCGTCGCCACCGGTGTAGCGTGAAATTAAGTGAAGCGAGGCCACGGGCACATAAAGCTTAGACTGCTTGGCGTACTCAATACACAAATATTCGGTTGCTACACCGCCTGCATCTAGTGTTTGTAGCCCTAGATAACGGCCAACGCCGTGATCTAAGTGTACAACCGGTTGGCCAATAGAAAGTTCGGCCAAGTTACGGATAATGGCGCTTTCGTCGGTGGCAGTGCGTTTATCGCGAAGACGACGCTGACTAACTTTCTGGCCTAATAGCTCTGTTTCTGTAATGAATAACAGCTCGCCTTCCTGAGTTTGCCAGCGAAAGCTGTTATCAACCATACCCACCGTGATACCAATAGTATCGTGGCTTGCTGTGAAGTCGCTAAAGCTATCAACAATCTTTGGCTTAATGCCCGCTTTAGCCAGAACGGTTAGCAAGCCTTCTCGTCTGCCTTGGGTTTCAGCACAAAACAGTACTTTAGCCCCGTTGTCAGTGGCGTGATTTACGGTTTTAATAAGTCGTTCAGCAGGTACTTTTTTCTGCGAGTTAATCGCAATGTCATCAAGCTTTTCACACTGTAGGTTGGTAGAGCCTTGTTTTTCTTCAAGTACCTTGCTGGAAAGGGATGCTCTAGGCCACTGTTTAATGGCCCCGAACAGCTCGTTAATAGGTAAAAATAGTTCGTCTGGCGCGAGCAATGGGCGGGCTAGGTTGTAGCGATATTGCTCGTAGCGTTCTTGCACGTCGGCCCAGAAAAATTCGCTAGCGTCCTGCACGTCGCCGTGAAGTAATAACAGGCTTTTCGGGTGAAGGTAGTCAAAGAGCGTGGCGGTTTTTTCAAAGAAAAGGGGGAGGTAATACTCCACACCGCTTGGCATGGTGCCTTTGCTTACCTGAGAAAATACGCTCTCAGATGCATTGTTTGCATCGAACTTTTCTAAAAACTGCTGGCGGAAAAGGGTGATTGCTTCTTTATCTGTTGGGAATTCACGGGCAGGTAACAAACGAATTTTATTTACCGCTTCGCCTGAGCGTTGAGTTTCAGTATCGAAATAGCGAATAGAGTCGATTTCATCGTCGAATAAATCTATACGAAACGGCTGGTCGCTTCCCATAGGAAAGAGGTCGATAATGCTGCCGCGTACAGAAAATTCGCTGTGGCTCATTACTTGGCTTACATGCAGGTAGCCAGCTTGCTCTAGGTTTCGTCTGAATTGATCTCTGTCTAATGTGTCGCCCTTATTTAGCATTAGTAGGTACTTTGCTAAATAGTCGGTAGGGGCAAGACGCTGCATTAACGTGTTAACGGGCACAATAAAAATGCCTTCACCTTGCTGGGTAAAACGGAACAGAGTTTCTAGTCGCTGAGAAACGATGTCTTGATGGGGTGAAAACGAATCGTAGGGCAGCGTTTCCCAATCTGGAAATAAGGTAATGGGCGTATTTTTTGTATTATCGCTCAAAAAGAACGCTATTTCTTTTTCAAGCTTCATTGCCGAGGGAGTGTCGGCGGTAATCAGTACAATCGGGCCTTGATACTGGCTAAGGGCTTGGCTTATACATAGCGCGGCGCTACTGCCTTGAAGTTGGCCCCACTGTTTGTGATCTTGTGATGAGGCTTCTTTTTTAGGCGCAGGTAATGGAAGCGATAATAAAGTGGCTGTCATGACGTCCTGTTTTTTAAGTGCAAGATGAGTTGTACGGCTTATATACTGTTGTTAGGGGTTATTCAGATCCCGCTTTTTTCTCTTTCGCCCGTTTTCTTAACTGTTGAGTTTGAATATGTAAACTGGCGCGAACTAGAAGCTCCTGATCTTGCTCTCGAATAGTATTAAAAATAAAAGCGATATGGTAACTATCTTCTACTTGCTCGCAAGTAATAACTTCGCCATAGCAAAAAATAGCGGCCGCTTCTGCATCAAGAAAAAGTTTAAGTTCAGCTTTGAGACCTATTTCTAACGGCGATGAAGTTTCAATAACCACGCCGCCGCCACCAAATTTAACAGACTTATGCCGCAATCCCGGGTCGTCTTGTTGATGGAGCACGAACGACATCATTAGGTCTATTTTGCGAGATTGAAGATTTAAAAACTCAGCGAGTGTCTCTGCGTGATCACCTAAATTTCTTAGTGGGCGAAGTGCCTGGGCTTCTATCGCAGCCATTTCGCTGGCAATGCGAAACGCATAGGGCATAGCATCTTCAATATGCTCTTCATCAGGGACAGCTTCATCTACATCTAAAGGGCGCATATTCACGTTTATGCTATGCACAATTGAGAAGTATTCATCGAATTGGGCTTTTTTTTCTTCTATGCTCATAGTGTTCACAACATTCCTCGGCCACTAATTCTTGTGCAGCCAGTAGCTTACACGTAGTATAGCTACTTTACTATTTTAGGGGTAACCCGTCATCTTAGCTTTCGCCATTTATCTTGTCGTGGCACAAATAAGTTGAGCTTACGACGAGTCGAATAACCGATTTACTGTAAAACAGGTGCTATGTTTTATCCTCTCTCAGCGTTTATTGCTTACCGGTATGCTAAATCTAATAGAGCCAGTCAGACGAGTTTCGTCTCATTCATTAATCGTTTTTCTGTCGCAGGTATTGCGCTCGGTCTGACAGCGTTGATCATTGTTGTATCCGTTATGAACGGATTGGAAGGGCAATTGAAGCAGCGCATTTTAGGCATTGTCCCGCATATTGAAGTTGCTTTAACGCCTACAGAATTTGTGAATAAAGTGAACAGCATCACTCATGCTGATAATCATCATCGCGAGAGTGAAAAAACACTAGCGCAAGACAATGAAGCATCTAATTCTGAAAGATCGCTTGTTGAACCTTTAGGAAATTTAAGTAAAACAATAACGGGAGTGATAGCGCATATGCCCTACAGGGAAGCTGAGGCGGTTGTCCAGTCTCGCTCGGATTTACGTGGTGTGCAGGTTCACGGCGTACTTCCTTCTACCATGCTCGACAATACGCTAGTGGCAAAGCAAATGGAGTTCGGCTCTTTTGACGCACTAACACCCGGCAGTTTTAACGCCATTATCGGACGTGCATTGGCCGTGAAGCTTGATACACGATTAGGCGATAAACTCAGAGTAATGGTTGCAGGAGCCAGTGTTTACACTCCGTTCGGTAGAATGCCAAGTCAGCGGCTTGTAACCGTGGTGGGTGTTTTTGATATGGGCTCTCAGATGGATGATAAAGTTATCTATATGAATGTTCATGACGCCAACCGTTTAATGCGTGATCCGAAGGGCCAGGGAATGTCAGTACGCTTGTTTTTAGATGACGCTTTCGATTATTTAACTGTAATAAAAACGCTGTCTGATTCTATGGATATTTCAAAAAAGCATGTTAAAACGTGGCGAGAAAGGCAAGGACCGCTTTTCGATGCAGTTAAAATGGAAAAAAACATGATGATGTTAATGTTGCTACTTATTGTAGCGGTTGCCGCATTTAACATTGTCTCGGCATTGGTCATGGTAGTCACAGAGAAACAAGGAGATATTGCGGTTTTACAAACTCAGGGAATGTTGCCTCGCACAATAATGTGGATATTTGTGCTCAATGGTTTATTCAATGGATTAAAAGGCGCAGGCATTGGCTTACTGTTGGGGGTGTTAATAACGCTGCAACTGAATAATATTTTAATGCTCATAGGCTCGCCGCTAGCTCTTGCAGCTGATGGAAGCGGGCTCCCAATAGACATGAATATCGTCCAAATAGTCAGCATAACGGGGCTATCTTTATTACTATGTGTGGCCGCAAGTTTATATCCTGCATTGAAAGCAATGAAAATACAGCCATCTCAAGCGCTACAAAACGAATAATTCGTTGAAATTACCGTGCAAATATCGACGGAATTCTCTATACTCGCGGTCTTTTACACTTTGCCTAGTGAGACGTTATGAACAAGAATTTTATCACCTCGCAATCGCTTTTACAGGATTCCTTTCGCTTAGCGGCAAAGGTTTATGAAGACGGCTTCCGTCCAGATTTTATCATCGGTATTTGGCGTGGTGGTGCTCCAATTGGCATAGCAGTGCAAGAGTTTTTTGAGTTTAAAGATACGTCTACCGATCACATTGCGGTGCGCACATCTTCCTACTACGGCATCAACAAACAATCAAAGGAAATTAGAGTGCACGGCTTGCACTATCTGGTTGAAAATGCCAATGCTAACGATAAGTTATTGATTGTTGACGATGTTTTCGATTCTGGCCGTAGTGTTGATGCACTTATTAAGCAAATCAACAAACTGATGCGCCTTAATATGCCAAAAGATATCAGAATAGCGTGTCCATGGTACAAGCCTCAAAATAATACGACTGATATTGTCCCTGACTACTATGTCAATGAAAGTGATGAATGGTTGGTGTTCCCTCATGAAATCGCAGGCCTTTCCGAGGAAGAAATTCGCGAAGGTAAAGGTGAGCTTGCAGATGTTATGGATATTTTATTTGATAAATAAACTGCCCAGGCATTAAGTAGTGTTACGCTGAAGCCGCATTTTCATGCGGCTTTTTACCCTCTTTTGCTATTGGAAAGGTAAGTGTAAACGTTGTGCCGACATTCACTTCACTCTCCACGCTAATACTTCCACCCATCGCCTCGACAATCGAGAATGATATGTACAGCCCTAAACCGGTTCCTTTTCCCGTAGGTTTGGTTGTATAAAAAGGTTCAAATAGCTTTGGAAGTTCATGTTTTTCAATGCCGCATCCCGTGTCTTGTATTTTTAGATACACGCACTTGTCTTTTTTGTTTTCAGCGCTGATAAGAGTAAGTATTCCGCCACTATCCATGGCCTGCGCAGCATTCACGAACAAATTGACAAGCACTTGGTTCAGTTTACCTGTTTTGCCGTAAACTAATGGCGTATCTTGTAAATCTTGCACGATTTTTACTTTGTGTTTCAGTTCACTGTTGACCAGTCTTAGCGCGTGAGCAACGCATTCACTAACGTTGACCGTATCATCCTCGCTAATATCGGCATCGTGCGAGAAAGAACGAAGACTAGTAATGATATCGTTAACTCTGTTGAGGCCATCTTCTGATTCATTACAGATATCTGCTATCTCATCACTAAGAGAATCAATTTTGTTTTCCTGCTTCCACTTTATGGCCTGCTTCATAATGTGATTGCGTTCGCTATCAGAAACGCTAGCGGCAAGTGAAAGGACAATATTTTGCATGCTAGAGAGTGCAGGCAACACATTTTTAAGGAAGTGCATATTGCTGTTTATAAAAGCGATGGGATTGTTTATTTCATGTGCAACACCGGCCGCGAGAAGACCCAATGACGCCATTTTTTCTGCATCGATAAGGCTTTTTTCGACTTTTGCTTTTTCTTCTTTCAGGCGAACCGTTTCAAGAGCCATTAATTTGGCCTGCATGCTCATCGCAATTTGTTCGGTAAAGGTTCTGTAACGATTCGCCATGTCAACGTACTCTTGCGTGTAAAAGCCCAGAGTATCATGACAAAAAACAATGACAGCACGTTCCTGATGAACATTGAATGGGCAATAAAGTACTGATTTTACTGACGTATCGAAAAGGTGAAGATGTTGTTTCCACGAAGGTTGTGATGTGATGTTGAATAATGCAACCGGCGAACTTTTAACTGCCCTTGAAAGCGTGTCATCAATTTGCCAAAGCGTGCCAAGTAATGGAGCATGCGTACTATTAGTACAGCACAGTGTTCCTTGGCTATCGTTTTCTAAAACAAAACACGCTTTGTAGTGGTATAGCTTTTTGAAAATATGAAAAATCTTGTCATAAAGGTCTTTCTCATTTTTAGCCGTAAGTAATGCACGCGTGCCCTCTAGTAATGCATCGCTTTCTCGTTTATGCGCTTCTGCTTGTTCTTTTAACCTGTAGACTAACGCTAAGTCTTCCAGTAGGTTCTCATAATCTTTTGTCATACGGAGAACACTACCGCTGAAATCATAAGGTTTCCGTGCCTGTTTCGACCATCTAAAAACCTACCTTGTTCGCCAAAAGTAAACGTGCCGCAAAATGGAATGCTGTCAAACTCTTTGTGAAGCGCTACCAGCATTTTGTCAATTTCGTCCCCCACCATCAGCCTGCATCCAGCGCAATAAATCATTAGCACACCTACAGGTTTTCTACCCTCAGGAAGAAGCATAATAGCATTGCTGACGACTCGCTCGGCTCGCGCGGTTAGGCTAGAAATACTCCCTTCCATTAGCACAAGTTCTTCGTTTTCTAACACTTCAGAAAAAACGTTGAGTGCCCCATTTTCATCGACTTGATCTGGGTGACACAATAAATAATTAACTGCTCCGTTGTTTAACGTAACGGGTCTCCCTAACGGTGCAGACGAGGTGAGCCCCAAAATTTGACCACCAGATAACTGGTTATTAATGAGCCCGTTGGTGGCGTCGTTATAAGCTATGCTAGCTGGCAAACCATTGAGTTCTACAAGCTTTCTTCCTACTGCTTTTGTGAGAGTAAAAGTAGTATCAGTTGGTTTGTAACCGGAACTGTAGCTAAAACTGATAGGTGTAGAAGGATACATGACAGCGACGATAACAGTGTCGGAACCACCTGTATTTTGCGCGGCGTTATACCATTCTCCAGAGACTGTATTGTCGGCACAAGAGCCCCCAAAGACAGGGATATGTTCTCCGACAACACTAGCGATACCACGTAAGGTTTGTTCTTCTTCACCGGTGCACAATGCGCACCAGATGAGTGAAGGGCTTTCAAACGGCCGCTTGGCGTTTTCAAGCGCGTTTAAAATAGCGTTCCTACCTGCTTCAAAAGCAGTGCTATTTGATACTTCTGCACTGCCGACTCCATAAGCGCCGTTTTCGTCTGAAATGCAAAACATACTCACTGAGGCACTGGGGGTCTGTATATCAGCATTACAATGCAAAGCGCCTAAACAAGACGAAGACACGAGAAAAGATGCGCAGTGTCGTGAGATTGCTGTGGCAATCTCCTGATAATGAACCAAGCAGTTGCTATAACAAACAATTAATTCATAGTGACTATTGCTTAGCTTTTGTTGGACATCGGCACTTAAATCTAACCCAGATTTTTTTTCAATACTAAATGAGTCAACATTCATTCTGAAGGAAACCTACTATTCGATTGTTTAATAATAGACCGATTTGAAAAAAAGCGACTCAATCTTTAGTTGTAAGCTTGTGATTTACTTATCCAAATAGAATTTATCGTGGAAAGTATATACCCACGCAGGGTGATAAATAACGAGAAGTGTAATTGCCATGCCATTGAGCAAGGCCTCTGGGAAAACTAATAATGGAATGAGAAGTACATAGTTATCGAAAATAACATCCCAGGTATAGATACCATCTGCGAAGTAAAACATACCCAAACAAATGGTCTTCAGTGCAATGGATAGTGCCGCTGGAAAAAATGCGCACACGAATATATACACGAAAAGTTGCCTTGGAATATGGTGAAAAGACAGCATATAAAATAGGTAAGTTATGGAAATGGGTAAAATATTTCCAAGCAATCCAGCAACACCAAAGTTGGCCCAGTTTCCATAGCCAACGAGATAAGCACCTAAAAAAGCGATGAGTGATGAAATAACCGCTAGCCTGAAGCCTAACATTAAAGTGACGACGGTTAGGCCTAAAAAGTGAACATCTAGGCCGTCAAAAATACCGGCTTTGAATAACCAAAGTACGAACAAAGAAGCAGCGGCCCCAAACACAAGATGTTGTTGGCGTTTGTTGTTAGCAAAGTGTACGAGGTCCGTATACCTAAATGCAGATACTAGGAATATTCCATAGGCTAACAAGCCAAAAATTTGCAGTGTACTCACCACTACTCCTCGTTCGCTATCTTGAGTTCTTTAAACCGCGTAGGTCGCCCAAATTGGGGCATGATCTGAAGGTTTTTCTATTCCTCTTAATTCATAATCGATGTCTGCTAATTCAAGCTTTTCATGGAGCGATTTGGTGGCTAGGATCAAATCGATTCGCAGGCCTCGATTGTCGTTAAAGCCTTTTGAGCGGTAATCAAACCATGAAAACTTCTCGTTAGTGCCAGGATTCAAAGTGCGAAAACTGTCTTCAAAGCCCCAATCTAACAAGGTATTCAGCCACTCTCTTTCTTCTGGCAAAAAACTACATTTACCGGTTCGTAACCAACGCTTTCGATTTTCTTCCCCAATACCAATGTCTAAATCAGTGTGAGAGATATTCATGTCACCCATAACAATTATGTTGTCGTCAGGCGAGTGATGGTTATTTAAATAAGCCATTAAATCTTGGTAAAATTTTCGCTTTGCTGGGTACTTGGTCTCATGCTTTTGATTTTCGCCTTGCGGGAAATAGCCGTTGAGCACTGTTACGGGCTGCCCTGAACTATCCGTGGTTTTTAGCATTATCATCCTGCGTTGAGCATCTTCATCATCTGTTGGGAAACCCATTGAAACTGAGATGGGCTCTTTTTTAGAAAGAAACGCTACGCCATAGTGGCTCTTCTGACCGTGAAAATGCACGTGGTAGCCCATAGATGCTATTGCATCAACCGGGAATTGCTCATTGTGTACTTTGATTTCCTGAAGACCTATGACGTCTGGATCGTGCTTATCAATGACGGCTTGAAGCTGGTGCAGACGAGCGCGAATACCATTGATATTAAAAGAAATAACTTTCATGCTGTTTAATACTTATGTCGAAATGCGAAAAACAAGAGCTTACCAGAATTATCACAAGCAATTAATGGCTAAGTGCCTAATGATAGAGCATTATAGAGAGGATATTGATTAAGTTTATTTATATCAGGTTGAGTGTGTGAACTTCTCATTTTTTTGGGATTGACTACCTAAATTAATAAGAATTTCGAACCAGTCATTCGCGTCATTTACAACGCGGCTAGCAAAATCTTCAGTCTTATCAGTAAACTCCGGCAATAATTCATCTACACCTTGCTTGTATGACACCCAAGACTTGGCGCAACTTGCCATACAACGGTAATAGTTCGTGGGGATTGAACGTTGCAACTCTTGTAAGCGCCTTAAAATAACATTAGCCCCCATTGACGAGCCTAACCAAACGTACATACCTGAAATTGCTTGTGTAATCGATGACTCAAATAGGCCATCATTTATCAGCGCCAATTGTGTTGTATCGGTGGCTGCTAGATTACCGCAAAAATGTTGATGTGGTGTTGTTTTATCGGCTTCTTTCAACAGCTTATTTATTTGTTGGGTGTCTTGTTGTATTGCGTTTAACACTTCCTCTGTATTAAGAAAGCCGGTATTGACAAAAAAAGGGTGAAATCTTTGTGCTTTCTTAACTGCGCGTTGAACGCATTGGTGAAAAATTCCCATCACACAGAGCACATCGCGATAAGTCTCGAGGCAAAACGTTTGTTCGTTATGATAGAGATTAAACGGATAAGAGTCCTCTAAAGCTTGGTGACTCGCTTGGGTGTCTTGTTTGAGTTGCGTAAATAAATTTTGCATTGGTACGTTGTAATTCTACTTTCAGTTACATGGTGCATATTTTTAAGTATTGAACCTAATATTGCGAAGCGTTCTTAACAGGTGTCTTTTAGCATCATTTACGTACGAAGAAGTACGTGCGTTTTCTGCCTTATTATGGGTGTCTATGTATTTGAAAATCAATATCTTGTTTGTCTTTAATTTAGTAGCAATTCAACGGTAGTGTTTAACAAAAGCCCTTCTTTGTGATTTACACCCTTATAATGCAGCGAAAGATTTGGCGTTGTTTATTGCGCCAATGCACTTTGTGAGTATACTTGCGGCAAATTTGTTGAAAGGTAGAAATTGTGTTCCCAGAAACCATATCGGAAAAATTGAGTGACGCCGTCATTGAACAAGCAATGAAGTTAACTGCAGAAGATAGACAAGAGTTGGTGGTAAGCTATGCAGAAAAGTCAAAAGAATTGTGGCTTGTTCAAGGGGCTGAGGGATTTGTTATGTTTGAGGGAGAACAACAGGTGCAGCTTCCCATCTTTCCTCATAAAGATTTGACCGACACGTTTATATCGATGAATGGTATTGAGGGGCAAAGCGTAAGTATTACGCTAGATGAATTTAAATCGACATGGCTGCCGGGGCTAGAAAAAAACGGCGTAGAACTCGTGATGTTTCCTACCACAAGCGATGCTGAAAATCTCGTAATGACAGCAAATGATTTACTGGCAGCGTTTGATAATTAACGGTTGATTTTTTAACTGTTAGCTAGGGAATACTTTAATGCAAGACAATGACTTATTACCCCTCGCACGCTCCTTGGCTCAGTCGAAAGGGTGGGACTTATTTACCCGCAATCTCATGATAGCCGGAAAGTCATTGCAACCTCTATCAGAAGAAATGCGTAATGAAAAAAACGCAGTTGAAGGTTGTGAAAGCCCTGTTTGGTTGTGTATTGAAACAGAAGCAGGCGTGTTGTACGCCTATTCACCCAGTAAAATTATCAGGGGTGTACTGGCAGTTCTACTTGAAAAAGCAAACGAACTGACACCCGTGCAAAGAGCGGTGTTTGATTTTGATACCTATCTAAGGCAGTGTCAGTTGACGCGTTACTTGAGTCAGTCTCGTGGAAACGGAATTAAATCAGTCATTGACCGATTAAAAGTGCTTTAACTTTTGTTTTTCGCCTCTATCCACTGACTCATATATTTTGTGGCGGTTAGGGTTTGATGCCATACCAGGCCCTGTAAAAATAGCGGCTTGCGATGGACATCAATATTATTAGCAATTTCCAACATTATATCTGTAAGTGTTGCTTTTGGTACGTTTTCAACAAATCGTTTGAGCACAAACTCACTTTTTTCGCTTTCAGATAGCCAAGATTGATAATTTGAGTACAGATTAACCGCAGCGCTTACGAATTCCTCTACTGCCCCTTCTTTTTCTAATACCGCCGGGCAAATTTTTCCTGGCCAGGTGTGATGAGCTTCATCGCTATGTATTATCCCTTCAGCCCCAACCCATGTGGTGATGCTTGGTGTTTTACAAACCATTGCGTCAAGAAGCTTTCCTTTTATACCTGCGCCGAAGCGGATAGGGGAGATTAAAATCTTTGCGTTACTCATCACTTCACAGGCATTATCTGCCCAGCCCTTTATTAAAAAGCCTTGCTTGCTGTTGTGTAACTGCATGGCCTTTTTGGGTAAATAGGAGCCGTAAATATGCAGTTCAGCATCAGGAAGCTGACGTTTTATAGCAGGCCATATGTGCTGTTTTAATTGAAGTACAGCGTCCCAATTCGGCGCATGACGAAAGTTACCAATATGTATGAAATGTGACCGATTTTCGAAGGTAGGTAATTCGCTGACATGTTTTTGGACGGGCAGGGGGCTGTAATAAAGCTGTTTTGGTGGTACCCGATAGTGGTCTGTCAGCAAATGCAATTCGTGGTGAGAAATAACAAGGGTAAGATCACTGCGTAATATTGAAGCGATTTCTCGCTGAGACAGTTCAGTATTCAGGTCGGCTGCAAGGGCATCACCATTACGTTTTACGCTGTCATGGCGTGCTTGCCTCAAACTGTGAAGATCTTCGGTATTCAGTATCCTGACTGCGTTAGGACAACTCTCCTTTACGCGCCATGAAAACTGCTCTTCCGTCATGTAGCGGTCAAATATTACAATGTCTGGATTTATTTTTTTTATAAGGTGGTCAAAGCTACTGCAATTAAGGGCAACTTGCTGGCAAGTTACTCCTAATGATGCCAGGTCGGCTTTGTGGTCGCTGTCTGTTGCTGCTGTGAGAAATGTCAATTCAAATCCGGCTTGACGACATGATTTTAAAATCGAAAGCATGTTTTGTCCGGCAGCAGACGATTTCGGCTCGGGCCATACATACCCAATTACCACTGTTTTTAGCATCTTTAGTTACACAATTTAGCTGTTTATTTCTGTTAATAGTTTATCACGTTTTCTAACGCATCCACTTGCGTTCCTTTTCCCTAAAATAGCTAATGCTAAAAATCTATTACAATGAGATTTTTTGATAAAAAGAGATTGCTTGTATATGTAGAGGGTTGTAAAAGATATACTTCTTTCTCAATAAGGAAAACAAAAAAGCCATAAGCCAAAACAGTTTATGGAACAAAACCATCTAATTTTGCTGTAGAAGTCATACTTTTTTACTAGGCGTAAAATATTGACCAGCAAGTAAATTCGACCTATACATAATTAATAGGCATTTCTGAAAATCGATATCAACGACTGCGAGCTGCATCGGAGAAAAGTGCACAAATGAATCTAGATGAAATCGTATCAAAAGCGGAAAATTTATTTGTACTGCCCGAATCGGTCACACGCCTGAAAGCTTGCATGGATGATGAGGCGTCTAGCATCAATGATATCGGGGATATCATTTCATTCGATCCTTCTCTTGCTACTCATCTGTTACGTGTTGCTAACTCTGCTTTATATCGTTTCCCCAACAAGATAGATACTATCTCAAAAGCGGTTCAGGTTGTTGGAACTCGGTCGACTTACGATTTGGCTTTAGCTTACGGCGTGAGTCAAGCCTTCAGTGATGTTGATGGCCAAGATATTGATTTAGATAAATTTTGGGAGCAAAGCGTCTCTTGTGGTTTGTTGTCTAAATATTTTGCTGATATGCGCAATATCCGAGAGCCAGAGCGCTATTTCGTGGCTGGTTTACTACATAATATTGGCGAGCTGGTAGTGGTGTCTATAATGCGAGATTCAGCAATACGCTGTCAGGCATTTAATGCGCGTGTAACACCTGCTGAACTACAATTTGGCGTGTTGGGTTTTACTTATGCTGCATTGTCTGCGCGATTAGCAGAGAAGTGGGGCATACCAGAATCCATCTACGCGCCCATTTCAACGATACATAAAACGGAAGACAGCGGCTCGAAAAGTGTCGATCAACAGATACTACAACTTTCCTACGTGTTAGCGCTGGATAATGTAAATCCAGAGATCTATCCTAGCTATCACAATTTAAAGCCCGAACTTCATGAGCCACTTTCATTAGAGCGTGAAGACCTAGAAGATGCACTCGATATCACCAACTTGCAGTGTATTTCGGTGATATCGTTATTTAATCCCAATGCCTTCATGCTTTATTGAAGTAATTAGCGCAAGCGACTAGTCAAACACTGCCACTGTTTGGCGACTGATCGCTATAACCTCATTGTCTTTATCCCAGATAGTTGCCTCTGTATGCCCGTAGCCATCAGCCGCTTGCCGAGTATGCGCTTTGTAAGCAAACCAGTCTGTTGGCGTGACGGGTTTGTGTGGATGAATGAACTCAAGGTTCCAACTGACAGTGCTGGCGGGCGCTGGCAATTTCATCATTTGAAGAAGCGTTGGAGGCCATGCATCTATCATAGTAATAATGTGTGCATCTGTTATGCACTCGGGCGCATGCTTAAAACGCATGAAGCCATTATAGTGACTGGTTTTTCTTCGCGTAAATGGTATGCCACCGTCTTCAATCGCCAAGTCGAAATACCGCAAAAATTTCGGTGTCACTTTGGGAATTTGAGGAATAAACTTGGCTTTATTAGGGGCTGGCATCTCGTGCGTGTCGGTGTTAATCACGTTAATGGAAGATTGTCTCGCGACACCGAAGCAGGCTTGTGAAAAAACGCAGCTTTTTCCCTCTTGAATGGCATGAGCGGTGAACTGTGAAACATTCTTACCGGTTCTAAGTAGTGTTACTTCTATTGAAAATGGCGTTTCTAATGCCAGTGGCCCAACAAAGTTTGTGGTAAAGGACCGTAAAACACGTTTATCGGTAATTTGTTGCTTTACCGCACTGTAAAGCATGCCCGCAGAAATACCACCAAATGCAGTTCTGCCTTGGCCCCACGTTTTGGGTATAATTAAGCCATCCACTTTCCATGAGTTTTCAGATGTTTGAGATAATTGCGGGATATTGAGAAGTTCGTCTACTGTCATGTGATTTCATGTGGTCTGATGAGTGGAAGAGTTGTAATCCTACCTCAACCCCTAGACGACGAAAAGACTCTCTTAGAAATTTTCGTTATGTTAACAAATAAGTAACAATAAGTTGTGATTTTTTTAACCAGATGCTTAGACTGGGATTCCATCATTAATAAGGACTGATATGGCCCAATCGCATGTCGAAGGGGTTTCTGCTAGCTCGGCAGGAGCATCCAAAAGTTATCGAAACTATGTGTTATTTATTCTTACATTGGTATATGCCTTTAACTTTATAGATAGACAGATTATTGGCATCTTATCACCCTTTATCAAAGCGGACCTTGGTTTAGATGATGCGCAATTAGGTTGGCTAAAGGGGATTTACTTTGCGTTGCTTTATACAGTAATGGGGATACCCATAGCATGGTTGGCTGACAGGTATAGCCGTGTCAATATTATCGCTATATCTTTGACGCTTTGGAGTGGTTTCACCGCCGCATCAGGGCTTGCAGCGAACTATCTTCAGTTAGCATTAGCCCGAATTGGGGTGGGAATAGGCGAGGCGGGAGGTAGCCCACCATCACACAGCATAATTTCCGATTTATTTCCCAAAGAAAAACGGGCCGGGGCACTTGCCATTTACTCGTTAGGAATTCCTTTTGGTGTCATGCTTGCATTTTTTGCATCGGCATTTTTTCTCCAGGGAGGCTCTGCCGACTGGAGAATAGTAATGTACAGCGTAGGAATACCAGGCGTATTGCTGGCTTTATTGCTCAAGTTCACGGTGAAAGAGCCTGCTCGCACAGCATCGGTACAACAGGCTGACGGCGTCAATAAGCCAAGTGTAAAAGCATCTTTAAAAATGCTGTTAAAAATTCCGACGTGGTGGGGGATGGCACTTGGTATTTCATTTGGATCGTTTGGCAATTATGCTATTTCTACGTGGGTTATTGATTATTATGTGCGCGCTTTTGCCGGGCTTGATATTACACAGCTGCTAATTGTATTTGGAATTATCAATGGAACGGCTTACGCTTCAGGCGTATGGTTAGGCGGCTACATTGCAGATCGCTGGGGTAAGCACAATAAAAAAGCATACGCGTTGCTGCCTGCAATAATGCTGATAATAGGTCTTCCCGCATTATATATTTCACTACAGGTAACTGACTTATGGTTATCGGTAGGTTTGATGGCGTTGTTGTTGTTCACCAGTGGATCGTATTTAGGGCCGAGCTTTGCCATGGCACAAACACTGGCGCCGCTGAACGTTAGAGCAATGTCTACAGCTTTGTTTTTCTTTGTACTTAACATTATAGCGCTTGGTGGCGGGCCTACCTTGACTGGGATAATTAGCCAGGCACTTGTCCCTGAACTCGGTGAAACAGAGGCTTTACGGCAAGCTTTGATATATTTAGTTGTGCCCTATACGCTTTCTATCGCTGTATTTCTATGGACGAGCACTAAAATCGTGAAAGACTGGGAAATGGCGGAATCGAGAGGGTTATAGTACTATTGCGCGCGACGCAAAGGGGGCAGTGTACGCCCCCTTATTAGTTTTAATTGGAGCAAAAATTTGACCTCGTCTGAACTAAGCTTTCATTTTGCGCATGCAAACGGGTTTCCTGCCGGCAGCTACAACACATTATTTAGTGCCCTCCCAAGGCATTTTCGCCGTATACATGTAGAACGTTTTGGTCACGACCCCGCGTTACCGGTTAATGGAAATTGGCGTAACCAAGTACTTGAGTTGATAAGGCACGTAAAAAAAGAAAACAAAGATCCTAGAGGTGTTTACGGGATAGGACATTCGTTTGGTGCTGTAGTGACTTACATGGCAGCCTGTGAGGCTCCCGAGTTGTTTAGAGGGCTTATCTTATTCGATCCGCCATTAGTTGTTGGGCCGCTAAGTCACTTTTTTAAATTCGCTAAATACACGCCTTTGATTAATAAACTTACTCCAGCAAAATTAGCGCAAACTAGAAAAACATCATGGCCAAGCTCTACAGATATGGTGGCGTATTTTCACGGGAAATCGTTATTTAGAGATATGGACAAGCGATGTGTGAGAGATTACGTAACAGCAGTAACAGCGCGTAAAGGCGACAATATTTCACTGACATTCAAAGCAGACGTTGAAGCAGCACTCTTCAGAAACGTACCACACAATCTAGCCAAATATACTGGAAAACTGAAATGTCCAGCGGTCCTGGTAACAGGGAATAAAAGTAACGTATGTAAACCTGAAATGTACATGCGCTTAATGAAACAAAACGCTATTGAACATACTCAACTCCCTGGAGGGCATATGTTTCCTCTAGAGCAACCAGAGATGGTTGCTGAATTTATTACTAGCACTTTAAATGAATGGAACAAAGAGTAGGCCCAACCGTTCTCGAACTGAGCCTTAATATCGGTGGATTAATTGACTAATCTACTTCGCTTTAATTAATCCACCAACAGGTTGCCCTAGCATTTCTCGCGTAACAAGGACGACTCCTTTTTCAGATACTCGAAACCCGCGAGAACGGTCTTGTTCATGATCATAGCCAATGGTGGTGCCCTCGGGAATGACACACCCCCTGTCAATGATCACTTTCTTCAGTTTACAATGACGCTTTATTTCAACATCGGGTAGGATAACGGCGTCTTCAATTAAGCCGTAAGAGTGTACTCTTACGTTAGAAAAGCAAATGGAGGATCTCAGTGTTGAACCTGAAATGATGCATCCGCCAGATACCACGGAATTAATGGCTTCACCACGTCGGTCATGATCTTCCCAAACAAACTTTGCAGGGGGGAGTTGCTCTTGATATGTCCATATGGGCCATTTTCTATCATATAAGTTCAATTGAGGTACTGGTGCCACCATTTCCATATTCGCTTCCCAGAACGAGTCGATAGTGCCCACATCTCGCCAGTAAGCGTTATCTCCGCCGCTTTTTTCGAATGGATAAGCATATACGGGGTGGTCTGCTATGATTGATGGAATAATATCTTTACCGAAATCTCTTTGGGAGCCCATATTCTCAGCGTCAACCCGCAACTGCTCGAAAAGGAACTCTGTGTCAAAAACGTAATTGCCCATCGACGCCAGGCAGCGAGAGCTATCGTTAGGGAGGGGGGCTGGATTCGCTGGCTTCTCTTGAAATCCGTTTATCCGATAATTTTCGTCTACAGACATCACGCCAAAAGCCCCTGCAGCTTCCTCGATAGGTACGGACATACAGGAAACGGTCATCTTTGCACCAGACTCTTTGTGTTTAGCCAGCATATCACCGTAGTCCATTCGATAAATATGGTCACCTGATAAAATCATGACATAAGTAGGCAACTCATCGCGAATGATATCTATATTTTGGAATACTGCATCAGCTGTACCTTCATACCAGTTGTCTGAAAAGCGCTGAGACGCGGGCAATATTTCAACTGATTCACCAAGTTCTTTTTTAAAGTGGCCCCAACCACGAACAAGGTGTCGTATGAGTGAATGCGACTTGTATTGTGTAACAACGCCAACACGACGAATTCCCGAGTTTACGCAATTCGATAAAGGGAAATCGATGATTCGAAATTTACCACCAAAATAAAGCGCGGGTTTTGCACGCCAATTTGTGAGCTCGTGCAGCCTTGAACCCTTACCACCTGCTAAAATTAAAGCATATGTATCGCGTGTTAGGTTACTGATATAACGAGAACTCTGGTCTGCCATTTCCTAAAAACTCCTGTAACAAAACGATAAATTTAATTTGGTAAAAATAAACACTAAATAGGGGAGAGCTAACACGAAAAATCGGTGTAGCCTGTAAAGATAATCATTCGCTCAATCCATATTACACAAGATCAATTAGAAAGACAGTCAAGTTTGTATACTTACGGTGTTCTCAGATACTTGGTAACCAGGTTTATGCAATATTATTAACCGGTAGGTCATAGCACTGTAGTGAGAGTGACTTCTTACTTATGCATTACGCAGACATCCAAATGAACAACGAAGACATCCAACAGTTTCTAAGGAAAACAAGACACCCACTACTTCGTCTAAGTGAAATGATGCGTTATGACGTTTGTGCTATTTAAGCTATGAGACAGTCTTTAAAAATCATTATTTTTGAAAAGTGACATATGTTAATTAAATGTTATATTTAATGTTCACTACTGCATTGGAGTTTAATTATGGGCGTCTTACGAAAGTTACTAATTTTTATAGGAATACTTATTGCGCTGTTAGTTGCTATTAGCTTTGTTTTACCGAAGGAATACAGTGTAGAGCGTTCAGTAGTAATTGAGGCAGCCCCCTCAGATGTTTATCCCTACATTGTAGATTTGAAAGAGTGGCAAAAATGGGGAGTGTGGTTTAAGCGAGACCCGAATATGAAGCTTGATTACTTCGGCCCTGACCGTGCAATAGGAATGCGGTCGGTATGGAGAAGTGAGACCGAAGGAAACGGCGAAATGGAAATTACCCAATTAGAACATAACAGCAAAGTCGTTTATCGTCTTTATTTTCCAGATTTCGATATGGGGTCGACAGGCGTTGTTTCTATTTCTCAAAGCCCGGAAGGCAGTAGGGTTGTATGGAAGGATGAAGGAGTGGTAGATAACAACCCTATTAATCGTTACTTTGTTTTGTTGATGGATTCAATGATTGGTCCCGATTTTGAGTTGGGCCTAGAAAATTTGAAGACAGTAGTAGAGAACCAAGACTAATAAATAGCATGCATAGATGATCTGTGAGAAAGGCCTTCATGTATAAGAAGAAAACAAATTTTCTACCGTATCGTGGATAACAAACAACGTCTCATCACCGGGCTTTCATTCAACAAGATTGCTGACCTCCTTATTTCGGCCAAGACAACCCTGACAGCGCTGATGCTAGCGGCAGGAGTACCAGCATGGATGATAAGTTGGCTTGTGCCAATTCGAGAATCCGGTGCGCTGCTTCCTCAGGCGCTGCTTAGCATTTACCTTAGCCAAAAGCCTTATCGACATAAAGTGTGGCGCATCGGCATGTTTGTTCAACTCTTCTCTATTACCGCCGTGCTTATTTCATTTTATTTTTCTTCTGGGATAACCACGGGGGTATTGGTACTTAGTTTTCTAGCAACACTAAGTTTAGGACGGTCAATTTGTTCACTAACCCTTAAGGACATTGCAGCGGATGTAGCCGCTAAGGGCGAGCGTGGGAAGTTATTAGGTAAGGCTGCTACCATATCCGGAGTTTGTACGCTGCTTATTGCACTGCCTTTAGTTAGTTTCGATGAAAAGCTGGATCAGCTAGCAATAACAATGATGCTGGCAATCAGTATTTTGTGTTTCGCTTTTACGTTAATTTGGATGTGGCCACTTAAAACAGAGGTAGAAATAGCAGAAAAAAGTGCGTTTAAATTACAAGCTGATAAAGATGTGATTAAGTTTATTCTCGTAAGAGGGCTTTTTGTTCATTCTGCACTAGTAGCCCCTTATTTTATGCTAGAAAAGCAGAGTGAAGCATCTGACCTTTTGCCTATATACATTGCCTCAGAAGCGCTCGCAGCACTTATATCGTCATACATATGGGGTAACATTTCAGACAAAAGTGCCAAGTTGACGCTACAGCTTGCCGGCTCTTTGGCATTTATTGCATGTGCTGGTTTGTTATTCATAGATTCTCCGAGTTTATGGATTTCTGCGGGACTGTTTTTTGTTCTTTCAGTTGCTCACACGGGTGTGAGATCAGGGAGAAAAACTTACAGTTTGGACGTGAAAAGTGGGCAAAAGAGGACGGAATTAGTTGGGTTTTCTAATACAGCGATTGGCTTTATCCTCTTAGCCTTTGGCGCAATTTATGCTTTATTAACACCCATGCTCCCATTTTCAGTTGTTTATGTAATGACAGCAATGCTGTTACTCGCAACGTTGTCGACTCTGTTTTTAACAAACGAAAAATAGACTTTATCTGAAGAGTAGTTTAGCAGCGCCCATGCCCATGATTCTCTTTCTGGCGGTAAGCTGTTTAAATTTATTGAGCGCTTGTGGGCTGCCTATCGCAACGCCAAATAGCGTTCCAAAGTGTTTTACAAGCGCTTGCCATTGATACTCTTTAAAACCGAACTTATTGACTTTTGAAGTAATGCCAGTGACCGCTAATGTGTGGCTATGCTCTGCCTTATTGCATACTGATATAGAGTTGACCAATAATTCACAATAATTGTTGAAACTAAAGCTTAATCTAAACTGCAGCTTTGTCTCCGTTTGCTCTGAAAATGGCACAAAGGCTACGGACTTTTCACCATTTGAATCAAGTTTTATTCTACGCCGAATGCTGGTGTATTGTGATGTGTTTAAACATTGTGCTATTCCGGCTCTTATTGGGTTTAAATCAACATAGGCCATGCATGCTATGACCGCTCGCTCATCCAAAAGTGCTTGAGAAAAGAAACGTCCCTCCCAAAAACGGCCTGTACAATCGTCTTCTTTGTTGGCTTTTCTCGCAATGAACTCATTAAGATCCCTCATAAACCAACTAATGCTAAAAAGCCGTTGACGGTATAATTCGGCTGTTTTTTCTACCATCTCTAATTCCGACTCGGAAAGCTTTTCATTTTGAAGAAATTTACGCGTAAGGGCAGAACCTTTATGTAATTTATGCCATTGACACAGTACCATTTTAGTAGACCAAGACTGGACCGTATTTTTATCAACGTACAAAACAAGGTGTATATGATTGCTCATCACCGCGTAGGCACAGACTTTTATGGAGAATACTTCTGCTAGAAAGTGAATACGTTTTTCTATCCAAGCTTTTCTATATTCATAATTTTGTCCTGTTTTTCTGTCGAAACCGCATAAAAAGCTTTTGCGCACACATCGTGTTACGCAATGGTAATAGGGGGTATTCTCAAGACAAATAAGGGATTTTCTGCTTTGTGCCATGACAAGGTTTAATTGATGAAACATAGCTTAAATTTAACACTTAAATAGATAAGTAAAACCTGAACAACGGACCGTTTTTAATAGCTTATCCTAGATAAAAGCAATGATTTTGCTTTTGACTCAACAGATGTTTGACACCCAATGCTTTGGTTTAGGTGCCAATCGCTATCTACTTTGTAATCTGACAATCTTCTATAACGGGTGGACTTGAAGCTATCTCATTAAATTAGAGGAGGGCAAATAGTATTAGTTATAAATTCCATGTTTAAAAAGGGCAGATACCCTTTGAAAGGTCTCTGCCGTTTAGTTGGTCTTGCTATGCGCAAAGCGCGTTTGCAACTTTTGATACTGGCGGTCGGCCAAGAAGCTTCGCTACAAACTTTGATGTATTTAGTAGCTTAGCCATATCAACACCCGTAGAGATCTCCATGCCGTTTAACATATACAGCACATCCTCGGTCGCGACGTTACCACTGGCACCCTTAGCGTATGGGCATCCACCTAAACCCGAGACGGAGGAATCAATCGTAGCGATGCCATATCCGAGAGCGGTGTATAAATTTACCAGTGCTTGTCCGTAAGTATCGTGAAAGTGAGCCGCAACTTTTTCACATGGTAGATACTTAAGTACTTCATCTAACAGCCTCTTTGTGTGTGAAGGAGTGCCAGTGCCAATCGTATCGCCAAGGGAGATTTCATAACACCCCATATCAAGCATTGCCTTTGATACTGAGGCAACAGACGTAGGCGCAATATTTCCTTCATAGGGGCAGCCCATCACACAAGAAACATAGCCTCGTACTTTTATGCCATTGGCGCGTGCTAGCTCAACAACGGGTTCGAACCGCTTAAGGCTATCTGAAACAGAGCAATTTATATTTTTTAGTGAAAAAGATTCCGAAGCAGCGCCAAAGACTGCTATTTCTTTGACACCCACTGATAGCGCAGATTCTAAACCTTTTAAGTTTGGGGTTAGCGCGGAATAAGTGACGTCTTTTGAACGGTTAAGTGTAGTAAAGACATCCATTGAATTTCCCATTTGAGGAACCCACTTGGGTGAGACAAAGCTTCCAGCTTCTATCCTTTTTAGCCCAGTTGCAGACAAACTTTCAATAAGTCGCACTTTGTCTTCCACGCTCAGTATCTGTTTCTCATTTTGAAGGCCGTCTCGCGGACCAACTTCAACGATCGAAACTTGTGACGGAAAAGCCATTAGTCCTCCTTGTTCCCAGCACTTTTGGGTTGATACGAGAGCAAGGTTGCACCGCCATCCACCAGTTCTCCTGGCTGATAGAAAAAGCTTTCTACGGCCCCATCTTGCGGAGCTGTTATTGTATGCTCCATTTTCATTGCTTCCATAACGAGTATAGGTTGCCCTTTCTCTACTGGGGCATTGGGCTCAACCAAAAGTGCAACTATTGTCCCATTCATTGGTGCTTCTAAGGCAGCATCACTGTCTGAATTTTGCTCTTCACCGAGTGAAGGAGGTACAACTGAAAATGAGATATGGGTGTCTTTGTTGAAGAGTGTATACTCACCGTTCACAGCGGAAAACACATGGGAAGTTCTGTGGCCATTTACGATAGTGCGAATTTGATTCTCGTTGACCACACCTTCTACAGTAAATTCATTTTGCCCTATTTGCATTTTAAAAATCTGTAAAAGCTCATCATTGCTGTAGGTAACCGTGACGGAAATAACCTCATTTTTTACCAAAAGATCAATCGTTTCTCGGTGGTGTGAATTACATCTCCATGGTCCTGATTTCTGCCAAGGGGCTGAAGAATTATCACTTTCTGACAGGTGACTTGGTCTTTTTAAAATGGTCAGTAGTGTCATGACAGGAAGAATAGATTGAGAGAACCTTTCGTTTTCACTCGTAAATAAAGAGTCACTATGCTTATCAATAAAGGTTGTTGTTAACTCCGCATTTTGGAAAGCATCATGACTAGCAACCCTTTTCAAGAAGCTAATATTTGTTGATAAACCCTCTATGTAGTAGTTATTCAATGCATGAATTAATCTTTTTAGCGCAATCTCTCTAGACTCGCCCCAAACAACCAGTTTGGCGATCATAGGATCGTAGTAGACACTAACTTCATCGCCTTCTCTTACACCCGTATCTACTCTCACTACTTCAGTTTGAACGGGCGGCCTGAGTAAGTTTAGTGTACCGGTGCAAGGCAAGAATTCGTTATCTGGATCTTCAGCATAAATTCGTGCTTCAAATGCATGGCCAGAAAGTACCAACTCTTGCTGTGTTTTAGGTAGTGCTTTACCTTCCGCGACGGTTAATTGCCACTGAACGAGATCTTCATTAGTGATCATTTCGGTAACAGGATGCTCAACCTGCAAACGCGTATTCATCTCCATGAAATAAAATGAGCCATCTTCATCGAGAAGAAATTCTACTGTCCCAGCGCCAACATAGTTAATCGCTTTAGCTGCCTTTATTGCAGCTTCCCCCATTTTCTCTCTAATTTCTTGAGACATATTGGGGGCAGGGGCTTCTTCGATTATCTTCTGGTGCCTTCTTTGCACCGAGCAGTCACGCTCGAAAAGGTAAACACCATTACCGAGTTCATCACAAAATACTTGGATTTCAACGTGACGGGGGCGAGTAAGGTATTTTTCAACGAGCATATGATCATCGCCAAAACTGGCCATTGATTCTCGTTTAGCTGCATTTAACGCTTGGGTGAATTCTGAGCCACTCCAAACTTGACGCATTCCTTTACCACCGCCACCTGCAGCTGCTTTCAATAAAACAGGGTAACCCATCTCATCCGCTGCCGCTTTTAAAGTTGATTCGTCTTGATTATCACCATGATAGCCAGGTACGAGTGGTACCCCAGCATCTTCCATAATTTTTTTGGCTGCAGACTTTGAGCCCATCGCCTCTATTGCTGATGCCGGTGGACCAACGAAAATAATATTGTTTTCAGCACAGAGTGTAGCGAACTTAGCATTTTCGGAAAGAAAACCATATCCAGGATGAATTGCGTCAACACCGAGCTCTTTTGATTTTTCAATAATTAGTTCGGCTTTCAAATAGCTCTCTTTAGATGGACTAGCACCTAGATAAATTGCCTCATCCGCCATATTCACGTGCATTGCATTTTTATCAGCATCAGAATATACCGCAACGGTCTTAATACCTAATGTTGTGGCTGTCTTGATAACGCGACAAGCTATCTCACCGCGATTAGCGATTAATAATTTATTTATCATTTTGAGCCTCCACCCAACATGCATTGCGTTTATTGAGAAAAGCGCTTAACCCTTCTTGCCCTTCTTGAGACGTTCGGATGGACGCAATCAATTTACTTGTTTGAGGAAGAAGGGCGTCGTTAATTTCCTGACTTGACACCCATTGCACGAGTGATTTGGCTTGAGCTGTTGCATTCGGGCCGTTTTTTATGATGTTCGATACAATATTATCAATGGTGCTATCTAATTCATCTTCAGACACCGCTTCACTAAGAAGCCCAAGTCTTCGGGCTCGTCGTGCAGAAAAAACTTCCGCTGTTTGGAAGTAACGTCGACAAGTGCGAGCGCCCATGGCTTCAATAACGTAGGGACTTATGGTGGCTGGAATTAAACCTATTTTTACTTCACTTAAGCAAAACTTGCTTAATTTGCTTCCAATCGCTATGTCACAACAAGCTACAAGCCCAACGGCTCCGCCAAATGCGGCGCCCTGAACCCTTGCGATTGTTGGCTTTGGAAGGGTGTAGAGTGTCTGCAGCATTGTTGCTAGAGCAAGAGCGTCCTTTTCGTTCTCATGCTCCGAGTAACTTGCCATTTTTTTCATCCAGTTTAAATCAGCACCAGCACTGAAACTTTTTCCTTCGGCACGCAAGATAACCGCTCGCACAGAGTCATCATGACCCGCGCGTTCGAAGAGAGCAGTAAGCTCTTGGATCATTTCGTCGTTAAACGCATTGTGTTTTTCCGCTCGATTCAATGTGATGACAGCGGCTCTTTTGTCATCAACGTGGTATGTCACAGCATTTTCCATTTCACGCATCTCCTACATTCTAAATATGCCAAACTGGGTGTCTTCAATAGGTTTATTGAAAGTTGCAGAAAGAGACAGCCCTAGAACAAGACGAGTATCAGCAGGATCGATTACCCCATCATCCCATAAGCGAGCAGATGCGTAATATGGATGTCCTTGTTTTTCATAAGTGTCGATAACAGGTTGTTTGAATGCTTGTTCTTCCTCTTCGCTCCAATGCTCACCAGAGCGCTCTTTTTGGTCGCGTTTAACTTGTGCCAAAACGCCAGCTGCCTGCTCCCCACCCATCACTGAGATACGTGCATTCGGCCACATGAAAAGGAAACGAGGATCATAAGCTCGGCCGCACATCCCATAGTTACCGGCACCAAAGCTTCCTCCTATCAATACGGTGAGTTTAGGGACATTTGCACATGCAACAGCGGTAACCATTTTGGCTCCGTGCTTTGCTATTCCACCATGCTCATACTGTTTTCCAACCATGAATCCCGTTATGTTTTGCAAGAAAACTAACGGAATTTTTCGCATTGCACATAGCTCAACGAAATGTGCACCTTTAAGAGCACTTTCGCCAAATAATATGCCGTTGTTTGCCACAATACCCACAGGAAACCCAAAAATTCTTGCAAAGCCGCATACTAGGGTTGTCCCGTACAATGGTTTAAATTCATCAAAATCTGAATCATCAACAACGCGGGCGATAATTTCTCGAACATCAAATGTTTGTTTGCTATCAGCAGGAACAACGCCGTATATTTCTTTCGGATCGTATTTAGGTGATTTGGCTGGCTTCACGTCTAGGGCAACCGTTTTTTTACGATTTAGCCGCGCGACGGCGCTTCTAGCGAGTGACAAGGCATGATGATCATTGTTCGCTAGGTGGTCAGCAACACCTGATATCCGAGTATGCACATCGCCGCCGCCAAGTTCTTCAGCAGTAACCACTTCTCCAGTTGCAGCTTTAACTAGAGGAGGGCCTCCCAAAAATATTGTTGCTTGCTCTTTAACTATTATACTTTCGTCAGCCATCGCGGGAACGTAAGCTCCGCCAGCAGTACATGACCCCATAACAACAGCAATTTGAGGGATATTCTTAGCTGACATGTTTGCCTGATTGAAGAAAATTCGACCAAAGTGTTCTCTGTCAGGAAAAACGTCATCTTGCCGAGGCAAGTTTGCGCCTCCAGAGTCTACCAGGTAGATGCAAGGCAGATTATTTTGCTCAGCTATTGTCTGTGCTCGTAAGTGTTTTTTGACTGTAAGGGGATAGTATGTACCACCTTTTACAGTCGCATCATTAGCCACAATCATGCACTCGGTACCAGACACCATGCCGATACCTGCAACAACGCCCGCGCAGGGCACATAATCGTCGTAGACTTCCCATGCCGCCAACTGACCGATTTCTAAAAACGGCGTGTTGTCGTCAATAAGTGCATTTATTCTATCTCTTGCGAGTAGCTTGCCCCGTGACAAGTGACGCTGAGCAGCCTGTGCTCCACCACCTTCTGAAATCTTCGCTATTTTTTCTTTTAAATCGTTCACCTGAGTTTGCATATGCTCACTGTTGGTTTTGAACGTGTCAGATTTAGTATTTATTTTTGAGCTAAGAACGGGCATAACCCCTCCTTGTTGATGAATTCAAGACACACATCTATTGCGTCTTTTACCTATCTAGACACCCAAGTTAAGGTTAATGGATGCGTGGGTGTCTTGATAAACGTTGTACTACTATTGAGTGGGTGTCTTGGTAAACGAGTTGCGGTAATAATTCCAAGACACCCAAACTGCGACTATCTAGATTCGTTGAATAATTCTCGCCCGATAAGCATTCTTCTGATTTCCGACGTTCCCGCACCAATTTCGTACAGCTTGGCATCTCGAAGTAAACGGCCAGTAGGATACTCATTGATGTAGCCATTGCCCCCAAGTAACTGTATAGCGTCTAATGCCATTTTTGTTGCTAACTCTGCCGAGTATAAAATAGCACCGGCGGCGTCTTTTCGCGTTGTTTCACCTCTATCACAAGATCTAGCGACAGCGTAAACATAAGCTCTCGCAGCATTCATCTGAGTATACATATCCGCAACTTTGCCCTGAACCAACTGGAACTGACCGATGGACTGGCCAAACTGTTGTCTATCGTGAATATAAGGAACAACGATATCCATGCATGCCTGCATAATACCGAGAGGCCCTCCCGATAGAACGAGACGTTCGTAGTCGAGGCCGCTCATTAACACCTTGACGCCTTCTCCCTCGTTGCCCAGCACATTTTCCGCTGGCACCTCACAGTCTTCGAACACTAGTTCACACGTGTTTGAAGAACGCATTCCTAGCTTGTCTAATTTTTGTGCTCGACTAAACCCAGGGAAGTCACGCTCTACTAAAAATGCAGTAATCCCTTTCGGCCCTGCATTGGGGTCTGTTTTGGCGTAAATAACAAAAGTATGGGCATCGGGGCCGTTGGTGATCCACATTTTGTTTCCGTTAAGGATATAGGTATCGCCTCGTCTCTCTGCTCGCAATTTCATACTTACAACATCAGAACCCGCATTTGGCTCACTCATTGCTAGTGCCCCAATATGCTCACCAGTGACAAGTTTAGGTAGGTACTTTTCTCGTTGAGCCTCATTACCATTTTTGTATATTTGGTTTACACACAAATTTGAATGTGCTCCATAACTCAATCCAATACCGCCAGATGCTCTGCTCACTTCTTCCATTGCAATAGTGTGAGCGAGATACCCCATATCGGAACCGCCATATTCCTCTGATACCGTGACACCCAATAGACCCATATCGCCGAGTTTTTTCCATAATTGGTTCGGAAACTGGTTTTCTTCGTCTGCTTTCGTTGCGATAGGCGCAATCTCGTTCTGTGCGAATTGATAAACTTGGTCTCTCAGCATTTCGATATCTTCGCCAAGTCCAAAATTTAAAGTAGGGTAAGAGGTGTTCATACAATTTTTCCTCGGTTTAATTCTGCCAATTCTTCTCTACACCGAGCTTCTACATCATCTAGCTCGGCCATTAACATTTGGATGTCTTCTAATTGCTGTTCCAGTACAGCGCGCTTTTGTTTACTCATGTTGAGCATTGTTTCTAGCTGTACTGCTGAATTTGGATTGCTGTCGTACATGTCGAAGAGCGTTTTAACCTCTGCAAGAGAGAAGCCCAGACGTTTACCGCGTAATATCAGTTTTAACCTTACGCGATCTTTATTAAGGTAAACTCTGTTCTGCCCGGTTCTCGTTGGCGACATAAGGCCTTGCTCCTCATAAAACCTTATAGAACGCGGCGTTATGTCAAATTCTCTCGCTAATTCGCCTATAGCGTAAGTTGGTTCCTTCTCGCACTTGTTCATTGCTTGTACCTTTTCAGCGCCGTATCTAACACCTCAGCTCTAGCATGGGTGTCTTTGTAATTTGGGTTATGTAATCATGATTTGTGGTGCTTAACATCGGCGGCACCAACGATTGCCGAATTATTGGCATAGTGCCTTTTGTTTCATGCCGTAGTGTTAAGTTGACACACACAAAATACAGGTTTACGTTAACGTTAATTACATTTTACGTTAAGGTAAAGTAACATTTTCCTAACGTCAATTTTTCAAAGTGGCAACGCGCTTTTGTATTTTTAATGGGTGTCTAGATTTGTATACATCTTTGACGATGCTGTGAGCGAACCAAATGAAATTAAATATCTAGGGGGTTTTATGAGTGGTAATTCAGTTGTTATTGTTTCGGCTAAACGCACACCAATGGGGGGATTCAATGGTAGTTTGTCTTCGTTGAAAGCAACACAGCTCGGTGAAGTAGCTATAAGTGCGGCATGTTCAGAGCTAGATGTCTCTCACGTTGATGAAGTCATCCTGGGTTGCGTGTTACCTGCAGGCCTGGGTCAGTCACCAGCTCGACAAGCGAGTTTGGGGGCAGGTTTGCCCCTGAGCGCAGGCGTTACCACAATAAACAAGGTGTGCGGATCGGGCTTAAAGTCAGTCATGATGGCTCACGATTTAATTAAAGCGGGTAGTGCAGAGGTTGTTGTAGCCGGTGGCATGGAAAGCATGAGCAATGCGCCCTATATGTTGCCTAAAGCTCGCACAGGATACCGCATGGGTCATGGTCAGGTCGTTGACCACATGATGCTTGATGGGTTAGAAAATGCTTACGATGGCAAGGCCATGGGATGTTTTGCTCAAGATACGGCAGATGCAGAAAATATTACTCGTGGGAAGATGGATGATTTCGCATTAAGTTCATTATCAAAAGCGCATGATGCGATAAATACAGGCACTTTTGCCGATGAGATTGTACCGGTAACGGTTACGTCACGTAAGGGTGATACTATTATCGATACAGATGAAGGCCCAGGCTCTGCTCGACCAGAAAAAATACCTACATTGCGACCTGCTTTCAAAAAAGATGGTACGGTTACAGCGGCGAACTCTAGCTCAATATCAGACGGTGCTGCGGCACTCGTTGTTATGAGTGAAGAAAAAGCAGCGGCTCTGGGAATGGCGCCCCTCGCGAAAATAGTAGCCCATTCAACGCATGCTATAGAGCCCGAAAATTTCACTGTTGCACCGGTAGGCGCGATGGAAAAAGTACTTGAAAAGGCGGGGTGGGTAAAAGAAGAAGTAGATCTTTTTGAGATCAATGAAGCATTTGCAATGGTCACGATGCTAGCCATCGCTAAACTTGGTTTAGATGAGACCAAAGTTAATGTGAAAGGAGGTGCATGCGCATTAGGCCATCCCATTGGTGCTTCAGGGGCTCGTATACTGGTCACACTTATTCATGCGCTTAAGCAACGTAATGGTAAAAAAGGAATTGCTTCTCTTTGTATCGGTGGAGGAGAAGGTGTTGCGGTGGCAATAGAGATGCTTTAGTTTGTTTCGTGTAAGCAATAATAAAATAAATGTAATTTAACCAGAAAGCGGTCCAATGCTGCGACCGCTTGTGTTTAAATAAAAAGAAAAGTCTTACATATGAATAAGAAAGTTATCACCCTCAGTTTTGCCTTAGTCCTAGGCGCTTGTTCAACAACGACAAAAAATATTGGCGGTAAGTCGAATCAACCTGGTCAAATAAAACCCGTACGGGAGTCTTCCGCAACAGCAGAATACGGGACTCGCGAAGAAAACGTGATCATGAGCAGCGTTGTGGGCCGAACCCAAATTCCCTATAGCGATTTGCAAGCGCTCCCTACATCAACGAAAAGTTCATCGTTTAGTTATGGTGACGATCCTCTGCAATTTGTTTCCGTTTGGAATGCGAAGAAAACAGCAGGTAACGAGAATAGGACTGATCAAGCTGTTATTTTTGTGCATGGCGGATGTTGGCTAAATGCATTTGACTTGACGCACGCCGAAGGCCTTTATCATGCACTTTCCGAACGAGGTGTGGGTGTCTATGCAATTGAGTACCGCCGTACGGGTGATGAAGGGGGCGGTTGGCCTGGAAGTGCTATGGATGTCTCGTTAGCAATCGACGCATCTCTTAAGCACATTGCAAAAGAAAAACGATACCAGCAGGTTTCAGTTATTGGTCATTCTGCCGGTGGACATTTAGCACTTTTGGCCGGCCAAACAGTAAATCCACCTAAGGGTGTCTCGCTAAATACCATCATAGGCCTTGCAGCTATAACTGACGTGAAGAAGTACGCGTTGGGTAGCAATAGTTGCCAAACCGCAACCCCCCACTTTATGGGAGGTGAGCCTAAGGAATTAGCCGATGAATACAAAAATGCCACCCCGCATGCAGCTGATATTGCGTTTTCAATACTGCTGATGCAAGGTACAAGCGATAGCATCGTCCCAGTCGAACATGCGTTTATGTCGGGGGCTACCACAATAACGGTTGAAAATGGTGGTCACTTTGACTGGTTACATCCCGATAGCACGTCTTTCAATGCTTTATTTGAGGTTTTAAGCAAAAATGATGAATAAGGTTTTTTCTGCAGAGCAGTTAGATAGTAAAGATCCAATCCGTCATAAGCGCGAATTGTTCTCACTACCAGAAAATACAGTCTATTTGGATGGTAATTCTTTGGGCCCCTTACCGAAGGCCGCTGAACTGCGAGCTAGAGAGGTCGTTAATGAGCAATGGGGACGTGACCTCATCACAAGTTGGAACAAGCATGAATGGATATCACTACCTTCAAAGGTAGGTGACCAGATAGGAGCGCTTGTTGGTGCGAAAAGTGGACAGGTAATCTGTTGTGATTCAATTTCAGTCAATCTTTTTAAAGTGTTAAGTGCAGCGCTTAAAATGCAACCTCATCGAAAAGTCATTGCAACGACGAAAGATAATTTTCCAACCGACTTATATATGGTCCAAGGGCTTATCGAACTGCTGGGCGATGATTATAGACTTGAATATATCGATGAACACAACATTGAAGCATCGCTTAACGATGAGATCGCTGTGTTAATGCTCACTCAGGTAAATTTTCGTTCTGGCAATAAGATAAACATGAAAGATGTTACGGCGTTGGCGCACAAACATGGCATATTAACACTGTGGGATTTAGCCCACAGCGCTGGCGCATTCCCTGTTGAATTAGACGATGCCCATGTAGATTTCGCCGTCGGTTGCACCTATAAATATCTCAACGGTGGGCCTGGTTCTCCAGCATTTATTTACGTCGCTGAGCGCCATCAACAACGCTACAAGCAACCCCTTGCAGGCTGGATGGGGCACGCTGCTCCGTTTGCATTCGAGCCTGATTACCAACCAGCTCAGTCCATCAAGCAAAACTTGTCAGGTACACCCGGCGTGATAGGTATGAGTATTTTAAGTGCTGCCCTAGAGGCTTTTGATGACGTTTCTTTAAAAGCACTTGATGAAAAATCGAAAAAACTACAGACATTTTTTATTTGTGAGGCTAAAAGAGCTGGTGTTTGGGATGCGTTTGATTTCGCAAGCCCTGTTATTGATAATCGCGGTAGTCAAATAGCGCTTAAGCATAAGGACGCTTATGCGATATGCCAAGCATGGATAGCTCAAGGTGTCATTGCAGATTTTCGAGCACCGGATATTTTGAGGATAGGTTTTGCACCACTATATCTTCGCTTTGTTGACATCGAATATGCAGTTGCTCAGCTATCCTTGATCATCGAGGAAAGGCAATATGAGGACCCGGCTTTCAAACAGAAGCATCATGTGACTTAATTAACAGTCTGCATTGATTGATAAATATTTACAGTTGGGTGTGGTACAGTGTATTTTCGCGCTTATAATGAGTGATATTCACGACGTTCGGTGGTTAGTTGTTTTTGGTTAAACGTTTTATCTTACTTCAGGTTTTCATGGGTTTCTTCGCGCAGTGTGTGATCGCGCAGTCAAATTTCGAAAGCACTAACTCGCATGCGAATAGAACTGTCACATATTGTATCGATCCTTCGTGGGAACCTTATGAAGCAATCCGCAATGGCCAACACGTAGGAATATCTGCACAGTATTTGAAGCTTATCAGTGAAAAAATTGGCGTTACTTTCCAATTAATTCCTACAGAGAGCTGGCAGCAAAGTCTAGAGTTTGTCCAGCTCGAAAAGTGCCAAGCCATTCCTATGATAAATCCTTCAGAATATCGCAAACAGTTTCTTGATTTCAGTTTGCCTTACTTCGAGGCACCAAATGTTTTAGTCGCTAAAACCGGTACGCCTATGCTTCAAGGTTATGCAGGGGTTGGGAACCGTTCAGTTGGCATTGTTCGCGGATACCGCCAAGTAGAGTATATTTCAAAATATTATCCAGGCCTTCGTTTAAAACTCATCCCGTCCGAAAGAGAGGGGCTTAAAATGCTGGCAAAAGGGGAGTTTGATGTAATGGTTGGTTCCCTGATGAGCGTCAATATGCATATCAATAATCTAAAGCTCAACGACTTGTCTATTGTCGGGTATGCAGAGCCTTTTGATTCACTGTCTTTTGGCGTTGTGAAATCCTCTAATTGGCTAGTTGAAGATATCAATCGAGCGATATCCCTTATCCCAGAGCAGAAAAAAGTCGATATTTATAAACAATGGCACAATGTCCAGATCAGGCAGAGTCGCAATTATGCTGTCATGTTTCTATGTATAGTAATCGTTATCTTGCTCTTATTATGGGCCGTATGGAGACAACGTTACTTAACATCTTATGCCCGTATAATAAAACAAAAAAACGAAGAGATAAGTTCACTGCAAGCCAACTTACTTGAAAAGAATAAAACCCTCTCATTTTTGTCTGCCCATGATACCGTGACTGGCCTTTACAATCGCAATCACATGATCCAAAGAGCAGAAGAGGAAATTTCGCGGTTTCAACGTTTTCATACCACAGCCTCAATGATTATTTTGGAATTGGTTTCTCGCGAGGCTGACGAAGAAAGAAGAGAGCAAGAACGTAAAGAAGACGGGCTTAAAGCGGTAGCAAAGAGTTGCTTGAATTCAGTTCGTGAAGTTGATGTTGTTTCTCGATTTAGTGAAGAGCAGTTTATTATTTTGTGTCCACAAACTGAAATTAACGACGCAAAATCACTTGCGCAGCGTATGCTTGATTGTATGAATGCGCACAGCACGTTGAATGATCAGTTTAAATTTGCAATGGGGATATCTGAACTAAAGGATTCAGAAGAGTTTTCAGAGTGGCTAGAGCGAACAACTAAAGCACTCTACCATTCGTCGCGGCTCGGCTACGGCACTTTTGTCGCGGCCGAATAGCGTATCTGAATTCACGTATGACTAATGTCGCTAAATGATAGGCTCGTACTGCCATTGGTGAAGTTCGTAACTAATTTTTGCACGGTCATATTCTCTGTCTGACCTCCAGTTACGGTTGTTAAGCTTTGCTGATACCCCAGGGTAAAGCCTTTTGTTTGCGATTAGTTTTATATCACTTTGGTAACTTTCTTTCGCCGATCTTACTTTATCAGCCTTATTTTCCAACCACTCTAACAAAGCCGATTCATTGTTGAACATTTCAAGCGCCTCTGCCACTTTGCCCTGTAGCTCTTTTGGCACTTTTTTGTTTTGAATGAGTGTTATTTTTTCTTTGTGCTTTAAGTTGTTTTCTTTTATTTGCTTAAGAAGCTCGTCTAGCGAATCTTTCCTTTCCAAAAGCAGGTTGAAGCCGGGGCTAAAATCGACTTTTAATGTACTTCCGGATACCGCGCCAAGTGTTCCAGCTTCAATTTTACCGTGACTGCTGATCTCACATGCAAATAAATTGCCCATGGGTCTATCGATTTGGCCCACAATCACATCACCACCACAGCGAACACGGCTATAAGCCAGCTGCCGGCCGATCGTGGTGTTTCCTTTACATTGAATGTCGACACCTTGTCCGTGTTGAATATGAATATTGCCAGCGGCGACTAGTTTACAATGAAACTCACCTTGTACGTCGTTCACTTTTCCCATTGCGCCTTCGGTAATGATTATATCACCACCTGATTCGATATAGGCTGACTCGACAAAACCGTTAATTGTGACATCGCCAGACGCTTTAATCTGCATTTTTTCGGTAACATCGCCATTTACCAAAACCGCACCTTCATAGGAAACGTGCCCTGTTCCAACGTTAACGCCGTTGCAAATAAAGGTATCGTCGATATTCATTATTTGGTCGCGATATTTCGGCATTCCCGATATTGAAGATACCAGTAAATTCGCATCACTATCAGAAATTACCGTGCCGCTGCCCATCCTAAACTCAAGCCATTCACCAGGTTTTGCTGGAACCTTATTACCTCTGACATCAAAGCCAGAGCGTCCTTGTGTAGGCTCTCGCCTTGTCAAAACTGGAGTGTTTACCTTTACGCAAATGACCTCACCGAGGTTTCGCATGTCCACGCGCTCTCCATTGCCTGACTGTGGTTTGAGAACGCGATCTAAGGCATTTTCAACAAGCGGAATAAACTTCGAGTTTTTACCGTTTTTCGCAGGAAGCCCTTTCGCTATTATTTCTTCAAGCACTGTGCCAGGCGCAGCTTGTCGCGCTGCACTAAGCATTGTTTGAATAACTTTTATGCTCAATCCACGAGAAATTCCGTTTTTGATTGCTAAAGATTTGACCGTAGCAAGTGAGGGAAGCTTCCCACCATATGGCGTGGTGAGAATAAGACTTGCCTGCATGGCGTCTTCACCAACGCGAAACTCTAATTCTGCATTCTTGCGCTCTCCAATGCGTTCCTGAATGATGGTTCCATCGTTTGTTTTAAAATAATGGTTCGCAGCATCGCACGCGGTTTTGAGCGACGCTTCTGAGATATACAGACCTTTAGTCTCTCCGGTCTCAAGTAGCTGTCTAATTTCTTTAACATCAACTTCGCTCGAAAAGTCTGCCGGCTCGAGCATTAAGTTAATGTAGGTCTGTGTTTTGTCGAAGCTAATTGTAACGCCATTCATGACTGTGTAATCCCTTTGCGTCTAATTTATTGTTATCGGCGCGATAGATAAAAAACTGAAGCTCTGCGCGAGAACTTAATCGCACAAAGATAAATCATTTTTAGTAATTTAAAATGAAGCTTACCTGTCGTCAAAGGTTTTCGGCATATTGATAAAGTGCTCGTAAGATTGCTTGTTTTTCTGGGTTATCTGCGTGTTCGTGTGCGAGTTGCTCGAGCCTAATCAAGTAGCTTTCTATGGTTATCGAACCGTTAAACGCTGGATCAGTCAAGCGAGCTTGACGGTGATGCTGCCACTGCACCATTTCATCTGCTGTTAGCGTATTGGGAAAGTTTCGCGCGCGGTATCTAAATAGCTGACGTTTCAGCCTTGAATGCTGTGTTTCGTTTGCTAATGTGACTAGATTCTCCGGCGAAGAAGAGATTACGCGTTCGCACCATCGCTTGTCTTCGTCATTCAGGAAACCGCCGCTGTAGAGTGCGTAATCGATATCAAGCTCAGCGTCATACTGTTCTTGCTCGTACACTTTTACTAGCTTATTCGCTAAATCTGGCATTTGTGCCAGTTTCCTGTAGTTATCAAGACATTTATCACGATTAAGATTTAAGCGTTTCGCATTATCTTCTGTCATTGCTTTTGCGGTGGTGATAAAGGGAGAACGGTTTACATGAATAAGTTTTAGGCCTGGGCGCTCTTCAGGTTTCTCATAGGTATCAGAGGGTGCATAAAGTGCTTGTTTGATTAACTCTGGAGGGTCGCTGAGTAAGGCTTCCACGTCGTGAGACAAATCAACAGCAATATATGCATTGCTATTGGTTGGGTGTTTAGCAATGGGCATTACCCAAGTGCAACACCCATTGGCAGCAGCAAGTTTTGAAGAGATATGCAGCAGCACTGACGGTTTGCTGATGTCAATTTGCTGCATGACGGTGTGTTTGTTGCGCAGAGAAAAAGCATATTCGAACAATCTTGGTTGTTTATCTTTTATTAATTTCGCCAGTGCAATAGTGGCGTACACATCACTTAGCGCATCGTGCGCATTGTCATGACCTATATTGTTTGCCGCGGCTAACGCTTCGAGTTTAAAGCTTGGTGCCCCATCTTCTCTACGCGGCCAATTAATTCCATCAGGCCTGAGTGCATAGCACGCTCTGGCTAAGTCAATAAGGTCCCAGCGACTATTTCCGTTACGCCATTCACGTGCATATGGGTCGTAAAAATTGCGGTAGAACAGGTAGCGCGATACTTCGTCATCAAAGCGGATACTGTTAAATCCCACGCTGCATGTGTTAGGTACTGACATTTCCTCGAATATACGTGCCGCAAAATCTGCTTCATTTGAGCCATCGCGAATGGTTTGTTGTGGCGTTATACCTGTTACTAAGCATGCTTCGGGATGAGGCAAGTAATCGTTGGCGATAGCACTCATTATATTAATGGGCTTACCGATGATATTAAGTTCTAAATCTGTTCTAACAGCGGCAAATTGACAAGGAAGGTCTTTTTGGGGACTTGTGCCAAATGTTTCGAAGTCGTACCAAAGAAATGTAGGTGAATGCATAACCACCGTATTATTCGTTAATTTTTAATTTATGGGCAGTTTACACCGCTTGACTGTTGATTACCAAACGCCGTTTTGTGGGCATTTTGAGAAGGTCATTATCAGCAAAGGGAATTAAATGGCGTTGACGACATTCACAATTTGGCTACAGTAAATAAAATCACAAAAAAGGGCAGAAATAATGACAGTCACCAACGTGCGCGAAACCGCTCCAAAGAATGAAGGCTCATCAATAACAAGCAAGTTAAAGCAGATAAAAATAGGCGTAGCCGTTGGAGCATTAACGCTTATTAACTGTCCGCTAGCGTCGGCCGACGCTACTTCAACGACTAATAAGCCATTAAAAACAAACGTAGCAATAGCTATTCACGGCGGGGCTGGCACCATTTTAAAGTCCTCTATGACGTTAGAAAAAGAGGCAGCTTATAAACGCGTTCTAGAAAATGCGGTAACTCATGGCTATTACCTTTTACAAAACGGTGAGAAGGGAGAAGTGGCCGTGGTCGAAACCATAAAAATTCTCGAAAGTTCTCCTTTATTCAATGCTGGCATTGGGGCCGTTTATACGTATGACGGTGAGCATGAACTAGATGCATCTATTATGCATGGCGGTACCAAAAATGCGGGTGCGGTAGCGGGAGTAAAAACCATTCGAAGTCCCATTGAAGCCGCACGCTTAGTTATGGACTCGTCGCCTCATGTATTACTGTCTGGCAAAGGTGCTGAAGAATACGCAGCGCAAAATGGACTTGAGCAAGTTGATAATAAAGTCTTTGATACTGAGTTTAGAAAAGACGCGCTAGATAAAGCAAAAGCCAGAATGGCGCAGGTACACACAGGCTATGGTACACAGCAAGGCAACGAGCGCTTTGGTACTGTCGGGGCGGTAGTGCTAGACAGTAACGGAAACATTGTTGCAGGTACCTCTACGGGAGGCATGACCGCTAAAAGGTATGGTCGAATTGGCGATTCACCAATAATTGGTGCAGGTACTTACGCGGACAACGAAAGTTGCGCGGTGTCTGCAACAGGGCACGGAGAGTACTTCATTCGATATCATGTGGCGTCAGATATATGTGCTCGAATGAAGTATCAAGAAATATCGTTAAAAAAAGCGGCTGACACAGTAGTTAACGATATATTGGTTAAGGCGGGTGGTGAAGGCGGAGTGGTCGCAATTGATGGTGAGGGCAATATTGCAATGCCTTTTAATTCAAAAGGGATGTATCGTGCCAGTATCGATATGAATGGAAAAATAACCATAGCGATATACCGGGATTAATTGTGCTTTGATATTAAATAATCTGGCTTAGTCAGTGTGTTGGGTCTAATCTTTAGGTGTGGGGGAAATCTTTCACACTTGATTATAAATAACTAAAAAGCTGCTACGTTCATCAGTATTGGTACCTTACAAGACATAAATGTACAAAGAGCATCGCGGCTGGAGAAAATATATGGAATCGTTGCAAGTCAGTGATTATATGAACACTCATCCGGTTAAGTTGAATGTTGATATGCCAGTAGCGCAAGCCGTTGAAGCGCTGTTAGCCAGCGGGCAGAGTGGGGGGCCGGTACTCGACAGCAAGGGAAAAGTTGTTGGTTTTTTATCTGAGCAAGACTGTATTGCCCAAATGATTGCGTCGAGCTACTATCGCGAGCAAATTTGTAGGGTAGGGGAAATCATGAAAACCCCTGTGGTTTCAGTTAAGCCTTACATGTCGGTGATAGAGCTGGCGCAATTGCTGCTGAAAGAAAAACCTCGGGTTTACCCTGTCGTAGACGATGATGGCGTGCTTTTAGGCTCAATTAACCGTACTGCTGTGTTGCGTGCTATTGACGTTCAATTAAATGATGGTTACCAGCGCGCGGGTTAAACGTCGTTTAGGCTAAACCCAATCAGTTAGTACTTTTAGACTTGGCATATTAGTGTTAAGCATCGCAAGTGCACTCTTTGGTGAAGATGCGGCGCTGGGCTAACAGAGCATAATACTAAAGCGCCGGTAGGCTTATTCTATATAAAAAGGAGGCTTTGCTTAGCGCCTCCTTTTTATTTGCTGCACGTATTACTCGTTATATGTTTTAGTGGCCTTATGGCTTGGCGTTCGCTAATTTTGTGATCGCATCTTTAAGTGACGTACCAGAAATTAGCTTGAAGTTTTGGGTTTCGCTTGGCATGACGTTTCTACCGTCTTGCACTACCCAAAGCCCTTCAGTGAACCTTCCTTCCAAGTTTGCGTTGGTGACTTCCAGTCCATCTGTTTCTGAAACCCCATCAATTTGTTTATCTTTGTCTGCTGCAATTTGAACAAGCCCCATCAGTTTCAATTCTTCAGGGTTTTCATTATGTATGTGATAGATAGCATAGCTGTTATTACCCTGACTAGATACGATTAAGTAAGTTTGCGAATCTACGTCAAACAAAGCCAGCCCTTCTATATCAGCTTGTACCGGCGCTTCTATCTCAGCGATGATATGAGGCTGGTTGCTGCTTTTAGTTATATCTAGGGCCCAAATCCCAGCACCTTCCTCACCTAAGTAGGCAGTTCTTGTTTTAGTATCCACAACACATCCTTCTGGCTGTGAGGGCAGTGAAAAGGATTGGGTTAAGTGCCCATCAATCGCTTTGTTGGAGGCAATAGACACGCGATAGCGTTCGAAGCGGCCACTGGTGTCGTTAGCAAATACATGTGCTACTCCATCTGACACAAACAAACACATGCCGTAAATATCATAGAGTGTGGTGCTTATGTGCCCAAGGTGGGTCATAGTACCAAGCTCATCTATTTCAAATACAGACAAGCTATTGTTTGTTCGGTTTGATGCTACTGCAATATCAATGAATGGCGCATCGCTTTGTTGTGCTTTAGCTTCTGCCACAGATACCTTGTATCCCACATCAACATTATTCACTCTGCCAACAGGAAGGCTTTGCACTAGCTTGCCGGCTAAGTCATAGCTATTCAATGCGCCTTTTTTGTCGGTGCCGATTACGCGACTTTGTGAAGGGACGCTTGAGTTTACCCAAATGGCAGGGTCGTCAGCGGCGTCACCATGATTTTCCACTGGGTCAGTTTCAACATCGGGCTTAACCTTCACGGAAAGGTCTGCATGTTGCGATGTTATGCTTTGTATATGCGTTTTCTCTAGGTAATTTTCGTTTCGCGAGGTGGCTTTGAGATTGGTGCCGCATTGTCGATTAAGTAAAGCTTCGCTTAGTTTTGAGGGAAGTTCGGCAGAAAACACGTCGCCTGATTCATCATCGTCAACAACAAGAGAAACATTTTGGCCATCTTCGCCTAAAGACAGGTGAACGAACTCAGGCTGAATAGAAGTAGACTTGTTGTTTGCTTTTAATTGGCGATCGTCTGAGTTACTTTCGTTGGCCGTATTCATTAGCGAGACAAATTGTGTAAGACATGGCGCTTTAAGCCATACTCCGCTGGCATCCGGGCTTACCCAGGCAGCGATATCCAAGCCATCTATCGTAGTTGAAGGTAGGGTGGCTACACCTTCAACAGCAACATCTTTTCCATGAAAAATGAGGTTTTTTGCTAGCTCACTTTCAATATTGGTATCTAATTGCCACACACCGGCAAATTCGTCAGCAAGGTATAGCGTGTCGGTGTTGGCATTTATGGCGCAACTTTTAATGCCTGGGCCTATCGCAAAATCTCTCAGCGATAAAAAGCGTCCGCTATGAATTTCATACTGATTCAGCGTGCCTGTAGCATCGATATTAATAATTTGCAGTTCGCCAGCGCTTGACGTTGAAGCACAAATGGCTTCAGAGCCTTTAGTTATCTTGGTTTGCGGTTGAGCAAATTCAAGAGATGCGGCGTTAATGCGATACACCTCTATGTGCTGGGTGTTGTTATTGAACACTACTAAAGACACCCATTGTTTTGAATTAGATTCCACAACTTCGGCACGTGCTAAGGTGTAATGTCCCGCAATGAAGTGTTTTTTCCCTTCAGAGTTGCTCAGTGAAATTCCCTTGTGTTCGCTATTATTTATGTTGATAGCGTGGGTGTCTGCGTAAGCGTTATTAACATGGGTGTCTACGTAAGCATCATGTTGATTGTCTATGCTAGTGTTGCTGGCATGGGTGTCTTTGTTAGTGTCTTTTTTGGGGTTATTGAGATGGTTGGCGTAGTTTTGATAGTGCAGCGTTAGGCTTAGGCCGTCCGTTAGCTTTGTTAGCGGTAAGGCGCTGTTTTGAATTTCTGCTTCTTGTGGCTGGCTTTCACTGTGCGCAAAAGTGGTATCTGCACTGTTATTTGAAGTAGTTGAGGCAGCGCAGCTAAATAACGAGAGAAGTACGCTTGAAAGTGCCGCTGCGGTAGCTTTGGTTTTAAAAACTACCTTGGTGTGACGCTGATGGGTCATTGTTGTTATTGTCCTGAAACTTACTTGAGTTAAACCCGCGCTCTACCTTTATATTAAAGCAGGGCTTACAGATTATTAAATGTAGGTCTAAGGGCCGAACTAACGCCGGCCTTCAAACCTTAAAAACTACGTTCGATATACCTGCCTAGTTGAGCTGCCATGTAAAGCCAAGCTCAAACGTGCGGCCGTATTCTTCATACTGCGCATTTTGGCTGCGAGTATCGAAATAGTTGTAGAAGGGTTCGTCACCTAAGTTGATGCCGTTAAAATACACCTGCATGCTGTCGTTGATGTAGTAGCGCGCCATGAAATCAACCTGTACATGATCATCTTCAAATCTGAGCATGTCACCATCAATTTCTTCGAAATTGTCGCTTTTATAGGTGGTGGCTAGACGCACACTGAAGTCATTTGCTTCGTACCCAATAGTGATGTTGCCAATGCGGTCTGACTGATTCGGTAATTGGGTTTCAAACTTTTCGCCATCCAAGAAAGTTGTCGCTTCAGAGTCGGTAAAAGTGGCGTTGGTAGACACAATAAAGCCATTGTTGAAGGCTTTCACCCAAGATAATTCTAAGCCGGTTAAATCGGCAGAGTCGCCGTTTATCGGCTGTATGACTTCTTCAAAGCCTTCCCAACCAGTAGTGCCTGCAACATCAGCGTAAACAACAAAATTGTCGATATTTTTGTAGAACAGCCCCGCTGAAATTACACCAATGTCACCCGGGTAGTACTCAATCGATAGATCAACGTTTTGTGCTTCATAAGGCTGAAGTTCAGGGTTGCCAACTTCTGCCGCTCGTTCAGTCACAAATACGCCATCATCTTCTTCTGTTTTACTCTCGATAATTTGAAATGCCGCTACATCTTCAAATTTTGGTCTTGAAATAGTGTGGGTGTAGGCAGCGCGAAGCTGAAGTTTGTCTGAAACGGTGTATCTGGCATTTACACTGGGTAACCAATGATCATAGTCACGTTCTGCTTCCCACGGCGTATTTACCACTTCTTCCACGTCGGTTTCTTCGTTTTCTACAAGCTCTACTCGCATACCCGATGTAGAAAAGTCAGTACGTTCATAGCGAACACCTGCAACCAGATGAAGTTTATCTATATCTACGCTGCCCATGATATATGCGGCAAAGATATCCTCTTCATTCACATAGGTCGCGCCGCGAGACTCCACCTCAGAATTTAGGCTGTCTAACTCAAAGCTGTCGCGGTTATCGTTGAAGTAATTACGCATTTTACTTCGATTAAGGCCTGGCCCAAAGTCACCAAGAGAGTAGTCTGGACTAGCAGCTCCAAATCGCGAAGCATCTAGGCCGTCGAAGTCGCCATCAAAAATAGCGATGCTGCTGTCGCGGTCTTTTTCTCGGCTTCGGTATTTCGAGCCAAATTTTAACTCACCGATGTAGCCCCCAAAATTAATGGGGCGAGCCGCGTCGAATTTAATGCTGGTTTCGGTATCTTTGGTGTAGTTATCTTCAAAGCTTATCTCATCGACCTCATAGGTTGATAAGTCCATGGCATCAGCGTTTTGCGATACGGTTGGACGCATAGTATTTAAATCAGCTTCAATACTGTCATTTTCGGTTTTAAACACGTAGTACAGTGCATCCGGTTCGTCTTCATCAGACTTTGCATAACCGAGCTGCCAGTTTGCTTTCCAGGTATCTAGTTGGTGTTCACCGCCTAACGCTACGGTAAAAATACTTTGGCTTTCAAAACGGTCTTTGCTTTCTCTTTCTATTTCTGAGTCTTCGCCATCGAACGTGAATATATTGCCTTGGCGGTACTCGTCGTCAGAAAACTCACTGTAAAGTGTGCGAAGAAAGTATTGGTTGTTGAAGTCAGGGCGAAAATCGATATTTAACGCACTACCTAAACGTTCGCGAGTGATCGTGTAGTGGCGTTGCTCAAGCTCATCGTCACCGTTACTTTCAACATTATCTGAGCCAAAGTCACGGTCAAAATAGGAAATAGCGCCAGCCACGCCCCATTCGGGTGAAAGCTTCTTAGTAAACGTACCAGAAAGTTTTGGGCTGGTTTCATCGCGTAAATCATTTTGACTGGCTTGTACGGTAACGCTCGCGGTATCTCGAGCCTTATCAAATGCACTCACGCTTTTTACCGCGACTGAACCACCAATGGCGTCTGCGTCCATATCGGGCGTTACCGATTTAGACACCTCTAAAGTCTGGATAAGTTCAGAAGGAATAACGTCAAGTGCTACTGAGCGAACACCCGATTCAGGCGAGGGAATATTTAAGCCATTAATGGTTACGTTATTTAAGTTGGGGTCGATACCGCGTATGCCGACGAAACGACCTTCACCCTGATCTCGCTCAATTGATAAGCCTGGTAAACGCTGTAACGATTCTGCAGCATTTTGGTCTGGAAACTGTCCAATGGCATCCGCAGATACAATAGACGAGATACGATCTGAAGTTCGTTGCTGATTTATGGCGCTTGCCTGACCGCTTCGTTGACCGCGTACTAAGATTTCATCAATGGTATCGCCGCTGCCAAACTCCACGGCTGCGCGCGCAATGCCGTTGTCTGTTACTTTTATCGTTTGCGTAACAGTTTCCTCACCAAGGTAAGAAATTTCTAGCGTGTAAGTACCCTCTGGAATAGAGGGAAACCGAAATGTACCGTCTGTACCTGCTTCGGTGACCAGCCCTAATTCAAGAAGTTTGATTTGGGCACCGGTATAGCTGCGCGCCTGTGCCACATCTTTTACTGAACCGATAATTACGCCATCAGCAGCTGAAACAGGTGAAGCCATGCTTAGGCCTAATGCCGCTACGCAGGCAAGTGTAAGAGAAGAGTACGCGGTTTTAATTTTCATTTATTTTCCAGTTAATTAAGCAGTAAAAAGGCGTTTTGAATAAGTGCTAAATAAGTGAATGAGTACCCTAAGAACACTGCATGACAGTTATATGACGATTTAACAGAACAAAAGGCTCGCTTTCGGCAATTGTCTTTTTTTTGCAAACGGTTGAGCTAATTTGACCCTAATTTAAGTGGTTGAATTTAATTGATTTAAATTTCATTTCTAGCGTTCTTTGAGTTCGTTGCCATCAAGATGTCACATTGCTGAGCCAAACTGACCCTCGACAGTTTCATCAGATTTGGTCAAGACTCTTGTTTTGGTTGAAGCGCTGGTGGTCGCCGGACTAACGGGTGATGCATCTAATACAAGAGAACTCAAAGAGAGCACTATGTTTACCTTTACAAATACAACACAATTTAGGCATCACAAGCTTTGGCTCGCATTTACATTTTGCGTAGTGGCATTGGCGATTTGTTTAGCCTTTATGTTTGGAAATGCGAAAGAAAGTGCGGTGATATCAGGCCTTGATATTGTGGGGGAGGGGAGCATTGCTTTTTTAACTCTGGCGTGGATGCTAGCAGCGCTTGCCAGCCGTCCTCCCGGCAAAGTAACCAGTCTTCTCACTGTCGGGCTCGGCTTCTTCTTATTCTCGGTCAGCTTAGATTTCTTAGATGAGTTTTTTCATTATCCAGACGCGGCTTATTGGATAAGTATGATCGAGTCTTACCCAGCAGCTGTGGGTATGGTAGTGATGACTGCGGCACTGTATCAGTGGCATTTAGAGCAGCGCGCATTGAATTTACAATTACGACGTAGAGAATGGGACTTTCGCGATCATGATGCCATCGATCCAATCACTCAACTTTACCGCGCAGAGTATTGGAAAGCACAAATTAATAAGCTACAGCAGTCGGGAAAGTCGGCGGTTATCGCTATTATCGATATTAACAACTTCTCTTTATTTAACCAAAAACATGGGTACACAGAAGGCGATAGGTATCTGCACGACATTGCGCAATTGGTGATCATGAATTTGCGTCAGCAAGATTTAGCATGCCGCTATGCCGGTGATAGGTTTGCTATATTGATGCCCGACGTCTCGCCTATTCAGGCTGACGTTATCCTCAACGATATCAAAGTGAGCATTCAGCACCTTGCGTTTAGACACAGCCAAAATGCAAACGCTATTTACACCACAGCACGCAGTACTCAAGTGACTTTGCTATCCAACCAACGCCTTGCAACAGTGCTCAACACCATGCTCTCAAAACTTGAACGGGCCCATGACAGCGCAGCGTAATTAAGCCAGTTTAGTGGCGAAAGTAATAGGTAAGGGTAACCGGTGAAGATAAATGAAGATGCCTGCAGCGAGTAACTCATGGATTTAACGTTACCACGACTCAACGCACTACGAGATTCTGCTGACGAAGAGAAAGCTGCAGGAGCTCAGCGTCGTTATTTAACAGGTCTATCTGGCATGGGTGTCTCTGTAAATGGGGATTCTGATGGGCTTGGCGTGGGTGTCTCTGGTAGTGATAACGTAGTGATGTCTAGCCAAGAGAAAGTGATCTTTGGGTATTGGTTGGTACAGGCGGTACTCAATGTGTCGCTGTCTCGTGGCGCTAATAAAAATAAGCTGTTGCGCGGTACAGGTATTTTTGAAGATGCGCTGAAACCCAATACACTCTTAAGCATAAATCAATATTCATCGCTGTTACTGAATGTTCAAAACCAAGCAAAAGGCGGCGATGTAAGTTTTTTGCTGGGAGGGGCTTTGGCGTCGCAGTGGCTATTTAGTCCACTTAGTGTGCTTAAATCATGTGAGGATGTTGAGCAGCTACTTTTACACCTTACTCAACGCCATACATTCAGGTGGTGTAGCTTACCGCTGTGCCAGTTTCAGCGTTTTGAAACCGCCGATCATATAATCTTAGTGCCTCAGTTCACCGGGGTAAGCAGCAAGCATCTTCAGTTCATCATTGAAGTGGCATTCGCAACCGTTGTCGCACTCATGAAAAGTATTGCAAATAAGCGATTGCGTTTGTCTTTTACTTTTACCGGGAGTCGACCAAAAAATATTGCTGATTACGAAACCCACCTTGGACTTAAGTTATCGTTTAATCGCCCTTTTAACAGTATTTGCATTGAAAAAGATGTATTACGCGAACCTTTGGAGAAGGCAGTTCAGCCGAATTGCTCTGCTGGTTTGCAGGTATTGTCGAAAGACTGTTTTAATGAAAGTACAACGCAAATAAAAGAAAGGGCTTCTGTTGAACTACATAATCGTTTGTCTTTGCCTGATTTTGTGAGGCGTTATGTTTATGTGTCCTCAAGCACACAGGCATCAAATATCGGGTTACCTGAATTGGCGTATGCTTTTGATATCAGTGTGGCTACGCTTAAGCGGAAATTAAAGGAATACGGTACTAGCTATCGCGCGCTGTGTGAAGAAGTACAGCGCAATCATGCACTTTTGCTTCTGTCGGTTCAAAAGGTCAGTAATGAGGCAGCGGCCAATTCAATGGGAATTAACGATTTACCTAACTTTAGACGTACGGTAAAAAGGCTTACCGGTAAAACTCCTAGCGAACTGAGAATTTAACGAGAATGACTAAAGTGTGCCTATGCACATTCCTGCGTAAAAGATCTATGCCACAAAGATATGCAATACGGCTGTAAAAAAGACCTATGCCACAAAGCTATGCGATAAAGCTATAAAAAAGAACTAGGCCACACCGCTATGCAATAAGGCTAAAAAACTAGGCTAAACACGCCTTCAACTGCCAAACGGCTGTCGTCTCATCTAATCAGAAATTCAAAATCTGAGTTAATGGCGGCGTTTTGCACAATGCAGGTGAGAGAGTCGTTAGAAAGTAAATCCCTTTTCAATGTCGCAAAAAACTTTTATCCTTTGCTGCTTTAGCTTTTTACGGTTCAAGACCGTCACAATATGGTTTCGTTGAAGCTTTTTTACGCATTCGCAACCGGCAGGTGGCTTTTCCGCGTAGCCTTTAAACTTTTGCAGTCACGCAATAAAACCCAAAAGAGAGTGTTCTGTGCACGAAAATAATGACATTGCACCAAATTCTATCGCACCCAACCCGCTAGGTTTAACGCCAATTTTGCTTTTTGTGATTCTTGTTGTCGTGACAGGCGTTACTACAAACGATATTACCGCAATGCCCATTTTGGTTGCGTTTTTTATCAGCGCTGGCTACGGCCTATGTTTAAACCCGAAAGGGAAAAAGGTCAGCTTCCCTGAAAAAGTACAAACGTTTTGTAAAGGCGGGGGCGATAAAAACATTATTCTCTTGGTGCTTATATTCCTGTTAGCCGGTGCATTCTATGCGGTAACTATTGATATTGGCGCACGAGATGCCACGGTTAATATGGCACTACAATTTGTGCCTTCCGCACTTATACTGCCAGGCCTGTTTTTGATTTGCTGTTTCATATCATTTTCAATGGGCACATCCATGGGCACCATTACCGCGCTCTCGCCCATAGGTGCAGGTCTTGCCGCAAGCTTAGGACTGCCGGTGGAAATGGCGCTAGGTATTGTTGTGGGGGGCGCAATGTTTGGTGATAACCTTTCGTTTGTTTCAGACACCACCATTGCTGCAACCCGTACCCAAGGCGTACAACTAAAAGACAAGTTCAAGGCAAACTTAATGGTTGCTGTGCCGGCGTGCATCGTCACCATGGCGTTGCTGCTTATGGTAGATGTTGATACTTCAGGTATTGTTGAAGGTGGCAGCTACGATTTTTGGCGCATAGTACCGTACTTGTGCATTATCGCTTTTGCGCTAACAGGGTTTAACGTCATTAGCGTACTTGCAGTGGGAATTGCCAGTGCCTGTGTAGTAGGCTTGCTACAAGGCAGCTTTACGCCACTTTCAATGATGCAGAGCATTCAAAAAGGGATGGGCTGGATGCAGGACTTAGCTATGATTGCCATAACCATAGGCGGTATTGTAGCGCTTATGCACGCTAACGGCGGTATAACCTGGTTAATAGAACGCTTGACCCGCAAAGTTACCTCAAAGAAAGGCGCTGAGTTTAGTATTGCTGGCTTGGTTAGCTTTTTGGACATTACAACGGCGAACAACACTATTGCGATAGTTACCGCAGGCCCAATTGCTAAAGACCTGAACGAAAAATACGGTGTTGACCCTCGTCGTACCGCATCACTTTTGGATATCTTTTCGTGCAGTTTCCAAGGTTTGGTCCCTTACGGTGCGCAGCTTTTAAGTGCCGCTGCCGTAGTGGGTATTTCACCTTTGGCCATTACGCCGTACTGCTGGTACCCCATGCTGATTTTTGTGTTTGGTGTGGCGGCCATTTGGTTCGGTTTTCCCCGTTTTAAAACGCCCCAAGACGATGAATTAACCCAAAGCGCTTAAATTCTCGTAACGCTTAACACACTGGCTTTTTAGGGCGGTATCTTCTAGGATCACCGCCCGAATTTTATTGATGATTAGAAACACGCTTTAGGATGTCACTTTGTCTTCACCACTTGCAATAAAACCTCTTTACAACAAACTAGATGATTGTTTGAGCGCAGATAAATTTCGCTTGAAACGCCGCATTACGCAGCTTGCACAAAAAGTGAATGATAAATCTGGTGTTGAAGGAAAAGGCGGGGAGAAAAAAGCTGCTAATCCCAAAGCTTCAAAACGTGACAGCGCGGTTAGCGAAGATAGTTTAAAAGCGCAGTTTGAAAAGCTCGAAGGCGACATCAATGCATCGATAGAAAAGCGTAATTGGCGTAAAGACAACCTACCCAAAGTTGAATACCCACCGCTGCCGGTTAGCGATAAAAAAGAAGATATCAAAGAAGCGATTGCGAATAACCAAGTGGTTATCGTGGCCGGTGAGACTGGGTCGGGTAAAACTACGCAGCTACCTAAGATATGCTTAGAGTTAGGTCGCGGTGTAAATGGCATGATAGCCCACACCCAGCCAAGACGGTTAGCGGCGCGAAGTGTAGCCACGCGTATAGCCGAAGAGCTAAACACGCCACTTGGCGAAAAGGTAGGTTTTAAAATTCGCTTTAGCGATCAGGTAAGCGAGCGAAGCTACGTAAAACTTATGACCGACGGTATGCTGTTAGCTGAAATGCAGCAAGACCGTTTCTTAAATCAGTACGATACTATCATCATCGATGAAGCCCACGAGCGAAGCCTTAATATCGACTTTTTGTTAGGCTATTTGCGTCAGCTTTTAGACAAACGCCCTGATTTAAAACTCATCATTACTTCTGCCACCATCGACCCAGAGAGATTCTCAAAGCATTTTAATAATGCGCCGATTATCGAAGTGAGCGGACGTACCTATCCGGTAGAAATTCGTTATCACGCGCCAGAAGACAATGATGACGATATTGATCAAAGCGACGCCATCGTAAATGCAGTCGACGAGCTAATGCGTGAAGCGCCAGGCGATATCTTAGTGTTCTTAAGCGGGGAGCGCGAGATACGCGACACCCAAGATGCCTTGAGCAAACAGCATTATCGCAACACTGAAATTGTTCCGCTGTATGCGAGGTTGTCGGCGGCAGAGCAAAACCGCATATTTCAGTCTCACAGCGGCAGACGCATTGTACTTGCCACCAACGTGGCAGAGACCTCGCTTACGGTCCCCGGTATTAAATACGTAATTGACCCGGGCTTTGCCCGCATTTCACGTTACAGCGCCAGAAGTAAGGTGCAGCGTTTACCTATTGAGCCCATTTCTCAAGCGTCAGCGAATCAGCGTGCAGGGCGATGCGGCCGTGTGTCTGATGGTATCTGTATTCGCCTTTATAGTGAGGAAGACTATTTAGGCCGCCCAGAATTTACCGACCCAGAGATCCTGCGAACCAACTTAGCGTCGGTTATTTTGCAAATGCTTGCTTTAGGGTTAGGCGACATCGCTGCGTTTCCATTTGTTCAGCCGCCTGATAACCGCAATATCAACGACGGATTCCGTTTACTTGAAGAAATTCAAGCTATTGCGAAAGGCAAAGATAACCGGAAAACCAAGCAAAGTGGCAAGATGCAGCTTACTCCGTTAGGTCGTCAAGTAGCACGTTTGCCTATCGACCCTCGCTATGCTCGTATGGTGATTGAAGCCGAGCGCACGAATGCGCTAAGCGAAGTCATGGTGATTGCAGCGGGGCTCTCAATTCAAGATCCGCGAGAGCGTCCACAGGAAAAACGCCAGCAAGCAGACGAGAAGCACAGCGAATACCACGATAAAGATTCTGACTTTATCAGTCTTTACAACTTGTGGATGGCGTTTAGAGAGCAGCAAAACGCACTCAGCCAAAACCAATTGCGCAAATGGTGTAAACAGAATTTCATCAACTACTTACGTATGCGCGAATGGCAAGATATTGTTAGCCAGCTCAAAAAATCTATTGCCGAGCTGGGTTTTGGCATTTCAAAACAAGAGGCCGACTATCAAGCTATTCACCAAGCCATCGCCAGCGGCTTGCTGTCGCACATGGGCTTTAAAGACAAAGAGCGCGAGTATATGGGCTCGCGTAATTCGCGCTTTCTTATTTTCCCGGGTTCGGGATTATCAAAATCCCAGCCCAAATGGGTAATGGCAGCCGAGCTTGTAGAAACCTCTAAGCTATTTGCTCGTATGGTGGCAAAAATAGACCCTGCATGGGTAGAGCCTTTGGCCGAGCACGTTGTGCAACGAAGCTATTCAGAGCCACACTGGTCTAAAAAGCGCGGCGCGGTGATTGCCTTTGAAAAGGTTACTTTGTTCGGGCTACCCATAGTGATGAAGCGTGCAAAGGTTTATAGCCTTATCGACCCGCCAATCTGCCACGAGCTATTTATCCGCGAAGCGTTAGTCGAGGGCAATACTAAGCTCAATTACAGCTTCTTACAGGAAAATCAGGCACTGCTGGAACAAGCTGATGAATTTGAGCAAAAGACTCGCCGTCGCGATTTGATTGTAGATGATGAAGAGCTTGTAAGCTTTTACGCCAAGCGTATTCCGGTTGAAGTCAATAACGATGCGGCGTTTAAGAAGTGGTTTAGACAGCATGGAAGCAACGACAGTTTAACGTTTAAAGAAGAAGACGTATATCGTCAGCAGCCTGGGCAGTCGGTAGCAAACGCGTTTCCCGATGTATGGCGCCAAGGCAATATTACGCTGCCGCTTCGCTATAACTTCGAACCTAACGCTGAAGACGATGGCGTAACTGTTGTCATCCCGCTGCCTGTGCTTAATCAAGTTGATAACGTAGGTTTTGATTGGCTGGTGCCGGGGCTAAGGCACGACCTCATTGTGGGTTTAATTAAAACCTTGCCTAAACGCTTGCGTCGTAACTTTGTGCCTGCGCCAAACTTTGCTGAAGCGTGCCTTGCTGATATCAGTGAAACGGATAAAAACAACCGTCCAGTGCCGCTGCTTGAAGCTGTAACCGATAAGTTACGCAAAATGACGGGCGTTATTATTGAAAGCGAAGAGTGGAATTTAGATCAGCTTGATAAGCATTTAAAAATGCACTTTGCGGTAGTTAATGACAACGGTGACGATATTGCCAAAGGTGACGACCTGCACGCGCTTAAACAGCAGTGTGCAGGGCAGGTGAAGCAAACCTTTGAGAAAGCCGCAACACCGGAATTAGAGCGAAATAACATCGAACAGTGGGATTTCGAAAGCTTGCCAGAAACCTTTGTGCAGAAAGTTGGTGGGTTTGAAGTTCAGGCGTTCCCAGCGCTGGTTCAAAAGGGCGATAAGGTAGATATTGCGCTAATTGAAGAAGCGGATAAAGCCCAAGTGCTGCACAAGCAAGGCGTGAATGTATTGATTAAAAACGCGATGCCGTCACCCCTTAATTACTTACAAAGCAAATTACCTAACAAAGCCAAACTGGGTTTGTATTTCAACCCATTTGGACAAGTGAAGGCGCTAATTGATGATTGTATTTTTGCGGGTATCGACGTCATTGTCAGTGATTACTGTAAAACCAATAACACCGACATTCGCAGCAAAGCCGATTTTGAGGCCTGTTTAGAGATTGCTCGTGCCAACATTAATGACAGGGTGTTAGAGATTGCCAAACAAGTAGAGCAGGGGCTTACCCTTGCCCATCAATGCCAAAAACAAATGAAAGGTAACGTGCCGCTGACGATGATAAACGCCCTAGGTGACTGTAAAGCCCACTTGGCATCGTTAGTTTTTCCTGGCTTTGTTTCTGAAATTGGCGAGAGTAGGTTAGATGATTGGAATCGTTATATTAAGGGCCTAGCCCGCCGTTTGGAAAAGCTCCCCATCGACCCTAACAAAGACAGAATGCATCAGGTAACGGTAGAAAAGTCGATTAAAGAATGGGAAAAAGCGTGTAGCAAGTACCCCAAAGGCAAAGTGCCTCAAGCTCTTAAAGACGTACGCTGGATGATAGAAGAACTGCGGGTTTCTTTGTTTGCGCAACAGCTTGGTACGGCTTATCCTATATCAGCTAAGCGGATCACCATGCACTTGTCAGAGTTCTAGATTTGCCTTGTTGTATTAAGCTAAAAATCAATGTAGGCAGCGACCTTATCGGTTAATTTCTGAGAACATAACTAGCTAGCGCTGGGTAAAAAGTAAACAGTTCGATTGACAATGTAACGTCATCGCCCTATAACAACAGAGTAGTCGTAAGCGTAACGCTAAAAATCGGGAGAAGTAGACATGTTGGGATACGACGATAAGCGAAATTTTTTCAGGATGATGGTAAATTCGCCGTGTCAGTTGCAAATTACTGACGATGAGTCGAGCCGCACCATGCAGGCAATGTGCAGAGATATCAGTGCTACAGGAATGTCTTTAGAGGTCGATGAACCATCGATAGAGGTGGGCACACAAGTAAGTGTTGCAATAGAATCGTCTAGCTCTCAAATCCCCTCTTTGGCAGCGTTGGCGACGGTTGTACGCTGCGAGCCTGAGTCGGAGACAAGCTGTATCATAGGCGTTGAAATTTCACAGATGAAGTAGCAACGAATCTGTTACTAGGGCGAAGCGACGCCTTCGCCTGTTCCTAACGTTTTGGCGTTGTTTATGTCAGTCTAAGTTTTGTCTTACACAGCAGCTAAATCTTGCTAGCGCTATCCTTAAGTAATGCCAACGATATGATGAACGTAATTTGTCTCTCCCTTTCATTCACTATTCCGAATAGGCCATTCAATTTTTTCTATTTTAACTATCGTCCTTAATTGATAATAATTCTCATTAATGCGAAAGCAAACTGATTTAATTTTTGAAAACAAAGAGCGACGATTATGAAAAAAACAATTACCTTTGCAGTTATGCACTTTTCGGTAGCGTTTACGGTTGCCTACTTACTTACAGGTAGTTTGGTCGTTGGTGGGGCGGTAGCGTTAGTCGAACCAGCTATCAATACCGTAGCATTTTATTTCCATGAGATGGTGTGGAAAAAAGTTGAAAGCAAAGAAAATGTCATAGATGCAGCGAGTGAAAGCTCGCAGCAGTTATCAGGTGATTTCTCGAATAATGATGTAACGTTTGCTTCTTAAGACGGACTTACGCTCTTAAGCCCCTTCTATAGTATCTCGTTAGTTCAGTAAACTTAATAAATGCGCCCTTTTTCTATCAAAAAGGGCGCTTGTTTGCGGCTAGTCGTCTGAGACCTCACAAACTAACCCTTTCAGGTAATAGCCTTCGGGGTAGCTGCCAATGATAGGGTGATCTGACGCTTGATTGAGCCTTGCGATAATTTTAATGGTGCGGCCTGCATCAAGTGCAGCGTCTGCCACAACTTTCTGGAATAAATCTGCCGGCATAAGGCCTGAGCAGCTAAATGTAAGCAGCAGTCCGCCAGATTTAACAGCATGTATGCCGTACATGTTGATATCTTTATAGCCGCGGGCAGCGCGGTTTAATGTTGCTTTGCTGTCGACAAACTTTGGCGGATCGAGTATTACCATATCAAATTGTTTGCCTTTTTCGTGATATTCGCGCAGCGCCTTAAAAACATCTTGGTTTACATAGTGCGCTTTATCTTCATCTAATCCGTTGATGGCCACGTGATGTTTGGCCAAATCAAGCGCAGGCTGAGATACATCAACGTTAGTCACGGATTTAGCACCGCCGGCAAGTGCATAGCAAGAAAACGTACCTGTGTAGCTAAAACAGTTGAGTACGTCGGCATCTTTCGCGTAGTGTGCAGCCGCGGCACGGCTGTCTCGCTGATCCAAATAAAAGCCGGTTTTATGACCGTTTTCTATATCGACAACAATATTAATGCCGTTTTCTTTCACGGTTACTTGCATGGGGGGCTCACCGTGAAGCACACCTGTTACCGGCTCTAAACCCTCTTTTTTGCGCACATCTACGTCGCTTCGCTCGTATATGTGCACGTCAGGCATGAGCTTAGTAATTGCCCACACTATCTTATCTCTGTGTTTTTCGCCGCCCGCGCTTAAAAGCTGAAGCACAGCAACGTTATCGTATAGGTCAATAGTGATGCCGGGAAGACCATCACTTTCAGACGCTATCCAGCGAAACGCATTTGTTTTGCTTGGGTCAAACAGGCGCTTACGCAGGGCTAACGCAGTTTCTAAACGGCGCAGGAAAAATCCGTTATCAATGCTTTCGTCTTTTTTAAACGTCCACATACGAACGCGAATTTTTGAATTTGGAGAGTAAGCGCCTCGACCTAACCATTCGCCTTCAGAGTCAAACACGTCTACCGTATCGCCAACCCGGGCGCGGCCCTTTAGCTCAGCCACGGCGCTTTCGAATACCCAAGGGTGTTTGCGGCGAAGTGATTTGTCTCTGGATGGCTGTAATATGACCTGTGCTGACATGGATGCTCTCTTACTAATTTAAGAAATGTGAAACTGAGTTAAGCGGGTTTACTCGCTTACAATAATGGCCGCGATTATACGCAATTTCATAAGTTCTGTGTTAATAAACCCAAAACTGTTTGATATAAAAGTACGTAGATCAATTACGATTGAAATTTAAGACTAGGATTGGATGTAAATTATGCGATATGTCGATTTTGAAAAAGGATGCAGCCCTAGCGAGCTCGTTATTAAGGAACGTGAAGGGCTGTCGTTAGCAGCGGGGAAAGTGAAAGTTGACGTTAAAGCATTTGGGGTAAATCGCGCAGATACGTTGCAGCGTCAAGGCAACTATCCACCTCCGCCAGGGGAAAGTGAAATCCTCGGATTAGAGGTCGCCGGCGTGGTATCAGAAGTTGCCAGTGATGTTAGTACCTTTAAAGAGGGAGATGAAGTATTTGGTTTGGTTGCAGGTGGCGGCTATGCCACTGAAGTCGTTGTTAATCCAGCGCATTTAATGCCCATCCCCAAAGGTATGCCTTTTTTTGAAGCCGCGGGTTTGGCCGAAGTATTTCTTACGGCATTTCAGTGTCTGCGCACAATCGCACATGTAAAGCCGGCTGAACGGGCGTTAATTCATGGCGGTGCAAGCGGTGTAGGGCTGGCTGCCACACAGCTTTGTCGCTACTGGGGTGTGCACAGCGCGGTAACAGCATCAAGCCAAAATAAGCTTAACCTTTGTGAAAGTAATGGGGCAGAGCACCTTATAAACTACAAGCAGCAAAAGTTTGATGATGTGCTTAAAAAAGTCTGGCCTGAAGGTGTTGATATGGTGCTTGATATGGTGGGTGGTGACTACTTAAACCGAAACCTCAAAATACTAAAACAGGATGGAAAGGTCGTCTATTTAGCGATGCTGGCGGGCCGATATGCAGACAACCTTGATATGGCAATGCTGTTAGGTAAAAGAGCGTCAATTATTGGCACAACCCTTAGGAATCGAAGTGACGCTTACAAAGCGGATTTGATCCGTGATTTTGCCAACGTGTGTTTGCCCGCTTTTGAAAATAAAGAGCTTATTGTAAATATTGATACCCATTATTCTATTGAAGATATCAGCGAGCCCCACGTGCGTTTGGAAAACAACGATACGCAGGGCAAGTTGGTTCTTTCTTGGTAAACAGCGTTTGTTAAAAAGCCTTTGGCAAACAGCGCTCGCTAAAAGTGCTTTGCATTAAGCTTATCTAACTGCCAACGAAGCCTTCATCGGGTTTCGTTGGATTGGCTTCTGCCGCATTGCGGGCCAGGTCGTCACAGCGCTCATTTTCAGGGTGCCCCGAATGGCCTTTTACCCAATGCCACTTTACCTGATGTTTTTTTACCGCTTCATCTAGCCGCTTCCACAAATCTGCGTTCTTGACGGGTTTTTTATCTGCCGTACGCCAACCGTTTTTGCGCCAGTTATGGATCCACTGATTAATACCATTTTTTACGTACTGGCTGTCGGTAGTTAATTCAACGTTGCACGATTCATTTAAGCTATTAAGCGCTTCGATAGGGGCTAATAATTCCATACGGTTATTAGTTGTGTGGGCAAAGCCGTCGCTCAACTCTTTTCTATGCTGCTTGTAAATCAGTACAGCTCCGTACCCGCCCGGTCCGGGGTTGCCCAAGCAGGAGCCGTCGGTGTATATATGAATGGTCTTTTGAGCCACAGCGTTTCCTTTGATTTAACTGGCTTAATTTATATCGTCTTTTCCCTTAGCGGATTGCGAAGGGGTTGATATACTATCAAAAAATGAACGTGCAATTATAGTAGAGGTTCCATGCGCCAAATTGTTCTCGATACTGAAACCACAGGTATTGACCCCAAAGAAGGCCACCGCATTATCGAAATAGGGTGTGTTGAAGTTGTTAACCGCCGTTTGACAGGGAATCACTTTCACGTATACATCAACCCTGGCCGTCATATTGAACAAGAAGCAATTGAAGTTCACGGTATTACCAATGAGTTTCTAGCCGATAAGCCTACATTTTCTCAAGTGGCTCAAGAGTTCGTGAGCTTTATTAAAGGGGCACAATTAGTTATTCATAACGCCCCCTTCGACGTTGGGTTTATGGATCACGAATTTGGCATGGAAACGTCTACCAAAGGCGTTATTACCAACCAAATTTGTGATGTACTAGATACGCTTACCCTTGCTCGACAAATGCATCCCGGTCAAAAAAACAACCTAGATGCGCTGTGTAAGCGCTATGGTATAGACAATAGCCATCGTACTCTCCACGGCGCTTTGCTGGATGCAGAAATTCTGGCAGATGTTTACCTGTTAATGACCGGTGGGCAGACCAAACTTAAACTCGCATCTAGTTCTGGCAGTGATGCCGATTCCACCGCGATACGAAGAGTTAAACGAAGCGCAAATAAATTAAAGGTTATTAAAGCTACCGCCGATGAGATAACACAGCACGAAGCACGCTTGGACATCGTTCAACAAGCTTCAGGGAATTGTCTGTGGCGGCCAGTGCCTGAAGAAACATAAAATGGCAGCTAATATGCTGCTGAAAATACTATGAAAGAAAAGCAGGAGCAGTGAAGCGTGAGAATGAGGCTTTATTGGGTTATTATTTTATTTACGCTATTTGTCAGAAGCGCAGTTGCGCAAACGCAGGAAGAGCGAGATGAAGTGCGAGAAAAGGCAACGAGCGCGTTGCAACAACCCAAGCCGTCAACGAGTCAAATTGACGAAGCTCCTCTAACCGATTTAGGCGATGAATATACAAATTCAATATCGCTGCTTCAAAACCGTTTTCGTGTAGATTACAACGTGTCTGAAGTGACAATGGTCTTCTTCAGAGAATATGGTTCTGCTCCAGTAGTACTTGTTCGACCTGATGGCTCTAAGCTGTTCCAAAGCACCGTTGATGAAGAGAAAGTAAAGTGGTTTGATGCCGACACGTTCGATATGATCACGATAAAGAATCCCGTGCCAGGGCCCTGGCAAGCGGTAGGGGAAGTGCTCCCAGGCAGCCGAGTAATGGTTTTATCGAATATTGAACTGAAAGCCGAAGCGCTTCCTGAACTTCTTTTTGCTGGCGAAATTCTTAAATCTACTGCGTATTTAACAAATAATGGCAAACCTATCGAAAATAGCCAATTTCGCGATGTGGTTGAGTTAGATATTGAGTTTGTAAGTAGTAACAACCCCAACTACGACAATTTTGGCGCAAACAAGCAAAATATCGCCACATTTGAAGATAATGGTCGTGGGATGGATGAGCGTCCTGGCGATGGCATATTTACAGGCCAGTTCAATTTAAAAATAACGCCGGGTGAATGGAAGCCTATCTTTCGCGTAAAAACACCTATGTACACGCGTGAGCAAACGGGTGAACTTATTGTTCTTCATGAAAACCCTGTGACAGTAGCTGTTGAACAACACGGAGGCGGAGAGGGATATCATAAAATCATTATCGATGTAGATAGAGAGTTAGTTGATATTGAATCTTTCTTAGTCGATGGCAAAGTCAAATTCCCCAATGCAGATATGCAAAATTTTTCGTTAACCGAAGGTGGCTCACAACCCAGAGAGCATTTAATAGTCGCTTATGAAGAGGGAATTTTTCGCGTTAAGGTAACTGCCTACGGCACCACGATAGACGGTCGAGACTTTATATTAGACGTACCTGAATTTAGCTTTGTCGCAAGTGACCCCGAAGAGCAAGAAATAGCAGAAATGACCGATGATAGCGCTAAGATTCTTGAAGAGGGTATTCAACCACAAGAAGAACGAGCTGGAGTCGATAGTCCTTTAACATTACCAAGCACACCCGAAGATGAGGGCATGGACAATGACACGCTTATTTTTTGGATTGCTGCGGTCAATGGCTCTATAGTTGTGATCGGTATTCTTTGTGGTGTGCTCATCGTTCTTTTGCGCAAGCGTAAGAATCCACCGCCCACCAGTGGCAATGATGCCTCGAGTGCGAATTCAGCGCCAGTCGAAAAGACGACTGACGCTGAACTTACCATGGAAAGTGATAAAAAGGGCATTCAGAAACTGCTAGCAATTTTTAAAAAGAAAAATAAGTCAAACGATACACAATGACGAGTGGCGCGTTTTAATGCGTCTTATATTCATACAAGTTGAAGTATATTTCGACATAGTGCTTATTTAACAGGCAAACAAACCGCAGATGACAATTTTATTAATAAAAAGCGTTGACTCCACATGGGGGAATACGTATTATCTGCGCCGCAGTCAGGGGACAGGGCAACAACAGCCAAGTCAACTCACTGATAACATTGAAGATGTGGAGCGGTAGTTCAGTTGGTTAGAATACCGGCCTGTCACGCCGGGGGTCGCGGGTTCGAGTCCCGTCCGCTCCGCCATTTAGTTATACAGTGCAATCTCGATTATGTGGAGCGGTAGTTCAGTTGGTTAGAATACCGGCCCTCTCAATGGTATAGTTAAATGTCTTCGGAGCGGTAGTTCAGTTGGTTAGAATACCGGCCTGTCACGCCGGGGGTCGCGGGTTCGAGTCCCGTCCGCTCCGCCATCGTCGAGTTCGCAAAAAAACATTATGTGGAGCGGTAGTTCAGTTGGTTAGAATACCGGCCTGTCACGCCGGGGGTCGCGGGTTCGAGTCCCGTCCGCTCCGCCACTAATGCCTATTCCTTATTTATTTCCTCGCTTGTCTCTTACAAAGTTTACATTACAAATCACTCAGAACTTTTTCAATTTACACGTAAAGTTAACGTGCTATTTTTAAAATCTATACTACATTTAAGCTGTTGATCCATTGTGTATTTATAGGTTTATGACTAGAAGCGAACAAAAACAATATTTTCTTGCCGATAATTTAAAAGCAATAGGCGTTTCATTGCTCAGTGTAGCTGCTATAACGGTAGTGCTTGCTACGATTATGTTCATTTTTGTGAAAGAGCAAGAGGAAAACCGTGCAACCGAAATATTAAACAATGTCAGAATTGTTTTTCGCGATGCTGAGATTACTTTAGATTACTTAAATACACTTCCATATGAAAAATGTACCATCGAAAACTTGTCAGAAATGCGAAAGACACTTTTTCGTTCAAGGTTTGTTAAAGAAATTGGCTTCTATGAAGACGGCGAACTGTTGTGTAGTACGTACTTAGGCTTTTTGGAAGAACCAGTTCAAGAAGCCACGCCAGACTTTTATACTCAACTGGGTGATGCATTTTGGATAAACACTCCGCTCCAACTTTTTGATAAACAAGCGACGGGCACGATTGTAAAACGCGGCAAGTACAACGCTGTGTTAGATATGGATGGTGTCATCGGCTACAGTTTTACTCAGGACTGGCAACTTTTCTACAATGGTGACACGTTTTATCACATGGCAGGGAACCCTGGATTAGTCGACGCGACTCTTAGTCAACAAGATATCCACGAACGAACGAGTTATTTTTCTCTCCAGTTTATTAAATGTGATGAACGCTATACCAACACGTGTCTTAAGGTGCGATCAGACAATGGAAGAGTGCTCGATATACATATGGGGAAATTGGTACTGTTTGTTTGCGTAATGCTAATGACTGCTGCATTAACCCACATGTTAACGTTTAATTATCTGCGCCGAAGGCGTTCGCTAGAATCTCGTGTGAGTAAAGGCCTCAAAGAACATAGGTTTTTCTGCTTGTACCAACCCTTTGTCGATTTGAATACCGGAAAGGTAATAGGTTGTGAGGTTCTCAGTCGTTTCGAAGACGAGTTTGGGCCCATATATCCCGATGAATTTATTCCCCAAGTCAAAGAGCAAGAAATGACGTGGGAATTCACTATTGACATGATTACTACAGCAATGAACGAGCTGAACAGTAATGATGATATTCCAGAAGGATTTAAGGTGTCTTTCAATCTGTTTCCTTTCGACTTTACTCGAGAAGGTTGCTTAGATTTAGACTTCGTTCTAGAGATGAACGTCAAAAACTTTAAGCTGGTGCTTGAAATTACTGAAGATGAGCAAATAGCCACGCATAGTGCTGTGAAGCATATTAAATCGCTTAAAAGCAAAGGGTTTTTATTTGCAATAGATGACTTTGGTGTGGGGTATTCTAATTTAAGCCAACTAAAAACGCTTAATTGTGATTATCTTAAAATAGACAGAAGCTTCGTTATGGATATGGAAGACAACAGCATCCGGTCTTCTCTGATCCCTCACATTGTGAGCATCGCGGACGGACTAAATGTTGACCTGATTGCAGAAGGCGTAGAAAACTCTGACCAATGCAGCGAACTAAAAAGCCTCACAATTGGCTACGGCCAAGGTTGGCTGTTTGGTAAACCTCAGTCAGCAGAATCACTTGGAAAATGTGTTTTAGATACAATGTAAGTGCTGAAAAGTAGTATTTACTATTTGGTGTTGGTAGTGTTTAACGCTACCATTTACCGTTTGATAAAACTGAGAAGATTTTCCGCATGCAGGATGTGCTAGTTTGCCGCAACATCACAAAAACCTACCAAGAAGGCAGCAATATTACTCAAGTGCTCAACAATGTTTCTTTAGCCGTAAAAGCGGGTGAGCATGTTGCTATATTAGGTAGTTCGGGCTCAGGTAAAAGTACGCTTCTACACATACTCGGTGGGCTTGATACGCCAAGCAGTGGAGAGGTTGAATTCAAAGGGCAATCTTTGATGAAGCTAAACACAAATGCTTTGGCAAAATTGCGCAATGATGAGATAGGGTTTATTTATCAGTTTCACCACTTACTCGGTGAGTTCTCTGCACTTGAAAATACTGCAATGCCCCTTCGTATTCGGGGACTTTCTGCTAGAAAAGCGGAGCAAAAAGCTCAGGCAATGCTCGCGCAAGTTGGATTGGAACACAGGATAAATCACTTGCCGTCTGAACTGTCTGGTGGGGAAAGACAGCGCGTTGCTATTGCAAGAGCATTAATTACTGAACCGGCTATAGTCCTTGCAGATGAACCTACCGGAAACCTCGATGACTCGACAGGCAAAAGCATCTACCAACTACTATCTGACTTGAGCGAAGAAATAGGTACCGCATTTGTTGTGGTTACGCACGATGTCGCATTGGCAAATAAAATGGATAGGGTATTGAAAATCAAGGATGGCGTGTTGTTAACGCGTACACAAGGCGCGGAAGAATAGATAATATGTTGGCATTACAACTGGCACAAAGATTCCGTAAAACTCGTTCTCAGCAGCGTTTTGTTTCTTTTATTTCTATGTCTTCTACTGTAGGCATTGGCTTAGGGTGCTTCGTTCTGATCACACTTCTTAGTGTAATGAACGGGTTTGAAAGGGAGTTAACCACTCGAATATTAACTGTTGTTCCACACGGCGAAATTTACAGTGTTGATAATAAAGGAATAGAAAATTTAGACGCACAACTGTATCGATTTCAGCAAGATAAACGCATAGCACAAGCTGTACCGTTTACAGGTTTGACGGGTATGCTTCAATTTAAGGGCGCACTAAAGGCTATTCAAATAACAGGCTTGCCAATTGACGATGTGAGTGGCGATTTTGTTGACAAAGTTGAGCCTGGCCAATGGACGCAGTTTGCTGCATCAGATAACGGTGTGATTGTTGGAAAAGGCATTGCTCTTGAAATGGGACTTTCTGTGGGCGACAGAGTGCAAATTCTGGTGCCTCAAACGACCAGCGACCTTACATTTAAAGCACCCAATACAATTAGTTTAGAAGTGTCTGGGGTATTGTCTATTGGCGGTGAGCTTGACAATCAACTTGGCATAATGCACCTGCAGAAAGCCTCACAGGCGTTAGAGCTCGCCACTAAGGCAAAAGGGATCCGTTTTAGTTTTCACGATCCGTTTGGCGCAGCAGAAGCGATGCGGGACATTGGGTACTCGTTTCCGCAAGCTGTTTACATGTCAGACTGGACAAGGACTCAAGGCCATCTTTACAACGATATTCAATTAGTTCGTACTGTAGTATATATCGCTCTTGTACTGGTAATATCAGTAGCTTGTTTTAATATTGTCTCTTCTTTGGTAATGGCGGTGAGAGATAAACAGGCGGCCATTGCCATATTAAAAACGATGGGAGCTACCGATAATACGATTAGGATGACATTTGTTTTTCAAGGCATAATTAATGGCCTTGTTGGTGTGGTTTCGGGGGTTGGCTTGGCTGTAATTATTGCGCCAAATCTTTCAGATATCGTAGGGTTTGTCGAGCAAGCGCTGAGTATTGAGATACTGTCAGGCGATATCTACTTTATTGATTTTCTTCCATCTGAATTACAGTGGCTTGATGTCATTGCAACGGTTTGCGTTGCTTTGTTTTTAAGCGTAACTGCTACCTTATACCCCGCGCACAAAGCAGCGAAGATTTCTCCTTCTGCTGCGCTGCATTAGTTTTTATTTGTCGTTTAGTGTTGTTTTGACGAAGAGGTTGCTTTGCAACCTCTTCGTAGCACTTTAGTCGTTCTTGTCGAAATGTTTGAAATCAACGTCTTCTTGTTTTTCACCCGCGTTAGGATCGTTATAAATATTCTCATCTAACGCGCCTTCGCTTTTTGCAACAACGCAAGATACCATGCAATCGCCGGTAATATTTACTGCCGTGCGCGTCATATCCAGCAATCGATCTACGCCTATTATTAATGCGATGCCTTCGACCGGTAAATTAACCTGCTGCAGTACCATAGCAAGCATAATCAGCCCAACGCCCGGTACGCCAGCTGTTCCAATTGAGGCTAGCGTGGCAGTTAACACTACCATCATGTAATCGCTCAAGCTTAAATCTACCGCATATACTTGTGCTATAAAGACGGTCGCCACGCCCTGCATAATGGCTGTGCCATCCATGTTAATGGTTGCGCCTAGAGGTAATGTAAAAGACGACACCGAGTTACCTACGCCGAGTTTATTTTTTGCTGTTTCCATGGTTACAGGTAACGTAGCACTACTACTTGATGTACTAAAAGCAAATAGCGCTGCATCACGCATTTTTCTGATCAAAATAAGTGGGTTGAGACCCGATAAGGCTTTAAGCAATACGGAATAGGTAACTAAACCATGCAAAATCAACACGCCAAATACCAAAAAGAAATATTTGGCGAGACTAAAGATGGTTTCACCGCCAATGGTTGAGAAAAGTTTAGCCATTAGAACGAATACACCATAAGGCGCCAAGTTCATGATTATCGTGACCAGCTTCATAATAACGGTATTAATATCCTCAAAGATTGAGGTAAGGCGTTTTCCTGCATCTCCGGTCATTGCCATGGCTACACCGAACAGCACCGCAAACACGATTATCTGTAGCATATTGCCTTGCGCCATAGAGTTTATAGGGTTACTTGGGAACATGTTGACGATAACATCAGACAGGCTAGGTGCTTCTTTTGCCTGATAAGTTGTCTCTGTTGTGAGGTTTAGCCCTTCCCCCGGCGATACAACTAAGGCTATACTCATTGCTAATGTTATTGCAATGGCTGTTGTAACAACATATAAACCAACGGATTTTGCGCCTAGTCGACCTAGTTTACTCGGGTCTGATAACGTGCTTGTTCCGCATATTAGCGAGACAAACACCAGAGGGACGACTAACATTTTTAAGCTGGCAACGAATATCTGACCTAGCGTTGAAAATATACCTTCAACAAGAATGTTATACGTTGATAGTTCGAAACCGAATACCGAGAACGTAAAATCTCCGTTATCATCGAATAAAAATTGGAGAAAGACACCCGTTAAAATACCGGCAGCCATGCCGAAAAAAATACGAGCGGTTAAACTATATTTATGTGCAGATGAAGACATGAAAGTTTCCTGTGCATTATTATATTTTTAATCACTGGTAGTGTGCCAGATTCAGTTGATTTTTAAACATAAAAAACGACGCAATTGTCAATAAAAGAGGTTCAGGAACGAATTATGTCGACATTAGCGAGAATGCTAAGCTTGATTAGCACAATAATTATACTAACGGCATGTGGCGGAGGCGGTTCGGTCTCTCGCAGCGATACAGGCGATGGAGGTAATGGCAGTAATGGTGGGGATGGTGGTAGTAACACAACCTATACCATTACTATGTCTATGCAGAACGCCAGTGGAGAGAATGACACTGAGTTAAGTGAAAACAACAACTTGTTTGCGGTAGCTCAAGTTAGAGACCAAAACGGCGACCCACTTTCAGACGCACTTCTTACGTTTACGCTCAGCAACGCAGAGCTAGCGCAATTCGCAAACGATACAGGTACCGCGCGTACTAATGAAGAGGGCATTGCCAGGATAGGGTTGCTTGCCAGCACCGCCTCGGGCGATGGTGAAATAACTGCCTCGCTAGGATCTGGTGAAACGGGCAGTACAACATTTTCTGCAACTGCAGTGGCCACATCAGGGCCTAACGCAATAGGGGTAGAACTGGTATTAGTGAACGCCAGTGGCGAAACAGATAACAGTCTCTCGAGTGAAAATACGCTACAAGCCGTTGCGACTGTTACAGATTCTCAAGGGCAGCCTCAAGCAGATCTTCTCTTAACATTCTCTTTAAGCAACGACGAATTGGCGACGTTTTCTAATGATACATCTACAGCGCTGACCAACGAGCAAGGTGTAGCCACAATAGGTATGTCAGTCGGTTCGCTTTCTGGTGATGGTTCGGTGACCGTTACACTCGAGTCTGGAGAATCTGACACTACGACGTTTAGCTCTACAGGTAGCGTAACGGTAAGTGAAGAGCCTGCTACATTGGAATTGTTTGCGAGCAGCATACAGTTAGCATCAAGCGGTAGCGACGAAATTGAATTGATCGCGCTGGTCAAAAACGACCAAAGCGTTTTGATGGAAGGTGTTGATGTAAGGTTCTTTGCACCAGCATCAGAAGGTGTTGAAATTCGATTAACACAGCCAGTTACTCAGGCGGATGGTACCGCAAGAGCAATTGTCTCGTCTCAAAATAATGCTGAGAATCGTTTTATTAAAGTAATGGCTCAAGTTGGTTCTTTGCCTACCGAGGAAGTCGAGATTGAGGTAAAGGGCACAGAAGTAACTGCTAACGGGCCTAGTTCTGTAATACTTAATAAAACGGCTAACTATATATTAAGAGTGGTTGACTCGGATGGAAACACCATTCCCAATCAAGAAATTACTATAACACCCAACACGGTAGGAACGTTCAGCCAAACGACGTTGACAACTGATGCAAATGGCCAAGTAGAAGTGGTTTATAACGCTATTGTTTCTGGTGAAGATCAGTTTGGCATCGAAGCGCTTGGTGCTTCTGATATTATTTCTATCGTTGTGCAAGAAGATAACTTTGAGTTTACTGAGGCACCTACAAGTGAAGTGTCTTTGAATGAAGCTACTACGCTTACGGGGCGCTGGTTAAAAGATAATAGCCCTGTTGCAAATAGGAAGGTGCTAGTTACTGCCTCGAGAGGGCAGGTAGATTACACCAATCCAGACCAGACGTTTGTGACCGATGCTGATGGGGTATTCACTTTTAGCTTGAGCTCTAACAATGCTGGTTTTTCAAGCGTCACGGCGTCTGGCTTAGACTCTGCGGGGGAGAATGTAGAAGTTGTATCAACAGTAGACATAGAATTCATTGCAGATGAGCCTTTCTATATTAATGCTGATGCCACACCTGACATTGTAGGTCCAGATGGTCAAAGTAGCCGGATTACTGCAATAGTGCGCGACGAAAACGATAATTTGGTTAAGAACCAAGTCGTATCATTTAATGTTGACGATCCTTCAACAGGTACCATTTCGCCTTCACAAGCGGTAACTGATAGCAACGGTGTTGCGAGTACCGTGTTCACGTCTGGCGCAGTATCTAGCAATGAATCAGTTGTTGTAACTGCTCAAGTGGTTGGCGTGTTACCCGAGGTACAGGACCAAGCAATATTGACAGTGTCAAACGCGCGGTTTGCAATTTCTTTAGGGACTGGAAACCAGATTGTAGAAGAAGATTCAAGCAGCTATCTCAAAGAATTTGCCGTGTTTGTTTCCGACAGTGCAGGTCAACCTGTTAGTGGAGTTGAGCTTACTGCCTCAGTGTCGCCAGTTAAGTTTAGTGAAGGGGGCGGCTTCGTTAAGGGCTTTAGGGTATGGAACGGAACTGTATGGACAAGTGCAACAGATCCCGAGAACCCTGAACTCAGTGGCGCTCGTTACTTTTGTTTGACTGAAGATGAAAACGACAACGGTATTTTGGACATCGCACCTGGAGCTTCAAAAACTGAAGACAAGAACAATGATGGGCTCTTAACGCCGGGCATTGTTGGAACTTTGAGTTTTGCCACTTCTCCAGTTTCTGACGAAAATGGGCGTGCGACGCTCGCGTTAAGATACCCACAAAATTACGGGGGCTGGCTAGAAGTTGTAATTACTGTTTACGGACAATCAACAGGAAGCGAAGCATTAACGAGAATGAAATATTTCTTGGAAGCTTCGGCAGAAGATTTGAGTGAGGAAACGGTAGTACCTCCTCGAAATCCTTTTGGTTCCACCCCCGACTGTTCGTCAACAGATTAATACAAAAAAAAGAGCCAGTTTGACTGGCTCTTTTTTTGTTTGGCTTCGCTGTTCAACTTAGCGGTTGAAAGGACATCAATCTTACATATCTTTGATGATATGCGATAACTTGCAAGTTAAAGCGTTCGTTCAATCAATTCTACAAGATTTTGTAAAGTACATTAAGGTCAACCGCATTTTCAGCACGCGCTTAGTTCTGCTGAAACGGATACACCGAGCCAATGTTAAGCAGTTGCGTAAGTTCATCAAGCGCGCTGCGTGATTCAATAAGCAACTGCGGATCGCGCAAGTCATCTTCACTTAATTCATCGCGATAGTGCTTATCGACCCACGCATTTAAGCGTGCGAACTGTGTTTCGTTAATTAACGTATTTTGGTTAACCGCAGCGAGCTCTTGGTCGTTCATCGCCACACGCAAGCGCAGGCAAGCGGGGCCACCACCATTGCGCATGCTTTGTTTAACGTCAAAATAATTAACCGACTTAATGGGCGTACCTAGCGTTACCAGCTTGTCTAAATAGCGCTTAACGGCTTCATTTTCCTCACACTCAGTTGGCGCAATGATGGTCATATCGCCGCTTGGAAGCGTTATAATTTGCGTGTTAAATAAGTAGGTTTTAACGGCGTCTTGAACTGATACTTCAGCAGTGGGTACCTCAATGAAATGAAGTGGCTCATTTTCAAATTTAGTCTGTAGTTCACTCAATCCGGCTTCTTTTTGATAAAACGCTTGCTCATGGAAGAACAACACGTTTTGATTGCCTACGGCTATTACGTCATTGTGGAATACACCTTGGTCAATAACGTCAGGGTTTTGTTGCATGTAAACCACGCGGTTATCCGCCAGTCCGTGTAAACGGGCTACTGCCTGACAGGCTTCAAGCGTTTGGCGAGCAGGGTATTTTTTGGGGGCCGGTTTTGTTGTGTCGAAAGCGTGTCGACCGTAAACAAATAACTCTACGCCAGGTTGGCCGTAGTTTGTGCAAAGGCGCGTGTGGTTAGCGGCACCCTCGTCTCCAAAATGCTCGTTGTCAGGCAGATGATTATGGTGTGCGAAATATTTATCGTCGGAAAAGGTGCCACGAAGAATATTTCCCGTTACTTTCGGCTCAAGAGAGCGATGAAACTTGTTGGTTAGGTTTGCTGGGGTAAAGTGCACACGCCCATCGGCTGTATCAGCGCTAGGAGAGACGGTGGCGGCATTTGCGGTCCACATGCTACTGGCAGAGCAACATGCTAAGAATATCTCGCGAGATTGCTTTGCAGCGCTTTCTAATACTCTTGCGTCCGAACCTGTAAAGCCGAGTCGTCTAAGTGTTGCTATGTCGGGGCGCTCCTGCGGAGCAAGTATTCCTTGCATCATACCCATGTCAGATAATGCTTTTGCTTTCGCTAAGCCTTGCTTAGCCGCTTGCTTCGGGCTACTTACAGCGTTGGCGTTATTAAGTGAAGCGACATTGCCGAATGACAAACCTGCGTAGTTGTGCGTAGGGCCAACTAAACCATCAAAATTTACTTCAAACTGCTTCATACTTTCCCCTTTTCTTGGTGTTTTTGCATTTGACCGCTACGCTATGGTGCGATGGATAAACGCAATTCATGCACTTTTTTGGCCTTATCTGAACAACAGGTTAGGCTGGAATGGCTGGCATTATACGGCTTTTAAAGGTGTTGCCAATGTCGCTGGTTATTATTTGAACGGTTTTTGCTCGTCTTTAAAGCGACTCGAGGAATAAGTATGAAGAAGATCTTGTTTTCCATTCACTTTGTCGATATATGTTAAAAAAGAGCGAGGAACCTTTATTTAGGGAGAGGTTGCTCCAAATTTCTGAAATTGACGTAAATAGTCATTAAAAATCAATAGGTTTAGTTCAAATATATGGCAAAATCACTGGTCATAGTCGAGTCACCAGCCAAAGCGAAAACGATAAATAAATATCTTGGTAAAGATTTTATTGTAAAAAGTTCGGTTGGCCACGTGCGAGATCTCCCAACGAAGGCGTTAGGCAAAGTTGAGCCTAAAAAACCGGCAAAAGAACTCAAAACGTTAAGCGAAGAAGAGAGACAAAATTACCTTCGCCGGCACGAGTATCTGAAGCTTGTCGATAGAATGGGTGTCGATCCGGAACAAGACTGGAAAGCGCATTATCAAGTGCTGCAGGGTAAAGAAAAGGTCGTTAACGAACTCAAAAAACTCGCAAAAGATGCTGACACTATCTATCTCGCAACCGATTTGGACCGAGAAGGAGAAGCTATCGCGTGGCACTTACAAGAACTGCTTGGTAAGAAAGGTAAGACTTATCAACGGGTTGTATTTAACGAGATTACCAAAAACGCGATTCAAGATGCATTCTCAGACCCGGGTGAACTGAACATCTCTCGCGTCAATGCACAGCAAGCTCGCCGTTTCCTCGACCGTGTTGTAGGGTTTATGGTTTCTCCACTTCTGTGGAAAAAAATCGCTAGAGGCCTTTCTGCTGGTCGTGTTCAATCGGTTGCAGTAAGGCTTGTTGTAGAGCGTGAGCGAGAAATTAAGGCGTTTGTGCCTGAGGAATTCTGGGACGTACACGCAGATTTAAGCAGTCAGCAACAAGCAGCACTTCGCATGTTGGTAGCGAAGTACCAAGGCAACGCGTTCAAGCCTAAAAATAAATCAGAAACAGATAAAGCACTTGCTGAGCTTGAAGGGGCTGACTATAAGGTAGAAAGTCGAGAATCTAAGCCTACGCAAAGTCGTCCCTCTGCACCATTTATTACCTCAACGCTACAACAAGCGGCAAGTACTCGACTGGGATTTGGTGTTAAGAAAACCATGATGATGGCACAGCGCCTTTATGAGGCGGGCTACATCACCTATATGCGTACTGATTCAACTAATTTAAGCCAAGAGGCGTTGGATAGTGCCCGTGCGTACATTTCAGATAATTTTGGTGACAAGTACCTGCCTGATTCGCCAAATCGCTACGGTAGTAAAGAAGGTGCGCAAGAGGCGCACGAAGCGATCCGCCCTTCAAATGTGAGCATAAGTGCTGCAAGTTTAGGCGACATGGAACGCGATGCACAGCGTCTTTATGAGCTTATTTGGCGCCAGTTTGTGGCCTGTCAAATGACGCCAGCTAAGTACGATGCGACTACCATCAAAGTTGCAGCAGGTGATTACGAGCTAACGGCGAAAGGTCGCGTACTTAAGTTCGACGGTTGGACGCGTGTTCAGCCGCAGCTTCGCAAGAAAGGTGAAGAAGAGCTTATGTTACCTGATGTGCAAAAAGGCGATGTGCTTGATTTGAAAGCGCTTGATCCTAAGCAGCACTTTACTAAGCCCGTAGCGCGTTTCAATGAAGCCTCTTTAGTAAAAGAGTTAGAAAAGCGCGGTATAGGTCGTCCATCGACATACGCCAGTATTATATCTACCATTCAAGATCGCGGTTATGTTCGCTTAGAGAATAAGCGTTTTTATGCCGAGAAGATGGGCGAGATTGTTAACGATCGTCTCATGGAAAACTTCGACGATTTAATGAGTTATGACTTTACCGCCAATATGGAGCAACATCTTGATGATATTGCTGAAGGCAATAAAGACTGGAAAGATGTACTTAATGATTTCTACAGTGGATTCTACGGTAAACTGCTGAACGCAGAAAAAGACCCAGAAGAAGGGGGAATGCGTTTAAACCAGGCGGTACCTGCTGGTATTGAGTGCGATAAATGCGGCCGTGAAATGAATGTGAGAACCGCCTCAACTGGCGTATTCTTGGGCTGCTCAGGCTACAATTTGCCACCTAAAGAGCGCTGCACGAACACCATGAATTTAACTCCAGGTGATGAAGTGGTGAAAGTGGACGATGAAGAAGAGCTGGAAACAGAAGCGCTTCGCTCTAAAAAACGTTGTCCTGAATGTGGCACGGCGATGGACAGCTATTTGGTTGACGAAACCCGTAAACTTCATGTGTGTGGTAACACACCCACATGCGATGGCACTTTAGTTGAAACGGGCACATTTAAGATAAAAGGGTATGACGGCCCTATTATTGAGTGTGACAAATGCGGCAGCGATATGGAGCTGAAAAATGGTCGATTTGGCAAATACTTCGGCTGCACCAACGAAGAATGTAAGAATACGCGTAAGCTACTTAGAAACGGCGAAGCTGCGCCGCCAAAAGAAGATCCGGTAGATTTACCTGAGCTGCCGTGTGAAAAATCAGACGCGCACTTTATGTTACGTGACGGCGCGTCGGGTATTTTCTTAGCAGCGCATAACTTTCCTAAGTCGCGAGAGACGCGTGCGCCGAAAGTGGAAGAACTTGCGCGCTTTAGAGACAGAATTTCGCCGAAATTCTACTATCTTGCTGATGCGCCGAAGACAGATCCAGATGGGAATCCTGCAATAGTTCGCTATAGCAGAAAAACTAAACAGCAATACGTAATGTCTGAAAATGACAATGGTAAGGCAACAGGCTGGTCTGCGTGGTACGACAATGGCAAGTGGCAAGAGCAAGCGGCTAAAAAGCCAGCGGCTAAAGCCAAGAAAAAATAAGGCCAGTGAATAATAGTCACGCCTGCTAACACAAGATGTATGCCCGAAAAATGTTCGGGCTTTCTTTGCCGGTTAGTGAATATAACTCGCCGATTGCACAATATAGAGATAGCGTCGTAAACAGTAGAAGAGAATAGTTATGGCCTCCTTACAAGACCAACTTCTGAAAGCCGGTTTGGCCGATAAAGCGTCAGCAAAACAAGCACGCGCTGACAAACGTAAAAAACAAAAACAGAAGAATAAACAAAAACAACCAATAATCGATGAAGCGACTATTGCTGCTCAAAAGGCCGCTGAAGAGAAAAAAGCCCGCTCCCGTGAGCTGAATCAGCTTCAACAGCAGGAGAAGGAAAAACGTTCAGTTGCAGCACAGGTTAAGCAACTTATAACGGTAAATAAGCAACCGCGTAGCGGAGACATGCTGTTGAACTTTACTCACGACAACGTGGTGAAGCGAATGTATGTGAGCGAAGAGATTCATAGACAGGTGACCAAAGGCCGCCTTGCCATTGTAATATTAGATGACGCTTACGAACTTGTACCAACGCCCGTTGCAGACAAAATTTCCCAGCGCGATGAGTCCTTTGTCATCTATCGAGCAGACCTTGATAAAAGCGGTACAGACGGCAAAGACGAAGCCGAAGATGATTGGTATGCCGATTATGAGATACCCGATGATCTTACTTGGTAAGCTAAGGCGTTACTGTCCACAAATATAAGTACTAGAAAAGAAAAGGCGCGAAAATTAGCACTGCTGATAATTAGATTGGCAGTGTTTTTGTGTGTGCAAAAAGGTGTTAAAGCGATGATGTAGACGATTTAATGTGCAGCCTCTGGTGAGACATCCTTAGAATATTTAATGATATCTTTCCCCCTCGCTATCAAAATAAAAATTTTTATCCTATACCTTTAATTACATTACATCACTCCATTTAGGGAAGACAGTGAAAAGCATACTACGCATTTTTTTTATCCCACTTCTATTGCCACTGTGCTTTTTCTGCGGCAAGTCACAGGCAGGGTTGTTTAGCATCGAGGTGAATAACTTAGGGGGGCTTACACCAAGTCAATCGCGTTTATTTGATGACGCGGTAGCTTATTGGCAAAGTTTTCTCACAGGCGTTCAGGCAAATTCAGACCACACGTTGACAATCTATGCGCTAGGGGCACAAATAGATGGTAAGGGAGGAGTATTAGGGCAGGCGGGGCCCATAGGTCGCACGGTTTATGAAAACAGCCTTTTCGCTTATTCAGTCACTGGGATAATGCGCTTTGATACTGAAGACTTGGTAAATCTAGAAAGGCAAAACACCCTGTTTGACGTCATTATTCATGAAATGGCGCATGTAATTGGTTTTGGTACACTGTGGGACCAAACACAACTTTTTCCGGGCAGTCAGTCGGTTTACAAAGCAGGAAGTGGCCGCTATACCGGGAGTTATGCGCTAAACACGTATCAAGAAGAATTTAATACTAATGCTTCGTTCATTCCAGTTGAACGCGATGGTGGCCCGGGCACTGAAGATAGCCACTGGGACGAGCAATGGCTTGGAGGGTCCTCTGAGTTAATGACTGGCTATTTAGAATCAAGGTCGACTTATCTAAGTAACACTACTATCGCATCTTTTGCTGATATTGGTTACGAAACTGTGATCACACATGCCGTAAATGAATCGCCGGTCGCGTTGCTCTTTATTTTCAGTCTAATGGTCATGAAGAGAAAGTATCGAAAGCGCAAAACGGCTGTTGAAAACAATGCGTGGCTGCTTCATGCAAAGTAACAGTGAGTTAAAGCGTTTATGTTAATTGGGTTGGTCTTGGCCGGCGGCCAAGCGAGAAGAATGGGTGAAGACAAAGCGTTAATGAAATATAAAGGTAATACGCTGATTAATCATACATCCGCGCTTCTTGAACAAGCAGGTTGCGAACAAATTTTCATTAGCCGAAATACGCCGGGCTTTATCAACGATGTAATAGAAAACGGTGGGCCACTTGCTGGCCTGCATGCTTTGATGCGGATGCTTCATCATAGGGCTGAAAAAGGCACAATAGTAGATGTCGTAGTTATGCCTGTTGATATGCCTCTGATGAGCCCCAAATTTTTACAGTCAATGGTCAATTATGGCAGAGAGCACAAACGACCATGTTATGTAGAAGAGCGCTTTCTGCCGTTCTATTTACCCGTCGAGAGCTCTCATTTCTCAGCATTAGAGCAATATCTTGTGGTAGAAAACCGAAGGCGGGTAGTTGGCTTTTTACAACGAATTGATGCACTTACTTATCAAGAAGCAACCGCCAGTAAAAATGACAGTGCGCAATGGCTTAATGTCAACACACCAGATGACTGGCCTAATGAAACGCAATAAAGACCTTTACACTATGAAAAAAGGTGGCGAACGAGAATGATACAGGAGGGTTGATGTGACTACCGATGCGCAAAAAGTGTTTTTGAATGACCCCGAACACCCTTTAGTGCACCGAAAGAGCGCGTTGGTAATTAATGATAACCCTGCCACTGAATCGTTTACATTGGCAGAAGAAGTTGCGCTTAGCATCAACTATAACGGCATAAACCATGCTGTCATGCTTGTAACTCCTAATGATATTGAAGATTTTATTTTAGGATTCAGCCTAAGCAACGATATTATTCAGCATTCTAGGCAGCTCTATGGGATTACTCTTGATTATAATGAGGACTATATCAATGCCGACGTAGAAATAGCCAATCAGGCTTTTTGGAATTTAAAAAAAAATAAGCGAACATTGGCGGGTACATCAGGTTGTGGCCTATGTGGCGCTCAAGCACTTGAACAGGTGTTGCCAAAACTGGAGCCCGTGAGAGCAGTGTCCTTGCCTGAGCCTGGTTGGTTTGAGGGCTTAAGAGATCTTATTTCACGAACGCAAGTTTTAGCTCAACGCAGTGGTGCCGTGCACGGAGCAGTTTATGTTGACTTAATGCGTAACATACTTGCGTGTCGAGAAGACATTGGAAGACACAATGCTTTTGATAAGCTTATTGGTGCTATCACCACCAAAAAACTCTTTCAGCCTGAAGGTATTGTTGTGCTTACAAGTCGCTGCAGTTTAGAGTTAGTACAAAAAGCGATAAGAGCTAAGTTTTCCATTTTAGTCACTTTATCTGCGCCCACAGCACTATCGGTTAAGTGGGCGAGTCGTCATGGTGTTACGCTAGTTCATGTGCCGAAGCGTGATGCTCCAAGGGCCTATACGCCAAATAGGTAATAAAAGTTTGGGGAACCTCCTCAATGGACCCGCGAGTCAAGTTCTAACTGTTACGCACTTCAATTCGACCGTCTGGTTTAGATTTCGAAAGCTTGATCGCAATAAATTTCGACGTTGGTGTGAATGTACCATCGCCGTAGCTTTCAAGCGGTACTAGCGGATTGGTTTCGGGGTAATACGCTGCTGCTTGGCCCGGCGGTATATCGTAAGCTACCAACATAAACTGTTTAACTTGGCGAGTTTTGCCGTCGTTCCACATTGATGTAATATCGACTTTATCGCCATCATTAAATCCCAGCTTCTTAATATCACGTTCATTAACAAAAAGAACGTCCCGCGCGCCAAACACGTTTCTGTAGCGGTCATCCATACCATAGATAGTTGTGTTGTACTGATCGTGAGAGCGCAATGTTTGTAAAATGAGGTCCGGCTCTTCACCTTTCGCAACGAGGTCAGCATTTAACAGTGAATCAGGCAGGGCGTTAGCAGCAAACTCGGCTTTGCGCGATGGTGTTAACCAGCGTCTCTCACCTGCTGCATTACCTAAATGAAAACCACCCGGTTGAGCGAGTTTGGTGTTAAAGTCTTTAAAACCGTCTATGGTGTCGGCAATGAGCTCACGAATATTGCCGTAATCGCTTATTAAGAAGTCCCAGTCTACCGGCGTGTTGCCTAACGTCGCCTTCGCGATACCAGCAATAATAGCGGGTTCAGAGCGAAGTTCGGGCGAGCTTGGCGGAAGTTGGCCATAAGAAATATGGACCATAGAAAACGTATCTTCAACGGTTACACCCTGCTGGCCGTTAGCCTGCATATCGATTTCAGTGCGCCCCAAGCAGGGTAAAATAAGTGCGTCTTTACCTGTGGTTAGGTGAGAACGATTTAATTTGGTGGCGATATGAACTGTTAAGTCGCATTGTGACAGCGCAGCATGAGTACGCGGCGTATCTGGCGTCGCTTGGGCGAAATTACCGCCTAGGCCGATGAAAACTTTAGATTCACCACTTTCCATAGCCTGAATAGCTTGAATGGTATTGTGACCTCTTTCTCGTGGAACGGCGAAGTTAAACTTGCTTTCTAGCGCGTCGAGCAAGGCTTTAGGCGGTACCTCGTTAATACCGACGGTTCTATCTCCCTGAACATTGCTGTGGCCCCGAACAGGAGAAAGCCCTGCACCTGGCTTACCCACGTTTCCTCGTAGTAGCTGAACGTTCACTATTTCCTGAACTGTAGCGACAGAGTGCTTGTGCTGTGTAATTCCCATTGCCCAACACATGATCACCCGTTCTCCACGTTTGTACATGGTAGCCGCGTGGCGTATTTCGTCTTTTGATAAGCCGCTCTGCGTTTCAATATGCTCCCAGCTCGTCGCTTCAACTTCAGTTAAATAGTCATCCATGCCGTTGGTATGTGCATTAATAAAGTCGTGGTCGAATACGGGTGGAGCATTGTTCGCTTTGGCTTCGTGTTCCCAGGTTAGCAGCCATTTAGCAATGCCGCGCATAACCGCCATGTCTCCGCCAAGTGCTGGTCTGAAGTAAGCGGTATTAGTTGGGGTTGAGCCATTAGTTAACATCTCAAGGGGGTGCTGCGGGTGTTGAAACTTTTCTAACCCGCGCTCTTTTAGCGGGTTAAAGCAAACTACCTGAGCGCCTCTTCTAACAGCGTCGCGCAGCGGCTCTAGCATGCGAGGGTGGTTAGTCCCGGGGTTTTGACCTATAACAAATATGGTATCTGCCTTTTCAAAGTCGTTAAACGTGACCGTACCTTTACCCACACCTATGGTTGGTTTCATCCCTTGGCCTGACGCTTCGTGACACATATTCGAACAGTCGGGAAAATTATTGGTGCCAAATGCGCGTACGAATAACTGGTATAAATAGGCGGCTTCGTTACTCGCCCGCCCAGAGGTATAAAATTCTGCTTGGTGAGGTGAAGGTAAACCATTTAGATGTTTAGCGATAAGTGCAAAGGCATCGTCCCATGATACGGGCTCGTAGTGATCAGTCTGAGCATTGAAGCGCATAGGGTGTGTGAGTCTACCTTGTGATTCTAACCAATAGTCAGTGTGCTTCTTGAGCGAACTTACTGAATGGTTAGAGAAAAACGCAGGGTCAACATAACGGCCCGTAGACTCCCAATTCACCGCTTTAGCACCATTTTCACAAAACTTCACTAATCCGCTTTCTGGCGACTCACCCCAAGCACACCCTGGGCAGTCAAACCCTTTGTCTTGGTTAGTTTTAAGCATGGCTCGCAAGTTTTTAAGCGGCTTTTCGCTTTGCAGCCAGCTTTGGGTTACGCTTTTTAAAGCGCCCCATCCACCAGCAGGTTTGTCGTAAGTTTTGATATTGCGCTTATCACTCATTTTTCGCCCCTGTGCCTGCGCGGTTGTTTATCATAGAAAAACAGTTACAACTGCCAAGTCATTGTCTCAATACACAATAACCATTCTTCTATTGGTGTTCCATTATTTACGCTAACTATTTGATAGGGTTCATTAATTAACCGTTTATTTCAAGCTGAGAGCCCGCTATCAGTAGGCGTTAAGCTTTTTATGCCGCGAGCGTCAACCGTCCAAGCAGCAGAAAGTTGAAGCGCATTTTGAGCAAATGGGTTGCGTTACGTTAATCCTATCGTTATCTTCGCTACGGTCCTAAAATGAGGATCTTGATAACAATGGCTTTAAAATTCGTTTAAACCAACAAAGGTCTTTCGAAGCGCTTATTCAATGCGCTTCTCACACGTTAATAACAAACATTCATCGAGGCAACATGGTTTCTTGGCAATCACTTACTTTTAACGAACTGACTAATCATCAACTCTTCGACTTACTCAAGCTGCGTGTCGATGTTTTTGTTGTTGAACAAAACTGTGCCTATCCTGAGCTTGATGAAAAAGACCGCCACCCGGAAACACGCCATTTAATGGGGTTTCAAGACAACAACTTAGTGGCGTGTGCACGATTACTTGGCGAAGGCGTAAGTTATCCATCGGTCAGTATCGGCCGAGTGGCTACCAGCGAAACCTTCAGAGGGAAGGGGGCTGGTAAAGCGCTTATGCGTGAAGCTCTTGATCATTGCGAGGCGCTATGGCCGGGCTGTGATATTGAAATTGGCGCGCAAGAATATTTAAAAGGCTTTTATGAAAGCTTTGGGTTTGAAGCCACGTCGACTATGTACTTGGAAGACGATATTCCCCACATCGATATGAAAAGAGCAGGTACGGCAAAAGCCTAGCTCGAAAAAACGGTTGGCATAACTTTGTACCAGTCCGCATAGATAATTACCCACTCAGCGAGCAATGAACTATGCGGATTGGCATTAGCTTTGGCTCAGGTGTTTTGCCTGAGTATTAAGCCAAGTTGCTTGTGCGTGCCAACCGATAAACTGTGCTTTTTAGTGGACCTTGAGACTACCTTGATGCCTTGTTAAACCCTAACGCTTATTTTGCATCCGGTAATTGAGATACCAGTTCATCTAGCCCACTTACTACCGTGTCAGGCGCTATTGCTAACGGATAAAGTACCTTACCTGGACGTGCAATAAATGCGGCTTGCCAGCCAGCTTGCTTAGCACCAGCAATATCCCAGCCATGTGCCGCCACTAGCATAGCGTCTTCTGCTGCTATCCCCATTTTTTCAATAGCCCACTCGTAAGTACGTGTATCGGGCTTGTACAGATTGATGTCTTCTACACTGAGTCGCTCGTCGAAGTAAGATAAAAGTTCAGCATTCTTAAATTGGGTATAAACGCCTTGATTAGACGAGTTGGTTAGGCTTACGAGTTTATAGCCTTTGTCTTTAAGTGCCTGCAAGCCATCGCGCACGTCAGGGTGGGGCGGAAGGCTTCGCAATGGCGTAACGATTGCCGTTTTGGCTTGCTCTTTGGTCAATTCGATACCTTCAATTTCAGCGACCATAAGCAGTGAGGCAACGCCAATTTCTCCAAAGGTATGGAAGCGACCTGTTGTTGAATCGACCAGTGAATGATGCAGCATGGTAGAAAACCACAGCGGCAATAAATCATCTCGACCACCCAAGGCTTCGCCTACCGAGCTCCGCATGGCCGTAAGGTCAAGTAAAGTCTCATTAACATCGAAAAAGATAACTTTTGGTGCTCTTAATTCGCTCGTAGACATTGCCATGTTGTTAGCCGACTGATCTGCTTCAGTAGTGTCTGTCTGAGCGAAGACAGGTGAAGACACTAGGCTGAGACCTACAGCTGTTGCGCAACATAGTTTTGAAAGTAATGAGAACGGTGAGCGAACCATAATTATCCTTAATAGAGTTTTGAACGAGTGTTCAAAATAGGCGGGGTAACCCATGAATGCAATAGCTAATGAGACGAAACGGCTATTTTCTGGTGGTCAACCGATAGCCGTTACCTCGCAGGGTTTCAATAAATATGGCATCACTGCTGTGAAGCTTTTGTCGCAGCCTACTGATATATACATCAACAACATTCGTTAGCGGGTCGCTATGGCTGCGCCATACTCGACTTAAAATCCGTTCCCGAGACAGCACTTTTTCAGCATTTTCGGCAAAATAATAGAGCATGTCGTATTCTAGTTTGGTGAGCGAAATCTCTTCCCCAGACAATGTTGCAATACGTGACTCATCATCGATGTTAAGTGGTCCGATAGTGAGGCCTAATTGGGTAACCGGTGTGCTTGTTACTCTTCGGCTTAAGGCCGTTATGCGTGCAAGCAGTTCGTCAAAGTCAAATGGCTTGCACAAATAGTCATCCGCGCCTTGTTTTAAACCATTCACACGTTCGCGTACTTCGTCCACCGCGGTTAGCAACAAAACCATAGGGGCATGGGGAAGCGATTTGATTGCGGGCAGCAGCTCTACGCTATCTTCATCACCAAACATGCGATCTAGCACAATAATAGCAGGTCCTTCGTGGCGAATGCGCGTGACTAAGTTGTGTAATGCCGACTCTTCGATACATTCGAAACCTTCAGCGCTTAAGCCTCGTGACAAAAACCGTAGTAAGGGAGCTTCGTCATCAGCAATAAGAATTTTCATTGTTGTTATAATCCTAACCGTTCGATGTTATGAAATATTGGTAATGATTTAACGGGGCCCTTGGTCATCTAAAACCGGCAGCGTCAACGTGAACTGCGAGCCTTTACCTAATGTGGAATGCGCACTTAATGTGCCGTGGTGGGCTTCTGCTATCGCTTTAGCAATAGACAGACCTAGTCCCATTCCATTACCTTTGCGTTTTAACCTAACGAAGCGTTCAAAAACGTGCTGCAAATCACTTGAAGAAATGCCTTCACCGCTATCAATAACCGATACTTTGATATTCGGGCCCTCGCTTTCAACGCGCAGCACGATGGGCGTATCCGGATAAGAATATTTGTGCGCGTTTTCTATAAGAATAGTCAGTACCTGTGCGATCCTGTCTTTGTCAATGAGTACTTGGACTTCATTATTGGCATGCCATTTAAGGTCTAAATCTCTTGGCTTTGTGAGCTTTTGCCATAACGCCATGTTTTGCGTAAGCAGGCTATGTAAGTCCGATTTAACCAAATCTACAGTAAATTCGTGCATCTCGGCACGTGCTAGCAGCAGCAAATCATCAACTAACTTACTTAAGTTCACGGCTTGCTCAAGTATGGTTTCTAGCGTTTCTTTATAAATCTCGTTGCTAGCTGCAGCTTGTCTTAGAGTAACCTGCGCTTCGCCGCGAATAATGGTTAACGGCGTGCGCAATTCGTGACTAACATCTGCCATAAACTGCCGTCGCTTTGCGTCTAGCTGAGTGAGTTTATTGTTGGCTTCTTTTAACGCCCGTGTTCGGCTTTCTACTTCAAACTCTAAGTGCTTGCGATGGGCATCAGCCTGATCTTCATGTTCCTGTAACCGCGCAATCATCGAGTTTAGGGCTTTTACCAAGTCGGTGAATTCGCTATCTAAAGTTTCAGGCAATCGATAGTGATAGTTACCTGATGCTATGGCATCGGTACCTGTGCGAATGACTGTAAGTGGCTGATACAATGCATTAAAAAGCCAATAGCAACCCAGCAGAATGAAAGGACAGGTGATAAGGCCTAAACTTATAGTAAACCATACAATACTGGTGTTAAGGGTTTCGATACTGGCATTAATGCGCGACACAACGCCGCTCTGGCGGTTTACAGCAGAGTTGATGGCTTCCCTGAACTGATTGTCGATAGTCACTTCTAACAATGTTTGAAGGCGCTGCTGTTGATTTAGCGGAGTACGGTCGTTGCTAAGGGCAATTGCTCTAAACTCTTTCACAATGCTTTGTATAAGCGCCTCTAGTTCGTCAGTATCTTCTACACTTCCTAATGTTGCCTCAAGCCCTAGTGCTTCGCGTTGGTCAAGTTCTAGCGACTTTATTCGGTTCAGCGAATTTTCGATTTGTTGTTGCTTATTGCGCACTTTCGCCTGGTTCGCATTCTTTCCAAAAATAAGCTCGTCAGTGAGCTGCTTAAAAAGCCGATAGGAAATGCTTGATAATTGTTGGTGCTCTGACAATAGCGACTGAGCGAGCTGAGCTTGGGCTAAGTTTGTGCGTGTTAAGTGGGCTGAAACGGCGGCGCTGGCCAATGCAATTAACAAGATAAATGTGGACAGAAACCCAAATAGGTAAAGTTTACGTTTGTACATTGGCAGCAGCGTTATGATTATTTGTCACTATATACGCTAAATGTAAATTAATGGTGCAGTTTCATGGCAATAAAATAGCAAGTCTCATCATATGGGCTACAAGCGACATGCCGGTTGAATCGGCGTAAGAATTGAACTTAAAACGGGCGCGGTAGAGAAGATAAAAGGGCGCGTTTATGAAAGTAAGAATATAGGGTTTGTTGACCTTTGGTTTACGACAAAAAGTCATCAGGCCCTAGTCATGATCAATATGAACACGTAAACGTTTAAGCCGTGCGTCTAGCACGGATAAAGCGATATCTGTTTGATACTGAAGTTCTTCATCTATTTTCCAGTGTGCGGGGCTCCAACCTGCTAAGAACCGATAAAAGTCAGCGCAGGCGAAGGGGTACAAATACTTCCATTCAGCAATGATTAGCGCAATATCATCACGCTTGAAATAAGCTGAATTATCATTGTTAGACAGTCGAGCGTGTAGCGCATCTTCGAGGGCTTGAAAGTAGGTGTTAAGCAAAGCATCACGATGCTTTATGTGGGTTTGGGTTGAAAGGGCGCTGCCCAAAAAATACGCCACGTCCTTTATGCCTGCGCCATAACCTACATACTGAAAGTCGACGGCTGCACAGTCAGAAAAATCGTCGGTAAAACAAAAGTTAGCCACTTTAGCATCGCCGTGCACTAAAGTGTGATAATGAGCGTTGCTTAACGTGTTAGCTATAGCGACAGCATGTTGTTTTAGTGCTCCATCCGACATGGCGTGGAACTCGTCATTACGTGTTGCCAAGTGCCAATAAGTGCCCTCAGACCATAACTGTATATTTCGGCTATCAAATTCATCTCTTACATTTAGAAAACGTGCGTGAAAGTTGGCTAGCCATTTTAGAACGATTTTGCATTGGGCAGCGGTAAGCGAAGATGCGGTGCGAGAGTAACCACTGTGCGCTAAGTCTTCCATAACAAGAAGGGAGGCTTCACCTTGTTGACTATGCCCTAGGTATCTCGCTGTGCGACAGGAGGCGTCAGTTTGCTTTTGGAGGTTGCTGTAAAAACAACTCTCTACTTTAAAAGATTGACACTTGCGGTCGTGGCTAGCCTCACCATTCCAACCTTTAGGGTGCGAAAGTTCGCTTGGCGGGGTAGCACATTTTACAACTACCTTAAGTGCTACTTTGTCGTCACCTTTTTGCACGCTAATTGGTTTTTTTGGAGCTTGGTTATGAAGGCTTCTCTGGAAAGGGCTATTTCTGTCGTAGCCCTTTGAAAAAGTATCATTTGAATAGTTTAAAATGGCACGAAAGCAAGCACCGTAGCCACTCCAAAGAGGCTGGATTAGTTGGGTATCTGATACCTGCGCGTTACACACTTGGCTTAACCAATCGATATATTGCTGGTTTACCGTGTCTGACATTCTATTCTCAACTTGGATTCATATTTAAAAGCACGTTAACAAACAAAAAAGCCGCTCGGAAGCGGCTTTTGCGTCAAGTTACTCGTTGCTGAAAACTATTCAGCCACGGCTGCCACGTCAACAACCTCATCTACTGATTGAGGAAGCGTAGTTGCTGCTGAAGCCCGAGAAGTAACGTGCGACATAGCCGCAGTTTTACCCGATACTGCGAGTACAGGTCGTGTTTCGTCGGCTTTAGCGGTAAGCGCAACATCAACGATTACGTCGTTTACTGATGCTGGTAATGCCATAGGATGCGATGCACCACGCTTACCTTTGCCACTTGCTGCTAGGCTGGTAGAAGGCGCTGCTTTTTCGTTTACCACTGGCGCTTCTGCTTCTTGTGCTGGTGCTTCAGGTTCGGCATCAACAGGTGCAACCGCCAAGTTTATTTCAACTTGCTCTGGCGATATTTCTGCTTCATCTTTAGCTTCTGGTGCCGAGGCTTCTTGCGCAGTATCAGCTTGCGTTGCTTTGCCTTCAACTGCAGGTTCGGCTTGTGCTGCTGATGCCTTTTCTTCGGCGCTGCTTTCTTGCACAGAAGTTTCTGTCGCTTTAGCCGATTCGGTTTCAGTCGTCGCAGTGTCGCCTGCTGACGTTACCTTTTCAGTTGAATCAACAGATTCTGCTGAAGTTGCTTCTTCCGCTGAAGATTTATCGTCCGCTGAAGATTTATCGTCCGCTGAAGCTTTATCGTCCGCTGAAGGCTCTTTGCCAGCTGAAGGCTCTGCATCAAACTGAAGCTCGTCTTGAACAGCTTCAACATCAAGCTTAGCTTTTTCTTGCTTATCTTGTTTAGAAACAGGTTGCTCGTCGGCTGGTGCTAGTTGTCCAGGCTCTTGCGCTTGTGTTTCTTCAACAACCGGTGCCTCTATTTTGGCTGCCGCTTCAACTTCAGTTTCCGCCTGCTGTGGTGACAGCTCACCAGGTTGTTTAGCTTGCGTTTCTGTATCGTCAACTTGCTGCGACTCTTTCTTACGACGTTGACCTGCTGCGCGAACATGGCGTGGAGAGCGGCGTGAACGGCCACGACCTTCACGTTTCTGACCTTGCTCTTCACTATTAGCGTCGGTATTTGCATCAGTATTTTCAACGGCATCACTAGTTACCGCAGATGAGTCATCTCCACCCTTAACAGCATCCGATACTGGCTTCGCTTCAACAGGTTTTTCAGCTGACTTTTTCTCTGCTTTCACTGTTGGTTTTTGCGCATCTTGCTTCGGCTCTGCCGTGTTTTCAACCGGAGTCTCTGCCTTCGGCGCTTTCTGCTTAGTGTCAGCCTTAGCTTTCTGCTGCACTGGCGTTTCTTTGGCTACTGGTGCGGCCTGCGCTTCGTTTTGTTCAGCTGTATTTACCGCGTTGTCATCTTTCTTCACACGAACGCTGCGGCGCTTGTCACGACGTTTTCTGCGCTCAGCAACTTCACGCTTCTTCTGAGCTTGGTTTTCTTGCTGCTCGCCATCTTGCTTCTCGTGCTTAGGCTTTTGTTGCTCATCGCGTGGTTGCTGTGCCTTACGAGACTTACGACCTTTGTTATTGCGCTTATCATCTTGATCTTGACGCTGATCTCGCTGCTGATCGCCGCGCGGTTTGCGATTATCATTCTGCTCACCATCGCGATTTTGGTCTTTACCTTGGTCTCTGTTTTGAGACTGGTTGCCACGACGATTATTCTTGTTGCGCGGCTTGCGGCGACGATCGTCGTTATTGCGGCTGCGGTTGTTTCTATTTTTGTTACCAGACTGTGGCTTTTTGTCTTTGTTGGTTTCTTCTTCGCTTTCGCTACCAAATAAATCACTAATCCACTTACCAAATCGGGCAAATAGCGAAGGTACATCGTCTGCTTTCTTCGCTGGCTCTTCTTTTGGCGCTACAACAGGCGCAGCCGTTGGTGCAACAAGGCCTTTAAGTGCTGGCTCTTCACGTTTAACCGGTGCAGAAGTCGTCGCCTCCGTCTCAGCTTCTACCGCAGGCATCAACTCTACGTCGTAACTTGCTTCTGAAACCACATCATCTGGGCGTCTACGCAATACTTGGTAATGAGGTGTATCTAGATTTGCGTTAGGAATAAGTAACAAGTCAACGCCGTGGCGTTTTTCTAGAAGCTGAATAGACTTACGCTTCTCGTTAAGTAAGTACGTCGCTACCGGAACAGGTAATTGGGCCTCAATTTGCCCTGTATTCTCTTTAATGCTCTCTTCTTCCAGAATACGAAGAATAGACAGCGCCAATGACTCAGTGCCGCGAATAGTTCCGTGACCAGAACAGCGAGGGCACACATGGTGTGCAGATTCACCCAGTGAAGGGCGTAAACGCTGACGGGACATTTCAAGAAGACCAAAGCGAGAAATACGACCTAGTTGAACTCGTGCTCTGTCGCTTCTTACCGCGTCTTTCATGCGGTTTTCAACTTCACGTTGGTGACGTACTGGCGTCATATCAATGAAGTCGATTACAACCAATCCGCCTAGGTCGCGAAGACGCAGTTGACGGGCAATCTCGTCTGCCGCTTCTAGGTTTGTGTTAAGCGCTGTTTCTTCAATATCACCACCCTTAGTTGCGCGGGCAGAGTTGATATCAATAGAGGTTAGTGCTTCTGTTGGGTCGATAACAATTGAACCGCCAGACGGTAAACGCACTTCGCGTTGGAACGCAGACTCAATTTGGCTTTCGATTTGGTAGTGGCTGAATAATGGTACTTCACCACGATAAAGTTTTACGCGGTTGGCAAAGTCAGGGCGCACCAGTTGGATGTGCTGTAACGCTTGTTCGTAGATACTGGTTTTATCGATAAGTATCTCACCAATATCGCGACGTAGGTAGTCGCGGATAGCGCGAACGATAACGTTACTTTCCTGGTGAATTAAGAAAGGAGCTTCTCGCTCTTCTGCTACCTCTGAAATCGCTTCCCAGTGTTTAAGCAAGACTTTTAAATCCCACTCTAACTCTTCGTAAGATTTACCTACACCAGCGGTGCGGACAATAAGGCCCATACCGTCAGGAAGATCTAACTTGCTTAGTGATTCTTTAAGCTCTGTACGTTCGTCACCTTCAATACGGCGAGAGATACCACCAGCGCGAGGGTTATTTGGCATAAGTACCAGATAGCTACCCGCAAGCGATAGGAAAGTGGTTAACGCAGCGCCTTTTTGGCCACGTTCTTCTTTGTCAATTTGAACAATAACTTCCTGGCCTTCTTTGATCACATCTTTGATGTTTGGGCGGCCTTCAAATTTGTAACCTTTAGGGAAGTAAGTGCGGGCAATTTCTTTAAGGGGTAGGAAACCGTGACGCTCTGCGCCGTAGTCAACGAAAGCAGCTTCTAAGCTTGGTTCAACGCGGGTAATTTTACCTTTGTAGATGTTCGCTTTTTTCTGTTCGTGCCCTGGGCTTTCAATATCTAAATCGTACAACCGTTGCCCATCAACAAGGGCAACGCGCAACTCTTCTTGCTGAGTTGCATTAATTAACATTCTTTTCATTGTATCTAACTCTGTTTTTAGTACAGCCGTTAAGACACAAAATTAAAGTGACATGTGCAAACCCTCACCGCGCAACCTCACGGCTGGACGGGGACTTTGTTGTATCGTCGCATTATCCCTGGTGGTTGGCCATGTTAGCGCCGTTTTTAGCGCTCAAATTCAATTGAATTCGCTTATGTCTTATTTTTAGACAAATTCTCAAGCAAATTACTATGGCCACACTGCTTTAAGGATGTCGGGAGCGACTAGCCCTTATTACTGTATTCTTTTTTACAAGCAATGTTATTTGCTTGCGTGTCATTTAATTCTGTTAGTTAACGGCAAACTTATTTTATGTTCGCAAGCAATGGCGGTTGCTTTATCACGGCAGTGTAGTCGTTGCCTCTCTAGCTTGGTTGGTCTGAAAATTAATTTTCATTGCGGATGCTACCAACGCGAACGCCATACTTTTTCGTTTTACAAGTTTGAGCAGCATTATCATTCATTGCAGATTGCCATCTCTTTCTTGATTGTTGTTTTTATAACGCTTGGTTTCACGTTTTTGAAAAGGGCTTTATTTTACCGCTTATCTTCAAAAACTAATTTGTGAATTACACCGTCCAAAAAACGTCATTAATTATCGCACCAAAACTGCAATTTTAGCAAGGAAAGCAAGTGAATAAATTGTGTATATCTTTACATGCAGGCAGACAATAGAGTTTGGATACATTAAGAAAAACTGCCTTTGCCCAAAATTGCAGCGATAAGCGCTTTTTTCAAATATTTATCACTTTCAATTAGCCCAGAGAAATACCAATGAGGTATACTCTGGGCATGAAAGAAGAAGCTCCCAAAAAAGTACGATTTGTAACGGTTGAAGCCGACTTGGCTGGTCAACGTATCGATAATTTTTTACGTACACAGTTGAAAGGCGTGCCGAAAAGCATGATTTATCGCATTTTACGCAAAGGTGAAGTGCGAGTGAATAAAGGTCGCGTTAAGCCTGAATACAAGTTACAAGCCGACGATTTAATCAGAATTCCACCGGTTCGCGTGTCGGAAGGCGCGCCTGCGCCATCACCTAAGCTCGATAAAATTGCATCACTAGAGTCGCATATCCTTTTCGAGGACGACCGTATACTTGTTATCAACAAGCCGTCGGGCATGGCCGTTCACGGAGGAAGCGGCTTAAGCTTTGGTTTAATTGAGGGCTTAAGAGCTTTGCGTCCCGAAGCCAAGTTCATGGAGCTGGTTCACCGATTAGATCGTGACACCTCAGGTTGTATTTTAATTGCGAAGAAGCGTTCTGCACTTCGCCATATGCACGAGCAACTTCGCACTGGCAAAATGGACAAGCGATACAATGCGCTGGTTGCAGGTGAATGGCCTAAAACTCGATTTAAAGTTAAAGCCCCGCTTCGTAAAAATGTACTGCAATCGGGTGAGCGCATGGTGAGTGTAAGTGATGATGGTAAACCGTCAGAAACACGCTATCGCATATTAGAAGAATACGCAGGGGCAACCTTGGTTGAAGCGTCGCCTATTACGGGTAGAACGCACCAAATTCGCGTTCACTGCTTGCATGCAGGTCACCCTATTGCTTGTGACCCAAAATATGGCGATGCGGATTTTGACGTGGCAATGCGCCAAAAAGGGCTGAATAGACTGTTCCTTCACGCTCGCAGTATTTCATTGCTGCACCCAGCGACTGAAGAGCGCGTCACATTTACCGCGCCTTTAGACGACACGCTCTCAAATACACTTAAAGCGCTGTAAAATATGCATTCAAAGAACCAAGCTGTGGAAACACAGCCTTTCATTTCGTTAGATGAAAAACTACCTAAGTACAAACTTGTAATCTTTGATTGGGACGGCACGCTCATGGATTCAGCGGCGAAAATTGTTAGCTGCATGCAGCTTGCCGCAAGGCAGTGTGATATGCCTGTTCCTTCCTACGACGAAGTAGGCCACATTATTGGTATAAGTTTAAAGCCTGCCATTAAACAGCTTTTTAATATTGAAGATGATGAGTTAGCGGAGCGTTTAGTCGCCGCCTATAAAGAGGCGTTTGTTACCCGTGATACAACGCCTTGCCCTTTGTTTGATGGCGTTGAGCAGTTACTTAGCAATTTGAAAGATGCGGGATGCACCTTAGCCGTTGCGACAGGTAAAGCGCGCCGCGGTCTTGATAGAGCGTGGGCACAAACAGGAACCGGACCTTTCTTTAGTGCGTCACGCACTGCCGACGAAGCAGAATCAAAGCCTTCGCCCGACATGCTGTTACAGTTACTTGATGAGCTGGGCTATGAAATAAAAGATGCCGTGATGATTGGCGACACAACTTACGATATGCAAATGGCAAAAACGATTGGTATGGATAGGATAGGGGTGTCATACGGCGTGCATGCACAGGTTCATTTAGAAGCATTGACACCTGTGGCGCTTGTTCACTCTATAAGCGAGCTAGAAACAGCGCTACTTAGTTAGCGCTGTTTCTAAAGAACTGCCCAAATAGTGCCGTTTTGACAAAATCAGTGGTTTACTGTGCAGCCATCGCTAATAAATCCACATCGAAGTGTGCGCCCAGTAATTCATTTAGCAGCATAATAGGAAGACCTATTAAACTGTTAGGGTCGCGGCTTTCTATTTTATCAAACAGTAATACGCCCAAACCTTCGCTTTTAAAACTGCCGGCGCAATCAAGTGGCTGCTCTTTATTTACATAGGCGCGAATGGCAGCTTTACTGTTATGCCGAAAGAAAACGCGTGTTTCATCTACCTGCGTTATCGTTTTATTGGCACTAGGTTGGTGAAGACAAAGTGCGGTATAAAATGACACTTGTTTACCTTGGCATGCCAATAGCTGATTTACTGCATTTTCGACCGTACCTGGTTTGCCAAGTAGCTGCGGGCCCGCATCGGTTTGTACCAAAGCCACTTGATCGCTACCAATAATAATGGTGTCGCTATTTACTTTTTTTAATTCAGCGGCAACCTTGTGCGCCTTTTGTTCGGCCAAACGTAAACTTAATGCCGTAGGGCTTTCGTTTGCAAAGGGCGTTTCGTCAATATCTGGTGCGTGGGTGTCTACCTGAATACCAATGTTGGCAAGTAACATTTTTCGGTATTGGGATGATGAGGCAAGAACAAGGGAGGCCACAATTACTCCTTTTATAAAATCAACGTGTTGCGTACTTTCAGTTAATAGCGCAATGTTACATTATCACAGCGTGCGACATACAGTGTTTTATTATAGGTTAAAACGCAATTTTGCTTTGACAGGAAGGGGTTGACCCTATATCATGCGCGCCCTATGCAGAAAGTGAAACTCCCTCATTCGGTTGAACCGACTAAAAGTGCCATGAAACGTTCCGATTACCGGGGCGTGATTGCGTCTAAAGATATGGAACGATTGAGTGAAGCAGTTGTCCGATGCAATGACTATGTGGACGCAGAAGTACAGTTCGAAAAAGACGCGCAGGGTCTTACTGTCTTTCACGGCCATCTAGCCACGCAGGTAACACTTATCTGTCAAAGGTGTAATGGTGAACTCGATTATCCCGTGGAAGCGGAATTCTGTTTTACTCCAGTGCAGGGAGAAGAACAGGAAAGTGATGACATCATTCCCGAGGCTTACGAACCGGTAGAGGTCAACGACCACGGAGAAGTTAATCTGCTTCAAATTTTTGAAGACGAGCTACTGTTATCTTTGCCTATTGTGCCCCTTCATGCAGAGTCGGAGTGCACAGTTAAGCAAGACGATATGTCGTTTGGAAAGATTGAACCGGAACAAGAGCGACAAAACCCTTTCGCGGTTTTGAAAGAACTTAAGCGAGACCAGGAGTAAGTTATGGCAGTACAACAAAATCGTAAAACGCGTTCTAAGCGCGGTATGCGTCGCTCACACGATGCATTGACAGGCGCGACTTTGTCTGTCGATTCAACGTCGGGCGAAACTCACCGTCGTCACCACGTGACCGCTGACGGTTATTACAAAGGCAAGAAAGTAATCGGCGCGTAATACGGCGACTACATTTTGTCTAAACTAACCATCGCGTTAGATATCATGGGGGGCGATCATGGTCCCCCTGTTATCCTTCCCGCAGCCGTAAAGGCAATTCAACTTCACCCAGACGTGCACTTCACGCTATGCGGTGATGAAGATACCATCAAAGCAGGTATACAGCCCCTTACCAACGCTGAACGCAACCGCGTTACTATTGTGCATTGCTCACAAGTGGTTGAGATGGGCGAAGCGCCAACGTCAGCGCTACGAAATAAAAAAGATTCTTCTATGCGTCGCGTTATTGAACTTGTCGAAAGTGGCGAGGCAAACGCGTGCGTAAGCGCAGGTAATACCGGTGCACTGCTTACCCTATCATTCTATTTGCTTAAAACCTTATCAGGTATTGATAGGCCCGCACTCATTAACATGATGCCTACGACAGGGCACCATAACGTATTTCTTTTGGATTTAGGCGCTAACGTAAATTGCACGCCTGAAATACTTTTCCAATATGGCGTGATGGGGTCAGTGCTTGCACAAGAAGTGGCAGGAATTGAGTCGCCACGCGTTGCTTTGTTAAACGTGGGCGAAGAAGAAATTAAAGGTAACGCGCAGGTAAAATCTGCCGACCAGCTTTTTAAAGACGCGCCAGGCATAAACTATATTGGTTACGTTGAAGGTGACGACATTTTCACCGATCATGCCGATGTGGTGGTAACAGACGGTTTTACCGGAAACGTGGCGCTTAAATCGAGCGAAGGGCTGGCTAAGCTAGTGATAAACGAAGTAAAGCGCCAGTCTCAGAAAAACTTTTATACCCGATTATTAGCAAAAATTGCCTTCCCATTACTGAAATCTATCTATAACAGCGTGAACCCCGACCAGTATAACGGTGCGAGTCTGATAGGATTGCGCGGCATTGTTATCAAGAGTCACGGAAATGCACAAAAAGACGCCTTTTATTACGCCATCGTGCAAGCAATGAAAGAAGCAAAAATGCATTTGCCTGAAAAGATAAAGACAAAGATAGAAACGGTATTGTTGGAGCAGCTTTGAGCAAATATTCACGCTTTATAGGAACAGGTAGCTATTATCCCAGCGACGTGCGTACAAACGCAGATTTAGAGCAAATGGTGGACACCAGTGACGAATGGATCACTGACCGTACCGGGATAAAAGAGCGACGCATTATTGGAGCAGATGAAACCGCTGCTACCATGGGGGCAGAAGCCAGTAAAAAAGCCATCGAAATGGCTGGCATTGACCCGAAATCTATCGACATGATTGTGTGCGCTACCACAAGTGGTCGCTATGCGCTTCCAAGCACAGCATGTGAAATTCAACGCATTCTTGATTTAGACGGTATTCCAGCATTTGACGTGGCTGCTGCATGCGCAGGCTATTGTTATGCGTTAAGCGTAGCTGACCAGTACATCAAATCGGGAATGGCTAAACGCATTCTTGTGATCGGAACCGACTGCTTAAGCCGTCTAATAGACCCAGAAGACAGAACTATGGTCATTCTGTTTGGTGATGCCGCAGGTGCGACCATCATTGAAGCCAGTGATGAACCTGGTATTTTATCTACACATATTCATGCCGCAGGTTCATACGGCGACTTGTTGTACGTAGGTAATCCAACCCGTGGTGATGAACAGTCAGTTCACGAAAACTGGGGAGTGATGCGCGGTAACGAAGTCTTTAAAGTAGCGGTAACCAAGCTTTCAGAAGTGGTTGAACAAACCCTTGCTGCGAACGGTATGCAAAAATCTGATCTTGACTGGTTAGTACCTCACCAAGCAAACTTTAGAATTATTAAAGCGACAGCTAAAAAGTTAAATATGTCTCTTGATCAAGTTGTGCTTACGTTAGAGCAGTATGGTAATACTTCTGCTGCTACCGTTCCCACAGCGCTTGATACCGCTATTAGAGACGGACGCATTCAACGCGGACAGCATTTATTACTAGAGGCATTCGGAGGCGGATTTGCATGGGCGTCAGCGCTTGTACGCTATTAGCCTTGCGATGATGTATGTTAACTTCGACGTATTCTCGTTTCTAGTAAACTAAAAATAATAAGGAATCGACATGACAAAGACAGCCTGTGTATTTCCAGGACAAGGTTCTCAAAGTGTGGGCATGCTAAAGGAACTTGCTGAGACTTCTCCTATTATCGAAGCAACGTTTAAAGAAGCCTCTGACGCACTTGGATACGACCTGTGGGATTTAGTCCAAAATGATGCAGACGGTAAACTTAACGAAACCCATATCACTCAGCCAGCGTTGCTTGCAGCGAGTGTTGCAATTTGGCGTGTTATTCGCGAGCAGGGCATAGACGTAGATTACCTAGCGGGTCACAGCCTTGGTGAATACTCAGCATTAGTATGTGGCGGCGCCATGGATTTTGCTGATGCTATCAAGCTTGTAGAAGCTCGTGGTAAATATATGCAAGAGGCTGTACCGGCTGGCGCGGGTGCTATGTATGCCATTATCGGGTTAGACGACGCGTCCATTGCTGATATATGCCAGCAAACTGCTATTGCTACGGGCGATGTGGTTGCGCCGGTAAACTTTAACTCTCCAGGCCAAGTGGTTATTGCAGGGGAAAAGAATGCAGCAGAGCAAGCCGCTAATGCATGTAAAGAAGCGGGCGCAAAACGTGCACTTCCTCTAGCGGTAAGCGTTCCTTCACACTGCGAATTAATGCGTCCTGCAGCAGATAAATTAGAAGACGCGTTATCGTCATTGAACGTTAATGAGCCTGCAATCAATATTGTGAATAATGTTGATGTCACTATTGAAACCCAAGGTGATGCAATCAAGAACGCGTTAGTAAGACAACTATATTGCCCTGTTCAATGGACGCGTACTGTTGAATATTTGGCGGCAGCGGGTGTTGAGCGCGTTATTGAAGTAGGTCCAGGTAAAGTACTTACCGGACTGAATAAACGTATTGATAAGAGCCTAGCGTCTCTTGCAGTTAATACACCTGATAGTGTTGAAGCATTAAAACAATAAGGAAACGCAATGAGTCAATTAGACGGTAAAGTTGCGCTTGTTACCGGCGCAAGCCGAGGTATAGGCAAGGCGATTGCCACGCAGCTTGCTCAGCAAGGTGCTACAGTTATCGGAACGGCAACCAGTGAAAATGGCGCGCAAGCGATCAGTGATTATCTTTCTGAATTCGGGGGCAAGGGTTTTGCGCTTAATGTCACCGACAAAGAAAGCGTAGATACAACATTAAAAGCAATTAACGACGCATTTGGTAGCATCGATATTTTGGTCAATAATGCCGGTATCACACGTGATAATCTGCTAATGCGCATGAAAGATGATGAATGGCAGGATATTATCGACACCAATTTAACCTCGATTTTCACGCTGTCTAAAGCGGTACTTCGCGGTATGATGAAGAAACGCTGTGGTCGCATTGTAAATATTGGTTCAGTGGTGGGCAGTGCGGGTAATGCCGGACAGGCAAACTATGCTGCGGCGAAAGCAGGGGTTATTGGTTTTTCTAAATCAATGGCACGTGAAGTGGCTTCTCGTGGTATTACCATTAACGTTGTAGCGCCAGGTTTTATCGATACTGATATGACCAAAGCGCTGACCGATGACCAAAAAGAAGCCATTTTCAAAGATATTCCGGCGAACCGTTTAGGTGCGCCTGATGAAATTGCAGCCACTGTTGCCTTTTTAGTGAGCGATGGTGCAGCCTATATTACAGGCGAAACTATCCACGTAAATGGTGGTATGTATATGGGGTAAATTCGCAAAAATTGCGAATTTTCCTTAGTTTGGGGTGGTATTTACCCGAACTTGGATGTAAAAATAGTATTTTACGAATTTCGAATGTCGCTGGTTTGACCAGAAAATTTGTTTAAACTGGTGCTTGCAAGGATGCACCTTGCAAAATAAACTAGCGGCACTTTTATTATCTAGTGACGTTTAAGGGAAACCTAGAATTATGAGTAACATTGAAGAACGCGTTAAGAAAATCATCGTTGAACAACTTGGCGTGAAAGAAGAAGAAGTAAAAGCAGAAGCTTCATTCGTTGACGATTTAGGCGCTGATTCACTTGACACTGTTGAGCTAGTGATGGCTTTGGAAGAAGAATTCGACACTGAAATTCCTGACGAAGAAGCAGAAAAAATTACTACTGTTCAGTCTGCAATTGACTACATCAACGCTAACAAAGACGCTTAAGTCTTAAGTAGCGACAAAGCGGCTCTTATTACAGAGCCGTTTTTGTATCTCCTACCTTAGTTCCAAAGCGAGGGCTTTTTGTGACAAAACGTCGCGTAGTGGTTACTGGTCTTGGAATGCTTTCACCATTAGGTCTCAATAGCGAAGACACATGGCGCAAATTGCTCGCGGGCGAAAGCGGCATCGGTGAAATCACCCATTTTGATTGTAGTGACTATTCAACCCGTTTTGCAGGTCAAATTAATGATTTTGATCCGCAGGAATACATTGAAAAGAAAGAAACCAAGAAAATGGACCGCTTTATCCAGTTGGGTATAGCAGCAGGCAAGCAAGCCTTGGCCGATTCTGGTTTAACGATTTCACAAGATAATGCGCATCGCGTAGGTGTGGCAATCGGTTCAGGTATTGGTGGCTTAGAGCAAATTGAACAAAACCACCTCAAACTTACCAATAGCGGTCCTAAGCGCGTTTCGCCGTTTTTTGTACCATCAACCATCACTAATATGATCTCCGGTTTTTTGTCAATCATAGAAGGACTGAAAGGCCCTAATCTAAATGTAGTGACGGCGTGTACAACTGGTGTTCACAATATTGGTATTGCAGCAAGAACAATTGCGTACGGCGATGCAGACGCCATGCTAGCCGGGGGCGCTGAAGCCTCTATTACTCCGTTGGGAATGGCAGGCTTTGGTGCTGCGAGAGCATTGTCAACGCGCAATGAAGACCCTAAAGCCGCAAGTCGTCCTTGGGATAAAGATCGTGACGGCTTTGTCATGGGTGAAGGCGCAGGCGTTGTTATGCTCGAAGAGTATGAAGCTGCAAAAGCACGAGGTGCGAATATTTATGCTGAACTTGTTGGGTTTGGTATGAGTGGCGATGCCTATCATATGACATCTCCACCCGAAGATGGTGAAGGTGCAGCCGCATCGATGCAAAATGCGATAAATGATGCGAATATAGACGCCAAAGACATTGGATATATAAACGCTCATGGCACATCAACGCCAGCAGGTGATGTAGCAGAAGTCGCGGCAGTCAAGCGCGTTTTTGACAATCACGCCTATAATTTGCTTGTTAGCTCTACCAAGTCAATGACTGGTCACTTACTGGGTGCTGCCGGTTCAGTTGAGGCAATTTTCACTGTTTTGGCACTGCGTGACAAAATGGCGCCGCCAACCGTTAACTTGGATGAGCCAGGTGAAGGCTGCGACTTAGATTTTGTTGCACACAAAGCAAAAGCATTTAGTGAAGACTATGCGCTGTGTAATTCATTTGGGTTTGGCGGTACGAACGGCTCATTGATCTTTAAGCGTATTTAATATTGCGTACTTAACGCGGTGCAAGTGAACTTCACGCAGAATTAAAAGGCAGCTTCGGCTGCCTTTTTTGTTTATACGGTTAATTGAAATAACAAAAATCAAAAATGCCTTGCCTACTTAATTATGGGTAGTGTTCTATGCGGATTAGTATAAATCAAGTGAGCTATACGTTGTCTGGCCACCGCAAGTTGGTATACTTCAACTACAAGAACAATATCGAACAAGAGTAGGCAGTGAGAATAATCCCTAGCACTACGCCTATTTCACCGAGTGACAGGGCGTTTAATTACGGAGACGGTGTGTTTACCACATTGTTGGTGAACGAACACATAGTACAATTATTGCCTTATCATATTTCTCGTTTAGTACACGATGCAGCGGCCATCAAACTGACTATTGATACCCACACGCTTGAGGCGGCTATTGCTGAACATGTTAACGCGATCAAACTTGCTTCTAGCGAGAACGCTTCATCTAAATATGTACTAAAAATCCATGTTTCTGGTGGTCAGGCGGGTAGAGGCTACGCACGCAGCGAAAACAGTGAAGCACTTATAAGATTTAGCCATCACCCTTATCCAAGTCATTACGATAGTTTGGCTAATCAAGGTGTTAGTGTGATTTGTGCTCAAACACGGTTGGCTATTCAGCCTTTACTTGCGGGCGTTAAGCATATGAACAGGCTAGAGCAAGTTTTAGTTAAGCACGAAGTAGATGAAGCAGGTGTTGACGACGCTATTGTTTGCGATACACAAGACAACATAATTGAAGCGAGTGCTGGAAATGTGTTTTTCCACTTCAATGAGCAATGGTATACCCCTTCTTTGAAAGGAAGCGGCGTTAATGGTGTTGTCAGGCAGTGTCTTATTGATTCTCTGTTAAATGACAATAATTCGCTTCATGTGGGGGACTATGACCTTTCTTATTTGAGAAGATCGAGTGCAGTGGTAATAACCAATGCGCTAGTGGGCGTTATGCCGGTGCAGCAGATACGGATGCCGGATTTTTCTTATGTCGAATTTGATGTACAAAGCGATGTAATTGTTGCGCTAAAAAAACGACTTGAAAATGTGCTTAAGCACTAGCAATGCGGAGGTATTAAAGCATGCGCATTATCTCGCTAAAAACGTTAACACACTTGCAGTAAAAAAATGGAACAGATAAAAATGCCGATAGGAGAAGTTCAAGCATGAAGCGGATAGTAACTATTCTATTATCTCTTGTTATGCTTGTCGCTGTTGGGGGAGCTTGTAGCGTAATGTACGTTTCAAGCAAGGTTACAAATGAATTAACAGTAGAAAGTGAGACCTTATTTACCATTGAAAACGGCAGCAATGCTTATCGCACTGTCAAACACTTACGTAACGTAGGTATGACTGATGTACCGCCGTTTGTCGCTAAGATCTGGCTTAAATTCTTTGCAGACAGTACGTCCGTAAAGTCTGGGACTTATATGCTGCGCCCTGGTCAGTCGCTGGCGGATGCTTTTACCCTTTTTACTGAGGGGAATGAGCATCTATTTGCAGTGAGTTTAGTTGAAGGACTAACCCTTGCTCAGTGGCTTGAGGTGCTTGAACAAAATAAAGATCTGGCGTTTGATTTAAATGAAGAGAAATTAAATCAGCTTACTCGAAATAATGGCGTTGACTGGTGCTGCGATAATGTTTCGCAGACCGAAGGCGTGTATCTGGCTGACACTTATTTCTTTACCAAAGGCACAGCAGCCAGTGAAATTTTAAAAAGAGCGCACCGTGCGTTAATTGAGTTTCTCGAAAATGATTGGGAACACCGAAATGCCGATTTACCATTAGCGACGCCTTATGACGCACTTATATTGGCCAGTATCATAGAAAAAGAAACGGCTGTGCCTGAAGAGCGTGACATGATTTCTGGCGTATTCGTCAATAGATTAAACAGAAATATGCGTCTTCAAACTGATCCTACCGTGATTTATGGTATTGGTCCCACATTTGACGGAAACATTACCCGTAAGCATCTGCGAACGGCTACACCTTACAATACCTATGTAATCAAGGGGCTTCCACCTACGCCCATCGCGATGGCAGGCAAGGCAGCCATTCACGCTGCGCTGCATCCACTTACAACGGATGCTCTATACTTTGTGGCGAAGGGCGATGGCAGCCACCAATTTTCTACTACGCTAGCTGAACATAATGCAGCTGTGCGAAAATACCAGTTAAAACGATAGCCGTATTGATGCAGACAATCGATACGTTATAGCTAAATAGAATAGAGTTTAGAAACTAATGCGCGGAAAGTTTATTGTAGTTGAAGGTCTTGAAGGGGCAGGAAAAAGCTCGGTTATAGGGCTTATTGTTCAAGCCTTAGAAGATGCGGGAAAACGCGTTGAGCAAACTCGTGAACCGGGCGGCACACCCATGGCAGAAGCCATTCGAGAATGTGTTAAGCACGATTGGGATGAAACCGTCAGTGAAGAAACAGAACTGCTTCTTATGTATGCAGCTCGGGTTCAGTTACTCACCAATAAAATCTTTCCATCTCTTGATAATGGTGCGTGGGTAGTAGGTGATAGACATGATTTATCATCTCAAGCCTATCAAGGTGGTGGTCGAGGCGTGAGTGAAAAAACAATGGCAGCCATCAGCGACATCGCTCTTAAAGGGTTTAAGCCAGACTTAACTATTTATCTTGATGTCGAGCCTGCCGTTGGACTGGAGCGAGCTCGTGGGCGCGGGGAGCTAGATCGCATTGAGCAAGCGGGGCTGGCCTTTTTTGAGCGTACCCGTGCTAAATACTTGTCTCTTGCGAAGCAAGATGAGTCCATTGTTGTGGTAAGTGCAATGCAGGCGATGGAAAAGGTTCATCAAGACGTGATTGCTATTATCAACGACTACGTAACGGCTTCAACTAGCGAACGCAATGGCAACACCCACAATAACAGCCAGCAGGAACAAGGCTAATGCACGTACTACCTTGGTTTGCTGCAACGTTCTCAACGCTAATCTCGCGATATATTGCAAAGAAATTACACCATGGCTTATTGCTTACAGGGCCAAAGGGAATTGGAAAATACCAACTCGCGCTAGCATTGAGCAACACGCTGTTGTGTAAGCAGCCAAGTATTGATGGCCCCTGTGAGCAGTGTCAAAGTTGCCACCTGAGGCAAGCCGGAAACCACCCTGACATTCATGTTTTAGAAAGTGAAAAGCAGCTAGGTGTGGATAAAATCCGTGAAGGTATTACCAAGCTTTCAGGTACTGCACAAATGGGAGGAAATAAAATATTGCTAATCCCTCGTGCTGACTGGATGACTGAAGCGGCTGCTAATGCACTGTTGAAAACCTTGGAAGAGCCCACAAATAATACCTTCCTGTTGCTGGTCACTGACAGTATCAATAAAATTATGCCAACCATCTTAAGTCGATGTGAGCGGCAGATACTTTCGCTACCATCAGTATCAGAGAGTTTGAACTACTTAAACGCGAAAGGCGTAGAAGATGCAAATGAAGCATTACTAGCTGCTTATGGCTATGCCCCCCTTCGTGTAGAAGAAGCACTTTCTGGTGAGGAAGACATTAGCTATCGCAATTTTAGTGATGGAATGCAGGCGCTCCTAGCAGGCGATGCAAATTTGCAAGCACAAACGCTTGCAAACAAGTGGCAGGACAATGCGTCTCAAATAGCATTGTGGTGCCAGCAAATGGCCCATGACAAGTATATAAAACGTCAACAGACTGTTGATTTTAAACGTTATAAAGCGTGTGTTGATGCAGTTAGAACGCTGCAGCATGCAGGCGTTAACAAATCGATGGTACTTTTTGGGTTACTAAAACAATTTCAACGTTAGTGGGCAATCGCGGGCTTGTTAAGGCCCTTTTGTCTGATAACAATTTCCAAAAACAGGTGTAGTTTGTTCGTAGATTCTCATTGTCATTTAGACCGACTTAAGCAAGGGCCAGAAGAGCTGGCTGAAACCTTAAATTTCGCAAGAACCCGGGGTGTTGAACACTTCTTATGTGTGTGCGTTTCTGTTGCTGATTACGACGGTATGCTGGCAGCCGTTAGTCAGTTTGATGACGTTTCAGTATCTTGTGGTGTTCACCCTTTGCATCAAGATGAAGCTTGCAGCTATGAGGAATTGTTAGAGAAAGCGCAGCGTGATGAAGTCGTAGCCATTGGCGAAACCGGGCTCGATTATTTTTACAGTCCAGAGAGTAAAGAGATTCAGCTAACGTCCTTTGTCGACCATATCAAAGTAGCTAACGAAACTAAAAAGCCATTAATTATTCATACACGGGATGCAAGGGAAGACACCATCAATTTGCTTCGCGAACATAAAGCTCCACACACCAAAGGTGTTTTGCATTGCTTCACTGAATCATTGGAAATGGCGCAGGCGGCAATAGAGATGGATTTTTATATTTCTATTTCTGGCATCGTAACCTTTAATTCAGCCGATGAATTGCGCGAGGTGGTTAAAGCGATCCCTTTAGACCGACTACTTATTGAAACCGACTCTCCGTGGCTTGCACCTGTTCCTCATCGCGGTAAACAAAACCAGCCTGGATACGTAGTAGAAGTAGCCGAGTTTATTGCAGCACTCAAAGGCGTTTCGGTATCTGACTTAGCGCGTATTACTACTGAAAACTTTTATACATTGTTCTCTAAAATAAAAGGCAAGGTGTCATAAGCGAGGAGAGATATATGGCTCAGTGGCGTCAGAATTTGGTAAAAAGTTTGCACCAATCTAAAAGTATGCCTGAAAGTCGCTATTTTCAGATGGCGACCATAGACGCTCAAGGCTTTCCGTGCAATCGCACGGTAGTATATCGAGGTATTACTGAACACAATCAAATAGAAGTGATATCGGACACGCGATCAGATAAATTTAATCACTTGTCGAATAATCCAATATCGCAAGTGTGCTGGTACTTTTCCAAAACTCGCGAGCAATACCGCTTTACTTGCCGTGCCAGTATAGTAACGCTGCGCGATGATCCTGATATGTTGAAAAGCCACTGGGCAAAACTATCGGACGCAGGTAAAAAACAATTTTTGTGGGGTAGGCCTGGAACGCCGCGGAACACAGGCGCCCCTTTAAACATTGAAGGAGACTTCAACTGCATTCCCGAGCACTTCTGTGTCATTTTACTTTCAGTTGAATTTGTGGACTATCTGTCGTTACGTGGTAACCCTCAATACAGAGAGCAACATCACAAGGATGCTGAAGGGAATTGGGTATGCCAATCAGTTATTCCATGACGATCACTGTGGTGTGTATTTGTAGCAATTAATAGTCTAGAAAAGAGAGGCGAAAGCGCCTCTCTTTTTTGGTTACTAGAAAATGTGCGCTATCGGAGTATCACCTTTAAATAGGTGCAGTATAACATTCGTGTCATCAACTCTGCTGGTGGCCTCTACTAAAGCAGTAGCCACATCCTCTCGTGGGATAACCGCTTTATTCTTATCAGTGGGTACTTCAGTTGAGACAAGGTGTGTGCCTGGCTCGTTCAACAAGCTTCCAGGGCGTAAAATAATGTAATGTAGACCACTATTCTTTAAATGCTCATCGGCCATGTGTTTCGCCACAAGGTATGGCTTTATCTCTGAATCGACAGCGTCTGGGTCTCCAGCGCCAATAGAGCTAACCATTATAAACGTGGTCACGTTTGATTCCTTAGCATAGTTGACAGCATTTCTTGCCGCCCAAAGATCGATAAGGAGTGTTTTCTCTGGGCCAGTACTTCCACCCGAGCCGGCAGTAAAAATGACGGTATCAACGTCATCGAAATGTTGGGAGAAGTCTTTTTCTAGGTCTTGTTCAACAACCGTAAAGTTGTCGTTCTTAATATCAGCGAGTTTATCTGGGCTTCTCACAGGGGCCTTGACCTTATGCCCCGCATCAAGCAGTTTTACAACTGCTTGTTTGCCAATTTGCCCGGTTGCGCCAATTACTAATACATTTGCCATATGTGGTCATCTCCTTGAATGTAAGTTTCACTATATGTATGAGGCTTTTCAGATAGCGATCAAAAACATCGACGAAACGCATGCAGCATCGCTGAACGACTAGATGAACGGCTATATGTACCGAAAGCACTCGACTACAGGTGCGAAGGTGTGGAGGGTATAAAGATAATTATTGAATTACCGCGTTTCTTCCTGACGCTTTTCCTTTATAAAGCTTTTTATCAACAGCATGAATGCATGCCTCAACGCTATGAAACCCGCGAATGTCTGCTACACCACAGGTTATAGTTGAATCGATAACGTGAGGTGGCGCAGAAAGGGGAGTATCCGCTATTTTTTTGCGCAATTTTTCGGCAACCCAATATGCCTCTTGATTGTTAAGTGACGGGAGAAGTACTAAAAACTCTTCGCCGCCCCACCGCGCGATTATGTCCCCCTCTCTCAAGTTGTCAGTGAGCAAACTAGCAATTTGAGTGAGTACGGCGTCGCCAACAAGGTGGCCAAATTCATCGTTAATACGCTTAAAGAAATCGATATCTACAATCAGCAAGGAAAAAATATGATTATGCCGTTTGTAGGCCTGCCATGCTTCCTGAGCTCGCTCAGTAAAATAGCGTCTGTTCTTTAAGCCAGTTAACGCGTCCTGCGTAGAAATTAGCGTTAGCTTTTCTACGACTGCCTCAAGGTCTTTTGTTTTTTCGTCTACTTTTAGCGCAAGCTCTACAGAACGGCTTTTTAATGATGCTATGCGCATCCACACAAAAAAGAAAGCAATGCTAAGAATGCAAAGTAAAAGTATGCCTCTCCACATAGGCTCGTCGTACCAGGGCGGAATAATAGTTATTTCAAGTTGTGCTTGTTCGCTACTCCATTCATTATCTTTATTTATTGCCTTAACAGTGAAGCGGTAATAGCCTGGATCTAAATTTGTATAGGTTGCTACGCGTTTTTTATGAGAGGAATACCGCCAGTTAGACTCAAAATCAGCAAGTTTGTAAGCGTAACGAATTTCATCGGCGTTAATGAAGTCAAGCGACGCAAATTCAATTGAAAAAGAAATATCATTTGGGCTCAACGTGATAGGTTTTGTCACGTCGACAAATCGCTGTGTCATAGAACCATTAGATTCGTCTTTACTAATAATCTCTACGGAAGTTATGCGAACGTTTGGTTGCCATGGCGACGAGAAAATATCTGCAGGCTGAAATTCTGTAATGCCTTGAGAACCGCCAAATAGAATAGTGTTTGATGGAGTTGTTGCTACTGCTCCAATATAGTACCCCATTGACGAAGCACCATGTTCTGTACCGAAATAAGAGAACTTTGACAAATCAGGTGAAAGATAAGCTATACCTTCAATCGTTGAAATCCAAAGGCTGTAATCTTCGTCCTCTACTATAGCGCCTATTGAAATATCACTTATCCTACTTTCAGGTTTTATTTGCGTGACTTTCAGTGTATTAAAATCTTCACCTTCGATTGAGAGGAAAAACAAGCCTTGTGATTGGGTACCTATCCAGAAGCCTCCGCGTCGTGACTCCGAAATCCACGTTACAACGGTTTGGTCATCAAACGCGTCGGTATAGTCACCAACGTCGATTAGATCCCCTGTTTTTTTATCAGCGAAAAACAGGCCAGTAACCGTACTAAGCCATGCTTTATTTCGACTGTTGAGTAATATGCGTGTTGTTAACGAAAGCGGCCACTGCCTTACTACGCGGTCTTCACTGGGCCTATAAATGAAAACGCCATCACTGTAGCCTCCGTACCAAATATCGCCTTCATCATCGACGCTAAGGGTATACCCGGACTTGCCTTCAAGCGCCACTATGTCGAGTTTTTGTTCTTTTTTATTTAGTTTTGCAAGGCCAGTGCGTGTTGAAACCCATACATCTTGCGTCAATTTGTCGTAAAAAACACTGAGCAGTCGCGCTTCGCCTTTTTCTTCGTCGTCAAAACCGCTGGTATTAAAAGGACCTTTAATCTTCTGACTTTCAGTGTCATAGAGCCAAAGTCCATTTTCAGCAGTTAACCATACTTCTGCTCCCCCCGTTGACGAGAGTGACGATATTATTCGGCCATCTTCGATATCTCGAGAATTGAAGTTGCTCGTCAAAGGGTTTCCGATTAAGAAACCATTGTCCTTTGTACCAACAACAATGAGATTTGAATCAGTCCTATACAACCTTGATATTCGTTCAGAAAGTTTATTTTTTTCGCTAAGAGAAACGTTGACCGTCGACTGCAAAGAAGACGAAATAGCATTCACCCCCTTTTCAGTGGCAACCCAAATTTCGCCAGTGGAATGAAGCAGAATGTCGTTTACATAGTTTGCGGTTAAACCATGTTTTTCGCTGATACACGCATTTTGTAGGCTAGTAGGGATTTTATTTGTTTCTATAAAGCATATGCCATAGTCTGTTGTGCCTAAGGTAAACTTTTTTTTGTTCATCGTCACGATGCGCGTTAAATTGGCGCCTTTAAAACCGACAAATTGCAATTTCTTTTTAATGGTGTCTAATTTATAGAGGCCAGATGTCGTAGACACATAGACAGTGTTACCTACGAGCGCTAAATCTGTAAGTGTACTGGTTGAACTTGGTAAGCTCGCGACATAGGAAATGCCGTCTATGCTCTCTGAATATTGATACAAGCCACGTTCGGCAACAAACCATAGCGTTCCGTCCGATGTTCTCTTTATTCGATTGATAGGGGTCGTGCTAAAGCTGTCCGAGGAAGGGAGTGAAAAGTGATCAAAGGTTTCAGTATCCACATTTATGCGGCTTAAGCCACTAAAGCCGCCTATCCAAATGTATTGACCGTCTTGACTTGATTCTACCTGAAGTGCAGTTAGCGTTGGTAAACCTGTCGATTTGTCTTCTTTCCACTTACCAAAATATTTGAAGGTATACCCGTCAAATCTATCCACGCCAGATTGAGAGGCTATCCAAAGAAACCCATGTTTGTCTTGGGCAAAATCTGCTACTGATAGATGTGAGATACCGCTATCAACATCGAATGCATGGAATGCGGGAGAGTGGTGAGTATAGGTCGATGGCACACCACTTTTCGCTATAAAAAAACTAGCGAATATAAAAGCACACGTTATTAAAAAGTGATGCATGGTTCTTATAATTTGGCCTTCAATAACTCAACGTTACGTGATTGATATAAAGATTCAATGGTACGAAAGTAGCAAAATATCAACAGCCTCACAAATAGGAGGCTGTTGGTTTTTTGGTGACTACGGTTTATACGTTAAATACTACCATCCGCATTGGCGATTTGCGTTTTGCTCATCCAGCCATACTTTGAGTGGCGCGAAATAATCAGCGATGGTGCTAGCATCCATTTCAGGTGAGCCTGTAAGTGTCTGAAGTGCATTTTGCCAAGGCTGACTCATACCCATTTCCAACATGTTATTCAGAGCCTTACCGGCTTCTTCACTGCCATAAATAGAGCAGCGATTCAGTGGGCCTTCGTCTCCAGCGATATCACATAATGCCTTGTGGAATTGGAATTGAAGGATATGCGCTAGGAAATAACGGGTGTAAGGAACGTTAGCTGGTACGTGATATTTCGCACCTGGGTCAAAGGCGTCGGCATCACGTTCTACAGGTGCCATCACGCCTTGATACTTCTCTCTTAATTCCCACCAAAGCTGGTTGTATTGTTCAGGTGTTACTTCACCTGACATTACTTTCCAGCGCCATTGGTCTACCATTAAGCCGAAAGGAATAAAAGCAATCTTATCAAGAGCAACCTGCATCAGCATGCCAATATCGTTCGAGGCATCTGGGATTTCGTCAATGAGATTTATTTGTTTGAGGTACTTAGGTGTAATGGAAAGGGCAATGGTATCGCCAATAGCTTCATGAAAACCGTCATTGGCTGAACCACGATAAAGAAGCGGCTGATTTTTGTACGCTCGCTGATAGTAGTTATGACCTAATTCATGGTGAATAACATTAAATTCTTCGCCCGTCTTTTGAATGCACATTTTAATTCGAAGATCGTCTTTATCGTCTAAATCCCAAGCCGAGGCATGACACTGAACGTCACGTCCTTCGGGCTTTTGAAACATAGAGCGTTCCCAAAAAGTATCGGGTAGTTCTTCGAAGCCAAGTGAAGAGAAAAATGACTCGGCCTGTTTAACCATAGCGATTTCGTCATAGCCTTGCGCAGCCAATGCGCCGGTAACATCAGGCACTTTCATTTCTTGTTGAGGCTTAACGATATCGTAGATGTTACCCCAGGTCTGGGCCCACATATTTCCTAATAAATGTGCAGGAATTGGCTTGTCTTGCGGTACTACATCTTCGCCGTAGTGCTCACCTAATTTTGCTCTTACATGACAGTGTAGCGACTCGTAAAAAGGTTCGACTTGTGTCCACAGACGATCTAGCTCCTTCGGAAAGTCGTCTGCAGGCATGTCGTATTTGCCACGCCATAAGGCGCTTACGTTTTCAAATCCAAGTTCTGCAGCACCTTCGTTGGCCAGTGATACTTGTTCAGCATAAAGTGGCGCCATAGGTTTTGATACTTCACGCCATCCTGTCCAATACTCTAACAGTTTATCGGCGTCGCGAAGGGTGGCCATTTCAGAACTCATTTCAACTAAGCTCTTACAGTTGCCGTCATCACTGCAGTATTCTCCCGAGCCGTACATGGCACTAAGCTCTGAGCCTATTTTGGCCAGACGCTCTGCCTTTTGGGCATCTGCAGGAGGTGGCATAGTTAAGCTGTTTTTAAGCAAGTCAAGCTGCCTGCGAGTATCAGCATCAACCTCTACATTATTAAATTTAGCAGCTTCTTTTGCTAACTTTGCAACCTTTGTTGAAAGCACCTCGTTGAAGTAGGCGCTGACTGCAGCAGTATCGAAGTTTATATTGGTGGCATAGCTCCACTCTGCGTGCGCCGCGGGAACCTGCATTTTTGCTATATCATCTTGGGCTTGCTGTAAGAACTGTTTTGCATCTTGTGCGGTAAGTTCTGGTTGAATTTCTGTCCGAGTAGTACTTTCACCACATCCCATAAGTGATAGGCTGACCACAGCGGCTATCAGAGTGCGTTTATGATTGAGCATACGTTGTCCTTTAATTATTTTGATTTTAACGTGAATCGACGTTCACATAGACATGCGATAGCATTGTGTAACGCTGCGTAGCGTTTGTAAAACAGATTTTGAAAACCGCCTGCTTGGCAAGTGTTTATCTAAAGGTAGAGTAATGCAAAATAATGACGCTGATGCGCTTGTAAACTTGCGTCCAGAAAACTTGTTTATTTACGGGAGCCTTGCTCCCGGATGCCCGAATCACCATATCGTTGATCATATCCAGGGGGAATGGCAGCCTGGTACTGTTGAGGGATACCTAGTCCCAAAAGGGTGGGGAGCAGCTATGGGGTTTCCAGGAATCGTTGTAACAGGCTCCACAAAGCCAAAAGAAAAGGTAAAAGGCATGATGCTGTCGTCTTCTCAACTTAGGGATAACTGGGCCATGCTGGATGATTTTGAAGGTGAACAATATGAACGCATCATTGTTCCTGTTAAGCTAGAAAGCGGTCACATTGTAGACGCCTATATTTATCAAATAAAACCATCGAAATAGTGAGGGAATTTATGTCAACGGACGAACCGGTTTATTGGGGGCTTAATCCTCGAAGCTATTGCACACTGATACACGTTTCTCAATTATCAAGCATTGTTATTCCTGGTCTGGGTATTATTTTACCGATTGTGCTTTGGATTGCGCATAAAGATCAAAACGAAGATATTGATCAGCACGGTAGAGTGACGGCAAATTGGTTACTGAGCTTACTCGTTTATTCAGTTATTTGTTTTATTCTTACCTTTATAATAATTGGCGCGTTTGGTTTTATCGTCATTGGTTTGTTGAATATTATTTTCGCAGTAGTTGCAGCAGTTAAGGCAAATAGGGGCGAGTTGTGGGCTTATCCACTGAGTTTTAAATTTTTTAAAGTGTAACGCACGTGTAGTCGTCAATATCGTGTATCTGCGTAATTTATCCCATCGCGGACACTGCGACCGCTATGGTAAATAGTATTGCAATATGTCTTGGTTTTAACAGCATACACACCTCATCAGATGTTGTTTACAGCTAAAGACTAGTGAGAAAAATGTAATGGCGCTATTCTCAAATAGTCTAAAAAGCCACTACTGTCGTTATTGTCACATTTCTTTAAGAGGTATTTGAACTGGTTGTTGAAAGGTCGAGCGTACTAGGATGTATTGTCTCTATTTCTTTGAATCAAAGTTCTTATTGGGCAAAACACTGTGAAGAAGAAATCGTTGGTGGGGATGCGTTTTGCTGGCGTTGGCTGAAGGAAGAGGGCGTTTTACTGTGTTTATGGCGAGTTGATTATTTACTCGATGCTTTTTCGTAACTGTAGTGTACTGCAAATCAGATACGAGAGTGACCGGAAGCGAAGTTTCCCCTGAAAAGCTTACAGTTGACCAAGCTACTGCACTAAGGAGTATTGCCACACCTTTTTGTTTTCTAAGCATAATCATGTTCGTTTACTTAATTGATTTAACAAAGTTATGTGTGAGTGCGCTGTGGAGGAAGGATGACGATAAAGGCGGTTGCACTCGCCTTGACCGTCGGTTTTGTTTGTTCCTGTTTAGTACACCTGAAACAAAGTAAGAACTAAACATTCTGTGTTATACTAGGGTATCTATATCCATACCTATCAACGGTGGATGCGAGGGTTTATCTTTCAGGTTTAACAACGGGTTACCAAGCTGTAACGCCGCCATCTACAGCAATCGTTTGCCCATTCATGTAGCTGTTTCCAGGTGATAGCATAAGCATCATAGTATTAACGATTTCTTGTGGTTCGCCTAATCGTTTCATAGGGCTGCCCAAGCCAAGCTGCTCTCTTGCTTCAGGAGTGTTGTAACCGTCAACGTTTAATATATTTGTTGGGCTATAGAATGGGCAAATAGCGTTAACGCGAACATTTTTACGACCGTATTCCACAGCAGCAGTTCGGGTTATACCTGACACAGCGTGCTTTGCAGCTGCATAAGCGCCACCTTTCGGCGCACCGCCTAACCCTGCTAATGAGCTTACATTTAAAATATGGCCTTGCTTTTGTGCCAGCATAACGGGTATCTGGTACTTCATTCCAAACATTACGCCTTTTACATTTACCGCAAATTGGGAGTCCATAATTTCCTCGGTCATCTGATGAATTGGCGCTGGGTTATGCGCTATACCCGCGTTATTTACCGCAATGTCTAGTTTGCCAAACGTTTCCGTTGCCTTTTCAACCAAAGACTTATTTAGTTCTTCGCTGGCAATATTACCCGCAATCACCACAACATCAGTGAGTGCTTTTACATCATTTTTCGTTTCTTCAAGGGCTGTTTCGTTGATGTCTGACAGAACGAGTTTTGCGCCTCGGCTGGCAAGGCCTAGCGATAATAGCCGGCCAAATCCACTCCCTGCACCCGTAATTAATACTACTTGGTCTGAAAAATCGAGTAGTGCGTCCATGATGGTCTCCTATTAGTGACTGATTAATGCGTTTTGAAACGTGACTAGTTCAGCTGTGTTTGATTTATAAATTGAATGAGTAAATTAGCAAGCAACTCCCCTTTATCTTCCTGAATAAAGTGACCTCCGTTCTCTACAAGTGTATGGGCCATACCATCACAACCAGGAACGAGCTTCTTAAATACGCTGTCGCCACCCTTAGTGACAGGATCGCTATCACCGAAAGCCGTTATAAAGGGTTTGTTGTACTGTTTTAGCTGTTCCCACGCTTGTCTATTTGCCTGTGCCTCAGCACTGTCTGGACTTGTAGGAACAAGAAGGGGGAACATACGTGCACCAGCTTTATAGCTTTCGTCTGGGAAGGGGGCGTCATAGGCTGCGAGAGTTGCTTCGTCTAGTTCAGTTGTCGTAGCATTTTGAATAATTGTCGATGTCGGAAAAACCGGTACGTCCTGGGAGAACCTACGCCATTTAATAAAAGCATCGCTTGGCGCATGGTCGCCAGTAGGCAGTCCTGTGTTCGACACCATTACACCCGAAAAACGCTCAGGCATATCGGCGACAAGTCGCAGGCCCAGTAGGCCTCCCCAGTCTTGACAAAATAGGGTAACAGGGCCTTTCGTAACCTGCGTAAACCAGTCTTTCATCCATATTACGTGGCGCGCGTAGGAATAGTCTTCTTTTCTAGTAGGCTTATCCGAGCGTCCAAAACCAATAAGGTCTGGTGCTAAAACATTGAATCCCGCCTCGGCCAATATGGGCATCATCTTGCGATATAAATAGGCCCATGTAGGTTCTCCATGCATTAAAAGTACGGTATGCCCATCTTCAGGACCACATTGATAATGCGCCATTGTTATTTCACTGCTAACTGTGTCAGTGATTTCAGTGAAGCAGGGTGCGTAGGGAAAATCAGTAATCTCCTTAAAAGCACTCTCCGGTGTTTTAATCACTTGCATGGCCAATCATCCTTATTGTAAATAAAATGTAATCAGTTTTGCTATCTAGTTTACAAAAACACCGGTTTTAAATTCTGTCAAATAATCCTTAGGTGAGAAGAAACACGGTCTGCGTTAGAAAATGAATTTACAAGGGGGCTAGCGCTAAATATTAAATATTATGATGTATGTCTATAACATCAATAAACTTGGATGATTGGCATCGCTGCAATAACATCGAGTTAACGTGATAAACAGGACATGGTTATGACAGAAATGGGAAATAAAGCCGTAGATTACGCAGTACAACAAGGCGTTGCCACACTAACAATGCAAAGCGCGCCAGTAAATGCGCTGTCACGCGCTATTAGAGTAGGGTTGATAGAAGGCATAGACAGCGCACTGAATGACGATAGCGTAAGTGCTATTGTTATTACGTCTTCACTTCCTATTTTTTCAGGCGGTGCTGACATAAGCGAGTTCTCTGGTGGCGATTTGTCTCCCATGCTGCCTGAGGTATTAGATAAGATTGAAAATGCGTCTAAGCCGGTTGTTGCTGTTCTCCCTGGACCAGCATTCGGCGGTGGCTTAGAAGTGGCGCTAGCGTGTCATCATCGCATCACCTTCGCCGACAACAAAGTCGGTTTACCTGAAGTCAATTTGGGTATTTTACCAGGCGCAGGCGGTACTCAACGCCTTCCTCGTTTAGCTGATGCTCAAACATCGCTGGAAATGATCGTAACAGGCAAGCCAACGTCGGTGGTTAAGCTTCCCGGTGTCTTCGACAAAATATCTGATAAGCCCGAGCACTTGCTTGAAGATACAAAAGCGTATTTGCAAGCATTAACACCAGATAAAGCAATAAAGCGTACTAGCGACATCACGTTGACGATGTCTGATCAAACACAAACGGTGTTTGATGCAGTAACAGCACAAACCAAGAAAGCGGCGCGTGGTTTCTTTGCGCCTCTAAAATGTATTGAAGCGGTGCGTGGTGCCTACACGCTTGCTTTTGAAGATGGCCTTAAAAATGAAGGCAAGCTTTTCATGGAATGCATGAATACGCCACAAGCGCGCGCACAACAGCATTTCTTCTTTGCTGAGCGCGCGGCAGGCCATGTAAGTGATTTTGATAAAAACACCCTAGAACGCAGTATTGAAAAAGTTGCCATTATTGGTGCCGGGACAATGGGCGGTGGTATCGCGATGAACTTTGCGAACGCCGGTATTCCAGTCACTATGCTAGAGCTTAAAGAAGAAGCGCTAGAGAAGGGGTTAGCGCTCATTAGAAAGAATTACGAAAACTCAGCGAAAAAAGGCAAGTTAACCCAAGAACAGGTTGAGAGCCGGATGGCCCTGCTTACTGGAACCACATCCTATGAAGATTTAGCGGATGTTGACCTTGTCATAGAAGCCGTGTTTGAAAAAATGGAAGTTAAGAAAACGGTATTCTCGACGCTAGATAAAGTGTGTAAGCCGGGTGCTATTTTGGCATCGAATACATCGACGCTGGATATTGACGAAATAGCGACGGCCACATCGCGCCCTGAAGATGTGATTGGACTTCACTTTTTCTCGCCGGCTAATGTTATGAGGCTGCTAGAAGTAGTTAAGGCCGAAAAGACTTCCGCAGAAGTCATTAAGACTTGTATGAAGATGGCTAAACGCATCAAGAAAGTGGCGGTATTAGTGGGCGTGTGCTTCGGGTTCGTGGGTAACCGCATGATTGAGCCCTACGGCCGTGAAGCTAACCGCTTGTTGCTTGAAGGAGCAACACCTGAGCAAGTTGATCGCGTTTTAACCGAGTTTGGCATGCCAATGGGGCCGTTCACTATGGGCGACATGGCTGGATTGGATATCGGTTACTATGTACGTCAATCTCGTCAAGAGCACATTGCTCACGACCCTGCTTACGGTGCTGTAGCAGACCGCTTGGTAGAGAAGGGACGCAACGGACTCAAAACCGGACGCGGTGCTTACAATTATGAACCCGGCAGTCGCGTACCTATTCCAGACCCCGAAGTACTAGAAATAGCAAAGCAAGAGGCGCAGCGCTTAGGCGTGGTTCAGCGTTCAGACATAAGCGATGAGGAAATCCTCGTTCGCGTGTTGTACTCCTTGATCAACGAAGGTGCTGCCATCTTAGAAGAGGGCATTGCAGCTAAATCTAGCGACATCGATGTGATTTACGTTTACGGCTATGGCTTCCCTGTATATCGCGGAGGCCCTATGCAATACGCTGACGAAGTAGGTCTTGGCACTATTTTAGACAAGTTAACTACCTATCGAGATCAATTAGGTGACTACGGAAAAATGTGGCTTGAACCCAGTGATTTACTGGTGAAATTAGCACAAAGCGGCGGTACTTTTAAAAGCTACAAGCCGGAGCAGTCGTAGATTGCGGTAGCGAGAAAAATAGACGAGCAGTACAAGCATAAGTGTTCGTCTATTTAAATCAGGATTTGGTAAAGCTAGGCGACGTCTAAAGGTAAGAAAAACTAGCTAACTCTGGCTGAACGTTCGGCCCAACTGAAAGGAATAAAAACATGCGTGACGCAGTTATTGTAAGTACAGCACGTACGCCAATCGGGCGCGCTTATAAAGGTGCGCTGAACAATTTACCCGCCCCTTCATTAGGTGGCCATGCTATTCAAAACGCAGTAGCACGCGCAGGGATCGACCCTGCCAGTGTTGATGATGTGATTATGGGCGCAGCGCTAACCCAAGGCAGTGGCGGCATGAATATTGGTCGTCTTGCAGGCTTAGCGGGTGGTTTGCCGGTCACCGTAGCGGGTATGACGCTTGACCGCCAATGCAGTTCTGGCATGTATGCCATTGCCACTGCAGCGAATTCAATTCGCACAGGCGATACCAACATTATGGTTGCGGGTGGTTTAGATTCTATTTCTCTAGTACAAAACAAAAATATGAATATGTTTCGTGCAGTAGACCCTGCACTGGTTGCTAAGCACAAAGATATTTATATGCCAATGCTTCAAACTGCCGAAGTTGTAGGTAAGCGCTATAACATTAGCCGTGACGTACAAGACGAATATGGTTATCAAAGTCAAATGCGCACGGCAGCGGCGCAAGAAGCGGGTAAGTTTGATGATGAAATTGTTCCTATCACAGCCACGCAAGCCTTATTTAATAAAGAAACAGGTGAAACCTCTGAGCGTGAAGTGACCTTGTCAAAAGACGAAGGGAATCGCCCAGAGACAACGCTAGAAGGGCTTAAAGCACTTAATCCAGTAATAGAAGGTGGTTGTATTACCGCAGGTAATGCAAGTCAGCTTTCTGATGGTGCAAGCGCGACAGTCATTATGGATGAGCAGTCGGCGGCGAAGGGCACTGCTCAGCCTCTAGGTATTTATCGCGGTATTGCAGTAGCAGGCTGCGAGCCGGATGAAATGGGAATTGGACCAGTGTTCGCTATTCCTAAGCTATTAAAGCAGCATGGATTAACCATGGACGATATCGGTCTATGGGAGCTTAATGAAGCGTTTGCAGTACAGGTACTGTATTGCCGCGATAAGTTAGGCATTCCAGACGAATTATTAAACGTAAACGGCGGTGCCATTTCTATTGGTCACCCATACGGCATGAGCGGTGCTCGCATGGTGGGTCACGCACTCATCGAAGGTAAACGACGCGGTGCGAAATATGTTGTTTGCACCATGTGTATCGGTGGCGGCATGGGCGCTGCTGGTCTATTTGAAGTAATATAGGTATTGGGTATGGAAGGTTATAAAGCTCCACAACGTGACGCCATGTTTGTAACACATGAGCTACTAAATTATCAAAATCATTATCAAAAGCTGGGTTTCGATGAAGCGTCTGAGGACCTTGTGTCTGCAATTTTTGCTGAAGCGGCCAAGTTTTCTGAAAATACGCTTGCACCTATAAACGCGTCTGGCGATGAAGAAGGGTGTAAGTGGGTTGACGGAGAAGTCACCACGCCAAAAGGGTTTAAAGAAGCTTATCAAACCTATGTTGAGGGTGGTTGGCCCAGTATGTCTCACCCAGAAGAGTTTGGTGGTCAAGCGCTACCGTATTCACTGTCTTCTATTATTGCAGAGTGGTTCTCTGGTGCTAACCATTCCTGGGCGATGTATCCGGGCCTGAGCCAGGGCTGTATGGAAACCCTTAAGGCGCACGGTACTGAACTTCAGCAAAAAATGTTTCTAGAGAAGCTGGTTAGCGGTGAGTGGACAGGCACAATGTGTCTAACTGAAGCGCACTGTGGTTCAGACCTTGGTATGTTGAAATGCCGCGCAGAACCGCAAGAAGATGGTACATACAGTTTAACGGGCACAAAGATTTTTATCTCTGCCGGTGAGCACGATATGTCTGAGAATATTGTACACATTGTGTTAGCTCGCTTGCCTGACGCACCGGAAGGTACCAAGGGTATTTCTTTGTTCGTTGTGCCTAAGTTCAACGTATCCGAAGATGGTGAAAAACAAGATAGAAATGCGGTAAGTTGCGGCAGTATAGAACATAAGATGGGTATCAAAGCCAGCGCAACTTGTGTTATCAACTTTGACGGTGCTAAAGGTTATTTGATAGGCCCACCTAACCGTGGTCTAAACTGTATGTTTACCTTTATGAACACCGCGCGTATTGGCACAGGCCTTGAAGGCTTAGCTGCGTCTGAGGCGGCTTTCCAAGGTGCGTTACGCTATGCAAAAGATCGTATCCAGTTCCGTTCGTTGACGGGGCGAAAGAACCCTGAAGGCCCAGCCGATCCCATCATTGTGCATCCTGATGTGCGCCGTATGCTGCTAACGCAAAAAGCCTTTGCGGAGGGCAACCGTGCGCTTGCTGCTTATTGTATGCAGTTAGTTGATGTTACGCTTTACGGAAGCGATGTGGCTGAAAAGCAAGTGGCGGATGCGAAACTTGCGTTTTTAACGCCTATTGTAAAAGCCTTTTTAACAGAGACTGCCCAAGAGTCTACTAGTTACGGTATGCAGGTATACGGCGGTCACGGCTTCATAAAAGAATGGGGCATGGAGCAGCTGGCTCGCGATACACGCATTTGTACCATGTATGAAGGAACGACGGGTATTCAAGCTGTTGACTTGTTGGGTCGTAAGGTCATGGGCTCTAATGGTGAGTTATTAAATGTATTTGTCCAAGAAGTGCGAGACTACTGCAACTCACTGCGTGACAACGCACAGTTCAGTGCTTGGACTAATGCGTTAAATTCACATCTTGATGAATGGCAGCAGATCACCATGGACATTGGTAAAGCCGCTGCGTCAAACCCTGACGAAATTGGCGCAGCGTCTGTCGATTACCTAATGTATTCCGGTTATGTCACCGTTGCTTACTTCTGGCTGAAAATGGCAGTGAAAGCACAAGAGCAGCTTGATGCAGGTAGCACTGAAACCGAGTTTTATAAGAGTAAGATTTTAACAACGGGCTTCTATTTTGACCGTTTGTTAACCCGCACTCGCTCACTGGTTTCTGCAATGCAGTCGGGCGCTGACAATTTAATGTCTATGCCAGAAAGCATGTTCGCAATTGAGTAACTAAGCAAAAACGATACATGTACGCCGAAATTCGGCGTACATAAGGCCGAGAAAATGATGTAGTCGAGTTAATGGTTTATAAAATCATTGGACACATTATTTACTCGGCTTTTTTGTTTACGGCGAGCAAGGGGGGATTTTGGTTAAGCGACCAACACCAGCGTTAATCGTTAGTGATGCGTAATACCTTTTGGGATAGATAATTACCCATTAGGTGAGGCATAAATTGTTTGTAATATCGGCCTGTTACCGCGTATATCTCTAGCCTCTCTGGACTGCTAATTTATTGTAAATAACTTTGGGAAAATCTACACAGTGATAGTTTCTAAATATGTCGAAGTAGAAGGTGCGTCCATTCACTATTTGTCTCGAGAAGAGGGTAGCGGTGAAAATCCTCTAATTATTATGCTGCACGGATTTCCAGAAAATGCGTATACATGGGAAGCGTTAATTGCATTACTTCCCTCGTCGCTTGACATCATTGCGCCAGATCTACCCGGTTACCACCTATCAAGTCCACTGCCAAACGAAAAAGATTATCAAGTTCCATCGCTTGTAAATCGACTTGCAACCTTTGTTAAAAATGTAAGAAATGGCAGGAAGGTCATATTGGTAGGACATGACTGGGGAGGTGCTATAGCATGGCCTCTAGCGGCGTTTTACCCAAAGTTAATAAGTAAACTCATCATTGTTAATGCTGCACATCCATCTTGTTTTACTTATGCAATAAAAGTGTCCTCTGCGCAAAGAGCGAAAAGTCAGTACATTTGCGAGCTTATTGGTGAAGGTGCTGAACTCACGCTTAAAAACACTGATTTCGCACTATTGAAAAATATGATCGGCAAAACATTTTTTGAGCAAGCGCCTCGCTATTCCAGTCAACTACTTAATGACTGGCGCAAACCTGAAATACTCGCCGCAATGCTTAACTACTATAGGCAAATGCCTCAGCAAGTGCCTGAAGAAAATGCGCCTGAAAGCACGTTGAATGACATTAGCGTACCGCAGATATTCATTCATTGCCCAACGCTATTATTGTGGGGAGAACAGGACGATGCGTTTGATTTATGCGTATTGGATAACATTGAGCACTATGTTCCATTGATAAAAAAGGCGCTCAATTCAAGCGCGACGCACTGGCTGCACAGGGAAAAGCCTGAGTGGGTACGAAAGAATGTTATTGATTTTATAAGTGCTTAAAAAAGGTGAGGCCCCAATAATGGGGCCTCCAGTGCGGCATCCTGCCGCTACCATGTTGAACTGCTTTATCACATGGCGTGACTAAATTGTGGTATTAAATTCTGCCGTTCAGTTCAGCTGAGATAGGTGAGCTTTGAAGACCTTGCTCAGCAATCCAAGCTTGTAAGGTTTTTCCGTCTGACTCTGGCTGAGCCAAATCCTTACTTGGCATTTTTTTCACAAGTAGCGTACCAACTTCAACAGCGTTGCTAGATAGCGCTGTGCGAATTAGGCTCTGGCCGTTACACGAGATGCCAGAGTAGTAATCACGAAGCTTTAATTTATAGTCCGACTGTACGCTACGCATTTTCTTGCGAAGTTCGCCTTTGTCATCTGCCTGAACGATAGTACAGATGTTTGCAAGTGCCTCGTTGATGTCATTTGCCTGCGCAACGTTAGAGAAAGCTAATGAAGACGCCGCAATAACTAGAGAAGTTTTAACAATTTTCAACATGGTTAAATTCCTTCGTTTTTAAGTTTAGAGTTTTTGTTTGTTCGTTGGGTTTAATTAAAACTAAATCTAAGTTATTGAAAAACATGCATAGAAATAACGAGGTATAACTTTTGATACGCATTTTCTATAAAAGTGACTAAAACGAGAGGGTTAGACAAAAGTATAGCATTTGAGAGTGTTATCTATAATGACTATTCGGTGTACCATAAAAGCTCTAACAAACTAAACATGTTGCTTAAGATAATGGATCGAAAGTCATGGATGCTTCTTCTTATTTAAAATTAAATGGGTTTGTTTTTAGCCGCGCCGAAAACTCAATTCAAAGAAACGGGCGTGTGGTTAAACTAACCAATAAAATTTCTGAAGTCCTCACATTACTGATTCATTGTGATGGCGAAGTCGTCACAAGAGAAACATTACTTGACGAAGTATGGCCAGGACGGTTTGGAGCAGACGAGTCTCTGTCTAGAGTTATTTCAGACCTGAGAAAAAAACTAGACACTTTGGAGCCAGGGTTAAGCGCAACTGTCGAAACCATTCCTAAACGCGGCTACAAATTTGACTCCTCAAAAATCAAAGCGCTGGAGATTGAAACCGTTAATACGGAATCGTCACCAGTAAAAACGAGTCTAAGGTCTAAGTCTTATTTCGCAGCCCTATTGCTCGTAGTATCGGCGCTTGTGTTTATCTTTTTCTCTAACACATGGCAGCCTAAACCGGAACTTGACGGCGTTGCAGTATTAACGTTTGATGACCTTTCTGATGAACCAGGGTTAAAAAATTTATCCATTGGTATCACTGAAGAAATACTACAGATACTAGCCAGTGAGACCGATATGCGCGTCATAGCGCGTAAATCGTCACACTATTTTTCGGAAAATTCGCTCCCTGTCACTGAGATAGCGAGGGAATTAAAAGTCCGGTTTCTAGTAGACGGGACTATTCAACGTCAAAACAATACCGTGAAAGTGTCTACAAGTATAATCGACGGCAAAAATGGAACTCAAATATCTAGTGCGAGCTTTTCATTCAATGGTGCTGAAATTTTCGATATACAGCGCGATGTCGCCCGAAGTATTGCAATGAGCACATCGTCTTTATCCATTGCTGCTCAACAACCTAATGTTCAAAACAATATCGATTACGATGCTCAGTTGGAGTTTTTGTCGTTGAAAGCCAGCTTGCTTAACTTAGCACCCGAAAATCTCGAATCGTTGCAAAAGGATGTTCAACAATTGGTGAATAGAAATCCAGAATTACAAGATGCGCAATTTTTACTGTCCAGCATTCTTAGTATACGCGCCAACTGGGTACAGATTGAAGAGGCGCAAGCGTTTGAGATGTCCTCGGCAATTTTGAACGGCAAAGACGAATCAAATGAGCTCAATGCATTATTTTGGTTTGCAAAGGCGATGATGATTAGCCCAAGAGCCACAACGCCTAGAAGCGGCGATGTAGAGCAAGCACTTAAGTATTTTGAAAAAGCCTACAGCTTAGAGCCTTACAACACACTGATTTTAGAATGGTACTTAGTAATGCTTCATAGAGTAGGGCGAGCGGATTACGCTAAACAAATTGCTGAAATACGGTTGGAAAATGACCCGTTTAACAGCACGTTACTCGATGGGTTAGCCATGTATCATTATGCTCATGGACAGTACGAGCAGTCTAGAAAGTACGCATTGCGTTTAAGCGCTGTTGACCAGTTAAGCCCAGAAGGGCCGAATCGATTGGCATATATTCACATTGTAAGAAATGAAATCGTTGACGCGGACATAAAAGCGCAAGAGTGCCTTTCGCGTAGTATAAAATTTATGAATTGTTGGGTACATAAAGCAGAAATTCATGAATATACTGGTGAACAGTATCTTCGCAATGAAGTCTATAACGTGATGAAGAAGCTGGCACCACCTGTAGCAAAAGCACTAAATTTACATCAGCTCAATCACAGTGATTCAGAAAACAAAATTGAGCACATTGAAGCGTATTTAAGCAGTGTTAACGAATATGATTTCAATGTTGGCTTCTTTCCTCAAGTGTACCTGTACTCACTAACACAAATACCTGATGGACAACATGCACGTTATGTTGATCTTGCTTTATCAAAGGTTTCAGGTGGCCAGGCACTTTTGTATCGAAAACTGCTTTACCCAAATGATGTTAGCAATGAAGTACCAATAGTCGATGAAATCACTCGAGCGTTAAAGAACGAGGAGCGGAGTCGTTACTACGACTATTATCTGGCTCAGCTTTATGCTCAGATGGGGCAATTCAATGATGCACTCAATATACTAGCGACGTTAATAGATAACCGCTCCGTTCCGGCAAGTTTTCAACGATTTTATGGCATCGAAAGTGATCCATTCTTTAAAGAGATGATGGATATACCAAAATTTAAAATGCTCTTAGAAAAACACGAAGAAAATAAATTAGCATTAAAGATGGCCATTTCAGAGAACAATAAAACGGCCAACGTTATTGAAAAGGCTATGGCACTTTAACGCGTATTTTTTTTGTTCTATGTTGGCTCATTTGTTTATCCGTTAGCCCCAAAAATTTGGCAGCGTTATTGTAGAAGATATCAGCTTTCTGCTTAAGGGTTAGTGCCTCACAGTCATTGATCGTCGCTATTGCATCGTCAATGATATCGGGCCATACCATCTGGTCGCTCCCATACAAGATACGGTCTCCAAAACCCGAGTCAGTCAGTGATAATATATAATTTATGACTTCTTTTTCTGGCAGGATCCAATTTACAACCGCAATATCAACATAGACATTGGGGTGCATGTATAACAGTGATTTTAAGTCTTCGATAAAGGGCCAGCCACCATGCATTATATATAGTTTTAATTTCGGGTATTTCACTAACAGGTTTTCTATTTGACCCGGCGATGCATTATATGCACGCATTGAGCCCAACATCTCTGGCAAATAGTGCAAGCCAAAGTTAGGGCCCCCAGGAAAAATATGTACTCCAATTGGCACACCGAGCTCTTCTGCAAGTTTGAAATAACGTTCAATTGAAGGGTGGTCTAATCTCTTACCCTCATAAAACGGCGCGAGTTCAGCGATAACATCTAAATAACCAAGCTCATGTTGCTTTTTTAGTATTGATGGCGGTTTTGTCGCGTTTGCTACTAAAATCGTGGTTGGCGCATCTTCCAACCATAATTCACCAGCAGTCACTACTGCTTTCACAATATTGTATTTATGAAATCGTTTCAGCACTTCTTGTTTAAGATGCACTGCGTTTTTCGCTGCACGGTAAGTTTTGCCTCGAAGCGTTGGGGGATGTTCAAGACCAAACAATGGACTTCCGTCTTTATACGCGTGAACATGTACATCAATGATAGGACCCGTATATTTTGACGCAGAATAAGCCGATAGAGAGAAAAAGGTGCATACTAGGGCAGTTATGAATATCGTGTTTGGCATAGTCATAAACTTTTATCCAAGTAGAAGCTCTATTGAAAAAATCATGCAAATAAATCCGAGGCGATTAAATTAATCGCCTCCAAAGTATTTTAGAAGCGGTATGCTATTGATGCTGACCATGTTGATAAGTCAACTGCTCCAGTATCACCTAAATCGCCATTAGAGTATTGAAAGTACTCAAGTCCAACTAAAAAGTTCTCAGAGAAATTCCAGTTTACTCCGGCACCATAAGAGAATTCATTACTGTAGTTTTCCCGTCCAAATTCAGGCCCATCGGGTAGAAATGCGGTTAAAACAATGTTTGTCGTTGTGCCCAGCATTACATAGGGGGAAAACGTCTGGTCTGCAAAAAATCTATAACCAATAGAAGTATTCGTTAAACCATCAAGTTCTATGTCTAGACCTCTTACAGTTTCTCCACCTCGTGGGGTAACTCGACTTTCCGATTTTGAAAAGCCCTTTCCATGACGCAATTCGACAAAAATACCGTTGTTGAAAACATAACGCATCTGAGCTAAAGCTAAATCGATATCTACCTCTGCTTCAATGTCTTCTATTGAACCACCCGGTGTACACGCACACTGATCATAATTTTTAGGTTTACTTGTGCCTAAAGTTAGTCCTATCTCTATATTTGCCAGTGCATTAAAAGAACAGAGCGCAGTGCAAGCGAATAGCGCTATAAATTTTTTGTTGAGTGAAGTTTTCATTTTAATCTCCATGAATAATATTTGCCTTAATGGCAATAAAATCATGGACGTATAGGACTAACAAAACCTTTCTTTTTTCTGAAGAAAGCCTGAGTTAAGGTTGATATTTTTTTGAAATACAAAGAAAAAGGCCCCGTAGCAGAGGGGCCTTTCAGTGCAGCATTCGCTGCTACCATGTTGAATCGATTCACATGGCAATGTGAAAGAGGTATTAAATTCTGTCGTTCAGCTCAGCTGAAATTGGTGAGCTTTGCAGGCCCTGCTCAGCAATCCACGCTTGTAATGTTTTACCGTCAGCTTCTGGTGCTTGTAGATCTTTACTTGGCATTTTCTTAACAAGCAATGTACCCACTTCAACAGCATTGTTTGAAAGTGCAGTTCTGATTAAGCTTTGACCGCCACAAGATATGCCAGAGTAGTAATCGCGAAGCTTCAGTTTGTAGTCTGACTGCACACTACGCATCTTTTTACGAAGCTCACCTTTGTCATCGGCCTGAACGATAGTACAGATGTTTGCCAGTGCTTCGTTTATATCATTAGCTTGTGCTACGTTAGAGAAAGTTAAGGTAGACGCCGCAATTACTAGAGAAGTTTTAACGATTTTCAACATGGTTAAATTCCTTCGGTTGTTGTTTTTCGACTTTGTTTATTCGTTGGAATGAATATAACCTGAAGCTAAATTGCTGAAAAACATGTCAAAAAATAACAGCGTATTCCAAAGTATACCTTTTGAAGGATGGGGTAGTTACAAGCTAGTTTGACCCGTACATTCTCTTGCGAAAAAATCTACAACCACAGTATCGGTAACTAGCTCTGTTGTTGAGTATAAAAAAGGGCGTCCGGTAAAGAGGCCTATTAAGCGCAGGGGGCATTACAACCTTACCGAACAACGAGTCAGGTATTGGACAATGCTTGGATAGCAGTAAAAGTTTATGTGCCTATTAAAATTCACAAAGCAGTTAAAAATTAGTCTCTAACTTGGCTGATCGTAAATTAAAGCAGTCGCCGTGCGCTCTGTGGTAATCAGACCGTTTATGAATTTTGAGCGAAGTGCGCCTCTTATTGCCTTAAACTTGTTATCACCAGCCGCCACGCCAATCGTCGGTTTTTCTGGCGCTGTGTCTAGCTTAAAGCTAGTCACTCTTTCATTGATACCACACTTTATTATTATGCCTTCTTCATTGAATACCCAACTGATAATTTCGCCACAAGCTCCAGAATCTGTGAGTGTAGTTAGTTGGTGGTCATCAATGAAACCGTCTTTAAAAAGGGGGGATGAGTCTCCCAAATTGCCAATGCCAACAAAGCTAATATCTGCGTTTTGTGCCAGCGCGTGAATACGAGAGATATGTTTCTGTTGTTGCCATATTTCACGTTCTGCTTTTGATGATGCAATGACAGGGATAGGCATTGGAAAGTGTTGTGCTTTTACGCGATCGGCGACGTGAACAGCCACATCATATCGCGTAGCCTCTCCATTGTTGGCTATATTGCCGACTAAAGACACTATCTTATGCTGAGGACAGTTAAGGATAGACAATTCATTGGCACATGCACGAAGCACTCGTCCTGTTCCAAAAGCAACCGTCTGCGGCGTATCAATTTTCAGTACGCGCTCTATAACAGTTGCACCTGCCTGACCGAGCCCTTGCGTAGAATTGGGATCGTCGTCAACGTTGGGGACTACTTCGCAAATCGACAACCCAAATTTCTCTTTTACACCCTGTGCTAACTCCATGCACCTAGCTATCGGGTGCTCCAAACGCACCTTTACCAAACCTTCAGACATTGATAATGCGACAAGACGTTGAGCACTTTGGCGTGATGTTTTAAGCGTTTGCGCAATTTCATCTTGGGTCTTTCCACCCACATAATACATCCACCCAGCTCGCGCAGCTTCATCTAGTCTGTTGAGTTCTTTTTGTGTTTTTTTACTCATTTGTCTTTCTCGTATCAAAAAGGCAAGAAATGTGAGGAATGAATTCATTCCATGAGTGAAGCGTGTTGCTCTCAGATGAAAATTCATTGCCGGTGCAGTTGTGTAAATGCGTGCCCCCTTTGTAATGAAAGTAAGGCATTTTAGCGGCTCTTGCGGCAGCCAAGCCTGGCTGAGAGTCTTCAATGACTATGCAGTGTTCAGGTTTAACATTTAGTGTTTTGGCTGCATACAAAAACAAATCGGGCGCTGGTTTTCCATTTTCAACCAAAGAACGTGTGAATATACGCCCATGAAAATAAGAAAGAAGTTCTGTGTTTTCAAGTGCTTTCATTGTTCTTTCTAATGAACTGCTGGTCGCTACGCAGTAAGGAATGTTTCGGGCTTTTAGTTTCGCCAATACATCGGTAATCCCCCGCGTTTTTTGTAAGGAATTTCCGAACTTTTCAAAAAGTAGCGCTTGAAAATCCTCTTTGATGGACGTTGTCAGTTCAAGGCAGAAGTCTCTATTCACAACCCACTCTACGTGTTCCATGCTTTTACCAAGAAAATGCTCAACAAAATATTGCTTTGATAACGATACATCGTAACGAACTAACACTTCTTGCCACGACTCCATAGACAGCACTTCACTGTCAATAAGCACACCATCACAATCAAAGATCACAAGCTTCGCGTAGGGTGTTTGCAAAAACAATTTCCTTTCAATAGTCGCTGATGCATAGGGGAGTATGCAAAAAAGAAGAAGTATATACCTTTACCTCAAGAGTTTTGTAACTTACGAGAAAATTAGTGCGAACATTTGCCTAAGTGTAAAGCAATTAGCATGTTGCTTTCTACCCTTAAGAAAATACAGTTAAGTGTGTTTACGTAAACTGCCACACCCTCAAATTATTAACAATCACATATATACGCATGTTCGGTAGGTTCAACACTATCGCACTCAGTAGCCAAATTCTTGGTAAAGAGCCCCAAGGTATAAGTGTTAAAATTATGACAAAACGACACCTTGTTTTGTTAAAAGGTGTTTACAACGTCATTCCCTTATGCAACCATTCCTTCAAATTGAGATATAGCCCAATGGTTGGGTATTTGCTCATTTTCTGTTTTTTACCAAGTAGTAACATCTACAACACGAGATTTGAAGATGAAGTCAACGTCGAGCGATATTGATATTTCACAAGTAAGCGATGAACAATTGCCCGTCGCTAAACATAAGTTAAAAGGCTGGAAACATTTCATGGGCTTATATGCCGGTGAGCATGTTGCCGCCACTGAGTTTGTGTTCGGTGCCACCTTTGTTGCACTTGGCGCATCCATGACCGACATTTTGCTGGGCTTACTCATCGGTAACTTACTCGCTGTTTTAAGCTGGACGTTGATCACCACGCCTATTGCAGTTGAGACTAGGTTAAGCCTGTATTCTTATCTTCAGAAAATAGCCGGCGATTCGATGACCAAGCTCTATAACTGGGCAAATGTGTTTATTTTTACCGTGATATCGGCCGCTATGATAACTGTATCGGCAACAGCCGTGCGTTTTGCGTTAAATATACCTGCACAGTTAAATTGGTATCCAACAAATCTAGCCTTTGTTGCCGTGGTACTTGCTGTGGGCGTCATTGTTGTCTTTGTCGCTATGTATGGGTTTAACGCCGTATCTGACTTCTCACGTATTTGTGCACCGTGGTTGTTCACCATGTTCATTTGCGGCCCGCTTATTCTTATGCCTGCGCTTGCTGAGTCTGTAATAGGGCAAACGTTTTTAACATCGTGGGATGACTTTATGCATATCGGTAGTACATCGGTATGGACGGGGTTAACCCAAAGCGGTGAACCAGGTATTGGTTTACTAGAAGTTATTGGCTTCTCGTGGGCAGCAAACACCATAACCCATTTTGGCCTTATTGATATGGCGTTGCTGCGCTTTGCTAAGCGCAAACGCTACGGCCTTTGCACATCTGCGGGCATGTTATTCGGTCACTACGTTGCATGGATTTCAGCGGGTATTATGGGCGCAGGAACAGCGGTTATTGTGCAAAAATCTATTGTTGAGTTAGACCCAGGTGATGTGGCTTTCCATGCATTAGGTTTGTCTGGGCTTGTCATCGTTATTGTAGCCGGTTGGACCACGGCAAATGCAAACCTTTATCGCGCTGGGCTTGCGGCACAAGCTATTTTTAAAGATAAATCACGCACTAAAACCACAGCGATTGTCGGTATGGTTACAGTTGCTATTGCATGCTTCCCATTCGTATTTACCAAATTATTGCCGCTGTTGACATACGCAGGGTTACTGGTTGTTCCCGTAGGTGCCATTGTGTTTGCTGAACACATGATTTTCCCTCGTATAGGGTTTACTCGATACTGGGCGCATTACCAAAGCCTTACTCACAGTACACCAGCGGTAGTCAGCTGGGGACTGGGGCTTGTGTTCGGTTTTGGTTTGAATGCCTTAGATGTTATGTCTTTCTATTATTTATTTATACCTACGTGGCTTTTCACCATTGCTGTGTATACAGCTATGGCCTCGAAATATGGTGCAAAGAAAACATATCCCGAGCAAGAAGCACAATTAAATGCTTTTAATGCCCGTGTTGAAACACATCAGCAGCGAGAAGCAGATTTAGCAAGCGATCACGTTGAAGATATCAGCGCCTTTTCTAAACTGTTGCGCTTAACTTCAGTGGCTAGCTTGGTTGTTTCTATAGCACTGGCATTTAAAACATTTTCTTTTAGTGACACGCTTACTGTGTATGAGTCGAACCGAGACTTATTCTTCAATATTGGGTTCGCGTGCACGGTTATCTATTTCGTTACTGCGTATTGGGCGATGCGTCGCCAAAAAGCGCTACAAAGCTAATAAGGTTCTTATGCTATCTCAAACGTCTATTTCATTGAATAGAGCGAACTTATCGTCGTTACCCAATGACGTTAAGCGTCCAGCTTATGATGTGGAGAATGTTCAAACGGGTATTGTCCACATTGGTGTGGGTGGTTTTCATCGTGCGCATGAAGCCATGTACGTAGACAGATTAATGGCAAAAACCGGCGATTTGACATGGGGTATTTGCGGTGTCGGCCTTCGCGAAAATGACCGTGCGATGAAAAAAGTGTTCGACGAACAAGATAACCTCTATACCTTGGTAGAAAAACACAATGACGGCGCTCGTAGTGCATCAGTGATTGGCGCAATGACAGGTTTTCTAATGGCGCCGGACGATCCGCAAGCAGTCATTGAAAAAATGGCTGACCCCGAAGTGCGCATTGTATCTTTGACTATTACCGAAGGTGGATACAACTTTGATGCGTCTACAGGAGAGTTCATTACCACGAACCCTGATGTAATTCACGATATTGAAAATCCTAAACAACCTAAGTTGGTTTTTGGTTATCTGGTTGCTGCGCTTAAAAAGCGTAAGGAAAGCAATATTAAGCCGTTTACTGTTATGTCGTGTGACAATATCCAACATAACGGTCATGTGCTTAAGAAGATGTTGCTTGCGTACATTGAGTTGTTCGATCAATCGTTTGCGGCCTGGGTAAATGAAAACGTAAGTTTTCCTAACTCGATGGTAGATAGAATAACGCCTGCAACAACCAGCGAAGATATCGTTACGTTAGAAGCTCACGGCGTCAAAGACCGCTGGCCAGTGGTATGTGAACCTTTCGACCAATGGGTTATTGAGGATGATTTCTGTAACACTAAGCCTTCTTTTGACGTCGTTGGCGCACAGTTCGTGAACGATGTGGCGCCTTACGAAAAGCTTAAGCTTCGCATGCTCAATGCGGGGCATTCTGTGTTGGGGCTAGTTGGTTCGGTTGCTGGCCTTAGTACTATTCATGAGAGTGTAGAAGCGGCGCAGCTAAAGCAGTTACTGTCTATTTTCATGGAAAAGGAGGTCATGCCGACGTTGGATAAAGTTGAAGGGATTGATGTATTTGACTATCGCGATACGTTACTTTCGCGATTTTCAAACCCTTTCATAAAGGACACGCTAGCACGTATTTGCCTTGAAAGCTCTGCCAAATTACCGGTATTTTTACTGCCGACAGTAAGAGATAACCTGGCTGCAGGGCGTGACGTAAGCATTAGTGCACTAGTGGTAGCATGTTGGGCATATTACTCTGAAAAACATGCTTCACAAGATGGAAAACCTCTAGAAATTAATGACATTCTCGCCGATAAGCTACACCAAACAGCAAAACAGAGAGACGTAAATGAGCTTAGCTTTCTCGAGTTAGAAGAGGTGTTTGGTGAACTCGCCAAGAACGATGTTTTCTCAGTTTATTACAAAAAATTGCTAAAGCGGCTTCACCAAAACGAGCCGGTCCTGTCAATGAGTGAGTCGCTTTCTAAGACCAAGCTAAATATGCAGAATGTGAACGTTTTTTAAAGGCCCAACACTGTGAAGCATCGAGTACTTCTTTTTTATGCCACGCACTTACATGCCATTGTAACGCATGATTGAAGTACACGATCATATAGCAGAGAAAGTGGAACTGCTCTGCAAAGTAGTGCAGCAACTACTTTGTATATGTAGAAAGCCGTTGCCAATTTAGAAGCGACGGCTTTCATCATGGTCCTGTACTGAAGTTTTCTTTGGTCGTCAGTAACGTTTGCATGCTCAATACACAGCAAAACCAGCGTTAAAACAAAACTAATGCGGTTTGAAGTTGCTGGCAACTTCCATAATTTGCTCTCGCATCCACATATGGGCGTAGTCGTGATCTGCACTTACATGCCAGTATAAAAAATATTCAACCGGAGGCAGTTCAAAAGGTACTTCGTAAATAGCAAGGTCATAGTGTTTGGCTAGGTGAAAAGGTAAACAGGTAATTAAATCTGTCTTTACTATGGTGCTAGGCACGGTAAGAAAATGTTGCCCTCTCATTACTTCTTTTCTCCGTTTACCCATCTTATCAAGAGCGACATCAATGGGGCCGGCGCCTGACTTACGCTGTGATACATTGACATGACCTAAACGAAGAAATGTGTCTAAATTTAAACCATTTTTAAGTGCAGGGTGGTTTTTTCTTGCCAACACGACAAACCTGTCTTGCGCGATTTTTTCTTTGCAAAGGTGAGGATCTGTAAACGTAGAAGCATCGGCAAAGAAGTCGAGAGACCCGGCGGCCATGGCTGAAACAACTTGGCTACGGGGGATCTCATAGTTAGTCAATGCAATATTAGGGGCCAAGTTTTGAAGCCTTGCTACAAGTCTCGGCATGATACTAGCCTCAAGGAGATCGCGGCTAGCGAAATTGAATGATTTTTCTGCAGTTAAAGGGTCGAAGGTATGGCTTTCTTGAACACTCTTTCGTAAAAGTGCTAATGCCTGACGCGCTGGCACGATAATATTTTGTGCCACAGGAGTAGGGGTCATACTGTGACCGGTGCGAACGAACAAGGGGTCGTTTAGCATTTCTCGTAATCTCGCCAGCGAGTTACTTACTGCTGGCTGAGTAATACATAAGACATCTGCGGCCTTCGTTAAACTCCCTGCCGTGTATATGGCGTCGAATACTGCGAAAAGGTTCAAATCAATTCTATTGAGATTCATAACTAATCCTTTAAGAGCGAGTGCCCTGAAAATGTTCAACAGATGAAGAGGCGCTAGTTTGTACCACAGTGGTTTTTGCGAAGACTATGGTGAAGAGCTACATAGCATCTACGATTAATTTACGTTAGTGTAACAAGAATATTTATAAATACCTATTATTAAAAGTTAATTGAAACATTCAAGTCAATAATAGTAGTTTTGTCGTCAATAAACGGAGATTGGACTGAAAAATGAAAACACTTTTAGATTTGTCAGTGGGAGAAACACTAGAGCAGACTGGCTGGCTAACCGTAACACAGGAAATTATTAATCAGTTTGCTGAAGCAACCGGTGACCACCAATGGATCCACTTAGATGCTGAAAGGTGCGAAAAAGAAAGCCCTTTTAGAACAACAATCGCACATGGGTTCCTTACTGCCAGTTTAATGCCTAAAGCATTTGCGGAAGTCATATCGCCGAGCGAGAATATTGCCTCAATGATCAATTACGGAATTGATAAACTACGCTTTTTGGAACCCGTGAAAAGCAATGATGCGGTCAAGTATCAATTCAAACTTGTAGATGTTAGTGATAAGCCGCAGGGTAAGCTGTTTAAGGTGGAAGCAAGCTGCATAGTTAAGTCAACGGGTAACCCGGCGCTTGTTGGAGGCTTTCTCATGTTGGCCGTGCTTAAATAGCCGTGAATGAAGGTAGAAAAGTGAGCGTGTGACACTGTCAAACGTGTCGTTGCCATCAGTTCGGTTGCTATTTCAATAATAATAGCCTGAAAACGCGTGTATCACGTTCAGGCTATTTGTTTCGCGTTAACATACTCTGTGCCTAGTTTGATGCTTCCTCAGCACCTTCTTCGACGGCCTCGCCGGCACTTTGAATATCTTTGCCCGCGCCTTCGATCGTTGCGCACCCACCTAAAATGCCGAAAGTTGTCGCAATGACTATAGCTAAAAGTCTCTGCTTTAACGATTTTAGTTTTAACATTTCCATTTGCTTCTCCTATTGATTTACTCTTCTGCAGAATTAGCAGAACCGTCTTTTGCGTTTACGTCAGATGTTTCATTTGACGAACTTGAATTTTTATTTCCATGTCTATCTTTACTGCGCGCCTCAAGCATTGAATTAAGTTTGTCACCGCCTTTGGCGTTGAAGTCCAACGTCCTGATGGGGAAGGGAATAAGAATGTCATTTTCATCTAGCACTTTCTTGACGGTGCTTATCGCGTCATGTCTAACTACCATGAAGCCAGGTTCGCCGGGATATCTTATCCAAAACCAAAGCAAGAGATTGATACTCGAATCACCAAACGATTCTGCGTACACCGCAGTCTCTTCTTTGCGGATAACGTAATCTTTTTTATTCATCGCCTCTGTTAATACGTCAGCCGCTTGCTCGATATCGTCTGCATAAGAAATACCTACAGGGATCTCGAGGCGGCGGTAGCCAAGCGATGAATAGTTGGTCAGTATATTTCGAAATAAAATCTTGTTGGGGATAACTTCAAGCTGTCCATAAAACGTCTCAACCAACGTATTGCGTAAGTTGATTTCTTTTACGTTTCCAAACACGCCTTCCGCTTCTATCACATCACCAATTTCAAATGGTTTTCGAATGCCCATCGCAACGCCAGCAATGAAGTTTTCTGTCATATCCTGAAAAGCAAAACCAATTGCTAGTCCAACAATACCTGCGCCAGCGAGAAGTGAGGTCACAGTGCCTTTTAAACCAACAAAATCAAGCGCGATAAAAATGCCGGCTAGAATGATCAATGATTTAATTATTGAGGTGAGTAACCCTGCTATCTGACGCGACTCGAATGTCCGGCGCATTACCTTGCCGAGTACATTGCCCGCTGCCTTCGCGATGACGCCAAACACAATCGCAATTAAAAACGCAACAACAATGTTAGGGAGCAAAGTGATTGCGCCTTCGATCCAACCTTCGAGTTTTTTACTCACAAGCTTGTATGCTTCGTCTATTTGCGGTAGCTCCATTAACAACTCACTTTAATCGTTTGCGTACTATGTGTGATTGATACGCAAAACCTATACCGGTAACGTGGATTTGAATAAGTTAATGTTTTTATTGCCTTTTGTGATATTGGTGTCTGATAGGCAGAAGAGATAAGAGAAAGATTTTCACGGTAACCGCAAATTATTCTCAAAACTTAATTGTTTGGGGAAAAAACAAAATTAGCGCGCCCTTTATACTTAAGTTTATGTGGTATGACCATCTGTAAAATTAATGTAAACATATTATTCACAATAAATTTACAAACATGAAGTTCGAGCATAATATCAATTGTGACGGTCAATGATTTTGGCCAGAAACAATAAAAAATACGAAATCGAACAGCCTGTTGCTAACGGAAAGTGTGAGATTTACGCCGATAGTGATAAGCCCAGATTTGGAACCACACTATGAATTTTAAAACGCGTAAGACCGCAGTCGCTGCTTTTGTTGGCGCTGCGCTATTTTGTTCTTCAACTTCTGGTTACGCTCAAAATGCAGAGAGCGATAATGAACAGGAGGCTAAAAAGGACGTCGAGCTCATCCTTGTTACCGGTAGTTTTGTACGTCGAAGCGAAAATTTTGACTCTCCTTCTCCTCTTGCTGTCGTCGACAGCGTGGCGATAGATGCAATAGGTGCTAAAAATATTGCTGATATAACGCAAACGCTAACCATAAATACTGGGGCTGAAAACAACCCAGATGCATTCACCCAAAACGCCACAGCAGGTACATCAAATATTAACTTGAGAGGCTTAGGCGTGGCCTCTACGTTAGTTCTGCTTAACAATAAAAGGCAAGTAGTTAATGCACAGCCTACGAACGAAGGTCTGAATTTTGTAGACACAAGCTCTTTGGTGCCTATGATAGCGATAGACCGAATGGAAGTCGTAAAAGACGGCGCTTCAGCATTATACGGCTCAGATGCGGTAGCTGGCGTTGTTAACTTTATTACAAAGCGAAATTACGATGGCGCTATGGTGAGTGTTGATTATCAAGACGGTGCCCATGGCGACAACAAAGAATACATATTGCAGGGCCTCTGGGGGGCGACGGGCGAAAAAGGCAACGTGATTGCTGCCATCAGCTACACCAATCGCTCTCCGCTTTTTATCAGCGACAGACGTTTAAGTAGACCGCAGGATGACACGAGTGCACTTGGCAATCCAGCTAGTTTTTTCATTGCACCAGGTGTGCCCGTAATAGACCCCTTTGGTTGTGAAGAGTTCGGTGGATACCCACAAGTACTTGCACCAAGCGGCACAGTACCGGGTTTAGATGTGGGGCTGTGTGGATTTGACTTCGGTCCTTACTACTCTTATGTTCCCGACGAAAGCCGTATTAACGCTTACACTCGAGCTGAATACGAATTTACAGACAGCATTACGTGGACGACAGAGATTGGCATGGCGAGAAACCGTGCTGAGCGGGGTGGAGCGCCGAGCTTTCCAATACTTACTGCCCCCGTTGTGCCAGACTATCATCCTCAAAATCCTTTTGGACGTTCTGTCGCATTTTTTGGAAGGGCTGAAGGCAACGGGCAGCCAGGTGATGCGGCCAATACCGAATCTGATACTTTCCGTTTCAGTACTAACCTTCAAGGCGTGACAGACTCAGGGTTTTGGGAGATAAGCTATACAAGGGCAGTTAACGATTTCGTATTTAGCGTACCGGATGTGCTGAATACTGAATTCCAACTTGCGTTGTTAGGCTTTGGGGGCTCTGATTGTAACCCTGTCACAGGCACGCCGGGTGTTGGTAGCTGTCAGTTTTTTAATCCATTTGCAACTTCCTACACTAGTGCACCGAACTCAGAGTATGTAATTAACTCATTTACTGGACGACAGGTTATCGACTCGAAAGCAGACCTAGAGGTATTTGAGGCGTTTACATCATTCGATACATTTGAAATGGGTGGTGGCTATGCCGCATTAGCGTTGGGTATTCAATATCGTGAAAACCAGCTTTCGCAAGACTACGATGAATTATCCAATCAAGACAGCTTTACATTCGTCATCGGTAACCCTGATTTGGATGGTAGCCAAGACGTGTGGGCTGCGTTTGGTGAACTTGCACTGCCAATAAATGATGAGCTAGATGTTCAACTTGCGCTGCGTTACGAAGATTACGGCGGTAGTATTGGTAGCACAGTAGATCCGAAGCTGGCTATATCATGGCGTGCATCTGAGGAGTTTTCGTTAAGGGGCTCTATCTCCACCTCGTTTAGAGCGCCAACGGTGTTCTTAGCACAAGGTGGTGCCACATCGCTTCAACAAGTAGTTGATCCTGTACAAGGTGCTCAAGCTTTTGTGGCGGTGAGAACTTCCGGTAATGAAGACCTTAAGCCAGAGGAATCGACTGCGTATAATCTCGGTTTTTCATACGAGCCATTCAGAGACTTATCGGTTGAGGTGGATTACTGGAACTTTGAATTTGAAGATCTTATTATTCAAGAAAATGCACAAGCGCTGCTGAATGCCGATCCCACAAACACCGACCGCATTGTACGTGCTGGTGACCCACTAAATGGGCCGGTACTTCAAATTAACAATACCTATGTTAATGCTAGTTCTCTTGAAACTTCTGGTGTTGATTTTGTAACAAGTTACAAAATGGAAACCGGGTTAGGTAACTTTACGCCGTCAATTCAGGCTACTTATATTACCAAATACGATTTGAGTGACCCACAAGCAGGAGCTATTGATGGCGCAGGGCGTCGCAACTTTAATAACATTGGTGTTTCCTCTCCAGAATTACGTATGAATATTGGTCTTGCCTGGCAACATGACGTGCATGCTGCGAATATTTTCTTGCGTTATATTTCATCATACGATGATGACCAAAACTGTGCAGACGGTTCATCAAATACTGCTGGCTGTGCCAACGGCTTCTATGAAATTGATAGCATAGTAACGGTGGATGCGCAGTACAATATCGATCTTGGCAGCGTATTTGATACAGACCAAAGTTACGTGTTAACGGTTGGCGGTATCAACCTATTTGACGAAGAGCCTCCTCAAGTGTTCACTAATAGTGGCTTCGACTCTAAAGTACATGATCCTAGAGGGCGGCAAATTTATGCAAGGCTAGCCGTAGAGTTTTAAGCCAAGGGTTGCAAAAAATTTCTAAGCCGGCGGCAATGCCGGCTTTTTTGTAAACAATTATCTCCACAAACAATCTAAGCAAACGTAAAACCACCTTCTCTTCTTCATTTCTTTGTATACAGTGTAAGAAATTGACGGCAATGCACAGATAGCTGAGGTGACCATGACAACTAAACTTACTGATCAAGAAATAAAACAACAACTCGACACGCTCAATCAAATAGTGTGTGACGATGTGCTGTGGGAGCGCGACGGAGATGCAATTATTAAAACATTCACTTTTAAGAGTTTTATTCGAGCTTTTGGATGGATGTCGCAAATTGCAATGTGGGCTGAGAAGCTCAAACATCATCCTGAGTGGTTTAATGTTTATAATCGTGTAGAAGTTCGATTAACAACGCATGATGTTGAAGGTTTGAGTGAATTAGACTTTTCATTGGCATCAAAAATGGAAAAATTTAAATAAATTAAGATAAACTGCTGACAATGACGCGTAAAAAACCGGCGAAATAGTATTAACATTGAGCACATTGTTTAAATTAACCGCGAACGATCAAAAAATTGAAATATTTCAATGTTAGGCACTTGTGTTAGCCAAGTCCCTATGTATAATACGCACCACATTGAGGCGAGGCGCTGAAGCAAATCACTGAAATGCAAATTTTCTGGCGCGGGATGGAGCAGTCTGGTAGCTCGTCGGGCTCATAACCCGAAGGTCGTAGGTTCAAATCCTGCTCCCGCAACCACAGAAAATAAACAGATTTTGAAGCGTTGTGTCACAGCGTTTAACGTACAAGCGCGGGATGGAGCAGTCTGGTAGCTCGTCGGGCTCATAACCCGAAGGTCGTAGGTTCAAATCCTGCTCCCGCAACCAATTTAAACCCAGCATTTGCTGGGTTTTTTATTTTTTAAATTCCTTATTCCTTTCAGTCTTCCACGTGTTGGCGTTTTCCGAGTGAATTTTTAGTCTCGCTCACTTTGGATTCGTGATGCCACTATACCTGCGGTAACACGCCACGATTACGAACATTTTTATTCTCGCTGAGAGGGTAATGATCTATGCGGTTTTGTATAACATCTTACCTCTGCAAAACTGATATTATGATTTATAAAGGTATACTCTTTTTTACAGTGTGCTAATTTATAAACATTAGAGGGTCATTCATTCACCCGCATCGATATATTCGCCCAAATAAATTAGAAAGGTAGTAGCCATAAAGATGATTAGCCGTTTTTTTAGCGTTGAGCAAAGCGCCAATCTACTCGAAGGTTCTTACCATTTTCCGCTCGTTGTGTTGTCGCTATTAATAGCGATTTTCGCGGCATTCATGGCGTTTAATGTTGCTGGCCAAGCTGCGGTAACAGAAGACAGGGTCCGTCGTAACACACTGTTAGCAACGGGAAGCGTTGCATTGGGCGGTGGCATCTGGTCGATGCACTTTTTAGGCATGACTGCGTTTGATTTGTGCCTGCCTGTTAATTATGACGTTACCATAACCGCGCTTTCATCTTTACCAGGCATCGCAGCGGCGTTGGTTGCTTTGCACCTTCTCACGAAGAATCGGATTTCTTTTTCTCAAATAATGTTTGGTGGTGTATTAGTCGGTGCTGGTATCGGAACAATGCATTATAGTGGTATGGCGGCTATGGAAATGGCACCTTTGCTGCGCTACGACCCCACAATGTTTGCTTTGTCTATTGTCGTAGCGGTGTTGTTAGCAATGATATCGCTTTGGATAAAATTTGGTATTGCGTCAGCAATCAAGTCAAAAAAGATGTTGGGAAAACACGTTGTGTTGGCCAGCGTTGTCATGGGGCTAGCCATTGCAGGTATGCATTATACAGGTATGGCTGCTGCGCGCTTTGTCGCTCCTCCAGGTATTGAAACGTCAGGGCAAAGTTCGGATATCGCGGTTTATCTCGCAATATCGACCGCTATTGTTACGTTGATATTGATCACCATGGTTCTTGGGATCAGTTTACTGTTTAAATATCGCGATGTAATGATGAGAGCCATTGAAAGTGAGCGTATCCAAAGTGCAATAACCGATACCGCTGTCGACGCAATTTTAACTGTAGACAGCAGCGGCATAATTAAGACAGCCAATCCGGCAGTAAAGCATATCTACGGGTATACACAGGCTGAAATTATCGGCATGAAGGCCACAGATTTAGTAACACCAGAGAGACGCCATTTATATGGTGACGACTTCTTTAATCAACGAGTCGTTCCTACTGAGCAAATAATCGGCACGGGCCGAGAAGTCGAAATTTTGCGAAAAGACGGAGAACGTATCCCCGCGCGTATTGGCGTCGGCTTCACAAAAATAGACGACAAACCCGTATTTGTTTCTTTTGCATCTGATTTGCGTAAAAGAAAAGAAATGGAAGACGCACTTAGAGAAAGCGAGGCTAAGTTTAGAAGTCTTATTTCTAATATTCCTGGAATGGCTTATCGGTGTTTGAATATGCCGGGCTGGCCTATGGTGTTCATCAGCGATGCAGTATTGGAAGTCACTGGATATTCACCTGAAGAATTTATCCTACCTAATCCCAAGAGGTCGTTTGTAGACCTCTACCATCCAGACGATGTTGAACGTCTGGTTCAAAGTAATAAAAAAAGCGACAGTTTTTCCTTTGAATATCGCATCATAACGAAAAATGGCGATGTAAAATGGGTAACAGAACACGGTGTATACGTTAAGGATGAACAAGGTAATACGCTTTATGTAGACGGTTTTATTTCTGACATTACTCACAGAAAAGAAATGGAAAATGAACTCAAAGCTGCGAAGGATAAAGCCGAGCAAGCCGCTGCCGCGCGAACAGCATTCCTCGCTAATATGAGTCATGAAATTAGAACGCCAATGAACGCGATTATTGGCTTCAGTGATCTTATGCTAGGCGAGTCTTTACGTGATGAACAGAAATCTCATCTAACTACTATTAACCGCTCAGCACGATCACTACTTCACCTCCTTAACGATATTCTCGATAGTGCCAAACTTGATAAAGGTAAGTTGGATCTCGAATACCGCGAATTTGTCATACGAGAAGAATTGGATTTGGTTATATCGACATTTTGGCTTGAAGCAAAGCGTAAGAAAGTTGACTTATTTCTAAATGTAGAGCGTTCGGTGGCAAACGTGTACATAGGCGTACCAGAAAGAATGCGACAAGTCCTTAATAACCTGATTGGAAACGCGGTGAAGTTTACCCACGAAGGTAAGGTGGCGGTTAACGTAAAAAGTGAAGGTAACGCGATTGTTTTTGAAGTTTCTGATACTGGTATTGGTATGACTGGCGACCAAGTAGACAAGGTCTTTGATCCGTTTTCTCAAGCTGATGCATCGATGAGTAGAAAGTATGGCGGCACCGGGCTTGGAACGACCATTTCAAAACAACTGGTTGAATTGATGGGTGGGGAAATTAGTGTTCGTAGTAAAAAAGGGCAAGGGACAACATTCAGTTTCACGTTGCCATTTGAAGAAACAGAACTAAAAGCGCAAAGCCATGAAGCCTCCCTGTCACAGATAACGCAATTAGAAAAAGCGCTCAACATTTTGGTTGTTGATGATGTCGAGCAGAATGTAGAACTTCTTACGCTTTTGTTAACGCGCTCAGGGCATAGTGTAGTAACTGCATCTGATGGCGTTGAGGCGCTAGAAAAAATGAATGAGCAGGTTTTTGATGTCGTATTGATGGACTTACAAATGCCAAAGCTGGACGGTATTGAAGCTTCAAAACAACGTCGCGAGTTTGAAAAGCAACATGGCCTACCTGCCTTGCCAATTATTGCGCTTACCGCGAGTGTGCTCATTCAGGATAGACACGCTGCGCAGCGGGCAGGCATGCAGGGGTTTGCTAACAAGCCCGTTGACTTCGGCATATTACTGGATGAGATAGCTCGAGTATTGCGGTTGAAAAATCGTAAAGTTAAAAACGAAACTCATTCGTCCACTGAACACCGTGAATGTCATTCACTTGGCATTGAAAGTTCAATTATAGATATACCTAAAGCAACGCAGTTATGGGGTGATGAAAAAACGGTATTTAAAGAAATTGATAAGTTCATTAGTACATGTAGAAATAAAGTAGACACGTTGATGCGCCTAGCGCTTGACGGTAATTATAAGGAAGTGGCAACAATTGCACACGGATTGAAAGGTACTGCGGGTAATCTTTGCCTTACCTCTTTCTTCTGCACTGTAAGGGAAATTGAAGCGAAGGCACATAAAGGTGTATTGAATATCGATGAGGTAAACAACCTTAGAGATGCAATAGAGCGAATAGAGAATAGTTTGAACAAAACACCGCTATATGCAGAACAATCCATAAATGAAAGTGTTGACAACGCACTACTGCATAAGCACCTTGTATCGTTAAGTGGCAGTGTTGAACGAAATATGGTCGATGAGGACGAGCTTGTATTTTTGCGTGAATTAAACAGCCCTGAATTTAGCGACCTTATATTGCAAATATTAGAATACATTGATGATTTTGAGTTTGAGCTTGCGAAGGAACAAATTGATGTATTACTCGAAGCCCTGATGCAAAATAGAGGCTAAACATGTTAGAACAAGAAAGTACGAAGGCTACATTATTACTCGTCGATGATGAGCCAGTTAACTTGAGAGTGTTAAAACAACTACTTGCTTCAGATTATCAACTGGTGTTTGCTAAGAATGGTGACGAGGCAATTAAATTAGCAACAACAAGTCGACCTAACCTGATTTTACTCGATGTTATGATGCCTGGGCTAACCGGCTTTGAAGTATGTAGGCTCTTAAAGGAAAAGGAGCAAACGAAGTCCATTCCAATTATTTTTGTTACAGCGTTAAGCGACGAAGTTGACGAGACCGAAGGATTTGATGCTGGTGCTGTCGACTATATCACCAAACCTATCTCACCAGCCGTTGTTAAAGCGCGAGTTAGAACTCACTTGAATTTAGTGCGTTCTGATGCATTGTTAGAAAGTCGATTGCAAGTTGTGCAGCGGTTGGGAAGAGCAGCTGAGTATAAAGACAACGAAACCGGCATGCATGTTATGAGAATGAGCCATTATGCTAAAGAATTGGCATTAGCTTATGGGTTATCAGAAGCGCAAGCGGAAATACTGTTACATGCTGCGCCAATGCATGATTTAGGCAAAATCGGTATTGCGGACAGTATAATGCTGAAACCCGGTAAACTCACAGACGAAGAATTCGCCACCATGAAGCAGCACCCAGAAATTGGTGCTGAAATTATCGGCGACTGTGGAGACTCTGTTTTGCTAAACGTGGCGAAGTCTGTGTCGCTGACGCATCACGAAAAGTGGGACGGTAGCGGGTATCCAAACGGATTAATGGGTGAGGAGATACCCATTGAGGGCAGAATTTGCGCTATTGCCGATGTGTTCGATGCGCTTACGAGTAAAAGGCCATACAAAGATGCGTGGAGCATACAAAGAGCGGTCGATTTTTTAAACGAGCAAAAAGGCAAACACTTTGACCCGGCACTCGTTGAATTAATGGTAAGCATCCTGCCTAAAATTCTTGAGATTAAGGCGAATTTTAGAGACGAAGACTAAGTCTATCCATTATTCGCTGTTGCTTAATGCGTCACCTGTCAGTATAATACACCCATCATTCAACGAGAGCGGGCTCCCTCAATACACAGGATAGTAACGCACTTGTTGATAGCAAGTTGTCACCTTTGAGGTGCTTTTACCCATAGGCTTGCAACTGCCTTCGCGGCAGGTATGGGTTCAGAATTTTAATAAAAGCCCCGCTAGTCCGGGGCTTTTTGTTGTATTAAAACCTGGAGTCAGCCTTGCTGAGCCGGGTGATGACAGGTGGGCTTTAGGCCCTTTTTTCGTTTTTGGAGGTTTGCATTGGCAAAACTTGAAGAGAAACTAACCGAAATGTTAGAGCCAGGTGTTGAAGCACTGGGTTTTGAGTTGGTTGGCATCGAGTTTGTACGAGCGGGGAAACATTCTATTCTTCGCGTTTTTATTGATCATGAAAACGGTATTACCGTAGATGATTGTGCAGATGTAAGTCATCAGGTTAGCGCAATTTTGGACGTTGAAGATCCAATTAGCACTGAATATAACTTGGAAGTGTCATCACCGGGTATGGACAGACCGCTTTTCAAAGAGAAGCATTATATCGAGTCTGTGGGTGAAGTGGTTCAAGTTCGTCTGTCTATGCCGATGGACGACAGACGTAATTTTAAAGGCAAAGTACTTGCGTGTGAAAACGGCATCGTGAGTATTGAAGTGGATGGCCAGCAGTTCCAGTTAGCTGTGGCGAATATCGAAAAAGGTAACGTTGTTCCCACGTTCGATTAACGGAACAGCTCTGCTTTCAACGACGAAAGCATAAGAGAGGCGAAAATGAATAAAGAAATTTTGTTAGTGGCGGAAGCCGTTTCAAATGAAAAACAAGTGCCTAGAGAGAAAATTTTTGAAGCGCTAGAGTATGCAATCGCTAGTGCAACCAAAAAGAAAAACGAAGGCGAGATTGAAGTTCGTGTAAGCATCGACAGAACGTCTGGTGACTTTGATACATTCCGTCGCTGGTTGGTTATTCCTGATGATCAAGAACAGGAAAACCCTTTTGCTGAAATTACGATTTCTGCGGCACAAATTGACGAACCTGAAATACAACTTGGCGATTATGTGGAAGAACAGATTGAATCTATAAAATTCGACCGCATAACTACGCAAACCGCTAAGCAAGTGATCGTACAAAAAGTACGTGAAGCTGAGCGTCAGCAAATGATTGCTGAGTACGAAGATAAAGTAGGTGAATTGGTTACTGGTACGGTTAAGAAAGTAAACCGTGACAACATCATCATCGACTTAGGTAACAACGCTGAAGGTGTTATCTACCGCGATGACATGCTTCCTCGCGAAACGTTCCGCCCGGGTGACCGTGTACGTGGTCTTCTTTACGTGATTCGTCCAGAAGCGCGTGGAGCACAGTTGTTTATCAGCCGTACGCACCCAGACATGCTAGTTGAACTGTTCCGCTTAGAAGTGCCAGAAATTGCGGAAGAGACACTAGAAATTAAATCTGCGGCGCGTGATCCGGGCTCTCGTGCAAAAATTGCGGTTAAAACTAACGACAAACGCTTAGATCCAGTAGGTGCGTGTGTTGGTATGCGTGGTTCACGTGTACAAGCCGTATCTGGTGAACTTGGCGGTGAACGTGTTGATATCGTGCTATGGGACGAAAACCCAGCGCAATTCGTTATCAATGCAATGGCTCCCGCCGAAGTGGCGTCAATCGTTGTTGATGAAGACAGCAACAGCATGGACGTAGCGGTTGAAGCAGACAACTTAGCACAAGCAATTGGCCGTAGTGGTCAAAACGTTCGCCTAGCTAGCCAGCTTACGGGCTGGGAACTTAACGTGATGACGGTAGACGACCTCAACAAGAAGCACGAAGAAGAAAACGCGAAGGTACTTGATCTATTTACTGCTGGTTTGGACATTGACGAGGAGTTCGCGTCTGTCCTAGTAGATGAAGGCTTTACAACGCTAGAAGAAGTGGCATACGTGCCAGCAAGTGAACTTCTAGCGGTTGAAGGGTTAGATGAAGAAATGGTTGAAGAGCTGCGCAATCGAGCGCGCGCTTTCCTAACCACGCGTGCACTGGCGAACGAAGAATCGCTTGAAGGTGCAGAGCCTACAGAAGCCTTATTAAATCTTGAAGGTATGAGTAAACACGTGGCCTATGTGTTGGCCAGCCGCGGCGTTACCGACCTTGAAGAATTAGCAGAACAAGGTACCGATGATATCAGCGATATCGATGAACTTGACGAAGAGAAAGCCGGCGCATTAATTATGGCGGCTCGTAACATCGTTTGGTTCAGTGAAGAAGAGTAAGGTCAACAGGGGGAAAATTACGTAATGGCAGATGTATCTATTGAAAAGCTCGCCAGCGACATTGGTACGACCGTTGACCGATTGGTTGGCCAGTTTAAAGACGCGGGTATCACTAAGAGTGCCGGCGATCAGGTAAACGAAGACGAGAAACAAAAACTATTGGATCATTTAAGTAAGCAACACGGCAGCGCTGCTGAACCGACGCGTATGACACTCAAGCGTAAGACAACAAGCACATTAAGTGTTGGTAAGTCTAAAGAAGTGAAAGTGGAAGTACGTAAAAAGCGCACATACGTTAAGCGTAGCGATGTTGAAGAACAGCAGCGTCAGGCGGAAGAAGAGGCAAAACGTCTTGAAGAAGAAGCACGTCTGAAGCGCGAAGCGGAAGAAAAAGCAGCGGCTGAAGCGAAAAAAGCGGCTGAAGAGAAAGCGCGTAAAGCTGAAGAAGCGAAGAAAGCTGCTGAAGAAGAGCGCGCACGTCGTGCTGAGCAAGCGAAGAAAGAAGCTGAAGCACGCAAGAAAGACGAACCAGAGCTAACTGAAGCTGAAAAAGCGGAAGCGGAAGCGGCTCGTCAGGAAGAAGAGCGTCTTCGTAAAGCGCAAGAAGAAGAGGCACAGAAGAAGCTTGAAGAAGAAGCAAAGAAAGCGGCTGATGAAGCGCGTAAACTTGCTGAAGAAAACGAGCGTCGCTGGAAGGAAGAAGAAGAGCGCAGGAAGAAAGAAGAAGCTGAAGAAGTTCACTTGCACTCTAATCGTTATGCTCAAGAAGCTGAAGACGAAGAAGACATGCAGGTTGAGCGTTCATCACGCCGTCGTCGTAAGTCGAAGAAAAACGCGGGTGAGCATCTTAAGCAAGGCTTTAACAAGCCAGCTGCACCTGTAGAGCGTGTTGTTAAGCTTGGCGCAACCATCACCGTTGGCGAATTAGCAAGCAAGCTTGCTATTAAGTCTAACGAAGTTATCAAAACGATGATGAAGATGGGCGAAATGGCCACTATTAACCAAGTACTAGACCAAGATACTGCAGTGCTAGTAGTTGAAGAAATGGGCCACAAATTTGAGCTTGTGAACGACAATGCACTAGAAGATGAGTTGTTGGCAGATGGCACTGGCGGTGAAAAAACCACACGTGCACCTGTTGTAACTATCATGGGTCACGTTGACCACGGTAAAACGTCATTGCTTGACTACATTCGTCGGGCGAAAGTTGCAGACGGTGAAGCCGGTGGTATTACCCAGCACATTGGTGCATATAAAGTAGAAACAGAAAATGGCGAAATCACGTTCCTAGATACACCTGGACACGCCGCATTTACCGCAATGCGTGCTCGTGGTGCTACAGCGACGGATATCGTTATTCTTGTTGTTGCTGCCGATGACGGCGTAATGCCTCAAACGAAAGAAGCGGTACAGCATGCTCGGGCTGCTGGCGTACCTCTTATCGTTGCAGTGAACAAAATGGATAAAGAAACCGCTGACCCCGATCGCGTTAAAACTGAGCTATCTCAACTAGAAGTTATCTCAGAAGAGTGGGGCGGTGAGCACCAGTTCTGTAACGTTTCTGCGAAAACAGGTATGGGCGTTGACGAACTGCTTGAAGCTATCGTTCTACAAGCTGAAGTTCTTGACCTTAAAGCAGTAGCTGAAGGTCCAGGTCGCGGTATAGTTATTGAATCTCGCCTTGATAAAGGTCGTGGCCCAGTAGCATCTGTATTGGTTCAAGAAGGCCAATTACGCGCTGGAGACATTCTACTTTGTGGTGAAGAGTACGGTCGTGTTCGTGCTATGCGCGATGAAAACGGTAAAGAGATGAAGCTTGCTGGCCCATCAACACCAGTCGAGGTATTAGGATTGTCTGGTGTTCCGGTAGCAGGTGAAGACGCAGCCGTTGTTAAAGACGAGCGTAAAGCGCGTGAAGTAGCAGCCAAGCGTCACCAGAAGAAACGTGAACTTAAACTTGCTCGTCAGCAAAAAGCGAAACTTGAAAACATGTTTGCGAACATGGAATCAGGTGACGTTAGCGAACTTAACATCGTACTTAAAGCTGACGTACAGGGTTCTGTAGAAGCGATTTCTGAATCATTGGTTAAGCTTTCTACGTCTGAAGTAAAAGTGAACATTGTAGGTAGTGGTGTAGGTGGTATCACTGAAACTGACGCAACCCTTGCGGCTGCATCAGGCGCTATCGTACTAGGCTTTAACGTTCGTGCCGATGCTACAGCGCGTCGCGTACTAGAAGCTGAAGAAATTGATTTACGTTACTACAGCGTTATCTATAACCTAATTGACGAAGTGAAAGCGGCCATGAGTGGTATGCTTGCACCAGAATTCAAGCAGGAAATCATTGGCCTTGCAGAAGTACGTGACGTATTTAAGTCACCGAAACTGGGCGCAATTGCGGGCTGTATGGTTACTGAAGGTAACGTTAAGCGTAGCAACCCAATCCGTGTACTTCGCGACAACGTAGTAATTTACGAAGGTGAACTTGAGTCACTACGTCGCTTTAAAGACGACGTTCAAGAAGTACGTAACGGTATGGAATGTGGTATCGGCGTTAAGAACTACAACGACGTGAAAGTAGGCGACCAAATCGAGGTCTTCGAAATCGTTGAGGTTAAGCGCGAAATTTAATTGCCTTAGTTAATTCGGCATGTGAGAAACGGGGGCCGAGTGCTCCCGTTTTTGTCTGTATTCAGCAAACAGACCTCGCGCATGTCCTGCGTTAAATAAGGAAAGGAGAGTATAATGGCCCGTGAATTTTCACGTACCGACAGAGTTGCTCAGCAAGTTCATAAAGAAGTGGCGAGCATTCTGCAAAATGAATACAAGCACCGCGTTGGCGACATGCCTTTGATTACGGTTTCTGACGTAGATGTATCGCGCGACTTAGCGCATGCAAAAATTTTTGTGACTATCTACAACAGCACCGAAGAAGAAGGTAAAGCGCAAGTTAAACAACTGGCAGAATACAAAAAGTTTATTCGTAGTATTCTAGCTAAACGTATTCGCATGCGCTCAGTTCCAGATCTTCACTTCTTTGAAGATAAGTCTATTGTTGAAGGTATGCGTATCTCTAATCTTGTGTCGCAGACCATCGCAAAAGATGAGTCAAAGCGCGATAAAGACGATCCACAAGAGCAGGAGTAAATGGCAAGACGTCGTAAAGGCCGTGAGATTAACGGCATAGTATTGCTTGATAAACCGCTTGGTGGGTCATCTAACCAACTGCTTCAAAAAGTGCGCTGGCTGTATAAAGCTGCGAAGGCTGGGCATACAGGCGCACTTGATCCCCTTGCCAGTGGCATGTTGCCCCTTTGCTTGGGGGAAGCTACGAAGTTTTCTCAGTTTCTTTTAGATGCTGAAAAGACTTACGAAGTTACCGCTCAACTAGGTGTTCGCACCACCACGTCTGACGCCGATGGCGACGTGGTTGAAGAAAAGCCTGTAGAAGTCAGCGAAGAACAAGTACGTGATGCGTGCTTGGCGTTTCTCGGTAAGAGTAAACAAATCCCGTCCATGTTTTCAGCGCTTAAACATCAAGGTAAGCCGCTTTATCACTATGCACGTCAAGGTATAGAGATTGAGCGTGAACCCCGTGATATTGAAGTGTATGAATTAGATGTACTGCGTATTGAACTGCCATTTGTAGAAATGCGCATTAAATGCAGCAAGGGCACTTACATTCGCTCTATCGTAGATGATTTAGGTCAGAACCTTGGCTGTGGCGCCTACGTGACTCGCTTACACCGTACGGAAGTAGCAGACTATCCTACGGATAAAATGGTCTCGCTGGACAAGTTAATTGAAATTCAGGCATCACTGGAAGACGGTGACTTTAAAGCGTTGGATGACTTATTGATTCCTATGGATACTGCCGTAAGTCGTTTACCATTTGTGACCATTAACGACGCTGAAAGAAACCGTTTTGATAACGGCCAATCTGTAAAAGGGATTTGTAGCGAAGCGCTACGTGAAGGCGTGTCTTACCGCGTTTACCATGGCGACGATACGAGTGGTATTTTCTTAGGCGTAGGGGAAGGGGTTCTTGACCCAAAAGACCAAGGTATCCCCAAACAAGAAGTGTTTGTTAACCCAAAACGTCGGGTTGTTTATCCATCGTAGCTGCGCCGGTAAATAAAGACGGTTTATGGCTTGCTATGTCTGTAAACGTCATTATAATACGGCCCTCATTCCGCTTTGCTGAATTAGTGATCGGCGAAGCATTAATATTAGGAGAATGATATGTCACTAACTAAAGCAGAAACCGCAAACATCATTGCTGAGTACGGCGTTAAAGAAGGCGATACTGGTTCACCAGAAGTTCAAGTTGCTTTGCTTACTCACAACATCAACAAGCTTCAAGGTCACTTTGCTGATCACAAGAAAGATCACCACTCACGTCGTGGTCTTCTACGTATGGTTAGCCAACGTCGTAAGCTTCTAGACTACCTTAAAGGCAAGAACGCTGAGCGTTACCTTGACCTTATCAAGCGTCTAGGTCTACGTCGATAAGACTAGGTTTCAAGAAAAGCGCCCATTGGGCGCTTTTTTTATGCAATCTAGAAATTACACAGTGTTGAGAATTAGCAAATACCATTTCGCATAGATCATTAGCCACTCAGCGAGAGCTGTGATTTGTAACTTTGTTTTCATACATCTTAGCATCAGCAACTACGAGTAAGCTGTCTAAATCTTTCCCATCTTTAGGGTAAACCGACGTGCCAATACTCGCTCCTACCTCTACTTTTAGTGAGCCTAAGTTAATAGGCGCGCTGAGCTCAAAATTAATTCTTGAACACATATGTGTTACATCAATTGCACCGGTAATCTCAGTGAGCATAACAATGAATTCGTCACCGCCAATACGTGCAACACAATCTATTTCGCGGACGGTGCTCTTAAGGCGCTTCGCTATTTCAATGAGCACATCGTCGCCTGTTTTATGCCCGTAACGATCATTAATAGGCTTAAACTTATCAAGGTCGATATAAATGCAGTATATGCTTGTTCCGCTTCTCTGGCTTCTTGCAATTTCATTGTCACTGAATTCATCTAATGCCACTCTATTAGCGAGGCCTGTTAATGCATCGGTTCGTGATAAACGTTCGGCTTCTTTTTCTGCAACAACTCTATCGGTGACATCCACATTTACACCAAACATTCTATGGCCAACTATTTTTCCGTCAGCTTTAATGTAGCGTGTCTCTCCATTTGACAAGTTCACGCGAAATTGCGTGTTGAATTTACTACCGGAATCAACCGCGTGTTGAAGTTCTTTTAGCACGTTTTGATAATCATCTGCATGCACAGAGGACGCCCATACTGAGTAGTCTGTTGGTTCTGGATTTTTAGGTACATCGTAAATTCGATGCATCCAATCGTCCCAGATTAGCGCATTGGTTTTTGTGTTCCATTCCCAAAAGCCTAGTTGTGCAGCGTCAGCAGCCATTGACATCCTTTGATTGATTTTTACAAGCTCTTCACGGGCGGTACGAAGTTCAGTCACGTCCTCTGATAGCCACAGCAAAAAGCTGACTTTGTCTGACTGGGGATGCTCAAAAATAGGGACTTTACGGGTAGTGATATACCGTGTTTCGCCTTCAATAGTAACAGGCTCTTCTTCTATTAAGGCAGGGACTCCGCTTTCAATCACTTGAGTATCTGACGCTGTAATGCGTGCAGCTTCTTGCTCGGTAAAAAGTTCAAAGTCTGATATTCCAATCAACGCTAATTTGTTCATGCCCAATGTGCGTTCAGCTGCCTGATTAACATGGCTGAATGTCAGGTCGGTCGCACGTTTAACCACAATAGACAAAGGGAGGTTATCGAAAACGGTTTGTGTGAATACCTCTTGTCGATTTAAGTCGGTTAGATCTTTTAGTGTACAAACAAAATCATTTTTGGATTGAGACAGTAAAGTGAAGGTGCACAGGACAGGAAACTGGCTTTTGTCTGATTTTACGCCGTATAGTTTCTCAGATACTGAGAGTTCGCCATCGAGTAACTTGGACACATTGCTTAACACGGCATTTGAATTTGTATGGTCACTTACTAATAATTGCTGAATGTCCCTATTAACCATTTCTTTTTTTTGTAAAGAAAAAAGCCTTGCTGCTGCGCTATTTGCAAACGTTACTGTGCCGTTACTATCGAAATTAATAAAGCCTTCTTGCACGCTACTTAACACCGCCGCTAAACGAGATGTAAGCAGCAATCTCGCTCTCACCTCAAGTAGAAGTAGTAGAAAAACACTTGACGCGAGTAAGACCAATAAAATGACGTTGATGAGTTCATTCGAAGAGGCGGCATCGTATATCCCATGCATGCTTGGACCTTCAAAAACTAGCATTGAAGACATGCCAATGTAATGCATCGAAGAAATTGCGAGCCCCATGACGGTTGACGCTATGAAAATACCAATATGACGTTGTTTTAATTTGGATTTCCTTTGCTTGTCACTTGCATATAAAGCCACATAGGAAAGCAAAATTGCGACGATGACTGATAATAGGAAAAGAGGCATGTCGTATGCCATTATGGCATTCATTCGCATGGCTGACATGCCGACATAGTGCATGCTGCCAATCCCAACCCCCATTAATGCACTTCGCAAAAATAGCGTGGTCTGGCTTAGCGTCTTGGATGAAACAACGATATAGCTTGCAAATACTGCTGGAATAATAGAAACCAACGTCGTTGCAATGTCATAGCCAATCGGAATTCCAATATTGTAGGCGAGCATGCCGACAAAATGCATGGCCCAAATTCCTATTCCAAAAAACAGTGAAGAGCATATTCGCCAAATCACCTGTTCCTTGCCGTTAGACGCGTTTTCAATTCTTGATATGGTTTGAAACGCGATATATGAAGAGCTAATAGCAATGAGAATAGACGCAGCGACCAGAATGGGGTCATACCATGATGGTATTAACGTATTTTGTGCAAGCTCGTTGGTTAGAAATTGAAAATTAAATTGGTCCAAGGTGAAAGTAATTAAATGTGTTGTGTATGAAAAGCTTAGACCAAATTTATCGAAGTTGTGTGGTATTTCTAACTTTTGTCTCTGTTGCCTTGCTGTGTATTTGTTCTATCAATATTCTTGATGGAGGTTTTTGTCGATGATTTAACTGACTGGTGTAACTTCTTAAGTTCGGCGTCCGTCAGATTGCGCCATTGCCCAGGCTTTAACCGGTCGAGCTCCAAATGCATTATTCTCGTTCGTTTAAGCTTTGTAACCTCATAGCCTAAAAACTCGCACATTCTTCTAATTTGTCGATTGAGTCCTTGTGTAAGAATAATTGTGAAAGTATTTCTGCCGGTTGCACGCGCTGTACATGGCTTAGTTACAGTACCCAATATAGGAACGCCTCTTTCCATGCGCTTTATGAAGCGGTCACTGATAGGTTGATTAACGGTGACTTCATATTCTTTATCATGCGCGTTTTCCGCGCGAAGAATTTTGTTTACTATATCGCCATCGCTAGTGAGAATGATTAGACCTTCAGACGGTTTATCTAAACGGCCAACGGGAAAAATTCTATTTTTGTGCTTTATAGCGTCAATAATATTTCCTTTGACATGGCGCTCTGTAGTACATGTGATCCCAATGGGCTTATTGTAAACAATGTATACGCGGTCTGATTTATCATTAGCCACAGCACCGATTATTTTTCCATCGACTTTTACACTATCATCAGGGCCAACTTTACTACCTAATTCTGGTTGTTGGTCGTTGATTGTTACACGATTTTGCTCAATAAGTTTGTCTGCTTCTCTACGTGAGCAGAGACCCGTGTCACTGATGTATTTGTTTAAACGTTTTAACGCCTGATCGCTCATTGAGCCATTGTTCCTTTATTTGTTTGAGTATTATTTTAACACGGCAAAAAGAAAGGGGCGATAAGCCCCTGACTGTCATGATAAGTATTGATTAGGAGTTTCGTCTAAGGATTGGTAGTTGAGCCCGTGTTACCGCTGGGACGGGACACCACTTTTGTTGCTATCTCTCGAATTTCGTTTTCTAAACTGGTAATTCTACCTGATAGTGTGGTGTTACGTTGCTCCAATACAGATAGCTTGTCTGACAAGTTTCGTACCGTCTGTTGCGCGCTATTTTTGTCTGTTGTCGCTTGTTCAAGCTGCACGTTTACCGCTAGCAGTTCATCGGCAAGAGATGTGAGTTGATTTTTCAGAGAGCCAATGCGCGCACTTTGAGACTCAATGTCCGCTTTTGACGCCGAGATATCCTTGCTAAGTGCGGTTTGCACATTACCAACACGATCACCTAAGTCGGCAATTTCTTTTTGATTACGACGCCATGCAGATGCCCATAGCTTGTCCATCTGCTCCCATAATTCGTTTGTTTTATTGGAAAGTTCAGTTACTTTTACCTGCAGTGCAACAGTTGACTCGCCAATCTCTTCCCCGGTGGCTGATAGTTTGTTTTCTAGTTGTACTATTCGCTTTTCGGCTTGTTCAGCAATGCTCTGTTGCTGTTGTAGTAAAGTAAACAGGTAGTAGCATCCGCCACAGGCAGCGAGTGCAACAATAGTGACTAGTGAAAGCCAAACACCATTTCCACTTGATTGGACTGATGGTTTACTTGAATTTGCCGAACCAGCGGAGGTTGCCGCGGTGTTTTTAACTGGTGCGGCCTGCCTTTTAGCTTGATAGTCTCGACGGTCTTCTTCATCTAGTCTTATTGTTGGAAACTCGTCGTTCTTCGAATTGTTTGACATAATTGTATCTATATCTCGTTGTAAGCCTTGATACGTAGCGTTTGCGTACAAGCTTTAGTCTTTTAGCGCAAGCATTCATCACCTTGTGGTGTGCATACTCATTTTACTTCATATTTTGTTATCGTTATTAAGTAGAAACTGCGTTGCAAGCGCTTCTCTTTTGTATCATGGTATCGCTAATTTAACGTAAATTCTACGGCTTGCATTAAATGAATTGAGTTCCCCCCATATCGAGGGGAACGGCAGGGTTACGACTGTTCACCAATCCATTCAACGCGATAGAGATCGCGTCGTCTGTCTAGGTAATTTCTTACTGACCCCTCATTTTGAAGCTTGGTGAGCTTATCTAGATCCAAATCCACAATAAGGGTCATCTCAGTATTTGGCGTGGTCTCCGACACAATAGCATCGTGTGGAAACGCAAAATCGCTTGGTGAAAATACGGCGGTTTGACCATATTGAATATCAACATTGTCAACTTTCGGTAAATTACCTACGCTTCCTGCAATTGCCACATAACACTCATTTTCGATAGCCCTTGCTTGCGCACAACGACGAACGCGTAAATACCCATTTTTTGTATCAGTCCAAAAAGGAACAAATAAAATTTGCATCTCTTGGTCCGATAATATTCTTGCAAGTTCAGGGAATTCAACGTCGTAGCAAATTAGCACGCCAATTTTACCAAAATCAGTATCAAAAGTTTTTAGGCTGTTCCCACCTTTCATTATCCAATCTTCTTTTTCATGAGGGGTGGGATGCAATTTGTATTGACTTTCAATCGTGCCATCACGCTTACAAATATAGCTAACATTATAGAGCTGATCTTCCTCAACAATAGGCATTGAACCTGCAATAATCGTTATGTTGTAAGAGACAGCAAGGTGTGAAACGGCGGTAAGAATTTCATCGGTGTATGTCGCTAGATGCCAAATAGCATCTATAGACGAATCTGAGGGACTCAAACCCATTAGCGGGGCGTTAAAAAACTCTGGGAATAATGCAACATCACATGAATAATCTGATAATGCGTCAACAAAATATTCTACTTGTTGAAGCAGTTCTTCTACATTATTAAAGTAGCGCATTTGCCACTGTATACAGCCAATTCGAGCGCTACTTTTTCTGCTTGCGATCAAAGATTGGGTGCCTGGCTCGAAATAAATATTATGCCACTGTAATAGCGTTGCATAGCCTTTTGAAGCTTCGTCTTCAGGTAAATAAGCAGACATGACCTGCTTAACTTCAAATCCATTGGAAAGCTGAAACGTAAGGATCGGATCGTAGATATCTTTTAATTTTACTTGTTCAATGTATTCGTAAGGAGACAATTCGTGGGCGTAGTTTTTGTAGTTCGGAATTCGGCCTCCAGCCATAATCGATTTTAGATTTAGATTGCGACACAATTCTTTACGCGCTTCATAGAGCCTTCGGCCGAGGCGCAACCCCCGATATTCTGGAGAAACAATTACTTCAACACCATACAATACGTCGCCGTTTGGATCGTGCGTTGTCAAATAGGCATCACCAGTAATTTCATCGTAGCTGTGTTTATCACCAAATTGATCGTAATCTACGATAACGGAAATTGCGAAAGCGACAACTTTTCCTTTGTCTTCAATACATATTTGTCCCTCTGGGAACGTGGTCACTTGCGCTTTATAATTTGAGTAGGGCCACGCACCACCAACGTTGACATACACTTCATCCATCAAGGTTTTCACGTCGCTGTAGTCGTCTAGACGTAAGTTCCTTAAATCAAGGTGGTGCTCTGTTTCTTCTATTTGTGTTTGATCTTGACTCATTAGCTATCCCTTTACGTAAACCACATGCTTTTGAAATTTACACGGCTTTAGTTGCGTTTTTAATATAGTTGAAAAATAACAAGCAAAAAATATGCGCGATATTTACGTTTGTTCAAAGCGATAAGATTTTTTTATTTTATCGACAAAAAATTAGCGTGTAGAAACGATGGTCCACCTGTTGAAAGGCAAACTCTTCAGGCGTATAACCGCGGCTTGAATTTTTAGGTAACATGACATGAATATAGAGCCACTAAACCGTTATAAGCCTTTATATGTTTTTGATGAGGAAGTATTTGAAAATGTCGTCAGCGACTTAGTAAGCGATGGCGTTTCCATTCAAAAAGGAGGTATGCCATCGTTTGTAACGCAAGCGTTAATCGAATGTCAGGGAGCGCTGTCTTCGAATCATTATTCGCATGCAGGTATTGGTAGAGCGGATAAGTTCCAGCACGCATCTAAGATAAGAGGAGATGAAATTTGCTGGATAACTGGTGAATCTGAGCAGGGTGCACTGTGGCTAGCTTGGTGTGAAGCGCTTAAAACGTATATCAATAAAACGCTGTTTATGGGGTTGTTTTCCTTTGAAAGCCATTTTGCATGTTATTCACCGGGTAAATATTACAAACGCCATGTAGATGCGTTTAGAGGTCAAGGTAATCGTGTACTGTCTTTAGTAACTTATCTAAACGAGAGTTGGCAACCGCAGGACGGTGGCGAATTGATACTCTATGCCAACGATAATGATATTAATGGTATTTCTGTGTTGCCGGAAAAGGGCACATTTGTCGTGTTTTTGAGTGAAAAGTTTCCGCATGAGGTGTTGCCGTCGACACGTGAGCGTCACTCGGTGGCAGGCTGGTTTAGAGTGAACGGTAGTGTTAACGATAATATCGACCCACCAAAATAAACTAATATCGTTCCTCATAAATAACAACGCTCTCAAAAACGCGAGTCTCAAAAGCCTGTACTCTTTGACGTGTCAACTTGGTGTAGACTCGTGTACCTGTAATAAAGCGCGGAGATGACGGCTATCTTTCGACTCGTAGGGAAGCTAATCATTTATGTGGACTGGTATAAACCTATGATTCTATGCTATGTATTATTTTGTATAGCGCGTGCTAATCTTTTTGCGCGAACTATTTCGATTTCAACACGCTCTAATCTGTGTCGGGCTTATTAAAACGTGAGCTGCTGCGTGCAATAATGCTGCTCACAAGCATCAAGGCGGTGGGGCAACCATTTGATTACCCATCGTCTTGTAGATAAAAAAGCGCAAACAGGGAAAGCAGCGAAAAAGAATATCCAATGCTCGAGAATATACCAGCGCCAACACCAAAAGATGATATTAGCGTTTTAGTCATAGACAACCAAGGGCTAGTCCACGAAGTCATTGGCTCTGCTTTGCACGAAATAGGGATCAGAGAGGTAACCAGCGCTTTCAACGCATTTCATGCAAAACGATTGTGTGACGCCAAAGAGTTTGATTTCGTATTGATAGCGTTTAACGTTAGCCAAGACAAAGACGGCTTTCATTTATTCGAAGAGCTTAAACACCTAGGGCATATCAAAGATACAACAACGGTAATTTTCCTCAGTGCTGAAACCTCACCAGAGTTGGTAAACTGTATTGTTGAACTTCAGCCTGACGATTTTTGGGTAAAACCACTTCAACGCACGCTGGTAGAATCGCGATTAACGTATTTAATTCAGGCACGCCAGAAGCTTCACAAAATGCGCTACTGTATGCAAAATGGTGACTTTGCCGCGGCAATGTATTTTGCTGAAAGACATCTAAAAAATAATGATTTACAGGAATACCACCCCAGAATAAAACGCGTAATAGGCGACTGTTTGTTTCAATTAAAAGACTTTGAAGCGGCTGAAATCTACTATCGTGACCTATTGCAGACTATGGACCACGCGTGGGTTCACTTGGGCTTAGTGAAAACACTTTTAAAGCGAGACGCCTTGCAAGACACGCTGGCCGCCGTTGAAAATTTATTAGTTCGCAGCGATACAAAATTTCTCACCCTTGACCTCTTGGCACAGTTTTATATTGAAAAAGAACAGTATAACGATGCTTATGAACAAATGAAGGAAGCTAGCCGCTTGGCACCTCGGAACATTGAGCGCAATAAAAGACTTTGGGCACTTGCGCGTTTAAACCATGACAACGTGGGCCAATTATCCGCGGTACAAAATATGGCGAAATTTGCTAAGAATTCAATTCACGAATCGCCTCAACTAACGCTCAATGTCATTCGTTCTATTCTCGACCTTGCAACTAATTTGCAAGGAGATGAAAGCGAAAAGTACGTTACAAAAGCGGAAGCTGAACTTAATGATTTTGTTCAGGTGAAAGGCGTACAAAACTTTTTTAGTGACCAAGTCGATATTTTGAGGGCTCGTTTGCTGTGCCTCAAACAAAGAAAGACTGAGGCCGCAGCGTTGATGGAGCGGCACGTTGTGTCTATTGATGGCCTATCAATAGAAGATAGCCTTGATAAAATGAAGGCATTTCATGAACTTGGTATGCGAGAACAGTGTGCGCGAGTCATCGACGACTTACAGAAACAAATCCAGGGCGATGCTTTCGCGTCTCAAGTTGTTAATGCCTATTTAAATCAAGAGTCTATAGAGCGTAAGGAAATCCATTTTACCGCTAAAGAATTGAAGCACATGGCCACCGTCAACTATCGAGAAAATCGACTGCTTCCTGCATTTAATAATTTGAAACAAGCGATGACACTATCGCCTCACGATAAGCAATTAGCCCTCAGCCTACTAAAAGTGAGCGCACAGCTAAAGTGTTTAAGCATGCTCTCTGAACAGCAAGTTGAGGTAGCACTTAGGGCTGTCGACATGTTAGCGGCGCATTCGTTATCGATAGCACAAGCGAAGAAGCGAGACCAGTATATAGAGGCAATTGGATTTAAAAACAGTAATTCAAACTACGATGGGATAATGAGAGAGGTCGTGTCAAAAAACTAGTGCTTTGTAAAAAGGCCCACGTTATGTGGGCCTACAAATTTATTATTTATTAGACGCTGGCCTATTATTTTTTAACAGTAGAAAAGCGACGGCGAAAGCCAACCATAGCTGCTAGAAGCGCTAAGATACCTCCCATCGCGCCACCAGAGCTTTTTTCTTCATCCTGTGGCTCTTCGACAACAACATCAGCTACAAGATTAAACGTTGCAATGAAAGGATCATGATCTGAACTACGATATGGACCAATATCGGTGAAAGCATAACCCTCTTCATCTGGATAATGCTGAAGCGCTTGATCGTATTGTAACTGATAGGCTTCTACCGAGTTGATATTCCAGTGTGTGCCGTCGACGGCGTCTGCCAGCATTGCGTCATTCGCAAGTACATGGTCTAAACTACCCACTTGCTCTGACCCGAAGAACCAATATGAATAGCCGTTTTCGTCAAATTCTTTTGCCAAGTTACGGTATCCGTAGTTTTCTGTAACTTCCACAGACTCACCATCATTCATACCGGTATTAACAGCCGTCATGATGGTATAGCCACGTGCTTCTGGCGTATAGTCAGTGAGCACAGCTACAGGATCTTCTGCACTGTATGCATTTAAATCACCAAGAATAATTTTGCGTTCTGGTAAATTTTCATCGTCAAGTGCGTTGCCAAGCGTAACTGCAGCAGAAACGCGTAGCGCATTACAGCTACCTTGCAGCGTAGTAATTTGAGACGGCGAATCTGCACGGTCCTCAGCACACTGTGAACCTTTAGATTTAAAATGGTTTACTGCAACCGCAAAGGTCTTTTCACTCTCAATGTGGCTAAAGCTTTGTACAAGGCTTGGTCGCATACGAGCGAGACGATCTTCGCTAATTTGTTGCTCGGGCATTGCGACAATTTGCGCGTCACCAACAGGTGTTACTACTGAAGGCTTAAATAATAGCCCAACCGTAATTGCATCTGTGCCTATTTCCGCGCCGTCTGCAGTAGAAATAAATGAGTATTGTTCTGACTCACCAAGCTCTGCATTTACAACGTCTACAAGTGCTTTAATCGCGCTATCGTCTCCAAATGCGTCATTCTCAATTTCCATCAGTCCAACAACGTCGGCGTTTAAATTAACAATGGCAGAAACAATGCGGCCTTGCTGAAGAGCGAACTCGTTTTCGCTTTCCGCACCACGGTTACCGTCGAAGTCAAAAGTAACGTTGCCGTTTGAATCTACATCACCGTTGAAATAATTCAGTACGTTAAACGTGGCAACTGACAGATTTCCTTCAGTAACAGTAGGTGTAGCCTCTCGTGTTGACGTGAGTTCAATCACATCAGTTGGATTAATACGGTAGGTACCAAAGCTAAAATTAAGTGGGCCAGCGGCAGATACGCTATCGCCAACGCGAATGGCATCAGCATAACTAAAAGTAGGGTAGAAGCTTACCGCCTCTGGAAAACGAGAGCCGCTGCTGTCCTCAATGGTAAGTAAGCTGGCTTCACTCTCAGCTACGGCTTCATTGAAAGCATCAGTGAGTGGTGCAGCTACATCAGTTGGTTGACGTTTAACGCTGTCGCTTACCACAATTTCACCGAAACGCCACAGGTTGTTCAAGCTCGTCACTGTAGCATCTGTTACGCTAACCACCATGCCCTCAAGTGTTTCTAAATCAACCTCATACGGCATCGCTAACGACACAGGCGTAATCGCTTCAGCAGTACCACAGTCTAGTGCTGCTACGTCGGCGTTCATCTCAATGGTTGTCATACCAAAGTTTTCTTTAATTTCGCCGTGAAGTCGAATGGTATTTCCAACGCTAATTTCAGTGCTACCATCCACAAAAATACCTTCTGAGGTCGTGTCACTATCGTCGTTATCGGCAACTTCTTCTTGAACGAAAAATCCGCCGTCTCGCACACCTGTAATCACAGCTTCAACTGTGTGACCATTTCCGACTTCTCCAGAAGCGCTTTCGCTACCTTGAATTGTACTGATTAAGGTGGCGCTTGCACCACATACGCCAAGCTCAACCACTGGTTCTTCTGGTGTGACTACAACTGAGCCATCGCTATCTGTTGAGAACGTTGCAATGGGGAAGGCGGTGGAAGCTTCACTATTAGAAGATGAGTTGTCTAGCGCATTCACACCACTGAATGTCCAGTTGTTGGCGTCAAAGTTTCCGCCGTTAGTCACCTCTCCGGTATTGCGGTACGCCCATCCGTCAAGGTATTCCCAAGCAGTGCCGGTTCCATCGGTATTGATATCACCAAAAGTGTCAATTACACCGCCATTGTTAAATAACTCGATAGCGTCATCGCCATTTATACCCATTGCTGATGAGGTGTAATCTGGTGCATTTCCAAAGAATGCAGTAAAGCCATCTATCTCTGACGCCACATAGATATAAGACCCGGCACTTGCTGAAACCGCAGGGAAAGTAAACTCTTCGCCGTCGGTGCCACCGCCATTGTTTGCTGTGCCAATACCGTATTCAGACAAATCTGAAATATCATTTATGACATAAAGTTCGACAGCTTTTGGCACGCCACCAGAAAGCGGGCCATCGATGACACCGCTGATCACAATATCATTCGCTTGCGCTGAGGTTGCCGATAGGGCAGTCAGTATACCCGCTGATAGTAAGTTTAATGATGTTTTCACGTCATTTTCCCTTTGTAGTATTCGTTATTTTTTTTAGTGCTTATTCATCACTGGCTGCGCAAGAAAGCCGTTTGTTGCGCGTTTAAGCACAGTGATGAATCAGATTTTGCTTGCAATCTTTCAATTGCAATGACTACCGTAAAGGGGTTTCGTAAAGATAGATATAACTTAACCTTATTCAAGCTGATTTTTAACTTATACCTTAAAAACAAAGGGTTAAGTGTTTTGGGTAAGTTTATTTATGCCTTTGGGTTGTAATAATTTAGCTTCACTACCGTTAAATAATGCTATTGAGGTTTTTAAAGTAAAAATTAATTCGTATATTTATTGAAAGGCGTTACTTCGTTTTTACATAGCTCAGTGAAAAGCGAGTGATCGTAGAGTACCTGTTCTACATGGTGCTTCGCCAAACTGATAAGTGATTCTTTATGCTGTGCAATTATTGGGTATGCTTTCTGTGCGAATCGAGTACTGCGTCTATCGCCACGACAGTGAGCCAATGCCAACGTGTATCCGCACAGTTGGGCAAAATAAGACAATCCACCGGCTATCGCTTTTTTGCCCATAACAATATCTGCTGGAGTAATTCCTACTCGCGCGTGATGTCTAGAGCGGACCAAGAAAAGCGAGTCATTAAAGCTAACCGAATCGAGAATAAGATCAGGTTTTCGCTGCATTCGTCGTTGACTTCGCGCGGTTAAATGGGCTGCATTCAGTGCATTCACTGGATTCATATCCGGGAAAAAGTACAGCGGGGCAGCACATCGCTGCTGTTTCACTTCTACAACATGACAGTAAGAAATATGTGTTGAAGAGTAGGGAACGGATGGGCCAACAAGAAAGTAATACCGTTCCATATTGACAGAACCTGTTCCTGACCGTACGCGGCGGACGATATCAATAATAGTATCATCCATATAGGGGGAAAATGCCGCATGAAGGAGTTTATAGTCGTCACGAGACAGTGCTTCAAACTTTGATGGTAGGGTTTTAAACGATATGGCATTGCTCGAAACAGCGATTGCTTTTGCTAGAGCACTTTTTGTTAAAAATTCTATTCCCCCCGCCGAGCGTCGTACTGCTTTGTCGTAAAGCTTCGATAGCTTACTATTTATGGCATCGGGTCGATTATCCATGGCCTCATAAATGGTTTTCGAATCGTTGGTAACGCGTTCACAGGTCGCGGTGTAAGCATCGATAAATGCCATTTGTGCACGTATCACTGCTTCGTCATCGACAACCTGCTTAGACATATTTATGTCGTCATCACAATAATTGCCAAGGACAACACCGTTACAGTGTTGTTGTGCTAATGACAATGAGGAGATGAAGCGCAATATATCCCACTGTGCCTTACCTACGCATGCATCGTCAAAATCATTTGGTGAAAATATAACGGTATCTCCGTGGGAACCTTCTTCGGTGAGAAAGCCGAAATTTGAGCAATGACAGTCGCCTACAATGCTGGTGAGTGGAATTTCGTCAAATGCGTTAGGGAACGCAATCGTTTGATTCGCGATGTCAGCATAATATAATTGAGCGCTGCCTCGGAAAAATACAAAAGGGCTAGTCGTCATCTTTCTATGCTTTTCAAGGTTCGCTGAGGGATAAATCTTGTCTACAAGCGCGATATTTTCTTTTATAAAAGTTTCTCTCATAGGCTGTCTCACTGTTTTGTCTTAATTCTCGTTCAATTCAATAACCTGATTAAGCGATTCATTTTTACTAATTAGTGTTTTTCGTCACCACACGTTATTCTTATCACCAGTTCGAAAAGACATGATTTAAACGAAAAGTGATTATCTTCACCAAAGTGTAAAACCATGTCGACACAATAAACGTAAAGTTTGTATCTGCATGTGTTTAACGTGCGGAAATAATTTAAACCAAATGGAGAATTAAACATGGCATTGATCAATACTGCTATCAAACCTTTTAAAGCAACTGCATTTAAAGATGGCGAATTCGTAGACGTAAGCAGCGAAGACATCAAAGGTAAATGGGCAGTTTTCGTATTTTACCCAGCTGACTTCACATTTGTTTGCCCAACTGAACTTGGCGACATCGCTGATAAGTACGAAGAGCTTCAGTCTCGTGGCGTAGAAGTATTCTCAGTATCTACTGACACACACTTCACTCACAAAGCATGGCACGATTCTTCTGACACGATCAACAAGATTAAGTTTGCAATGATTGGCGACCCTACTGGCGAAATCACTCGTAACTTTGATTGTATGCGTGAAAACATGGGTCTTGCTGACCGTGCTACATTCGTTGTAGACCCAGAAGGTATCATTCAGGCAATGGAAATCACTTCTGAAGGCATCGGTCGTGACGCAGACGATTTAGTACGTAAGATTAAAGCTGCACAATATGTTGCAAATAACCCAGGTGAAGTTTGCCCAGCTAAATGGAAAGAAGGCGAAGCAACACTTGCACCTTCTCTTGACCTAGTAGGCAAAATCTAAGCAGCACGCTTAGCGCTTAATACCCTTACGGCCAGTGCGTTCAGCATTGTCGAGTATTAAGCATATAGATTGTAGGGAGTGGGTCTCCACTCCCTGATATTAACTTCCAATTTCCGCTTATGTTGTTGACCTATTCAAAGGTTGGCGGGGATCGGCGTGTCGAAAATAAGGCAGAATAACCGTGTTAACTAAAGAAATTTTACAAGCATTGAAATCATATGCTGAGTCAATGCAAAAAGACGTAACCTTTGTCGTACAGACCGGTGAACATAGCAAGCGCGAAGAGCTTGTAACGTTTCTGTCCGACATTGCTTCAGTAAGCGAAAAATTAAAAGTAGAAGAGCGTGAAACAAACGGCGAACTGCGCAGTGCTATCAGCTTCCTATTAGAAGCTGACGGCGAAGATACGGGAATTCGCTTTTCTGGTATCCCTGGTGGCCACGAGTTTAACTCTCTTGTACTTGCCATGCTGCACGCAGCGGGCACTGAACTTAAGCTAGATGATAGTGTTAAGTCGATGGTGAAAGCCGTAAATGAACCACTTAATTTTGAAGTATTTATTAGCTTGAGCTGCCACAATTGCCCAGAAGTCGTCCAAGCGCTAAATCAATTTGCATTGATTAACCCTAATATCAAGACCGAAATGATTGACGGCGGGTTATACCAAAATCTAATTCAAGAGCGCGACATTCAAGGTGTGCCTAGTGTATATCTTAATGGCGAGCTATTTGCGAATGGTAAAGTTGATGCTTCAGTACTGATAAACAAGCTCATTGAACGTGACCCAAGCCTTAAAGAAGCAAACAAAGGCGATGCGTTGCCGCTTCAGGACGTTACTGTTATTGGCGGTGGCCCGGCGGGCGTTGCTTCTGCAATTTATAGCGCGCGTAAGGGCCTTAAGGTAGCCATTGTTGCCGAAACCTTTGGCGGCCAAGTTAAAGATACAATGGGCATTGAGAACTTAATCTCCGTACCTAAAACAACAGGCCCTGAGCTTGTAGGTAACCTAATGGAGCACGTGCGCGATTACGATATTACGCTTAAAGAGCACGTACGTGTTGATAGTATTGAGAAAGGCAACATCAAGACCATTACGCTGTCTTCTGGTGAACAGATCCGCACACGCACAGTTATTGTAGCGACGGGGGCGCGTTGGAGAGAACTTGGTGTTCCAGGGGAAAAAGAAAACATCGGTAATGGCGTAGCATACTGCCCACACTGCGACGGCCCGTTCTTTAAAGGTAAAGACGTAGCGGTAATTGGCGGCGGTAACTCAGGGATCGAAGCGGCACTTGACCTTGCAGGCATTGTGAAATCGGTGACAGTATTTGAATTTATGCCAGAACTTAAAGCAGATAAGGTACTTATTGACCAAGCTGAAAAGCGTGACAATATTACTATTATCAAGAATGCGGCAACACGCCAAATTACTGCTCAAAATGGCAAAGTTAACGCTATTGAATACCAAGACCGTTCAACTAACGAAGTACACACTCGTGAACTCGCTGGTGTATTCGTTCAAATTGGACTTGTGCCTAACAGCCAGTTCATGAAAGGCACGGTTGACATGACACAATATGGTGAAATTATCGTTGATACTAAGTGTCACACGTCTGAACCCGGCATTTTTGCTGCCGGTGACGTTACGACAGTTCCATATAAGCAAATAGTGATTTCAATGGGTGAGGGCGCGAAAGCTTCGCTTGCTGCATTTGAATACTTATTAAGTCATGAAGTTGTAGAGTCGGAACTGGACAATGAAGCGGCATAGCTATTAGTTTATCGTTTCAGATAACCTTAAAAAGCCGAACTAACCATGTTAGTTCGGCTTTTTTATTTCGGTATACACTGACTTTCACCAACAACGAACTTTATTACGGTTTCTTTCTTATTTTTTGATAATGTTAATGACACTGGTTATCATTTGCGTGTGTATTTGATATATTAGACAAAAGTACTAATAAAATTATCAGTTCTTTTTATTCTTGAAATAGACAAACTGACAAAATTAACCACAGAAAATACCTAACATGAATAAGAAAATGCTTAGTTTAGCGGTAACAGTTTCACTGTTCTCTTACGCACATGCGCAAGAAAATGAAAATGAAACTAGCGTATATGAACCTGATAAAAGTGTTGAAAAAATAGAGGTGCTCGGTACGCGATCACCTTTCGGCGCTACAAAATCCAACACGCCTATTGTTGAACTAGCGCGTACTATATCCATTGAAACGGCACTTGATCTAAAGCAAAAAGGCGTATTAAATCTTTCTCAATCTGCTACGTATATGGCGGGTGTAACGGGTGAGTCCTATGGATACGCCACTCGCGTCGATTCAATATCTTCGAGGGGACTGAGTATTCCGCGCTACCGTGACTCCATTCAAGAATTGTTTGGTAGCTATAATTCCACGCGTGCTGAAATCTACACTATGGAACAGGTTGAGTTACTCAAAGGACCAGCCTCTGTACTTTACGGACAAGGTTCCCCCGGCGGGATAATGAACTACGTGTCAAAAGCGCCGACATTGGGTAAAGGTAGTGAAGTTGTGTTGTCTTACGGAAACTTCGATCGCGCACAAGTAGGGTTGGATGTGAACGGTAGCCTATCGGAAGATGATAAATGGATGGGTCGGTTTGTTGGAATTTATCGCAATGCTGACTCTCAGGTTGACTACGTTAGCGATGACACGCAAGTACTAATGCCGTCACTTTCCTTTATGCCTTCAGACGATACCACGCTAACCCTTATCGGACTATTTCAAGATACTAATAGTGATACAGCTGCGCAGTTTATTCCCGTAGAGGGCACGTTATTGCCTTTGGCTGACGGCACTTATTTACCTGATCAGGATGTTTACGCGGGCGAACCAGATTTTAATAAATTTGATACTAAGTCGAACCAGATTACCTTACTTGGCGAGCACTTAATTGACGATACAACGTCACTTTCATTTACCGCTTTATGGCGGGATGGCGAAGCAGACTATCACCAAGCTTGGCCAACTTTTACAGGTAGTACTCGCTATCTGAATGCTTTTGTAGGAGCACCCGTGGCGCCCACCGATACTTTTGTTCCCAGAACATTCTATCAAGCAGACAATACCTTCAGCCAACACGCCTTTGATGTTCGCCTGAACAAGCGCTTTTCAACAGGCTCCTTAGAACACGAGCTATTGGCGGGTGTCCAATACCAAAATGTAAAAACGGACGCTAACTCTGCTTATTATGCCGGTGGTGGTGTCTTGCAAGGTGACTTTAGATACATTTTAGATTTGGCCAACCCTGTTTATACGGGCGCGCCAGAACAGTCGGTATTCGATGCAATCTATAATGACGCGCCCGAACAAACTGTTACAGACAAAGGTCTTTATATATCAGACCAGGTTTCGTACAAGAACTGGAGAATGACATTGGGCTTGCGTCACGATCGCGTAGACAACGATACTGGCGTGACAGAGCAAGATGACACGCAAACATCTTACTCAGCCGGAATTTTGTACCGATTTGATAACGGTATCTCACCTTACCTTAGTTACGCTGAGTCGTTTGAGACAGTAGTGGGTTTAGATAATAATAATAGACAGCTTAAGCCAGAAGAAGGCCGTCAATATGAGGCAGGAATTAAGTATGAACTATCGTCATTTCCTGGTTTTATCACGCTGGCCTATTACGATATTGAAGTGTCTAATCTTCCTAATCCAAATGGATTACCAGACGAAGCGGAGCAACAGCAAGGCGTTGCGTCTATAGAAGGTGTTGAGTTGGAGGGGCGGGTAAACTTTGGCCAGGTAGCAGTGCAATTTGCTGCGTCAGTTATGGATGCAGAAGACCCTAATGGTTTCTCGCTGTCAGCGCAGCCAGATAGCAATGCGTCAATGTGGGTAACTTACTCACCCCTTGAGCTGGAAGCGCTGACCGTAGGAACTGGTGTTCGCTACGTGGGAGAGTCTGTTTCTGAAAACGGTGTTATAAGATACGACACGCCTAGTTACACCCTTGGCGATTTGATGATGTCGTATGCACTCTCAAACAATTTGAATGTGCAGCTGAACGTAAGAAATGTGACCGATAAAAAGTACCTCACCTCATGCTTATTCAGAGGGGACTGTTTCCCTGGAGTACGCAGAACGGTAACCGCGTCGCTTACCTATTCGTTCTAAGGAGTTATCATGCTTTCAGTTGCAGCGGGTGGGATAACAATTGCAGCCCTAGGGATTATCTATAAAAGTTGGCGCGTTCAAGCGCCAGCTTTTCTCTACCTAGGTCTTGTCGTATGGCTGCTTTCAGCAGTGTGCTGGTCCTATGCCCAGGGGTGGGAGTTTGGCGTATTGTATGCGTTGTGTATTCCTTCCATATTGGTATGGCCATTCATTGCTTTTAACCAAACGCATTTACCACAGCCTCAAAATACACCTCAGCCAAGGCGCTTCGACTTCTCGCGAGGTACCGTGTTGAAGAACATTGCAAACTACATAGTGGTGCTTGTTGTCCTGTTAGTTGTCAGTGTGTTACTCACGCTTGGAATATGTGCACTACTCCCGTTCTCAATTGCTGGTCAATTAGCTACAGCAACCGTGATTTTACCAATACTGTGGGGGCTTATTGTTTATCACTATTTTGCCACAGCCCACAAAATTAAAGTAACTGCTGGTTACGCGGTTTTATCTGCGTTGTGTCTACCAGTTGTTATTTTCTTACCCATGTAGGTGAATATCGATGGATAAAGTTACAAAACAAAATGCATTAAATGCGCATACTTGGGTTGGTGTTTTTTTAAGTGTATTGCTTTTTTTAGTATGCCTTTCCGGCACCATTGCCGTTTTTCATTTAGAGTTCGAAAGGTGGGAGCAACCACACATTGAGGAAATGGAGAATGTAACGCCTGAAGCTATTGAAAAAGCCATGGCGACTTTTCTCGCTCAAAATACGCAAGAGTCTCATCACCTTTACGTGGTATTCCCTACTTCAGATATTCCACGGCTAGTTGTTGAAAACGACCATGCCGCTTACTTTGCTGACAGCGATGGAAATTTATTAGAAAAAGAACGCGTTTCTTTTACACAGATGCTGGTGGACCTGCATTTGTATTTAAATTTGCCGCATAGCTGGGGAATGATTTTAGTCAGCGCCCTTGGTGCCATTATCTGTACGTTGGTAATCACCGGAATTATCGCTCATAAGCGTATTGCCAAAGATGCATTTAAGCTTCGCAGGGGCGGAAATGGGCAGCAAGCACAAATTGATTTACACAATCGTTTTGGTCTGTGGGCCGCACCTTTTCATTTAGTTATAGGCATTACTGGTGCGTATTTCGGTATGGCGGGTATTATTTTGGTTGTGGTTGCTACGCTTAACTATGGCGGCGACCGAGATGCGGTAATTGACCAAATATTCACCCCTGATCCGGTATTGAACCCACAGCAGGGTGAGCCTGCTATTGGTAAAGCTTTTGCGCAAATGGAAACCTTAGCGCCTGAGAAGTCGCCAATTTTTTTAACGGTACACGAGGTGGGTAAGCCTGAACAGTTCATTGAAATTTACGCCAAAGCGCCAAATAGGATGATTTACGCAGAGGGATACCGTTTCGATACCGCAGGTAATTATATCGGAAACGCTGGTTACGAAGAGGGAGAGTGGGGAAAACAGTTGATATGGGCGATGTATCGGCTGCATTTTGGTGACTTTGCAGGCTTAACCAGCAAGTGGTTCTATTTTGTACTTGGGGTAATGCTCACCATGCTGTGTGTCTCTGGAATGGAGATTTGGCTATCTAAAAAAGCACATCCACCTTTAGCAAGCAGACTTTGGTACGCAGTAGTGTGGGGGAGTGTAAGCGCCTTGTCATTAACCGCTGTAGCCGATATGTTTTTTACCGGATCACTCATCGTTGTTTTTTGGTGCCTGATGTTGATTAATATTATTGTCACGGCCGCAGTACAGTCACTAACAAAGCCTGTTTGGTTGTTCATATCGGGTGTAAGCGTGGTTATATTGTTAGCGACATATGCCGCTGTGCATCAAGGCGCCACACTTAACGTTGCTTCTCTTCAGTTGAACATACCTATGGTGTTGTACGCTGTGTGGAGTTTACATCGCGGAAGTATTTTACTCCACCGCAGTAAGCGTGCCGGTGAAATGACTAAGAGAGAAACTCACAATGCGGTATGCGACGTTAAACCGACGTAAACTGTTAGGCGAAGAGAGTGTGGTGAACAAACTCTCTTCGCAAAAAATAAAAATTCAACTGACAAAATCTTAGTTACGTTTCTTTGTTTTCCATGTACCACCGTATTGATAGGTACAGTTAGAAGCTGCAATCGTTTGGCACGATTTACAGACTAAACGCCACTGGATCGTCTGTTGCGTCTTTACCCTAAAAAGCTGATGCGACGCGATACCACAGTCGTCGCACGGTTTAGGTGACCTGATCCTGCTTGATTTGCCCACCTTGTCATTCCCTTTTTTAACTAAACATGAGCGCACTTAATACGCGTACATTTTTCAATTTAAAGATGTTCTGCAAACCTTACCGCCAAGGACGAACCTATCGCCAACCCTCGACCCCAGCATTTCATTGCTAGATTGGGTGAGCATGTAACCTTAGCCCGTGCATCATCCCTGTGTTGTTGCTCATCTTTTTGGCACAGTCTAAACAAATCGATGACATTAGGTGGCACGTTATGAAGGGATGAAAGTCGTTGGCACTGATTTTCATAATGCTCGTCAACGAACTGCTCGACACAGTATACTGTGTAAAAAAAGCTGTTCTTCCCAAACATTCTTGGCAAAAAACCAGTTACAAAGCCCGCGGCTATCCAAAGAGGAAGCAGTATACTTCCTCTGAACTGAGGCATTTCATTTTCAAAAATAGCAAGGTGCTGTTTTTCGGTATGAAGATGCTCGCATATAAACGCATACGACTCGCTGTTTGATTTAGCAGGTCTAACCACGTTTAGAATAAACTCGGCAAACAACGCACCGCGATAAATGTACACAGCACCCGTTTCTCCGGCGTGGCTTGCCCGAATTTCTCTATCGACATCTTTTGATAAACATTCGCCTGCGCGATTAGAGTAATAAGACATACTACCTCCTGACGTTTATTGCTATAACGAGGTAGCGTTCAATAAGGATGAATGTTTACGAATTCGTAATTTAATCGCGAGTATTAATACAACATTGAGTAATGCTTAAAAGGTCACATTTTTTTCAAATCTTGCTACTGTAGTCTTTTCGTTCAATATCACGGAGCTAATGTGAAAATTGTATGGCTGGTTGTCTGCGGCGTTGTGACTTATCTTTCGTTTGCACCTGTGCCCATTACCCCAAGTTATTGGAGCGCGCCATCAAACAAAGGTTTAGTAGGTGACTTTGCTGAAAATAGCGCGCTGACAGCGCTTTCAACTATCAACATTGACGGGCAATTGGGACCCGAGGACTTTGCAATTGATGACAATGGCGTCATCGCCACTTCAAGTCATTCTGGTTATATACTGCGCAAAAAGCCGCAAGATAAGAATTTTAAGCGGTGGATAAATACGGGGGGCCGTCCTTTAGGTTTAGAGTACGACAAAAGTGGTAACTTACTCATTGCCGATGCGTTTCTGGGGTTATTGAAAGCAAATCCGAAAGGGGAAATTACCGTTTTAAGCAATAGTGTTGATGGAACGCCAATTGTATTCGCTGATGACGTTGATGTTGCCTCAAATGGAATAATTTACTTTACCGATGCTACTACGAAGTTTTCTGCAAAACAGTATGGTGGCACCCTTCAAGCAAGCATGCTAGAAATATTCGAACACCAAGGAAATGGAAGGCTCTTAGCATTTGATCCAAACACCAGTCATACTGAAATCCTTATAGATGGGTTGGTCTTTGCCAACGGTGTAGCTGTGTCCCACGATGAACGCTCAGTATTGGTAAACGAGACCGGTAATTATCGAATATTGCGCTATTATTTAAACGGAGATAAAAAGGGAAGCGTTGATGTATTTTTGGATAATTTACCCGGTTTTCCTGATAATATCAGCGCTACAGGCTCAAACGAATATTTCATTGGCCTAGCGTCCGAGCGATCAGCGCTCGTTGATGCACTTTCAGCTACACCAATGTTGAGAGCGATGATACAGCGGTTGCCCCAATTTTTTCGTCCCACTGCTAGCGCTTATGGCCACTTAATAAAAGTTAATGAAAGCGGCAAAATTACGCTTAATGCTCAAGATCCCCAAGGAAATTTTAGCTTTGTTACAGGTGCCATAGAAACCAATGATGGCATTTATGTTAGCAGTCTCACTGCCAATGCTGTGGGCTTTTTAAAAAAGAAAGAAGATGAAGCATTTTAATGGACATTGCGCTTCTAAAATGTAACTCACCTTAACATTTTGAAACATTTTAAAAATGTGTAATGTGGTTAGAGTAATATCAATGTGGCAATATCATCAAATAACAACCATATTAAGCGCTAGTAGTAAAAAAGGATACCCCAATGAAAAGCATGTATAAGTATTCATGTGTAGCCATGGCTGTCACACTGTCATTATTGACCGGCTGTGGAGGCGGTGGCGGCAGTTCTGTGACGCCTACACCTACTAATCCACCTGTTACGCCGACGCCTCCAAGCGGTGAAGGTTCATCGTGGGAACCAGGGGTATATGAACCTCAATCTGAATTTATCGCCAAGTGTGAGACACCACGCTCGGGTATCGATCCGTTCTCTGGTGAGGCTTATCCAGATACTCAAGGCACAGAAATGGACGAAAAACTGTGGCTACGCTCGTGGACCAACGATACATACCTTTGGTATGACGAAGTCGCAGACAACGATCCTGCGGACTTTTCGGTTCTAGCGTATTTCGATCAGCTAAAAACCAACGAGTTGACGCCTAGCGGAACGCCTAAAGATAATTTTCACTTTTCACAAAATACTGCGGATTACAATGAGCTTTCGCAATCAGGGGTTTCTTCGGGTTATGGGTTCGAGTGGGAGTTTATCTCGACTGCACCTCCAAGAGAGCTTCTTGTTAGATTCACTCAGCCTGATTCGCCAGCAGCGCTTGCAAACGTTACTCGTGGCGCAAAACTGCTGAGCGTAAATGGTGTTGATTTTGTGAACGACAACACCCAAGCGGGCGTCAATGCGATCAACGCGGGTTTGTTTCCAGACGAAGACGGCGAGACTAATGAGTTTAGCTTTGAACTTAACGACGGCACAACGTTGAATGCAAGCATTACATCGGGTGCAGTTAGCGTATCTCCTGTATTGAATGCAAGAGTATTGGATACAGCAAACGGTAAAACGGGTTATTTCCAATTCAACTCGTTCATTCGTACCGCTCAGGAAGGCTTGATCGACGCGTTTGACCTTTTTGTTGATGAAAATGTTACCGAGCTTGTGATCGACTTACGTTATAACGGTGGTGGTCTTCTAGCGATGGCTTCTCAGTTGTCGTATATGGTTGCGGGCCCCAATCAGACTAATGACGCAATTTTCGAAACCTCGCGTTTCAATGACAAAAACCCCAACACCAACCCAGTGACTGGCTCTTCGTTAAGACCAACACCTTTTTACCGTAATGTTATCGACTACAACGCGGGCGTGCTTACGAATGAATTGCTTCCTGAACTATCGTTGACACGTGTTTACGTTATCACCACAGATTCAACGTGTTCTGCAAGCGAAGCACTAATGAATGGATTGCGCGGTATAGATGTAGAAGTCGTGCAAATTGGTTCAACAACGTGCGGTAAGCCTTATGGCTTCTATCCTACTGATAACTGCGGTGAAACGTATTTTACTATTCAGTTCCAAGGCGTTAACAATAAGGGCTTCGGCGATTACGCGGATGGTTTTATGCCATCAGCTGCTCCTAATTTTGACTTCGAATTGCCAGGGTGTGAAGTGGCGGACGATTTCTCTGCAGCTTTAGGTGAACCTGAAGAAGGTATGCTATCTGCGGCGCTGCAGTATTCTGCAACAGGAAGCTGTCCTGAAGTAGCGGCAACAAGCGCTGAGGCGGCTGACGTAAATGCGCTGCGTTCTTCTCAAGACAGTTTAGTCGGTGGAAGCTTGCTTTCAATCGACAACCCTAACGAACGCAAAGATATGTTCATTTTGCACAATAAAATTAACCAGCCTGTGATTGAGGAACGCAAATAGTGCGCAACGTTGGCGTAGGTTTTTGTTTAATAACTTTGATCCTTGCGTTTTCGAGTGGTTGTGCTGTGAATAAATCAGCACAATTGCGCGAAGCGCTCGTTCAAGACTTATCTACTGAGCAAAAGAAGTTATTTGAAAACGCCATAAGCAACTGGTTTGGTGGTATTAAAATTACGCTGGCCGATAACGTGTTTATGACCTCTTCGACAGTGATGATCGAGCGAAAAGCGCATGTAGATAACCGCGGCTTGCTTATTGAAGGCAGGCACGACAACCCTGCTTTTGGCTTTACTCTATTAACTGATGATGAGCAATGCGTTTTACGCAATGACCAAAACGGTGAGCTTGCATCTATTAGCGGCGTCAAATGCACGGTAGCTGATATTTAAACTATCTGGCTTGCTTTTTTAAAAAATACCCAGTGATGGTCACTGGGTATTTTTATGTATACGTATACGAGAGTGCGTTGTTCTTATCTCCCTAATTTTTAGGGCGAACGAAATCTATACAAATCCTCACAATTCGTACTTCAATGTTTGACGACTTTGGTTGTAACTCATTTGCGTCGCCCCTTATTACCTGTTCCCCGATTAGCCACATTGTCTCTGTTCGCGCGTTTTTCTGATTGCGGGCCTTTACTGCTAGCGTTGTTGGTAGCTTTTGCGCCATTAGTGTTGCGTCGATGCTGACTTACATTGTTACCATCTCTACCTTTGCTGTTTTTACCCTGAAACGTAGGAGGAAGCCCGGTATGTTTAGTAAGTGCGCGTTCACCGCGTCGACCTTTTTGCGCTTTCTGGCGCTTTTCATTTGCCGTTTCCGGTGGAACAAGGTGCTGAGGACCGCGACCTATTAAGTCTTCACGTCCCATACGCTTGAGGGCCTCACGGATTTGTGCGAAGTTTTTAGGATCGTGATAACGCAGCATCGCCTTGTGTAATCGACGGTGGATTTCACCTTTCGCAGAAGGCACCTCTTCACTGTCTTTAGTGACTTTGCGAAGGGAATTGACCTCGGTGTGGTACATGGTGGTAGCCGTTGCCATTGGCGACGGATAAAAATTCTGTACCTGATCGAGCTTAAATTTGTTCTCTTTAAGCCAAATCGCAAGGCTTAGCATGTCTTCGTCGGAGGTACCCGGGTGCGATGCAATAAAGTAAGGAATTAGGTACTGCTTTTTACCCGCTTCTTGTGAGTATTTATCGAATAGTTCTTTAAAGCGGTAATAGCTTCCCATGCCCGGCTTCATCATTTTTGAAAGCGGGCCATCTTCGGTGTGCTCTGGCGCTATTTTCAAATAGCCGCCTACGTGATGAAGGGCTAACTCTTTTACGTATTCTGGATCTTCTACCGCTAGGTCGTACCGCACGCCTGAAGCAATTAAAATCTTTTTAATCCCAGGCAATTCGCGAGCACGGCGGTATAAGTCGATTGTTGGCTTATGGTCGGTATCCATGTGCGCACAAATGCTAGGGTACACGCAAGAAGGGCGACGACAGGTGGCTTCCGCTTTGGGGCTCTTACAACGCAGGCGATACATGTTCGCTGTTGGGCCGCCTAGGTCTGAAATTACGCCGGTAAAGCCCGGTACGGTATCGCGAATTTGCTCTATCTCGCGAATGATCGAGTCTTCGGAACGACTTTGAATAATTCGACCTTCGTGCTCGGTAATAGAGCAAAATGTGCAGCCACCATAGCACCCACGCATAATATTAATACTGAAGCGGATCATGTCGTAAGCAGGGATTTTTGCATCACCATACACAGGGTGAGGCACACGCTGATACGGTAAATCAAATACCGCGTCCATCTCTTCGGTTTCAAGCGGCATGGCCGGTGGGTTAATCCAAATGTGTCTGTCACCGTGGCGCTGCATGAGGGCTCGTGCACAACCTGGATTGGTTTCTTGGTGCAAAATACGCGACGTGTGCGCGTATAACACCTTATTATCTTTTACCGTTTCGTATGCAGGTAGCTTAACGTACACGTTTTCCCAAGGCTTACGCTTTTCTTTCTCTTTTTGCGCAGGCTGAATAACGATGGGTGCGGCTTCTGGCGCTTCACTGCTTTTGGTGTCTTTATCTTGCGAGTCACACTCAGGCTCCATTTGATAGGGGCTTGGAATGGCGTCTATTTTGCCTGGCCTGTCTAGTGAGGTGGAGTCAACACCTTGCCACTCTGGTAAAGCTTCTTTTACGATAATCGCAGTACCGCGAATGTCTCGCAAATCGGCAATATCTTCACCAGCCGCTAAGCGATGCGTTACTTCAACAAGGGGACGTTCGGCGTTACCGAAAAAAAGCATATCCGCTTTAGAGTCGAACAATACAGAGCGGCGTACTTTTTCGCTCCAATAGTCGTAGTGCGCAATACGACGCAAGCTAGCCTCTATGCCACCAACAATAACAGGTACGCCTTTGAACGCTTCACGGCAACGCTGTGAATATACGGTTACTGCGCGGTCAGGGCGCTTGCCGCCTACATTGCCTGGCGTGTAAGCGTCATCGTGGCGAAGCTTTTTGTCAGACGTGTAGCGGTTGATCATAGAGTCCATATTGCCGGCGGTTACGCCGAAATACAGGTTGGGTTTACCCAACTTCATGAAATCGTCTTTGCTGGTCCAGTCTGGCTGAGAAATAATGCCCACGCGAAAACCATGCGCTTCAAGCACGCGACCAATCACCGCCATGCCAAAACTAGGATGATCTACATACGCATCGCCCGTTACCAAAATAACGTCACAGCTGTCCCAGCCAAGGGCATCCATCTCTTCCTTTGACATGGGTAAAAACGGCGCAGTACCCAGGCAGTGTGGCCAATATTTAGGGTAAGAAAACAGACCGCGATCGGCCTTAATGGTGGCTTGCATAGTAATCACATCTAGATAAATCAGGGAATTGCTGAACTCAAAATAGGGGAGAGCTCAGATTAAGTGAATAATTATAGCAGTCTTAGCCAAGCTAAGGTATAGCACTGTCATTAAATAAAAGCGCTTTGTATACTGGAGGTAATAAAACGCGAACAGCGTGTGTTTGTTTATATGCGCTTTAATGAGCGTGCAAAGATTAAGAGAAAGAATAAAAACATGGCGTATTGGCTATTTAAAACAGAACCTGATGCATTTTCTATCGATGACTTAGCAAACCGTCCTGAGCAAACTGAACCGTGGGATGGTGTAAGAAATTACCAGGCGCGTAACTTTCTACGAGATGGCGTTAAACTGGGCGATAAAGTCTTTATCTATCATTCAAGCTGTAAGCAGGTGGGCATTGCGGGCGTTGCCGAAGTGGTAAAAGACGGCTATCCAGACATCACCCAGTTTAACCCTGAATCAAAGTACTTCGACCCTAAATCCAGTCAAGACAACCCTCGTTGGTATCGGGTTGACGTGAAATTTGTAGAGAAATTTTCAAGCGTTCTGCCGCTTTCAGTGATTAAAACGATGGACGGTATTACCGAACTGCCATTGGTCAAAAAAGGTGGAAGGTTGTCAATTATGCCTGTAGAAGAGGCTGAATGGCAGCAACTGTACGCTGCTGCCAAACAGTAAGTTACATGCTGATAAAGCCTAGTCGTCTTGTTAACTCGGTAAAAAACATCCGAGTTTACTGCGCGCTAAGTGTGCAACAGGTCAATTAGCTAGCTGTATCTAGCGGTGTTATTTAATGAACAGCCGCTACTTGCCAAAGGCAAATTTTGTATCGGCATCGCGCAATAAGAAAAGTGCAAAACACGCGCCCCACATAGGCCATGCAGCAAAAAACAGCAGGTGATTAAAGGCATCTAGATACTGCGGGAATGAAGACAGGGTAGACCCACCGTGAAGGATAAAAATAAGACCGTAGGTGTATTTCTTCGCAATTCCCGCTAAGAACGCTAAAACCAGCCCAAGCTGCAGTGCGCCCATAATGTAAACGGCCATTTCAGGCACGCCGCCGATACCATAGAACTTTTCAAAAATGGCCATGCCGTGTGCGGGGTTAACAAACTTATCGAGTGTCCATACGAACATAACGATAAAGATTGTTACGCGAAGAGAAAGTAGAGACCATTGCAGTCGGTTTTGAATATCGGTGTTGTTTTGCATAAATGCTCCAAAAGTATAATAGTGCAAGCATACTAGAACGATCGTTCAAAATAAAAATTTCAATTAATTTTGTGTTTTTAAAGATTTTTTTGAAAATTAAATGTACTGAAATTTTTTGTGGCACGTATCGGTCTTGTCGAATAAGAAATAAAAATACGGATTTGTTAATGAAAAAAGTAATCGGCCTCGCCGTTAGCACACTCTCACTTGCCATCAGTCAATCGCTCTATGCTCAGCAGGTAACAGATATTGAAGTCGTTGAAGTAACAGGAAACCAGCAAAGCGTAGATACGTTAAATCCTGGCGATAACACACTTAAAGGAATATTCGGTAGCGGTTTAAGTGCAGCTGAGACACCACGAGCGGTTACATCGCTGTCGGCACAAGCGATAGAGGCACTTAACATTAACGATTTACACGACATCGTAAAAGCGGCGCCTAACGCCTATGCCTCTAGCGGTTTTGGTACACCAAGCTTGCCTAGTATACGTGGCCAACTTGGTGAGCTTTTTCAAGATGGTATAAGACGTCAAGCGGGCAACAATGGCTTTGGTTTGCCTTTGTCATTTAATAGCGTTGAACAAATTGACGTGGTGAAAGGGCCATCCCCTGTGCTGTTTGGTAGTACACAGCGCAACGGTGGCTTTGTAAACCTTCAAACTAAGGTCGCGCCGACCACAGATAGTAAGGGGAAAGTCACCCTGCGCGCGGGGCGCTGGGATCAGTATTCTGCGCAAGTCGATTATGGTAAAGCTATAGAAGAGGGTAAAAGTGGTATCCGCTTTAGTGCAGAGTACTTAGACCATGGCAGTTTTTATGACTTTGCCGAGCGCGATAGCATTAACTTGTTTGTAGCGTATCGCTATGCGCCGAGCGAAGCACTGACGTGGGATATTAGTGCGGAGTATTATGATACAGACTATCCAGACAACGCAGGTATAAACCGCCCAACGCAAGACCTTATTGACAACGGTATTTATATTACTGGGCAAGGCACTCAGCCCAATGGCAGCAGAGTTCCTGGGGCCGGTGCCATCATTTCTCCTACTGGTGAAGTGGTTATTCCTCGCAACCGCGTATTCACTAATCCTGACGACATTAACGGCGCAGAAACCACGGTTATTCGAAGCAACATTGAATATAAGGTTGCTGACAACATTGCGCTTCGCAACATTTCTTACTACCAATACCTTGAACGGGAAGAAATTGCGCAAAATAGTTTTGTTGAGATCATTGATGGCGCTGACACGTTTGAAAACCGCACCGAGCTAGATTATCAGTGGAACGACAGCCAAACTACGACCGTAGGCGCAGCACTTCGTTATAACGACGTGCTGGGCTATAGTCAGTTTACCACTGAAGCCGATAATCCGATTGATTTGACCGGGCCTATCTCAAACCGCGTTATTCCCCTTACCGACGCCCAAAAAGCCCGATTAGTTGAGCTGCGTCCTGGCGTATATGTTTCACCAGGAGCACAATACGACCTAAATAGTGATGGTAATGGCGATTTTAATTTGTCAGACACCACCGACTCTACCGCATGGCAAACAGGCCTTGCGCTTCAGCAACGCTCTACGTGGACCGACAAATTTTCAACTATTGCTGGCGTTCGAGTTGATTACTATGACGTAGATGCCCGCGACCCTCTAGCACCTGTTGGAGTTGAGGCAGCGTCAGATTCGTACAGCGATACGTTAACCAGCTACCAGTTAAGTGCAGTGTACAAATTAACCGGTGAGGTGAACGTATACGCGGCGTTTTCAGAGAACGACGCGACATCGAACAGCATGGCGGGAGGCACGGTGTTAGGCGCTAATAATGAAATTAACCCGCTTAACTTCGCTACTGAAAATACGCTGTACGAAGTGGGTGTAAAATATGCGCCAAACAGCACCTGGTACGCAGAGGCCGCTGTGTTTGACCAAACCCGAAGCCTACGTAACCGTGACGGCAGTAACAGTGGTGTGAAAACACAAGGTTTCGAACTACAAATGTTCTATCAAACAGACGATGTTTGGATCAATGCCGCCTATAGCTACTTGGACGCGCGTTTTGATGATTCAGCGGCGTTTCAAGGTACGGCGCAGGTTATTGATGCGTTTGATAATAGCCGCCCTGATATTATTGAAGGTACAGGAGTAGGATCACCTTCATTTGCCGCGTTCCCTGCATCGAACAGTCGGGTTCAGGGTATTCCACCACAAATTGCTTCTATTAACGCGGGCTGGCAAATTACGGATGACTTACAAGTGGGTGCAAGTGCACTATATACCAAGTCATTCCCACTAGACTTCCTACAAACTGTGCACATTCGTGACCAATATACGGTTGACGTAAATGCAGATTATCAAGTGTCAGATGATCTTCGCTTACGTTTAGATATCATAAATGTGACCGATGAAGAAAATTGGCAGCCCCTGTTTGAAGGTGGATATTTCGGTGCGACGCTTGTTATGCCAAATGTACCACGTCATGCTCAAGTAACCATGCAATATGCGTTTTAAGCGCTAAGGATATTTATGTTTAAGAAAATTGCGCTTTTAGGGGTTATTGTTGCCGCCATATTCAGCTTTTTTTATTTTGATTTAAATAGCTATCTAACCCTTCAAGGTATGAAGGATTCACTTGACACGTTTCAAGCGCAGATTGCACAAAACCCGGTATTAAGTGTTGGTGTGTTCTTTGCCATTTATGTTGCCGTAACTGCACTTTCTCTGCCGGGAGCGGCTATTTTGACCTTGGCGGCAGGGGCTTTGTTCGGCTTAGTTCAGGGCTTAATTATAGTATCGTTTGCCTCGAGCGTGGGGGCGACGCTGGCGTTCTTAGTTTCTCGCTTTATTTTGCGCGACACCGTGCGACATAAGTTTAAAGAAAAGCTTAAAAAAATTGATGAGGGCGTGGAAAAGCAAGGTGCGTTTTACTTGTTTACTCTGCGTCTAGTGCCAGTATTTCCGTTTTTCCTAATCAACCTGTTAATGGGGCTGACATCACTGAAGACTTGGACATTTTACTGGGTAAGCCAGATAGGCATGCTTGCCGGCACTGCCGTATATGTAAATGCGGGTACGCAACTGGCGCAAATAGACAGTTTGTCTGGCATTGTCTCGCCTGGGCTTATCTTTTCATTTGTACTTTTAGGCATATTCCCTTGGATAGCAAAAGCGATTGTGGCGATAGTAAATCGCCGTCGCGTGTACAAGGGCTACAGCAAGCCAAAGAAGTTTGATCGCAACTTAGTGGTTATTGGGGCGGGTGCAGGTGGTTTGGTTACCAGCTATATTGCTGCTGCGGTGAAAGCAAAAGTCACGCTAGTAGAAGCCGGCGAAATGGGTGGCGACTGTCTTAACTACGGCTGCGTACCGAGCAAAGCAATCATAAAAACGGCAAAAGTGGCCAATCAAATGCGTCATGCTGATAACTATGGTTTAGAACCGGTAACACCTGCGATGTCGTTTAAAAGGGTGATGGCACGTGTGCACGAAGTGATTGCGGCAATCGCGCCTAATGACAGTGTAGAGCGTTACACAAGCTTGGGCGTTGATGTTGTAAAAGGCTATGCGAAAATCATCGACCCTTGGACGGTGGAAATCAAAAAGAACGATGGCGGCACCCAAACACTAACCACAAAAAATATTGTGGTTGCTACAGGTGCAGCACCATTTATTCCAGAATTACCAGGCATTGAGCAAAGCGGTTATGTCACCTCTGACACCTTGTGGTCTAAATTTGCTGACCTTGAAGACACGCCAAAGCGCTTAATCGTATTAGGTGGTGGGCCTATTGGCTGTGAGCTAGCACAGGCCTTTTCACGCCTTGGTAGCGAAGTTACGCAAGTTGAACGTGCGCCACGTTTAATGGGTAAGGAAGATGCGGATGTGGCGGCATATGCTGAGTCTGTGCTTAGAGAGAGTGGCGTAAACGTATTAACGTCTCATGACGCGCTTCGCTTTGAACAACAAGACGGTGAAAAAGTACTTGTTGTAGCGAAAGAGGGTGTTGAATCTACCATTGCCTACGACGAAGTCATTGTGGCTGTGGGACGAAAAGCTCGCCTTAATGGGTTTGGCCTTGAAGATTTGGGAATTCAGTTCGATAGAACCATAGAAACTGACGAATACTTGCAAACCCTGATGCCAAATATTTTTGCTGCTGGTGATGTAGTAGGTCCTTATCAGTTTACTCACGTTGCCTCACATCAGGCGTGGTACGCTGCGGTAAATGCTCTGTTCGGAACGTTTAAGAAATTTAAAGTAGAATATCGCGTTATTCCTTGGACAACGTTTATCGATCCGGAAGTAGCGAGGGTAGGGCTGAGTGAGCGAGACGCTGCCGAGCAAGACATTGACGTTGAAGTAACGCGATATGAGTTTGCAGAATTAGATCGTGCTGTTGCGGAAAGTGCCAGAAAAGGGTTTATTAAAGTACTTACGCCGCCAGGTAAAGACAAAATATTGGGCGTTACTATCGTCTCGGAACACGCAGGAGACTTACTGGCTGAGTTTGTTATTGCGATGAAACACGACCTAGGGTTAAACAAAATACTAGGTACTATTCACGCCTACCCAACCTGGGCTGAAGGCGCAAAATACGCAGCGGGTAATTGGAAACGGGCAAACGTGCCTGAAAAATTACTCAGCTACGTAGAGAAGTTCCATACATGGCGCAGAGGGTAATAGAGGTGAAAGCTACTTTAACGACTTTCATACTTAAAATTGCCCGTTTATCACGTGGCAGTGCGGTGGCACGTGGCATTGCAGTAGGCAGCTTGGTGCTGTTTGCTGCAACCGCAAGTGTTTATGCTAGCGCTGAAGTAGGCCTACATAGTACGTTCGATAACTTATTAAGTAAGTATGTAACGCCTATTTCTAACGGCGCAAGCACTCAAGTAAATTACGATGGTTTTAAAAAAGAGCGGACTAGGCTTAACGAGTATTTAGCGCAATTGGCTAAGGTTAAGCAAAGTACATTCGACTCATGGGGTAAAGATAAACAGCTCGCTTTTCTGATTAATGCTTACAACGCCTACACTATCGAGCTTATTTTAACTGAGTATCCAGCTATTGACTCTATCCGAGATTTAGGAAGTTTCTTTTCTTCGCCTTGGAAAAAAGAGATAGCCCCGCTGCTTGGTGAAACTCGCACGTTAGATGAAATTGAACACGAACTTATTCGCGGTACAAACCAAACCACAAAAACCTATAACGAGCCTCGCATTCATTTCGCGGTGAATTGTGCCAGCGTAGGTTGCCCCGCGCTTCGTGAAGAAGCTTACACAGGGGATAAGCTAGACGAACAGCTGGAGGCTCAAACTAAGCGATTTTTGGCTGACGCCTCTCGTAATAAAATGAGCGATAACACACTTCACTTATCAAAAATATTTGATTGGTACAGAGAAGACTTTGATCGTGAAAGTGGTTCGTGGCGAGGCACGTCAACGCTCAACGCGTTTATTTTGTTATACAAAGACGCAATGCAGTTAACCGAAGCGCAAGTTACCTCATTAGAAAAGAATACCGCTGATATTGAATACCTTGATTATGACTGGGCGCTAAATGCTGCACAGTAGCACTTACAGTACTATCCTGAATGCACCCCAAATGGATTCAGAATGTCACGCTGAGGGACAGTTAAGTACAAATAGCCCCTTTTTTACCACCATGCAGGTATTCTTTTTTAGCTGCATAGTCGTTTTGTCAGTATTTGTTGTAGCCAAGCCTGCGGTGGGCAAAACTAACGATGAAGCAGCCGGCGAAAAAACACCTCTTGTTCGATTTCATGCCTGGGGTGGTAGCGCGCAGGTCAACGGCTATCTTCAGTGGGTAGCCGAGCAAGTTAAGATTCGCTTTAACATAGAACTTCAACACGTGAAGCTTGCCGACACTAGCGATGCGGTTTCTCGAGTGCTTGCTGAAAAGGCGGCAGGTAATCACAAGAACGGCAGTGTTGACCTTATTTGGATAAACGGTGAAAACTTCGCGGCAATGAAAAAGCACGACCTGCTTAGTGCTTCGTGGGTAGATGAACTTGACAACTTTAGCCTAACTAATCCTGATGAAAACCCCGCGGTAACCAAAGACTTTGGTGAGCCTACACTAGGTATGGAGGCGCCTTGGGGGAAAGCGTCTATGGTTTTTTACTACCGTAGCGCACACTTTTATACGCTAGGGCTAATGGCGCCGAAAACCATTGAAGAGCTTCTACGGTTTAGTCAAAAATCCCCAGGTAGATTTACCTACCCAGTACCTAACGATTATTTAGGTATTAGTTTTATTAAGTATGCAGCGCTTGCACTTAATAAAGATAATCGAGGCCTTTTCTATCAGCCAGCGAATGATAAATCGCTCAATGCGGTTTTACCGAGTTTGTGGGCGTATCTTGATGCGCTGCATCCTACTATGTGGCAGCAGGGGAAACACATGTTACGGCAAGCCTCCCAACTGCAACGTTTGGTGGGAACGGGCGAGCTTTCAATGGCCTTCTCTTTTACCGCTTCAGAAATTCCGTCGGCGGTAACTCGCTTTGATTTACCCGAGGACGTACGTACATACTCAATGCAAGACGGCAGCTTGGCAAACGTCCACTTTGTAGGGCTTACTTATAATTCAAAGAACAAAGCGGCGGCCAAAACGGTGGTTAACTTCCTACTTTCACCGCAGGCACAAGCTAAAAAACAGGCGGTAGAGGTGTGGGGAGACGATACAGTGCTTGATCTTGAAAGCCTCTCAGCATCAGACCAAGCGCTTTTCGTAGAAGACAATATTCACCCGTCGGCGCTGGATAAGTCTCAACCCACCATATTGCTGGCTGAACCTCATTCAAGTTGGACTGATGCATTGCGAGAAGCTTGGTACGAACGCTACGGAGCACGCTATTAATGTTTGCTCAGTTTACTCGCGTTGCACGCTGGTGCTTAGTACTTTTACTGTGCGTTCCTGTTTTAGCTGGATTGGTTGGTGTGGCATTTCCTGCGTTAGGCTATTTTCCTGCCATTGGTGCCAACACCCTTTCACTCGACGTATTTAAAACGCTCTTTTCTCTTAAAGATATTTGGCAGATGGTGTGGCTTTCACTTTTTACTGGGGTGGGGTCCACATTGCTGGCGATAGCTGGCGCGTTTTTATTATTAGCGTCATTTTATCAATCGAATTGGCTTAACAAAATCCAAGGCTTATTGAGCCCGTTTCTTGTTTTTCCACACGCCGGCGCAGCCATTGCCTTGCTATTTGTATTCAGCCCGTCAGGCGTATTTGCTCGGATAGCTGCAGTTGGAACGAACGCTGCCATTCCTGGTGCTGGCGACGCTTTTTTCCCAAATGATCCTTGGGGGCTAAGTGTACTGCTGGCGTTAAGCTTAAAAGAACTGCCGTTTATTATTTTAATGGCGCTTAGCGTAATGTCCCAGCCGTTAGTCAAAAGTAAGCTTTCTGGTTATATCAAAGTTGGCACGGCGCTAGGCTATTCGCCTGTAGCAACCTTTTTTAAGCTTGTGATGCCCGTTGTCTTTGCACAAATCAAATTACCTATTTTAGCGGTGTTGGTTTTCGCCACCTCTAATGTGGAAATTCCACTTATATTAGGGGGGAATAATCCCAGCACGTTGGCCGTAGCGATTATGCATTGGTTTAATCATATCGATTTATCTATGCGCTTATTAGCGAGCAGTGCCGCTGTACTCCAGGTTGCAGTTAGTGGGGGGGCTTTACTTCTGTTGTTAGGCGCCGAGCGCGTAGTTATATATGTGGGAAGGAAAAGGCTTGCGAAAGGAAATAGGCGCTTTTTTGATAGTTTTGTGCATGGCGCAGCCCATGGTACTGTTGCGCTATACATTGCTTTGATAGGCGCTGTAATTTACTCGGTGCTCATGTACTCAATTGCCAAGCAGTGGGCGTATCCTGATCTTTTCCCAGAAGGTACAACGTTATTGCATTGGCGAACAGCGGTTGAAACTCTCGCGACACCACTTTCCAATAGTTTATTGCTGGGCATACTGGTAAGTACATCGGCAATAGCTCTGGTGTTATTTACTCTTGAGAGCGAACACCTTAAACCCGTAGGTAAAAATGCTGAAAGGGCGTTTTCTGTCTCGTTGTTTTTGCCGCTATTGGTCCCTGGTGTGGCTTTTTTATATGGCCTGGTTTGGTTCCAGCAACTCGTGCTGCAAGACGCTGTTTGGTTTCACACCTACATTGCTCATATGGTTTATGTGGTGCCCTACGTGTTTTTGTCTATGGCGGTAGCCTATCGCAAATTCGACATACGATACGCCATGGTTGCACAAAGTTTAGGAAAAACGCCCTGGCAAGTGTTCTACCATGTTAAGTTGCCATCTCTGTTTTCGGCCATTATGGTGGCTTGGGCGCTGGGGCTTGCCATTAGCTTCAGCCAGTACTTACCTACGTTACTGGCCTCGGGGGGCACTATTGCCACTATCACTACAGAAGCCGTTGCCTCAGTGTCGGGAAGCAGTACGCGCTTAACAGCGGTATTTGTTATTATCCAAGCGATTATGCCGTTGGTTGGCTTTTTGATGGCGTGGTATCTACCTGCCGCATTGGTAAAACCGAGTGACAAGGTGCGTAGTTTAAAGAAAAAGAGTAGAGCAGTATTACATGGCGCTTAGTTTAGAAAGTCTGGTGATTTCTCGTGCACAAAGCACGCTGTTAAAGGTGGACGCATGTGTAAAAAACGGTGAAATTTTAACGGTAATGGGGCCAAGTGGCGCCGGTAAGTCTACCTTGCTTCAGGCAATAAGCGGCCAACTTCATGGGCCGTTCAGTTTGAGCGGTGTAATTAAAGTTAACGGGGTTGTAGTAAACGATAAAGCAGCTCATTTGCGTAAAGTAGGCATTATGTTTCAAGACGCCTTGCTCTTTGAGCACATGACGGTAGCTGAAAACATTGCCTTCGCCATGCCTTCAGACAGTCACGCTAACCGAAAAGCTAAAATGGTGGCTATCGATGAAATGCTTAGCGCTGTCGACTTGAAGGGCATAGGGGAACGGGCAGTCACGTCATTGTCAGGCGGGCAGCAATCCCGTGTTTCTCTGCTAAGAACGCTTGCCTCTGAGCCTGACGTAGTATTATTAGACGAGCCATTTAGCAAGCTAGATTCTGCCCTTCGTGAGCAAATTCGAAGCTGGACATTCGCGCAGCTTAAAGCGCGAAACATTCCGGCAGTTCTTGTAACACACGACAACGAGGACGCCCTTGCAGCCGGCGGTCAAATCATAGAGCTATCATCATGCTAGACGCGAAAATTACCCCCTTTATTAAACCGCTATTAAAGCCTTTGATCACAACACTGGATGCAATAGGCATCAGCCCGAATCAAGTTACGGTGGCAGGCTTTATTATAGGTATTTTCGCTGTCCCCTTTATTATTCTTAACTGGTGGAATATGGCGCTAGGCTGCATCATATTAAATCGCATATTTGACGGCATAGACGGTGAACTGGCGCGCTATCAACAAAGTAGCAGCAGTGCGGGTGGTTTTTTGGATATTTGCTTAGACTTTCTTTTCTATGCATCTATCCCTCTAGCATTTGGTATTGCCAACCCTGAAGAGTGGGGTATACCAGCAATGGTACTGTTAGCTACCTTTATTGGCACCGGCAGCAGCTTTCTGGCGTTTGCTATTGCCGCAGAGAAGTTTCAAATAGACAGGCCTCAGTTCGCTAACAAAAGTTTTTACTATATGCAGGGGTTAACGGAAGGTACTGAAACCATTTTAGTGTTTTTGGCGTTCTGCATATGGCCGCAGTATTTTGCAATGTTAGCGTACGTGTTTGCAGCAGCCTGTGCGGTAACCGTGGTAACGCGCATAGCTGGGGGCTTTTCTACGCTTGATAAGGTAGAGCGCGACGCAGCATAGTTTACAGGCATTGCGCGTGTTACCGCGTATAATTGATAGAGACCGATTTTATAATACTTACAGTGGCTAGACTATTAACAGAAATAAGCAGAAAAAGGTGTGATACGTGATAAGGGTAATTTGCGGTGGATAATACCTCGTTCATTCGTTTAAGCGTGTTTCTTGGCATCTTTGTACTGATGGCCGTGCTTGAAGCATTGTTGCCAGCGCGTAAAGCCGTGCTTGATAGAAAAACACGTTGGGTAGGTAACTTGTCCATGGTGGTGATGGGGGCGTTAGTTTCGCGTATTTTGCTTCCGGCCACCTTGGTTGGCGTGTCTTCGTGGGCCCAGCAAAAAGGCATAGGTGTATTCAACGTTTTATTGGATGCCGTGCCGGCTGATGATTCAAGCTCTAGTCAACTTCTAAACAGTGGTGAGCCTCTCAATGCTTCTTCAACGTATCTTGTCCACATCGTCATAGTAACGGTAAGCGTTTTATTACTCGATATGCTTATATATTGGCAGCATCGGCTTTTTCACACGGTGCCTATGTTGTGGCGCTTTCATAAAATGCATCACGCCGACAGCCATGTCGATACCACTACTGGTCTTCGCTTTCATCCAGTTGAAATTGCTATGAGTTTGGGTATTAAAGTCGCGGCGATAGTGATACTGGGCGTGCCTGCTGTTGCTATTGTTATCTTTGAAGTGGCACTCAATGGCTTTGCCATTTTTAATCATGCCAATATTAGGCTGCCGCAAAAATGGGATGACAGAATTGGTCTTGTGTTAATTACCCAACGCTTACATCGCATTCACCATAGCCAGGCTAAAAGTGAATCGAATTCAAACTATGGGTTTAGCGTATCGTGGTGGGATAGGCTGTTTAATAGTTTTACGCCTCGCGCCGCGTTTAGCGATGAAACCTTACCCATTGGCCAAAAAGACGTGCCGGCCAAAAGAGAAAACGCGTCTATAAAAGCGCTGTTGCTACAACCATTTAGATCACAATAGCGCTTACGTCTTTTGGAAGGGGTGGCGGGGAGACAGCTGCTATTCGCTAACTGCATCCAAGCTGCGGTGCCAGACCACCTATCGTACTCTCAACGATAACCTCATTTTCGTCAGAAAGCACGGGCATGATATTCAGGCCTGTTCTTGCTTCAACCTCGTCAATAGTGACCTGTGTTGTGCAATAGTCATCACTGCGCGCAGCACTTTGCTGCATGATAAAAGCAGAGGCTTCTATTAGACCGTTTATTTCAGTAACAATAACTTTAAAGTAGCCGCTGGGAACGTTGTGCATTTCATCGGCGTCAGGAAGTGACGCGAAGAACCATTCATATAAGGGGCCTGATACTACATACACATCCCGGCCGGTTCTTACAAAACTGCGTACGGCGTTTTCTAATTTTACCCATGGGCCTTGGTTTAAATCAGAGTCTTGCGGCGTAATGTTTGAGAGGTAATTAAGCTCTCGCCAATCGGGTGAATTGCTGAATGAAGCAAGGGGGACTTGGTGACCTCTGTCGGTACCTATACCTCGCCACGCACCTTTATAATCATTGGGCTCGAGAGTACTTTCTTCACTGAGTTCAGGGTCGGCTTTCCAATTACGACTTCTAGACGGGCCATCGATAGTGTCAGGCGTAACGTGATACGCCACCCAATTAGCAAATTTCGTTTGTGGGTTATTATTTAGCGTATATAAAGAGCGGGTAATAGTTTGACCATTTAAACCGATAGGGCAACTGAAAACGCAGTTTTCTGCAACAGCACTAAAGGCAGAAAAAACGAAGGATACAGCAAGAGAAACAGCAACAAGTCTCTTCATGAATTTTTACTCTATTCGAACAAGATTATTTTCCTGTACTTAAGTACAGTTTTATAATTTCACGAATAGTACGCAAAAACTACGATAAAACAAGTGGTTGTAGCCTAAAGTAGGGGCTTGTTACCTCGGTTTCTCATGGCGGTTAATAATAGCTACATCATGGCAAGCGCCTTAAACACTAAATATCCAGTGCCCAACTGAAGCAGCATACCAATAATAAGAAAGACGCCGTCACGATTCGTTATACCAAGCGCGGTAATACATAACGCAAAAGCGGGTACTGCAACCGCAAAAGGCAACACTTCTAACGGGATCATACAAAGTGCAGCTATGGCACAATATGCAGCAATAAAATTTTTAGATGGGGAATGGGAAAGAAACGTTACCCTGGGCTTTAGCAGCTTTTCAGTTTTTTGTGCATAAGGTTTAGCTTTTTCAACGGCACTTTCTAGTTTCTGTGTGGACACTTCTTTATTTTTAATAAACGCGGGTAGCCACGGACTGGTTTTTCCTATTGCGACTTGTGTACATATAAAAAATAAGGTGATGCCACACAAAGTAGGCACGCCTGGGATGGCGCCTGTAGGAAGTAGTGCAATAAGAGCGGGGATCAGCAACAATGGACCAAAGCCCCTGTCTTCGAAGCGTTCTATGACCTCACCTAGTGACGTAGTGTCATCACTCTTGCTGTACATGTTATCCATTAATTCAACAATTGAATTTCCCATATTCGTCTACTCATTCCAATTTAACGGTAGCTATAACTATCATTACGCTTTTCCCTTAAATAAGTTTAATGAAATGCCGGTGCACGTCGTGGGATAAATAGAATTTTCACTAGTGAGAGATTAACTGCTACATTTACTGAATAGCAGTTCGTGAGATTTAAATTGAATACGACAGATATACTTTCCATTCTGAGACAAATGCCTTCGAGCATCTTATTCAAATGCCCAGAGTCCGCCAGCATTCATGTAAGTAAGGGCTTTGAACGGGATTTCGGGATACGACAATCTGATTCTGTTGATACACATTCTTTTATTTTTTTTGACCTCGAAACAAAGGAAATGATTTCCCCAAGTAATTCGCCATTTATGCGTGCAGAAAAGGGGCAGGCAGTAGCGCAGCACTACAGACTTCAAACAGGTTCTAGAACCATGAACTGCTTTGTTGAAAGTGGTGTGGTAACCACTCCTGTGGGGGAATGGGTTGTGTTACAGATTAAAACGAATTTTACGGCATTATTTAGCGAGAACAGTAAAAGTTCAGCGGTAAGCAAGCATATAGCGTTTAATCAGCTTCTCACTAATTTTTCATCAAAACTAATTACAGCCAGTGTTCATGAACTCGATGGCATTATCGACCGAGCTTTGGCTGCCTTAGGTAAGTTCTGTGATGTAGATAGATGCTACCTTTTTGAGTTTAGCGATAATGGTGAATATATGTCTAATACCCACGAATGGGTTGCGGCAGGTGTAACGCCTTTTATTGATGAACTTCAGAACATGCCAGTCAGTTCGCTACCCTTTTTCATTTCCCATATTTCTAATGGAATGTTTAAAGTTGATGATGTGACGACGCTTCCTGAAGAGGCTGCCGCGGAAAAACTTGTTTTCGAAGAAGAGAGAATTTTCTCTATTTTGTGTGTCCGTATTATGGTGGACGATACCATTTATGGTTTCATTGGTTGTGACATTATAGGCAGTCCATACTCATGGAACGCGTTTGATATTGAATATTTGCGTCGAATAGGCGAGATGCTTGGTAATACATTACAAAGTCTACACAACCGAAAAGCACTTCAAAAAGCGCAAACCGATCTGCTTGAAGCTAATAAGCAACTAGAACGTTTAGCGAATATTGATGGCTTAACAGGGATTGCGAACAGAAGGTTGTTTGACAATACGTTGCGGCGAGATGTGGAGCGATGTGAAGAACAAGGCTTGGCGCTAAGCTTACTGCTTATTGACGTGGATTTGTTCAAGCAGTTTAACGATGCTTATGGTCACGTGGCTGGCGATGCGGCATTACAAAAAATTGCCGATACATTAACTAATAGCTGCTTAGGTAGTGACGATCTAGTTGCCCGCTATGGCGGTGAAGAATTTGCCGTTATTTTACCTAATACTCGACTTGATGAACTCCACGCTATCGCTGCACGAATTATTCGTAACGTTAAGTTTCTAGATATCCCACATCGGGCGTCGGACTATGACGGTAAACTTACGGTAAGTATCGGTATGGCGTGTATGGAGCTGAATCCATCACGCCATGATGCTGCTCCGCAAAGCAAAGAGATCGCTTTGTCGCTGGTTCAACAGGCAGACAAAGCCCTTTATCAAGCCAAAGCGTCTGGAAGAAACTGCGCTAAGCTTTAGTCCGTATGAACGTTAAACTCTTACATTTTACCTCACACTTTTGTTTAGCGCAGTCCGGCTCCAAGACACTTACCATGTAAATAACGTTAGCGAAGTTGAACCTATCGTACTAGGGTTTGTTTTCTCCAACAGTCAGTACCATCTTGCCAATATGCTTTTTCTTCTCAAAGTCTTGTTGTGCCTGACAAATTTCAGCGAGAGGGTAGGTAGCAGATACAAGCGGTTTAATGCTTCCTTTTTCAATGTGCTTTACTAAGTTTTCAAACACCTCGCTTTCCAAAATAGTGCACCCTAACAGGGTTAAGTCTTTCAAATAGAGAGTACGTACATCTAGCGTTACTTTGGGCCCAGCGATTGCGCCAGAGGTAGCGTAGCGTCCAAACGGTTTAAGGACATCGAGGAGTTCAGGCCAGCGCGGGCCTGCTACAAGATCAATTATCACATCGAATGCTTCGGGTTCTGCTAGGCTTGCCCAGTCACCATCGCGCAGCACGGTTTCATCCGCGCCCAGCGCTTGAAGGGTTTCACGTTTTTCTTCACTCGTTACCGCTATTACGTGCGCGCCTCTCGCTTTCGCTAGCTGAACTGCCGCTGAGCCTACGCCACCCGATGCACCCGTAATGAATACCCGTTCACCTTCTTTTACATTCGCACGGTGTAGCAAGTTTTCGGCAGTTGAATAAGAGCAGGGAAATGACGCGAGTTCCTCATCTGTCATGGTTGAGTTTACGGCATGGGCATGGCGCGATGCGACCTTTGTGAATTGCGCAAAGCCTCCATCGCACTCGGAGCCAAAGTACCAAGGTGAATCGAGCTTTTGGCTGTTAACTTCAGTCAGGCATGGCTCTATGATCACGCGCTCGCCAATACGTTTTTGGCTAACGTTTTTACCTACAGCCACAATGTAACCACATACGTCAGCCCCTTGGACAAGAGGCAGGCCTAATGCGTTGCCACCCCATCCGGCATCTTCAGCATCGTTATTGCCCTTTGAATACCATCCTTTTCGCGTATTCAGATCGGTATTGTTAACACCCGCTGCTTTCACTTCGATAAGCACATCATTATCTGTAAGTGTAGGTAAAGGAATAGACTCGTTAAAGCTAAGTGCATCAAGGTCACCGTGTTTTGTTAACTGTACGCCATACATCACACTGGGGAGCGTTTTCATAAAGACCTCCTAAGCCGTAAATTAAAATAAGTAAAAAACGAAAAAAAATGTGGCAAAAAAGTTAGTCGAGCAACGTGTCTACAGCGGCTGTTGCCGCAGATAACGCATCTTCACCTAATACCGGCCATGCTGATGACATTCCTTCATGAAGTAAAAATGCAGTTTGAGCTAGGGCTTCGTCTTTGAGTTTCTGGTTTAGCCACAACAATACATCGTGTTTATGCTCATTAACCGCCGTTTCAATTTCTTGATTGCCAGGATAGCTCGCGAGTGCTTGCAGTGACATGCAGCCCCGCGGCGCATAGGTGTTGAGCCATAGTGATAAACGTTCAAATATGTGCTTGAGTGCCTCGTTACGTGAAGGCGGACAGCCAGTTTCTAGAAATGAAATGTAGCGACTATGCCTATAATTTAGTGCGCCAATAATCATATCTTCTTTTGATGGGAAATATTTATAGAGGGTTTTGAGTGTAGTCCCAATATAGTCTTTTAGCTTAGCGACATTAGGTTGTGCAAAACCATAAAGGGCAAATGCTTGCTCTAGTTTTGATGCCAATTCAGTTTGTTTTGGTGTCATCATCATGTAGCTCTCTTGAATTAATCTGTAGCGCTGCTTTATTGGCTACGTTGCCAAGGTTTGCAATATCTACCTTTTCCTAGCGCTCTTTTTGCATTACGCGAATTGAAAAGTAGAATGATTGTTCTACTTTATGGTAGAGCATATATTCTACTTGTCAAATATAGTGCTAGCACAAAGACGATATTTTGCATCTATGCGTCTTTTATTAATCACATCTCATTTTGTGATTAATTTTAATCACATTTTTAGTTGTGATTGTTTTTGAATAAAGTGATTAAGCATGTCATAGTGGTACAACACGTAAAAATTCTTAAGTTGAATACACAAGCTAAGGGCAGTGCAGGGCAACTATGAAAAAAAACAACGCGGTGAAAGACGACTCAACGTGCTTTGCTGCTGTGCTGACAGGCGATATCACACGTTCTCAAACTTATTCTGACGATGAGCTCAGAAGTATTCTTGCCGCACTAAAACAGCACTTAACGACATATGCCAAGCGATATGGTGGGCACTTTGATATTTATCGAGGTGACGCATTTCAGTTAGCCGTCGAACAACCGCAGTACAGCATGCACATTGCCCTTGGCCTTCGTTTAGCCCTTAAGGCACACACCGCAAATGTTGATGTAAGAATTAGCGTGGCGGTAGGTGAAGCACACTTTCGCCCAAAAGAGGTGAAAACTGGTACTGGAGAGGCTTTTGTTTTATCCGGCCGAGGCCTTGATGCTATCAAACCCTATCATCTTGCTTTTTTCAGCAGTGACAATAAGCTTGAAAGCAACCTACAGTTGCTTACACGTTTTGCTGACGCTCACATAAGTGCTTTAACGCAAACTCAGTCAGAAACCTTGCTTGCCTATCTAGAGGCCTCTGATAAGAATCATGAAAACATAGCAGCGATACTTAATAAAAATAGAAGTAACGTAAGTCGAATTCTTAACGCAAGTAACTATAAGCTAATAGCTGAATACCTCGCTTATATGACACAAGCGATCATGACTCGACAAGAAGGCACCGAGTAATTGGAATTACAACAAGACAATAGGGAAGCTAACGTGCAGTCAATAACAATAGTAAACCTTGCCGTAATCGCGAGAGCGCTTCATGATTGCTGAAGCATCAAATGTCGCTATAGCTTTACCTGAACTTGTGCATTTTGAGTTATTAATAGGCTTACTGCTTGTGCATTTGCTTGCCGACTTTTATCTTCAACCATACTCATGGGTAAAGCAGAGAAATGAGCGGCATGCACTGGCGCTACCTTTGTATTTTCATGCATTAATACACGGAGTGCTAGGCACGATCGCACTGGTGCTTTTATCCGCTAGCATTGATATGGTGGCCGTAGGTATTAGTGCAGTGATATTAGTGGTTTCCCACTTTATCATTGACGTGATCAAATCATATTGCGCCCAAAACATAACGGCCTTCGTTGTCGACCAAATAGCGCACATTGCCGTGGTGTTAGGTATATTTTTGTATGTTACGGACCAGTGGCGCGAAGCAGCAGGGCTACTACAGCACGTTGGTGTGCCGCATCTGGTGGTGGTTTTGGCTTATTTAGCAGTACTCAAGCCTAGCTCCATAGTTATTAAGCAACTGCTATCACCTTGGAGTGGTGAAGTATTAGCAAACAAACCAACCTCTTCACATCCCAACGATCCGCCCACAATAAGTACAGAAGCACAACAAACCTTGTCACTGGCAGGTCAACGAATTGGCTATTTAGAGCGCGTGCTCATGCTTACCTTTGTATTGCTAAATCAATTTTCTGCCATAGGCTTTCTAATTGCGGCTAAATCTATATTTCGCTTCGGCGACCTCACTAAAAACCAAGACAGAAAGCTAACTGAATATGTACTTTTAGGCACCTTCACCAGTGTGGCGATGACGTTTGCCATTGGCTTGGCATGCGCAGCGGCATTAGGGCAGTTACCCATAAAGTCTTAGCAAGGGCTTTTGAGAGTAGGTAGTGTCCAAAGGTAGCTTTACTCTACGTGCTGTATTGTTTAATGAATTGGCTTGGCGTAATGCCTTCGTGATTTTTGAAAACACGACTGAAGTGAGATTGATCATTGAATCCCAATGATAACGCGATGTCGCTCATGGACTGAGTATTCGCAAGTAAGTATTTTTTACTTTGCTCAACACGGTATTGGGTAATAAATTGGTAAGGTGTTTCCCCAACACTCTTTTTAAACTCTCTTAAAAAGTGGAACTTGCTGCAAAAAACAAGCTCGGCCAGCGCATCTACGCTAATGGTGCTGCCAATATTTTCTTTAATGTATTGCTCAATCTTATCTATCTGTGACTTGCCTATTTTGACACTCCTTGCTGAGGAATCTTGAAGGTCGCGGTAATTTGAATAATTTTGGATATAATGAGCAGAAAGTGCAGACAATAAGTTACTTAAATAGGATTTCCCATTACGACCCTTTGCTTGTGTCTCTAATAACAGAAGCTCAATTAGCCCCTTTATGGTCTCGTCTTCCACGTTATAGTTGTTCAGAAACTGCAGTTGTGTCAGCTCCACGCGTTTGTGTACCAAACACGCGTAAATACTGAGCTATAAAGCAAGAAGCCCCTTTTACTAGGGGCTTCAAGAGAATTGGTGGAGCTGGCGGGAGTTTCCGGATTATGACTCCCATAGCCTTGTTTTCATTGTTTTTCGTGGTATTTTCGTCTCACTGGTTCCCCGAAAAGGTTCCCCGACGATAATAATAAACAAAGGTGAGATCGCCTCGCAGAAATGAAACGACGCGGCGCGAATTACCCTCGAGTCACACTCCAGGAAGGACCCGCTTTACGGTCGCTACGTCGCTCTGTGCGGCTTTCTCAGTCGAGATAGTTTGTCATAAAGCGATTCCCTTCGGTCGTGCTTGTCGACTGCATGGTGAAGCGCTCTGTGACAGTTGGGGCATAGAGCTACTGCGTTGTCGACGGTGTCTGGCCCATTGTCTGCGAGACGCACAACATGATGTACTTCGAGATACGGTGAGCCGTCATCTTTTACGAACGGAGAGGCGCAGCCACAAGACTCGCACTCGTCGCCAGCTTCGTTCAGTACCCATGCGACAACCGATGGGTCTCGTTTGTAGGACGTGGAGGTAGTCTCGCTTTTAGACGGGGTCTTGTTGCCAGAAGGAGGCGAGGGGGGCTGCTTCTTACGGAGTGCCTCTACCTGCGTATTGAACGTCGCAACGTCGGTGGGAGCGCTCTTTTCGACTTCTGCCAGTAAGAGCTCAATCTCCCTGGTTACGTTCGCTCCGACGTTTCTCGCAGGTCGCAACCCTTTGATCCACTCTCGACCCTGCTGAGCCAATACGTGTGAGATGTTCTGCATTCTGAACTCGAAGGACTTCTCCGTCCTGTCGAAACGTTCCGCAAGACGTCGATAGACTTCCTTTTTCACGAACGGCTCACCAGCGGTCTGCTTGTCTCTCATTTCGACGTACGCCTCGACAGAGGCTTTCAGTTCTTCCTTTGTCCACTGATTACCGTTCGAAGAAATAATTCGAGCTGCCTCGTCGAACACCTGCTTTATTATCGGCTCCGAGCCTTCCGTGTTCCTCGCACGCATTGCAACGTGGGGGCACTTTAGAACAGTCACACGTTTTTCAACCATGCCGACCAACCTGTCGTATTGAGAGCATGCAGGTTTCCCGATGAGTACGACAACTTTCAGATTCGAGAGGAGTTGAAGAATTTCTTGAATCGAAGAAGCCCCATTGATGACTTCAGCTTTTGATAGGCTTGTAGACTGGTTATCCAGGAACCACGGAACGATATTCCATAGGAGAATGTCCTTGCGGTTGATACCCGCTTCATCCAGGAATCTGAACATAGACGATGCAGTCTGATCGGGGTTTTCCTGGGAAATGAAACCACTCTCAACCGCTGGACCAGGCGATGTTTGGAGAAACAAAGCTTGAGCCTGTGCGCCTCCGTCGAGAGGATCAAAATTAGGAAAGGTTACAGGACGGTTCGCATAGCTCGCCATTTGCTCCAAACAATCACGAAGAACGGCTACGTGCGGTTCTTTGAGAAGTGAGAGTCTCCGATGAACTTCGGACTTATCTTTCAGTGCGTATTTTTGAGTCATTTAAAGATCCTTTTTGTACCCATGATGTCAGTGCTCGGGTCATACTTCTACACTTTTGACGTTGTTGCTAAAAATCTAAGTCTTCGTCTAAGTCCTCTTGGCGCTTCTCTCTTCGTTTAACCGACACGGGAAGATCCAAACGTGTCTTTCGACTGACTCGTTTTAGTGCGGCGAGGAACACATCCTCGTCTTGTTCTACCAGCTTCTCGATCGACCTTGCCATCTGTTCAATTCGAGCTGCCTCGCTGCGGTCTTCGATTGGCTTTCTGTCGAGCACGAACCGATAGGAGGGAAACCCGAGATGGTCTGTGGGAATGGTCTCTAGTCCCGCTCTCGCATAGCCTTCTTTTGCCATCTTTTTGCACCATCGAGTGACTTTACCAATGATGTCGTTTTCATCGTCTGACCTCACTACCTCTGCCTCTTCGATGAGCTGTCGAGCGGCTTGGCGAACCTTCTGTGCGAGCCTTTCTCCGAGACCCTGTTTGACGAGTTCGCTGGTGGAAATACCATCATTCGAGAATATACAGGAGCGAAACGCAGCCCTGGTCGCATCGCTGGGCGAGACGCTTACCCCGTGTCGTGTATTGACCATATAAGCGAGACTGAGTGCCTCTTTGAACGAGTAGGGGCGAACTATCGCTGGGATCTTTGTTGGTGTCTTCTCGGCCACCTTTTGGTACACCTGAAGACGATTATGTCCGTCGAATACGAGCCACTCGTCGCCGTCTCTAAATACCTCGATAGGGTCGGTGTGCTCTCCTGCGGACACAATCTTGAAGAGACGCTTTCGAAGTGCGGCCAGGCTCTCTGCCTCGCCTCGTGAATCATCACCGTAGACGGTTTCAGAGCGAACTTGAAGGCGTGGATCTGTGTCGACCTCGTTTGGGTCTAGGTACATTATCTTTTCGTTCATCGTTACTACCTGTTGTGACGAAAAGGCGAACCCGTACGGTAGTTAATGAAGGAGGGGAGTCCTGACAAGGCTAAGACCTTTATTTGTCGAGCTTCCCGAGGCGTTAGTACTGCCGAACGAGGATCGCCAAAATGCCGGAAAATGACTTTTATGATTCGTTCTTGATGCGCTGAATCGTTTTACTGCTACAACCGAGCTTCTTGGCGATTTGAGCCATAGGGAGACCCTCTGCGAGCAAGGCTTTGACTTCTTCTCTGTCGACACGTTTCGCTCGTTTTTGGCTGTAGACGCCTCTCGCTTTTGCTTTCTCGATACCTTCACGTTGGCGTTCGTTAATCATCGCTTTCTCGAACTGTGCGACTGCACCGACCATAGACAGCATGAGATCCTGAAATTTGTCGACTATCGACCCGCTAAACGTGAGGTCTTCTTTGTGGAACTTCAGGGTCACGCCTTTCGACTTGAACTCTTCCACCAGCGTTAGAAGGTCTTGAAGATTACGAGCGAGACGGTCGATTGAATGGACGTGAACGGTATCGCCCTCGCGAACATAGTCGAGGAGGTCGGTTAGAGCAGGTCGGTCGGTCGACCCACCTGAACACTTGTCAGTAAAGGTCTTGTTGACTTCGACACCGTCAAGCTGGCGTTCGGTGTTCTGATCGGTGGTGCTAACACGGATGTACGCAATGTCAGTCATATTTCCCTCATGTGGACATTAAGATCTAGAGTCTCCGTATTATTCCGAAAATCGAACAAATGTCAACGTTAATGTCCACCAAAAAGACGGACATTCTGACTGGACGTTTAGGTGTACCTTGATGTCCATCATTTCCTCGACCAAGCAGTAATCGCCATAGTGAGAATATCTATAAGCAACTTAAAAGTCCCGCTCTTTGAGTGTTTGACAAGTCGCATCAAGACCTGGAAAGAGAGACGCCGCGTTAATACCCATTAGCGATAAGTCCGCGATGACGTCATTTCTTTGTTTCGCTTCAATGTCGATGATCTCCAGGTATTTTTCGCCAGTTTGTTTTTCGACATACTTCAAGTAGTGCTCTATCGACATCAGGTTTGTGAAGGTAACGAGTCCTTGTTGCGGCAGCACTCGAGTATTGGAGCTAGAGACAATGTCCAACAAATTAAACGAAGGACGAGGATCTATCAGTGCAGTACCCCCACTTAGACCAGAGTTCCGCCATTGTTGTCCATAAAAGATGAAAACTCGTACTTTACCATCATGGTCTTCATATTTATCCAGCGAATTGAAACCGAAAAATGCTGCAACGTATGGAGAACGGGTCCAATCCAAGAAAGGAGTGGGGTAGCCGTGATGTTGGCCGAGAAGAACTAATTCAGATAAATCCCCGCCATCCTGAAGAAAAAACTTCCGACCGAGTTGTGCGGCTACGTATTTGTTTAGATTGTTGAGGTCTTCCTCTTGGTATCGAAAAAGGTTTCGCCTATTAGTTCGATGAAAAGAGGTAACCAATGGCCAACTACTATCTGACTGACCTCGAAATATTGCGTCAGGGTTCGTTTTGGCTTTTTCGTGGATGAAGGACTTAAAGTCGCTCCAACTTAATTCGTGGTCTGGCGGTGAAGATTCAACTTGAATATTATCAAAGAGTTTCAATTGACCATGTGTGTCAACGTCTGTTTGCCAGTTCCCAGAGATTTCCCAATCGTCATTGAATTCACCTTGAAAATTGATTTTTTGCGGTGCTACAGCATTGGGGTTTGTCGGGTAATCGGGGTCAAAAAACGGTAGAACTAAAGACGAAGTCCCAACGATGCTTTTCCCTTCACGTTTTAAATCGAAAATCGCTCTCACTGATGGCACAGAGGGATCTTTATCATGCAAACAGACGAAAGCCTTGTTTAAACGGTCCGCATCAATGCTCAACATTATTGTCCCTTCGTTTGTACCGCTGATTCGACCTATCCAAAGTCCCCAGGCAAGTTCCATGTTCATCAATTAACCCTCATATATGTAATCTTCTGTATGATTCGCTGCTTTTGAACTAATGACATTCCAGCAGAATACAGCGAATAAGTCATTCCGGTCTTCTCATGTCCAACAATCTCCGCGGCCTCGTTGTGACTTACACTTGCTCGTTCAAACAGCGTGGACACCGTTTTACGAATCGAATGGAACACGTAACGACCGTCGAAGCCGAGGCCATCACGAAGTGTTTTGAACCGTTTTCCAACAGCGTCTCCTCGCTCCCCATTCTTAGTGACGGACTCACCAGGCAAAAGATAACCGTCGGAACTCTTCTCGACAAGCTCATCCACCAGCGCTGCCAGTTCGCTGTGTACGGGAACCTCGCGAAGTCCGGCTTTCGTTTTGGCGTCTATTATATCGAAGAACCGAATACCGTCTCGTTCTTTAACGTGTGCGACCTTGAGACGAGCGATCTCCTCGCGTCGCATCCCGGTGTAAGCGGCGATAGTGATGGCGGCGACAAGGTTTGGGTCTTTACGAGGTTTATTTTTGGCTGCGTCAATGAGCCGTGGCACGTCGGAAACCTCGAAGGCTTGCCGAAGGTCTTGTTTCGATGCTTTTCGTTTGCTGGTGAACTTGTGGCCTTCGAAAGGGTTTGCCTCGTCGGGGTTCAAGTAGTCAAGCCTTTGCAAGAACTCGAAGTAACCGCGACACGTTCCTACTCGGGCCTTGATAGTGTTCTCGGCGAGGCTCTGTTGTTCCATTTCCATGATCCACTTTGTCACATCAGAACGCTTAACGGGGAGGGCGGGGAACCGTTTGTTTAGTAAGTCGAGATGATGCTCCCTTTGCTGCTTCGTACGTGATTCAACCGAAAGGCTCGATAAATACTCGTCGACGTGGGTTGGAGTCGGCAGAAGGATTCCTTCGACAATATCTGCAAAGCGTCTCATCGCATCGGGGCCTTCCTCGTGATAGATCCGCTCGAGTTCGTCGGAGTAGACCATCTGCTGCGTCCCCAAGCCTAACTCGTCAACGTCCCTTGCTAAAGTGGGCTTATAGCCATGCTGCCGTGTAAACTTCTCGATAAGAACCGCGTCTTTGCGACGCTCATCTTCGAGTATTTTTCGCCACTCAAGTGCTCGATGGGCTACACCGACGTTTCCTCGGTATGTCTCGATCTGTGCCTTCCATTCAGTGACGATTCGACTCGCCCTATACTCAGCGTCTTTTAGATTTTTGGTTTTTAACGTCTGCCAAAGCTCGGTTTTCCCGAAGAACTCCCGGACGTCCTCGGGGACTGTTAAACGTGCGTAATAAGTGTGGCCGCGTAGCGCAAGGAACGGCCTTCCGACGGGCTTTTTCCACTTAGCCATGCCTTTGGGTTACCTCATTTAGTTCCACTTCGAGACGCTGATTTTAGCGATGTTTCTCGCTGGGTCAAGGCTGGTGGGTTCCCCGAAATAGTTCCCCGAAGGTGTAGGCAATAAAAAACCCCGAAGGCTTATTTTACGCGGCCTAGCGGGGTTCTTCAGTGTGTGGTGGAGCTGGCGGGATTTGAACCCGCGTCCAGAAAATGTCTACCTTTGGTACTACATGCTTAGTTTGTCATTTATTTAACTGCTTGGAACTCCGACAAACAGGATTTCCTTGCAGCTGGCCTAATACTGTTTCGCGGTTCACCCTTAGACAAGGTTCCCTCGCTATCCTACTTGGATGACCTTCCGAATCCCCGCTAGCAGGAAGAGACTAGGGTGGAAGGGCCTATGCCGGTTATTAAGCGGCTAGTGCGTATGTTTCGTCGTTTGCGACTATTTAAATGCGGCTTTTTTAAGAGGCCAACCGCTCCTCTGCATGCACCTCCGGCTTCCTAGATCCTGTCGAATCCTAATCAGCCCCGAGCGTGATTTTCAATAATAGCACAATTGTCACATGGTGAAATACAATCTTTTGAAAAATTCTATAAATTTTAATGGTTTGGCTATAAATCAACCAAGAATAACATCTGGTTTTTCAAAAACTTACCCGTGTGGCCTTCAGTTTCAGCTTTTCTAAAACTACAACGCACTAACAGTGTGTATCATTGAAGTACTATAGATATGTGGATGCCTGAGTAAAATTCAAGTGCTCGACGCACAAGGTCTATGCGAGAAACGCAAATTACAAACTAAAACAGCGCTTTTTATTTGAATGAAATAGCAAATTTTAAGGAAATAGTGCTGCTGTAGTGATGCAATTACCTTGAAGAACTATTAAAGTACGGGTCCACGATTAAAAGGCTTGTTGTGTTAATGTCTTCAGATTCTATTTTGTATTCTCCCTATACCTTGCCCTGTGGTGTCACAGTAAGAAACCGTCTCGTTAAAGCTGCAATGGAAGAAAACATGTCCAGTATGGGCAATATTCCTGGCGAATCGTTATTTTCTCTTTATCGTTACTGGGCTCACGGTCAACTTGGCATGATCATTACGGGGAATGTCATGGTAGATAAATCGGCCATGACTGGGCCCGGTGGCGTAGCGCTTGATAACAACACTGACTTAGCACCCTTTCAAAAGTGGGCGAAAATTATTAAGTCGAATGGGGCGCTCGCCATCATGCAAATCAATCACCCCGGCCGTCAAGTATTTAAAGCTATGAAAGGGAAAGCAATTGCCCCTTCGGCTGTGCCAATAGATATGGGCAAGCATTCCAAGCTTTTCGCTCAGCCAAAAGAGATGACTTGTCAGGATATACATCAGGTTTGCAAATCATTTGTCGAAACTGCCAAGCAAGCTGAAAATGCAGGGTTTGATGGTGTTGAAATTCATGCCGCACATGGTTATTTGCTAACGCAGTTTTTATCTCCACTAACCAATCAGCGACAAGACGAGTGGGGCGGTTCAATTATTAATCGTGCCCGTCTGCTAATTAACATTGTTAGTCAAGTCAGAGCCGTATGCGCGAAAGACTTTGTTGTAATGGTAAAGCTTAACTCCGCTGATTTTCAGAAAAATGGTTTTTCTTTTGATGACGCATGTGAGGTAGTGAACCGACTAGAGGCCTTAGGGGTTGATATGGTTGAACTATCTGGAGGAAGCTATGAAGTGCCAGCCATGCAGGGCGAAACGCGCGACGATACAACCCTCGCTCGGGAAGCGTATTTCCTTGAATTTGCGCAAGTACTCGAGCGTAAAACTGATATTCCCTTAATGACAACGGGTGGAATTAAACGCGCAGAAGTTGCAGAGAACGTGATAAAACAGGGGTGTGCGTTGGTTGGTCTTGCTAGCGCTTTGGCTACGACACCCGACCTAGCGAAAAAATGGCAGCATGAATGGACGTACACAGGCATTATCCCTGACTGTACGTGGAAGGATAGGTCGCTTGCAAGCCTTGCTAATATGGCGATGGTCCGAAGGCAGCTAAGGCGCCTTGGCAACAACCTTACTACGCTTAGAAATCCTTCACCACTATGGAGCCTTATTCTTGATATGCTACATCGCAAGAAAATGACGAAACGGGATGTGAGCTAATCAAAACACAGCGCTATACGCTGTGTTTCATCATTCTTTCTTTTTGGCGCTGCCAATCTTTGTCTTTAATGGTGTCACGCTTGTCATGAGCGTGCTTACCCTTAGCGAGGTGAATTTCTAACTTCACCCAACACTTTTTCCAATACATAGATGTGGCAACGATAGAATAACCTTGGCGGTCTCGTGCTCCCATTAAGCGGTCGATTTCTCGTTTGTTCAGCAACAATTTGCGCGCACGCTCGGGAGCAGCAATAACATGGGTAGAGGCTTGGTTAAGCGGACTTATTCTACACCCTACCAAATATGCTTCGGCATTCTGAATAATAATGTACGCATCGGTAATGTTCACTTTACCGGCACGAATGCTTTTAATTTCCCACCCTTGTAGCTCAAGTCCGGCCTCGAACTTGTCTTCTAGGAAATAGTCATGACGCGCTTTTTTGTTTTGCGCGATATTTCCTGTGGTGTTTTTGTTGGCTTTATTCTTTTTCATGCTGGCTATTATACTGATTGTTCGAAGGAATGTCTTTAGTTGTCATTGTTATCTTATATTGGGGCATTTGGTTCAAAACCGAATACGAGCGAAGCAAAATTTCTGTGATACAATGCCGCCAAGAGTTTTAATTATAGTGGAATCAATGCCAAGTATTCATAGAAGCGCGCTGGTAGCTCATAGCGCAGAAGCCATGTTTAACTTAGTCAACGATGTAGCTTCCTACCCTGAGTTTTTGCCAGGCTGTACTGATAGCAAAATCCTCGACACGTCAGCGCAAAGCATGAAAGCGTCGTTGTTAGTGGCAAAAGCAGGTATTAAGCAGTGGTTTACAACACAAAACGTGTTAGAGCCAGGTAAAAGCATTCAAATGCAGCTGGTCGACGGGCCGTTTCGCTCGCTTACCGGTGGGTGGACGTTTTCAGCGTTATCTGAAGAAGCCTGTAAAATTGAATTAAATCTTGAATTCGAATTCAGTAACAAATTAGCTGAAATGGCGTTTGGCAAAGTGTTCAACAGTTTAGCGAGCAGTATGGTTGCTGCATTCACAGACAGAGCGCGGAGCGTGTACGCATGAGTAAGAAGCTCATCAATATTGAGGTGGCCTATGCGTTACCCACTAAGCAAACCATTATTGATGTCGCAATTCATGAAAATGCAACGGTAGAGGAGGCGATAGAGGCCTCAAATGTACTAGAACAGTTTCCCGACATAGATTTAAAAGCAACAAAAGTGGGCATTTGGAGCCGTGTGGTTAAGCTGCGAGATACACTTACCGACGGCGACCGTATTGAAATTTACCGCCCGCTTATTGCCGACCCCAAAGAAATTAGAAAGCGTCGTGCAGAAAAAGCAAAAGAAGAAGGGCGTGCCGATAAGGTAACGGGTGGAAAGGTTAACCCACTAAAGGCTAAATCGTAGCAGCGCGATGTAAAACGATGATATTAAAAGGCCCTTTAAAGGGCCTTTTTTGACGTGGTCTATACGGTCTTATCGGCAATACTGCCGACCTCAAGAAACGGTGATGCGTCGATATCTTCAGCATCCATCATGCTAGCAATGCGCTGAACGGTGGCGACCATTTGACTTTGTTCCCATTCCTTTAGGTGCGAGAAACGCTCAACGAAGTGCTCCTGTAGCGGACGAGGAGCATCAACTACGGCTTCTTTACCACGCTCGGTTAGAAATACGCCAACTTTACGCTTATCTTGTGTACTTCGAATACGCGTGGCCAAGTCTCTTGATTCAAGACGGTCTAGAATATTGGTGATAGTAGCAGGGCTTAAATTAATGTTTTCTGCTATTTCTCGCACCATAATACCTGGTTGTTCTTGTATGTTTTGCATAACAAGCAACTGAGGCCCAGTAAGCCCAACATGTTTACTAAGTTGCTTGCTTCGCAAGTCTACAGCACGTATTACCCGCCGTAGTGCCACTAATAATTCTTCTTCTTTACGCATAGTACTTCCAACAAAATAGTAACGCGTGCGTTACTTGAGCAAATGAATAAAATGTTGGTGCTTGTGATAGTGATCAATCACATCGTTTATCACCGATATTTTAGACCAGCCCATAATATCATAATTCTGACCACCTTCACTGAGGTGTACTTCGGCGCGATAGTACGTTGCCTTTTGGTTTTCGTCCAGTGCTGGTGCATCAGATGGCCCAAATTCTGGTTGTTCTGTCGGCATAGGGTATACCGCATAGATAAATTCTGGATCGTTCCCCATGTCCACCGTAAGAATTAACGCTTCGTCTGTATCGCTTACTGTAGCGGTGAATTGCTGTGTTTTGAATTCTTCCCCCACTTCAAAAAGCGCAGGCTTCACAACCTTATTGATATAGCGCCTAACTGCATTTTCATCTGGAAACGTAACAATATTTTCAAGACGCTCTTTCCAGTTTTTGTCGCCTTCATTATGCTGAGGTGTTCCGGCTAGAACCTGCAAACTTTCACGCTTGTACGCTTCTACTCTCAGTGCTTTTAGTAAGCCTGATATTGCGATAAGCAAAACAATAGCGAAAGGGAGTGCGGCGGCAATGGTCATCGTCTGTAATGCACCTAAACCACCCGCGTACAGTAGTACTGCACTAACTACACCAACGCCTATCGCCCAGTAAACGCGCTGCCATAAGGGGGTGTTGTTTTCGCCATGAGAACAAAGCATGTCTACAACCATAGCGCCTGAATCACAAGAAGTAACAAAAAATACAACGACCATGAGTACGGCAATAAAACTCAATACGGAAGAGTATGGGAATTGTTCCAAGAATACGAATAATGCAACGGACGTATCTTCATTAACCATTTGAGCAAGCGCATCTTTGCCTTGTACCAACACTTGGTCAATGGCACCGTTGCCAAACACGGTCATCCAAAACAGCGTAAATGCTGATGGAATAAGCAGCACGCCCATGACAAATTCACGAATGGTTCTGCCGTAAGAAATACGGGCGATAAATAGGCCTACGAACGGTGCCCATGCTAGCCACCATCCCCAGTAAAAGATAGTCCAGCCACCAATCCAGTCTGTTTTTTCATAGGCAAATAGGTTAAACGTGTTGCGCACTAAATCTGACAAATATGCCCCAGTGTTTTGCATAAATGCCTGCAGTAAGAACACTGTCGGGCCCAAAACCAACACCGTCAGCAGTAATAAAATAGCAAGTACCATGTTGGTTTCAGATAACCGTCGAATGCCTTTGTCTAACCCCGTGGTTACAGAAATAACGGCTAACCCTACAACACCTGCCATTATGGCAATTTGTACACCCGTATTTGACGGCAGTCCGAATAAATAGTTAAAGCCAGCATTAACTTGCGACGCACCGAAACCAAGCGACGTAGAAACGCCGAAAACGGTTGAGGTAACAGCGAAAATATCAACAACGTGACCAGGCCACCCATATATTTTGTCGCCAATAAGAGGGTAGAGTGCTGAACGAAGCGTTAGTGGTAAATTTTGGCGGTAGGCAAAATAGCCTAAAATGAGTGCAACAACGGCATAAATAGCCCAAGCATGAACACCCCAGTGAAAAAATGTGGTTTTCATGGCTTCTCGCACAGCGTCGATGCTTTCTGCTTGAGCAGTGGGTGGAGCCATAAAGTGCATTAGCGGCTCAGCAACACCAAAAAACATTAACCCGATACCCATGCCGGCGGCGAACAGCATACTCAGCCATGTACCAAAACTAAATTCTGGCGTGGCGTGGTCTGGACCGAGTTTGATTTCTCCGTAGCGAGACATGCCAAGAAATACAACAAACAAGACAATTGCAGCAACGGTAAATACGTAAAACCAACTGCCGTTAGTTACTATTACGCTTTGCAACTGCTGAAAAATAGCGTCTGCTTTTTTCGGGGCACCTGCGGCAAAAATGAGTAAACAAACGATTATTGCTGACGACGTAATAAACACCGGTTTGTTCAAAGGTGAAGTTTTAATGTTTTCACTCACGCAAAAATGATCCTTTCTCTTCCTTCGGGTTAAAGCTTTTACGTTGAAATATACCGCATGGAGCACTTTTTATAAACATCAGCTGAAATAATTAGAGGTAAATCTTTATTTTATGATCTTTTTAAAGGCTTTCTTTTGAATATTTAGCTTTGTGAATGCTTGTACATCTTTCGAATAAGATTTATTCGTTAGAGTAGAAATTATCTTGGTATGGTGTATCTTTATATATGATCTTTTTGATACGTGTAAGAAGTAAACACTATCCGAAGAATTAATAATAATTGAAGGAAACACACACCCATGCGAAAAACTCAGCTAAGCTGTGCAATTGTCGCTGCACTGGCTTCCACTCATCTGTACGCGCAAGAATCTGAAGCCCCCGCTAAACTCGAAACCATTGAAGTTACAGCCACTAAACGCGCTGAATCAATTCAAGACGTGCCCGTAGCGGTAACGGCGCTAAATGGAAAAGCGTTAGAAAACCTTGGTATTGATAACTTCCAAGATTACGTAGAGTTTTTGCCCAATGTGGTGTTTCAGGGCACAGGCCCTGGTCAGAATGAAATTTATATTCGCGGTGCAGCAACAACACAGTCGAACATCATGCTTTCATCTGTTCAGGCGTTGCAGCCGTCAGTAGCGTTTTATCTTGATGAGATGCCGGTTTCGATGGCAGGGCGCAACTTAGATGTTTACGCAACTGATGTTCAGCGTGTAGAGGTACTTCCTGGGCCACAGGGGACCTTGTTCGGTGCAAGCTCTCAGGCGGGAACCATTCGACTTATTACAAATAAACCGGATCACACAAGCTTTGCCGCAGGTTTCGACACCAATATTGGCTTTACCAAAGGTGGCGAAATGAGTAACGCCGTCGAGGCTTATTTCAATATGCCGCTTACTGATGATTTAGCAGTGCGTGTGGCTGCTTACAACGATAAGCAAGGTGGTTGGATAGATAACGTCATGAATGTGCCAGGTGAGGGCGGTTACATTGGCAGTGCGGTCGTAATCGACAGAATTTCTGGTGGGGTGCTGGCTGATCCTGCAGGGATGGACGCAAACAGGATCACTAATCCAAACATTAATTCAAGCAACGACGCCGCTGTGGTTTCTCCCCAAAACGATGCGCTGGTAGAAGAAGACTTTAACGATGCCATGTACACCGGTGCACGCATTGGGTTGTCTTACCATATAAATGAAGATTGGGATTTGCTGGTACAACATACGCAGCAAACTCTCGATACCGAGGGGGTATTTGCTTACGACCCTACGCTTGACGGTGAGAGTTCTGCTTTGCGGTTCCAGCAAGAAGAAAATAAAGATGAATTTGGTTTGACTACGTGGACTCTTGAAGGGCGCTTAGAGAAGCTAAATGTTGTATATACGGGTGGCTACCTCGACAGAGAAATAGACACACTAGCCGACTATACCGGTTACACTAATGGCGGTGCATTTGCTGCGTATTATGTATGTAACCACTATGAGGCGGGTGTAACGCCAGAAGATCAGCGTTGTCTTGATCCAACTAAGTATTACCGTGAAGATACTACGTCTACGCGTGTAACCCATGAACTGCGTTTTAATACAACATTAGACGAACCATGGCGCGTGACAGCAGGTTTATTCTACGACGAACAGGAAGTGTCTACGGTCGGGCAATTCAAAATAGCGAATACTGACGGAGAGTTAACAGCCTTTGGCTTTGATCAGCTAGCGCGCACGTTAAAGCCTGTATCTGAAGGCTTGGCGCCAATTGGCGCTAACAGCGATGGTGGGCCGTTCCCGTCAGAGGTAAGTTTCGTTAATGATATCACACACACCATAGAACAAATTGCAGCTTTTGGTCAGTTTGAATACGACATTACTGACACGGTTACAGCAAGTATTGGCGCTCGCTGGTACCAAATTGATGATATCTATCAAGGTGCTACAACCACAGTCGATGTAACACGTCGAATTCGCGCTTTTGGAAGCATGGATCCCGCTCAACTAGAAGCCGTAGGACTAGATTCCGATGCTATTGCACAAGCAGTTAGTAATGGCCAGTTAGAGGTAGGTCTGCTTGGTAGTGACGGTGTCTTGACCGTGGATGACACCATCTTTAAGTTCTCGCTCGACTGGAAAGCGACAGACGACATACTGTTATTTGCCAATTACTCAGAAGGCTTTCGACCACCTGTTACTAACCGCGTTGGCGGCGGGTTAGCAAAAAACCAGAGTGGCGCGTTTGAAGGATTCCGCATTCCGGTATATTCAACTACCGATACCCTAGACAACTATGAGCTGGGTATTAAGGGAGACTTCTTTGATGGCCAATTTAGGGTAAACGCTACGGCGTATTATTCTGAAATTGAAGAACTACAGACATCTCGATTTGACCCCACCAATATCTCGTTCTTAGTATTTACCGACAACGTTGGTGATGCAGAGATAAAAGGTATTGATGCTGATATGACCTGGCTAGCTACAGATGATTTAGTGATTAATGCTGCATTTAGTTTACTAGACACGGAGCTAACGCGGGTAAATGATGAACTGGTAGGAATTGCCGCAGGCGTAGGTTCAGAACTTCCTTATTCGGCTAAATTCTCTGGTAACGTTAACGCACGATACTTCTTTGAGTTAGATGGTGACCGTCGAGGGTATGTAAATGGCTCAATTAGCTACACGGGAGACCGCCTAGCCGGAATGATCATGGATGCCTACGTTATGGAGGACGCCACACAGCTTATCTACGGAACGGGCTCTGGCCTTAAAATTGAGCAAGAGGCAGATGTGTATGAAGGGGTGACTTACGCAGACTCCAATGGAGCAACCTTCCGAGGTGGTCGTTATGTTCAAGAGTCATACATATTGACTAACTTGGCCGTGGGCGTTACCAATGATGTATGGAAGGCCGAACTTTACATAGATAACGTGTTTGACGAACGTGCCATTTTGAATATTGATACGCAACAGTTTACGCCAAAAGTTGTGACCAATAGACCACGTACAATAGGCGTTCGTTTCTCTTACGATTATTATTGATAATGCTTCAATAATTCCACATAGTATTTAACGAAGCCAAAAAGAGAGCGTTGACAAGTTTCGGCGCTTTCCTTTTAGAAAAACGGCAGACTCTGTGAGTTCGCCGTTTTTTACTTTTATGCGCAACACTAGGCATCATCAATGACGTCAGAACAACAACAAGTTATTTTACGTATCAAACAACTGCTGATGCAGTCGCAATACCAATTAGTAATATCGTCATGTAATGAAATACTTGCCGCTAAAACCGCAGGTACTGATCATATTTTGATTAAGTCTTTACAATTACCGGTAGAATTAACCCCAGCACTAGAAAAAGAATCCCTTTATTTAAAAGCGGTAGCGTGCCGCATGCATGGCGAGCACACCACGGCTATTGCATCGCTTAACTTATTGATAGAACAATTCCCTGATTACGGCCGTGCTCACCAAGAATTAGGTTACTGCTTATTAAAAACCGACCAGAAAAAAGCCGCATACTGTTTTTATCAGGCTACACAGTTTAATCCTGCGCTGCTTTCGTCATGGCTTCAGTTGGAAAGTGTGTATAACGCCGACAGACAACAACAGGCATTAACACTGTGTCGGCAACAAATAACGTTTCTAAAAGCGTTACCGAAACCAGTTCTAGGCGCGACTGACTTAATGTACGAGGGCCAGTTACACAAAGCAGACCAAGTTTGCAGACAATTTTTGCAGGAGCAGCCTCATCATCCCGAAGCAATGATGCTTTTAGCTGAAATTGGTGTTCAGCTAAAAGCGTATAGCGATGCTGAATTTTTATTAGAGAGTTGTGTAACGCTCTATCCAGACAACGACAAGGCTGCCATGGCGTATCAAACGTTATTGGCCAAATTAGGTAAGTTTCCTCAAGCTGTTAAAATAGCCGAGCAGCGACTGGCAAAAGCACCTGACAGTTTTTCAGTAAAAGTAGGGCTAGCGCATGCGCTAGTTGGCGTGGGTGATTTGCATCGGGCAACAGACATTTATCAACGTTTACTTAACGATAATTCAGACCGGCCCGCGATTTGGGTTGCACTTGGTCATGCATTAAAAGCAAAGGGCGACACGAAAGAAGCGGTAACGGCTTATGAAACAGCAATTGAACACGCCGGTGACTTTGGCGACGCCTATTGGAGCCTTGCTAATACCAAGACATACAAATTTACCCCTGCGCTATTAGCGCAAATGGCAGCACAAGTAAGCAAGTCGTCGATTTCATTAGAAGATAAAATTCACATATGTTTTGCGCTAGGGCGAGGGTATGAAGATAGGGGCGATGCTGAACTGTCATTTCATTACTATCAACTCGGCAATAGCCTTAAAAAACGAACGCTGCAGTTCGACATAAGGCGCACCGAAAGCGCGCTGCAGGCACAAAAAAGCGCCTTCGCAAAAAAAGATTTCAATAAAGCGAGCGGATGTCAGGCAACAGATCCCATTTTCATCGTTGGCCTTCCTCGCGCAGGCTCTACGCTTTTAGAACAAATCTTAGCGTCGCATTCAAAAGTAGACGGTACCATGGAATTACATGATGTATTGGGTATTGCATCATCGCTAAGTCAACACGCCACGCCTTACCCAATGAACGTCACATCACTTAGCGATGAAATACTTCTCCAACTGGGTGAAAAATACCTTAGTCAAACGCAAGCTTACCGGCAACAGGCACCATTTTTTATTGATAAAATGCCAAATAATTTCATTCATATTGGATTGATAAAGAAAATTTTACCTAATGCTAAGATTATAGATGCGCGCAGAAACCCAATGGACTGTTGTTTTAGCGGGTACAAGCAACTATTTGGTGAGGGGCAAGAATTTAGTTATTCGCTTAGTGATATTGGCCGTTACTACAACGCTTATAAAGATCTTATGGAACACTGGCACAAGGTATTACCAGGGGAGATTTTAACGGTACACCATGAAGATGTGTTGGATGATTTGGAGGGTGAAGTAAAACGCATTTTAGCGTTTTGTGGTCTTGAATTTGAAGAAGCATGTTTGGCATTCCATAAGACAAAGCGCGTTATCAAAACCCCTAGTTCAGAGCAAGTAAGGCAACCTCTCTATAAAACAGGATTGGGGCAGTGGCGGCCTTTCAATTCCTTTTTAACCGAGCTAAAGCAAGAATTACGAGTAAAAGAGTAGTTACGCTAAATAGCGTTATTGATAGTCATTTAAGCTGCTTTTATTGTGTCTGAATGATATTTGATGTGCGTGTATTACCTTTTCTTTATGTCGTTTTGCCCTATAATCTGCGCTAAACGTCACGGTTAAAAATCGATGCTCAAATTTATAATTATCACATGGCTAATGCTCTTGGCGTTGCTTGTCAACTCCCGTGAAACGCTGGCAAACGACTTAACCATTGCATGCACTGACACTATAGACGCATGCTTAACAAATTTTGAGTCTAAACAAGCACAGCATGACGTTAATACGCCCATGTGGTGGGAGTTCCAAATTCAGAAGCTTGATGTACTTTTCAACTTTCAGCGTAATGATGAGTTGTACGCAACGTTGCGCCCTTGGTTGAATAACCGTACGATTTTAGCTGATGTTAAGCCGTCTATATTGTTGTATTGGGGAAAATGGCTACGTGTAAATCACAGGCAAGATGAGGCAGAAAAAGCGTTCAGAGAGTCATTGGCAGGCTTTAAATCACAATTTTCTATAGCACCGTCGCCACAATTAGGCATTAGGATCCTTAATTTACTCAGCGTATTGAGGATGAATAAAGAGGCGGAACGCTTCGCATTTGAATTAGAAACTAAAAAATATGATGCCCCTATTTTTTATCGTGAAGTGTTTGCAGAGTTAGGCCATATTGCTCTGCGTGAAGGCGATAATAAAAAGCATATCGATTACAGAATAAAATCGTTAACGTGGGCAAAGCAAGTCCCCGATCTTCAGCAACAGGCCATAGCCTATTACGGCTATGCGGTGGCGCTGCGTAATAATAAAGACTACAAACAGGCGGAAGTTGCGTTTATTGAAGGGTTAGCATGCGCAGAGCAAGCGAAAGACTTTGCTCAAGTGAATAATATAAAAATGCGCATTGCCGAAGTAGCTCTGCTGCGTGCACAACCTGAGAAAGCAAGAGCGTGGTTTAGGCGGGTATCGGTAAACGACCTTCCATCGGTAGTTGTTAAAGATTACCGCGCGTTGGCAAAACGCATATCCACATCGAATTAAGAAGCAAAAAAGTGCTATCAGATTGTGTAAGTTTTCTGCGCGCGTTTTGCCTTTTGCGCTATTGATATGAGTTAAGCCTGCAATAAAGGCCGAGTATCTACGTGCTAAAGGCCGAATATCTACGTGCTAAAGGCTTAGTATTTACGGCGCTTAAGACCGGTTTCGGCCAATATTTTTGCTGAAATTTCCTCAATCGAATATTTAGTACTGTTTAAAAATGGGATCTTTTCCTTTCGATAAAGGTTTTCCACTTCTCGAAGTTCCATACGACATTGTGGTAGCGATGCGTATTTACTATTCGCCCGTCGCTCAGAACGTATCTGATGCAGTCTATCGGCTGCTATGGTTAAACCAAACAACTTGTGTTTAAAACGTTTCAGAGCAGGAGGCAGCTTTAACATGTCGCCCATGTCTTCTTCTGTGAATGGGTAGTTGGCAGCCTTTATACCGTACTGCAGCGCCAGATATAAACTCGTTGGTGTTTTCCCTGACCGAGATACACCCGTAAGAATTATGTCCGCTTCGTCGTAGTCTTTTAAATTTGAGCCGTCATCGTTAGCTAACGCATAGTTAACGGCTTCAATTCTAATGTCGTATGTGGTTTCGTGAATACTGTGTGTACGATGTTTTTCTGGTTTTGAAGGAACGCCGAGTACTTTTTCCAATGGTGCTACGAATTGGTCTAAGAAGTTGTAATTAATACCCACTGATTTGGCGATAATTTTGCGAATATCTACATTCACAATTGTATAAAAAACGAGCGGGCGCTCTCCTGTGTCTTGAAAACTTTCAGAAATTTGCTGCAAAACTTTATGCGCTTGTTCCTCAGTTTCAACAAAAGGAATGGTGTTGTGATTGAACTCTACGGGAAACAACGAAAGCAGGGCGTGGCCGAAGACCTCTGCAGTAATGGCCGTACCGTCTGATATGTAAAAAGCTGTGCGCACAACAAATCCTTAACATTGGTGTAATTTAATTACAAAAGTAATAAAGGGTTTACTTTCTGAATTTCTCCATTCTAAGATGATTTCGTCGAAAAGCTACCTCGTTCTAGTGAATGGTGACAAATAACAGTTGTTTACTGTCAAACGTAATGAACACGGGTTTCTGTTAGTTTTATGGCAGAGCGACTACAATTTTTTTGTTTCAGGTGTCACAAAGCACGAGCCTGAAATTAACCTCATACCCTACACATAAAAAAAGCTGGAGGCTTGGGCTGTGCAAGAATACGTACTTTGGTATCAAGAACTGGGCATGCATGATGTGGGTCGCGTAGGCGGCAAAAATGCATCATTAGGCGAGATGATTTCAAACCTGGCGAATGCCGGTGTGCAGGTGCCGGGAGGTTTTGCTACCACCGCCGAGGCATTTAATGAGTTTCTAGAGCAAAGTGGCCTAGAAGCTAAGATCCACGAAGTTTTAGACTCGTTAGATGTAGACGATGTTAACGCGCTGACTGAAGCGGGTAGGAACATTCGCCAGTGGATCATCGACACGCCATTTCAGGGCAAGCTAGAAGAAGAAATTAAAACCGCGTTCGTCACGCTACAAGGCGATGCAGGTGAAGAAGCATCGTTTGCAGTGCGTTCATCGGCTACGGCTGAGGATATGCCCGATGCGTCTTTTGCAGGACAACAAGAAACGTTTCTAAACGTTAAAGGCTATGAAGCTGTGCTTGTGGCTATTAAGCACGTGTTTGCATCGCTATTCAACGACCGCGCTATTTCATATCGCGTACACCAAGGATACGACCACAAGGGCGTGGCGCTATCTGCAGGTATTCAGCGCATGGTACGAAGCGACATCGCGTCTTCGGGCGTTATGTTTACCATTGATACCGAGTCAGGATTTGAGGATGTAGTGTTTATTACCAGTTCATTCGGTTTAGGTGAAATGGTGGTGCAGGGTGCGGTTAACCCTGACGAATTCTACGTGCACAAGCCAACGCTAGACAAAGGCTTGCCTGCTATCGTTCGTCGTAACCTTGGTAGTAAGCTTACTAAAATGGTGTACTCAGACGATGAAGCTCACGGTAAGCAGGTGTCTATCGTCGATATTGATACCGCTGACAGTAAAACGTTCTCGTTGACGGACGACGAAGTAATGGAGCTTGCTAAGCAGGCACAAATAATAGAACAGCACTACAAGCGTCCTATGGACATTGAATGGGCCAAAGACGGCGCAGACGGCAAGCTTTACATTGTTCAGGCTCGCCCAGAAACAGTACGCAGCCGTGAAGACTCACAAAGCATCGAGCGCTTCCAGTTGAAAGGTCAGAGCAACATCGTTGTTGAAGGCCGCGCAATTGGTCACAAAATCGGCGCTGGTGTAGCAAAGGTACTTGATTCAATTGAAGAGATGGACAAGATCCAGGCGGGTGATGTTCTGGTAACTGACATGACAGACCCTGACTGGGAACCTATCATGAAGAAGGCGTCTGCAATCGTTACCAACCGTGGTGGCCGTACGTGTCACGCGGCTATCATTGCGCGTGAATTAGGTATTCCAGCGGTAGTAGGTTGTGGTAACGCTACTGACAGCATTAAAACTGGCGACAAGATCACTGTATCTTGTGCAGAAGGTGACACAGGCTTTATTTACGGTGATGAACTAGAGTTCGACGTTGTTACATCACGCATTGATGCAATGCCTGACCTACCGCTAAAAGTAATGATGAACGTGGGTAATCCAGATCGCGCATTTGACTTTGCGCGTTTGCCAAACGCGGGTGTTGGTCTTGCTCGCCTAGAGTTCATTATCAACCGTATGATTGGTGTACACCCTAAAGCGCTACTTAATTTCGACAGCCAACCTGAAGAGTTGAAAGAAGAAATTAGTGATATGATAGCAGGCTACGAGTCACCAACAGAATACTATATCGAGAAATTGGTAGAAGGTATTTCAACCATCGGCGCAGCGTTCTCGCCAGAGAAGGTTATTGTTCGTATGTCAGATTTCAAATCGAACGAATATTTTAACCTAGTAGGCGGTTACCAATACGAGCCTGACGAAGAGAATCCAATGTTGGGTTTCCGTGGTGCTAGCCGCTATATTTCTGAAGATTTCCGCGATTGTTTTGCTCTTGAATGTGAAGCCATTAAGCGCGTTCGCAACAAAATGGGCTTAACCAATGTTGAGATCATGATCCCGTTCGTTCGTACGCTAGAAGAAGGTCGTAAAGTTATCGAGCTTCTGGAAGAGCAAGGTTTGAAGAAGGGTGAAAATGGACTTCGCGTTATTATGATGTGTGAACTTCCATCAAACGCATTACTTGCAGATAAGTTCTTAGACATTTTCGATGGTTTCTCTATTGGTTCTAACGACTTAACGCAGCTAACCCTAGGTCTCGACCGTGATAGCGGCCTTATTGCGCACTTGTTTGACGAGCGTGACGAAGCAGTTAAAGCATTACTTTCAATGGCAATTCGGGCAGCGAAGAAGCGTGGAAAATACGTCGGCATTTGTGGTCAAGGTCCATCCGACCATGAAGATTTTGCAGCCTGGTTGGTGGAAGAAGGTATCGATTCCGTATCACTAAACCCAGATACAGTTGTAGAAACGTGGCTATACCTTGCAGAAAAACACGGCTAATGGCATAACGCGATGGTTCTTAATGATGGTTCTTAATTAGATAAATGTTTGGCTCATAGTTAGTCTTACTTTAGAACCATCTATAACGACTTTTAAAAAGAGACCTTCGGGTCTCTTTTTTTGATTGTTACTGAAGTTACTCGAAGATTTAGGGTATTGAAGTCGCGTATTACATTCCTCAAAAAAACTATGGTTATTTAGCAAAAGTATGCGTTTATGTGTGCTGAAAACATGACTTTATGTAATTAAAAATGTAATATTACAAAGTGACTTTCACTTTGAATCTTTCATTAATAAATAACTTGGTTGAATTCTCATGGCACATAATGACAGCGCGGTTTCAGTAAACACATCCGAAGAAAATGTTATGCAATCAAGCTCTGTGGCAGAGCAGTTGGCGCAAGCCCAAAAGGAAATTAACGAACTTAAAATGCAGTTGATGTGGATGGAACGCAACTACGAGTGATTATCTAGTTGTTAAACTCGGGCTTAAATCGTCCGAGTTTTTTGTTTTGATAAAAAGAAATTTTGAAAGTCTACATTGCGACTTTCAGTTTTTGGTTGGTCTTTACGGGTAACGCTTTTTTCATTGAGTTTCAAAATATGCGCTAGTGTGGATAAACAACGTTAGCAATATTTTAGATGCAGGGAAGGGGAAAATGGCTTATCGGTTCAAATTTTTTGCTCAACCAGTAATCACTGATATAAGAACCCTTTGTTAAACGGCACTTGTAGAATTCACTTGGTTTGATTTGTGCGGTATTTGCTTACGCAAGTTATGGTATTTTCGTCCATCTTTTCGTTGCGTGTAGCGTTATCTCCCTCGCGTGCTTCTGCTTAAGCATCTACAACCTTTAGTGTCTCTACTCTCATCCTTGAACTGTTTTAAAAAATCCTAACCTTTTTTACTAGAATTTTATCCTAGATAAACGTAACAACGGGTGCATGCTTAGCGTCTAAAGTGGAGCTTGTACTACCTCGAATAGATAATTTCCCGCGCAGAAGGTGTTGGTAAGTTCCCTAGCCAAACGTGGGTATGCAGTAAACGGAAAGGGTACATAAGTACACCGATAAAAAAGGGTAAACACACCATGTGTTTACCCTTTTTTAATTGCTTAAAGCACGGCTTTGAGATTTAACTCGTAGCGGTGCTGGTTAGTTCAGAGCTTATGCTTTCAGCTGGTTACCTATAGGCAACTGTCGAATGCGCTTACCACACGCAGCAAAAATGGCATTACAGAGCGCTGGTGCGTATACCGGCGTTGCTGGTTCACCCACACCGGCTGGCGGTGCATCGCTTTCAATTACTTCTACGTCTACCTCTAGCGGTGAATCGCTCATACGCGGTACACGGTAGTTGTGGAAGTTACTTTGCTGTACACGGCCTTTATCAAAAGTAATACCGTCACTGATGGCGGTGGTAATGCCGTATACTGAGCCGCCTTGCGTTTGGTTTTTCACCGTGTCTGTATTAACCACAGTACCTGCATCAATGGATACCCATGATTTAATAACGTTTAGGTCTCCCGCGTCAGACACCTCAACTTCCACCACAGTGGCTACATATGTTAGGAAGCTGCGGTGCGCTGCTATCCCAAGGCCGCGGCCTTTAGGCATCTCTCTACCCCAACCAGCCATCTCAGCCACTTTCTCAATAACATTGCGCAGGCGCCCTGTATCCAGTGGATAAACTGATTTATCACCCCAGTAGTTGTTGTATTCGGCTTTTTGCTCGGTAACATCGATAACTCTGTCAGGGCCGATAACTTCTAAAAGGTAATCCTTCGCGTCTTTACCTGCTTTGTGCGCCGCTTCATTGATAAACGACTGAACGGCAAAGGCGTGAAAAATATTTGATACAGAACGCATCCACCCAATACGTGCTTTTGCTGGTGCTTCACCGCGTTCTAGCTTCATATTCGGTGTAAGAATTGGATTGTCTGTAAAGCCCAAATCTAATTCAAAGCTAAACGGCGCGTTGGCTCCTTCTTGGAAAGTAGAGGCAATGGGTGAAAACGCGGTTCTGTGAAGGTAAGCGTCAATTTTGCCATCTTCAGTAAGCGCTGCTTCAACATGTTGCGCTGACACTGCATGGTAGAAACCGTGCTGAATGTCGTCTTCACGAGTCCACTGAACACGAATTGGTTTGCCCGTTTTCATTGAAAGGTATGCAGCTTCAGCAGAGAAGTCAGGCTTGGACTTACGCCCAAATGCGCCACCCAACATGGTAACGTGAACATTGATTTTTTCTTTGTCCATGCCAACCATAGCGCCCACTGTTTCCATATCAGCCTGCGGGTTTTGTGTTGCTGCCCACACGTCAACGCGATCTTTGTGGTACATGGCAGTAGCACAAGGTGGCTCCATGGGCGCCTGTGCTAAATGTGGTACGTAGTAGTCTGCTATTAGCTTGTCGCTGGACTTTTCTAACACACCCAACGCATCGCCTTTTTCTCTAACAAGTGCTTGAGGTGCATTTACTGTGTTAAGCAACTGCTCTTTAAAGTTCGCTGAGTTATAGTCGCCATTTGCGCCATCGTCCCAGGTCACTTCTAGCGCCTTGCGGCCTTGCCATGCAGCCCACGTGTTGTTAGCTATAATAGCTAGGCCACCTTTTGGTTGGAACTGAGGCGCACCTTTTGGCGCTGGAATTTCAATTACATCAACAACGCCATTAACCGCTTTTGCTTTATCTGCATTGAAGCTTTTCACTTTACCGCCCACTACAGGAGGGCGTTCGATTATAGCAACAAGTGCCTTTGGCTCGCGCACGTCGGCGGCAAACGTGGCTTTACCGGTAACGATATCTTGAAGATCGATATGCGCCATACCGGTATTAATGTAACGCCATTCTTTCCTGTCTTTTAGCGTAAGCTTGTCTGCTTCTGGCGGCGTAATGGTTAACGCATCGTCTATTAAGTCTTTATAAGCGAGCGTTTTACCCGAAGAGTGTGTTACCACATGCTGCTCGGCAACACAGGTACTTGGCTCAACACCCCAACGCTTAGCTGCTGCATGTTGCATCATATAACGCACGCTTGCGCCCATTTCTCGAAGGCGCTGCATATTAAAGCGAATACTACGCGAGCCATCGGTGTTTTGGTCACCGTACTTAGGGTCGCCTTTGCCCTGAATAACAACGACTTTATCCCACGCCGCTTCCATCTCGTCAGCTACAATTTGCGCAATAGCAGTACGGATCTGTTGACCCATTTCGCTGCGGTGACACGTAACTTCAACCATGCCGTCAGGGCGAAGTGCAATAAATAAATTTGCGCGCTTTGCGTTTTCTGCAGGTTTTGCTAATACGCCTGCCATGGCGCGAGGTGCACCGCCCATAAAATAGGTACCAAGAACCAGTGCACCCGCCGCAGCTGTCGATTTTAAGAAACTGCGGCGATTCATATCAAAATAGGTATTCTCACTCATGCTTCTTCTCCCGCTTGGGTTGGGTCAAAGTAGCTTACGCCAGCGTTGCCGCTTATTGATTTCGACGCAGACTTAATGGCCTTGTGAATGCGAGGGTACGTTCCGCAACGACAGATGTTGCCCGACATATTCTGAACAATCTCTTCGTCACTTGGCGTTGGGTTGGTTGATAATAGGCTGGCAGCTTGCATAATTTGCCCACATTGGCAAAAACCACATTGTGGTACTTTGTGTTCTACCCACGCTTTTTGGACAGGGTGATCGCCATTTTCACTAAGCCCTTCAATAGTGGTAATTTTTCTGCCTTGAACGGCTGACACGGGCAACACGCAAGAACGTTGTGCCATGCCATCAATGTGGACAGTACACGCACCACATTGTGCCATACCACAGCCAAACTTAGGTCCTGTAAGGTTTAATTCGTCACGAAGGTACCACAACACTGGTGTTGAAGGGTCACCAGAAAATTCGTGTTTGTTACCATTAACGGTAAACGTGATCATGGTCTTGTCTCCATAGGTAAGCGAAAGAAATGACGTGGTCCAGGTTGTTTAAATCTGGCCTACCCAAGCAGCGCAATGCGGGGTCAACGCATTACACAACGTCATATCGATACGGTTACATTGCCTGATGATACGAATTGCCCAAGATGCTGAGCATGCTTAGGTCATTGCCACTATTATTATTGTTGAAGGCTTCGCACTTAATACGTGTAATTACGTTAACACGCATTGCATGTTTTCGCATTTACTTAAGTTTAAGTGTTAAGTGGTTGCGACAAAATGGACAAAGACACCGAAGTTTGGAAAGAATAAAAAAGGAAAGTGTTATATTACTTACGCCTTACTAATTGTTAACCAGGGAAGTAAGTTAGCGAAGCTTTCTCATCAGCAGAAAACGATCGATTTTACGTGCGCCTAATGACATCGTTTTTTGGCTATATTTAAGCCAGCCACGTGCTCTTGGCCAATCATAACTTAACAGAACAAGGCCAGCCACGACTAAAAGAATAGAGCCCGGAAGCAGGGTTAACGCAATACCGCCCACAAACAATATTGATCCCAGTGTGAGTCTTAAAATACGCATGTGTCTGTACTCGATTTAAGCATGATTAACTTGTAGTGTTGCGCATTAAACGTTTTTTGCCAACGATAAAAATGTAAATGTTTGTTCGTAGTAGTCACGTAGAACGTTTTGAACTTTTCGTTTAATTTTTTGAAATAGCAACTTATATGAAAGCTGACGGATAGCAGACCTAATGTTGCGCTAGCAAGCTCCCTAGTACCGTAAACCCCTTTGGTAATGAAATCTATAATAGAATGGTATTACGTGCGCATGTCACCCAACGTGCTAGTGGAGTTGGGTGACGTCCGGGAGTGGGAAACGTTCGGCAGGACACTTTAATCTTTGTCGTGGTACACCACCATCCATAAAAACCTGGCCATCAGGTATGAAACCAATAGACGTGTGATAAGACACGCTTTCTAGATTGCAGATTACTTTTATAATAGGCACTTTTCTCTGTTTTGCTGCACTTATTAATGCTTCAAATAAAGCGCGGTAAACAGGAAGTGTTCTATGGCAGCGCTTAACCGCAATACGGCCGAGTTCGCCTCGTTGAGTCAAGCGTCCCGTGGCAATGGGCTCGTTATTATCGTTCATAACAAGAACGTGGCACGCCGTGCTGTCGTGCTCGTCAAACTCGCTGGCTTCTGGCACTCGCCACTCTAGAACGAAAACGTGTTCCCTCAGAGATTTAAGTCGATGTTTATCCTTTTCCCATTCGACATTTTGAATTGTAAATGCCATACAAAACTTTTATTCCTCTAACCATTCCCAGTACCCATTATTTAAAAGTGTAGTTAACGTTTCTAGAAATGCAAAGGAGGGCGCTTCTTCGCAACACGTTGCGTTCAAGATTGACCCTTTTCCAAGAACTTCAAACCATTCTCTGTCTTCGTCTTGAAAGTTAAACTGTGAACCGTTAACAAACAATGCTTGGGGGAGGCCGCTTTCCCCGCAACTAATGAGTGGTCTTACGCCTGTGGCAGGGATAAAACTGATGCCTGCAGCAAATTCATTAGCCACTTGCTCTAACGTAATTTCTGGTTCAAGAGGATATTCAGGGATCCCTTGCTCACTCATCGCCTCAAGCAAGGCAAGCGTAAAGTCGTCGCTGTTAACGACATCAATTAACTGTTGCTTTAGTGCGCTGACATCGAGGTGATTAACGTGAGCTGGAAATGCTTGGCTTGCTCGCGAGGGATCGGTATAGCGAACGTTGTTAATGCCACGGTCCAGCATCATGGCTAAACTTTCAGCAAGTTGCAAATTATCTGGGGCTCTGTAACCAACAGAATACGTTAAGCTATCTTCAAGTGTTTGTCCTTCGTGTGGCCAACCTGGCGGCACATAGATCACGTCGCCGGCTTCTACCTCAACATCTATAACGGCTTGAAACCCATCTATTTGCCGCAGCTTCTCATGAGGGAACACTTCGACATACTCTCCCGGCGCACCCACACGCCAGCGTCTCTTGCCTTTACCCTGAATAAGAAATACGTCATATTGGTCGATGTGAGCACCAACGCCGGCCCCACGTACTGCAAAGCTCACCATCAAGTCGTCAAGCCGCCAATTCGGGATAAAATCGAAGGGATAAAGGAGCGGTGCTACATCGGGAACATACTTATCCACACCCTGCACGAGCAAAGTCCAACAGCCTTTGCATGCTTTCTCGAAACGCTTAATAGGCCCCTGAGTAACACTCCAGCGGCCATTAACATTGCTGACAACCCGTGCATCAATATCCTCTTCTTGCGCTAAACCTGCTAAATCATTTTCGTCAATTGGATCTTCAAATTGCGAAAAAAAGTTCTTCAATACAACGGGCTTTTGCTGCCAGTATTCTTTTAAAAAAAGTTCGGCATCGAAGGTTTCGACAACATAGCTAGCAGTGGAATTGTTAGTCATAAATACTCGAGTTTGCAATAAGGCCAAGATTTCGCGGCATTATGGGACAAACGCCAACTTAATTCCACTTATGCGTTAGATTCAAAGCGTCCCATCGGTTTTAATCAATTATCAGGTCGGGGTCAAATTCGTCGCTAATATCGATATAACAGGGTTCGTATACATAAGCGTTAACTTTTTCGGCTTTTGTGGTTAACGACGTTAACGAAAACTGGTCCCTAACTATTGAAGAGAGTGCGTTGAAAGTGCTTTCACAGATTGCTATAGAGTTTGCTTTTGTTGCTTGCTCTAGAAGTGCAGCCCTATTTACACATTCTCCCCAAACATCAAAACCACCATATTTTCTATTTTGAAAACCTGTAGTTACATCACCAAACGATATCCCTATGCGGACTGCACAATTTGCTTGTGCAAGGGCTGAGCTATCTTCAACGATTACTTGTGCTAATTGAGCAAAAGATATTGCGTTTCGTAATGCGTTGCTCAAACAAAAGTCGTGCTTTTTAGTTAACGAACTTTGTTGCCCTACAGGGGGTAAGCTAGTAAGGATGTATTCATCGCCGTTTGTCTTAAAAGGTGATAAACCAAGACTTTCTGCAACACTATCGAATTGTTGAAACAAGCCCTCTATAGTGTCTACACTTTTTGTCCGACCCAAAGATTTAAATAAGGCGCTGAAACCGACTAAGTCTGTGAAGACAATGACTACGTCTTTGACACAGGATTTTAAGATAGGTTGTTTTCGCGTTGTTGCACCCGAAAATAGTGGAATATCCATATGTTACATCTCCTTTAAAACAAAAAAACGCGGTGAGCTCAACATGAAACTCTTTACCGCGTTTTAAAGTTTAATAGGAAATGTCTTTTTTTATAACTGATCTACAAGCCTGATTGCATCACCAATATATGTAGCGGGCGTTAATGCTTTAAGCTCTGCTTTGGCTGCGTCTGGCATGTCTAAGTTATCAATAAACTCAGCTATTACGTCAGCATTCACTTTCTTACCTCGAGTGAGTTCTTTTAACTTCTCGTAAGGCTTTTCAATGCCGTAACGACGCATAACCGTTTGGATTGGCTCTGCTAATAGTTCCCAGTTATTATCTAGTTCGTTAAGCAAGCTTTGCTCGTTAACTTCTAGCTTACTAATACCTTTTAGCGTGGCTTGATAAGCAATAACTGCATAACCCACACCAACGCCAAGGTTACGAAGAACCGTTGAGTCAGTAAGGTCGCGTTGCCAACGAGAAATAGGAAGCTTCGCCGCAAGGTGGTCAAAGATAGCATTGGCTAAACCCAAGTTACCTTCCGAGTTCTCAAAGTCGATAGGGTTAACTTTGTGAGGCATGGTCGATGAGCCGATTTCGCCAGCAACGGTTTTTTGTTTAAAGTGACCAAGGGCAATATAACCCCAAACATCACGATCGAAATCGATTAGAATGGTGTTAAAGCGTGCGATGGCGTCAAACATTTCAGCGATGTAGTCGTGCGGTTCAATCTGCGTGGTGAAGGGGTTCCAAGTTAGACCTAATGAGGTAACAAACTTCTCTGATACGCCGTGCCAATCTACATCTTTGTATGCAGATAAGTGTGCGTTGTAATTACCTACTGCACCATTGATTTTACCAAGTAGCTCGACGCCAGCAATTTGACTACGCTGACGTTTCAAGCGAATAGCCACGTTTGCCATTTCCTTACCCATAGTGGTAGGTGAAGCGGGCTGACCGTGAGTACGTGCCATCATAGGTACGTTCTGGTAACGCTTGGCAAGCTCTACTAGCGCGTCGATCAACTTGTCACAGTAAGGAAGAATAACGGTCTCGCGGGCTTCGCGCAGCATTAAGCCATGAGATAAATTGTTGATGTCTTCAGACGTACAAGCAAAGTGGATAAATTCATTTACCGCAGATAGTTCGCTATTGTCAGCGACTTTCTCTTTTAGAAAGTATTCTACGGCTTTCACGTCGTGGTTAGTTGTACGCTCAATTTCTTTGATGCGCATGGCATCTTCAACACTAAATTCAGCAACTATTTTGTCTAGTAGTGCATTTGACGAATCTGAGAAGGCAGGAACTTCTTCAATTTGCGGGTTGGTAGACAGCATTTGCAGCCAGCGTACTTCTACTTCTACACGGTATTTTAATAAGCCGTACTCACTGAAAATACTGCGTAATTCTACGCTTTTGCCAGCATATCGACCATCGACAGGGGAAATTGCAGTTAACTGACTCAGTTCCACCTTAAGCTCCTCACTAGTTTATTAATCGTAGTGCTTGAACAGCACTGTTAAGAATGTGTTTGCGTTTGAATAATATATTTCTTCGTTTGCCGCCCATCTGACGCCACATAACGGCCGATCTCACCCCTGCAAGCAGCAGCGCGCGCACTTTATGCTGCGTGGCTGGCTGACTTAAATAGTCGGGGTTACCCGCTACCTGAATACGTGGAGCAAGGGGGCTGATTATATCGCTGTAGATACTTGCTAGGGAGGCAACTATTTGTGGGTTCTGGAAATCGATATGTGCAAGCTGGCGTTGAACGTGTGAAATGCGCTCTCCCAATTCCTGCATTGCTTTGGGCTTTCTTGATAATTTTCTCTCAAGGCCCAATATGCTAGCGATGTAGCGGGTTAGCTCTGTGTCTTTAGCTGCCTGTTTATCAGATAGCTGTGCTGCGAGCGTGGTATAACCCGTTTTTAAGTTAGCTAGCTGTCCGAAAACCTGTTGAGGTGTTTCTGGGTCGGTAACCAGTATGCTCGATAAACTCGCTTCAATTGCCTCGTCATCGGCCGAGCCTCTTCTGGCAATCTGTTGAACCAGCGTTGCCGCCTGACATACTCCCGCAAGCGCCAGGTTATTTTCTATATCGGTATCTAACATCAGCGAATGTAACTCTCAATAATACCGCCGCCAAGGCAAACTTCTTCACTATAGAAAACCGCAGATTGGCCCGGTGTTACCGCTTTTTGCGGTTCGTCAAACATCACTTCGATAGTATCGTTTTCAGTTGGCGTGATAGTACAAGGAATATCGGCCTGACGATAGCGAGTCTTAACTACTGCGCGCAGAGGCTCTGTCATTGTTTTTCTATCTACCCAGTGCAATTGCTTGGCTACCAAGCCTTTAGAGTATAGGCGAGGGTGGTCGGCACCTTGACCCACTATAAGCACGTTGCGAGCAACGTCTTTATCTACTACATACCAAGGATCATCGCCGTATTTCGCTAAACCACCGATATGTAGACCTTTGCGCTGGCCCAACGTGTGGTACATCAAACCTTCATGCTGGCCAATTTCTTCGCCCTCAGCGGTTTCAATTACCCCAGGTTGTGCTGGAAGGTAGCGCGCCAAGAAGTCTTTAAATTTGCGCTCACCGATGAAACAAATCCCGGTTGAATCTTTTTTGTCGTGTGTAATGAGACCCTGTTCTTCTGCAATTTTGCGAACCAACGGCTTTTCAATATCTCCCACGGGAAAAAGCGTTTTCGCGACGTGTTCTTCACCTAAGGTGTAAAGAAAGTAGCTCTGGTCTTTGTTGTTATCAAGACCGCGCAGCATTTGCCATTTACCGTCTACTTCTCGGCGGCGAACATAGTGACCGGTAGCAATATAATCGGCGCCGAGGTCTTCTGCTGCAAATTCAAGAAACGCTTTAAATTTAATTTCCTTATTGCACATGATATCTGGGTTCGGCGTTCGGCCCGCTTTGTACTCTTCTAGGAAATACTCAAATACATTATCCCAATACTCGGCTGCAAAATTTATGGTGTGCAATTCAATGCCAAGTTTGTCAGCAACCGCTTGTGCATCTTTTAAATCTTCCGCAGCGGCGCAGTACTCATCGTTATCGTCTTCTTCCCAGTTTTTCATAAAAAGACCTTCAACCTGATAACCCTGCTGTTGGAGTAGGTAGGCTGAAACAGACGAATCGACACCGCCGGACATTCCGACGATCACTTTTTTGCTGGCGTTAAATTCAATATCACTCACTACAGATTGCACACTCATTTGATTAATAAAAAAGAAACCCGACTTGTTAGGTTCGATACCACTTAATAAGTTATTGCATATGCCAAGATGACTAGAAAGCAGTTACTCAATTAGTGGTTTACAACTCATAAATAGTGATTCAACATCAGCTGAGTTAACGCTAACAAGTAGGCCCCATTTCAAGGTCGCGGATTTTACCAGATTCCCAAGGGTAATTCACATTTAATCCTTATCTGTTTAAGTAATTAAATATACACCTATCCGCCGTTGGCTTGGAATCTTCAACATTGCCTACACACAATAAGGCAGAGCAACATTTAGTCACTTAGAAATCCACACTCTCTCGCCGCCAATTACTATGGCCCTGGGAAATAATTTCAAGTGATTATCAACGTATTAGCGTTAGAAAAGTACGTATTTTCCATTATCAATGCCATCAATGGTCCAGCTACCCACGCGGTACCTGATAAGACGGAGGGTAGGGTAGCCGACGTGTGCCGTCATTCGTCGTACTTGTCTGTTTCTGCCTTCTGTAATGGTAATTTCTACCCAACTGGTAGGAATAGATTGTCTAAAGCGTACCGGCGGATTTCGTGGCCACACGCTGGGTTCTTTCATGGCCTTTACTTTTGCGGGGCGGGTTATTCCGTCTTTTAACTCAACGCCATCGCGCAGCGCCTGCATTGCGTTTTCGTCCATAATACCTTCAACTTGCACCCAATAGGTTTTGCTGGTCTTGGCGCTAGGGTTGGCCAGCTTGTGCTGAAGCTTCCCATCATTAGTGAGTACAAGAAGCCCTTCTGAATCTCTGTCTAATCGTCCTGCGGCATAGACACCCGTAATGTCTATATAATCTTTGAGCGTTTCTCGGCCGTCTGCGTCGGTAAATTGAGAAAGAACTTGATAAGGCTTGTTAAAAAGGACCACTTTGGCATTTGATGACATGTATCTTTCGCTTTTTTGCATCCGAAGTTTCGCTGTGATCTTACGACAAATGGTGATAATTCGCATGGCAAATTACTCGTATTTGTTAGTTTAATTAGTGAAGTTTGTCGATAAATTCGGTGATCTCATGTGTTAAGACAATGGTATGACTTGTAACTGAAACTTTCGACCCTATACTATTGGTCGCTCCCATTTTTATAAGAGAGTGCATCTGCATAATTATTAGACAGTTTTGGCAGTGGTAAGCGGTTTCGCTTGAGCACAGCATCTCTGCATTGTGTGTTAATCAGTCATCAACCACGAAAGCATGAGTTGCAAATTGCTAACATAGGAAATTGGATGATATGCAGAGAGGAAAACAGCAAGTGACCTCGTGTTTAATCGAGCATGTGGTGGAAAACATCAAATACGTTTCGCATTGACTGTGGGCGCAACAACGTAGGTTTGCGGGTTAGTGCGACATAATGGACTAAAAAACGACAGCATATCTGTCGAAAAAATTGAGGTATATAATGACCAAGTCTAAGATCATCTATACGAAGACGGATGAGGCGCCAATGCTGGCGACATATTCACTTCTTCCAATTATCCAGAAGTTTGCTGCGGCTGCAGATATCGACGTAGAGCTAAGCGATATCTCACTTGCTGCGCGTGTATTGGCAAATTTCCCTGAGTATCTTTCTGAAGAGCAAAGAGTGCCAGACGCGTTAGCTGAGCTGGGTGAGATGACCCAAGACCCGAATGCTAACATTATCAAGCTTCCAAATATCAGTGCCTCAATTCCACAGCTTCGTGCAACTATCAAAGAATTAAATGCGAAAGGTTTTAACGTACCAGCGTTTCCTGACTCACCTAAAACAGCTGAAGACGAAGAAATTCGCGAGCGTTACGGTAAAGTGCTTGGTAGTGCCGTGAACCCTGTACTGCGTGAGGGTAACTCAGACCGTCGTGCACCAACTGCGGTTAAAAACTATGCCCGTAAGCATCCACACTCAATGGGTGAGTGGTCTCAGGCTTCTCGTTCGCACGTAGCGCACATGCGCGGTGGCGACTTCTACTCTGGCGAGAAATCAGTAACAGTAGAGAAAGACGGCTACGTGAGTATTGAGTTCACCGGCAAAGATGGAAGCAAGAAAACCCTTAAGCCGCGTGTTGATTTACTGGCTGGCGAAGTTATCGACGGCATGTTTATGAGCAAAAAAGCGCTGTGTGAATTCTTCGAAGAGCAAATTGAAGATGCGAAGAACACAGGCATTCTTTTCTCACTACATGTAAAAGCGACCATGATGAAGGTATCTCACCCAATCGTATTCGGTCACTGTGTAAAAGTATTCTATAAAGACCTATTCAACAAATGGGGCGACCTGTTTGAAGAGCTAGGTGTTAACCCTAACAACGGTCTTGGTAGCGTTTACGACAAAATCGCGGGTCTACCTGAAAGCCAACGCTCTGAAATTCAAAAAGATATTAACGCATGTTATGCTGACCGTCCGCCAATTGCGATGGTTAACTCTGACAAAGGTATATCTAACCTTCACGTACCAAGCGACGTAATTGTTGATGCGTCTATGCCGGCAATGATCCGTAACTCGGGTCAAATGTGGGGACCAGATGGAAAGGCGCACGACACTAAAGCGGTTATTCCTGAAAGTACTTATGCAACCATTTACCAAGAAGTGATTAATTTCTGTAAAACGCATGGTGCATTCGACCCGACAACGATGGGTACAGTACCTAACGTTGGTCTAATGGCGCAAAAAGCAGAAGAGTACGGTTCACACGACAAAACGTTTGAATTGGAAGCAGATGGTACAGTGTCAATTGTTGATCAGGACGGTAACGTACTTATTTATCACGATGTTGAAGAAGGTGACATCTGGCGTATGTGTCAGGTGAAAGACGCACCTATTCAAGATTGGGTTAAACTAGCGGTAACGCGGTCACGTCAATCTGGCATGCCTGCGGTATTCTGGTTAGATGACGAACGTGCTCACGATGCGCAACTTATCAAGAAAGTTGAAAAGTACCTGCTAGACCACGATACCAACGGTCTAGACATTCAAATTATGTCACCTGTGCGTGCTATTCGTTATAGCATGGAACGTGCAATTCGCGGTCTGGATACTATTTCAGTAACGGGTAACGTACTTCGTGACTACCTAACGGACTTATTCCCAATTTTAGAGCTTGGTACAAGCGCTAAGATGCTATCAATTGTTCCATTGATGGCTGGTGGCGGTCTTTATGAGACCGGTGCGGGTGGTAGTGCACCTAAGCACGTACAACAGTTTGTTGAAGAAGGTCACTTGCGCTGGGACTCACTGGGTGAATTCCTTGCACTAGCGGTATCGCTAGAAGATGTTGCTATTAAGCACAGCAATACAAAAGCAAAAGTTATTGCTACGGCACTTGATAAAGCGACAGAAAAACTGCTTAACAACGGTAAGTCTCCACTTCGTAAAGCAGGCCAGTTAGATAACCGTGGCAGCCATGTTTACCTAGGCCTTTACTGGGCTGAAGAAGTAGCGAACCAAACGGAAGACGCAGACCTTGCGGCGCAGTTCAAGCCAGTTTATGAAGAGTTATCAGCGAAAGTTGATGATATCTTGGCTGAGATTGATGCTACTCAAGGCAGTGCGCAAGAAATTGGCGGTTACTACTACCCTGATGAAGATAAACTGTTCGCAACAATGTCACCAAGCAAAACGCTAAAAGCAATTTTAAACGCGTGATAGCGAACGTCTTATGAAGGCGCTAGATTGAAAAAGCCCGGCATGTTGCTGGGCTTTTTTATATTCATTTTATTTCGTTACACGACATTACAATTTGCATGAAAAAGCAGGAAAACGGGGCTGCCTGATGTAAGTACGCAGATTGGAAAATAGAAGACGCGAACTGCGTCAGTATGAAAAATGAGTAATATTACGAGCGCGTTTTAGTGATATTTACTCAAGAGAATAACGGTGTGCAATTCACTACACAGAACACTCAACGCAAAGCAATCTCAACGCTAAGTATATTCTGTCATGACAATGCAATGTAGGTTTTGCCACTACAAATGGCATCGCTGCTATTGAGACTTGTTAAAATAAAAAAGAACCCGACAACGATGTCGGGCTCCCAGAATTCTATTTTATCTCTCAGGCTCTTCTTTAAAGCCAATGTTTTCTGCATGAAGACCTTTCGGCCCCTGCTGAACTTCATAGGTTACTTCTTGTCCCGCTTTTAGCGAGCGATAACCTTCCATTTGTATCGTCGAGTAATGTGCGAAAATATCTTCTCCGCCATCCTCAGGAACGATAAACCCAAAACCCTTTGCGTTGTTAAACCATTTAACTTTGCCAATCGCCATACTACGACTTCCTCTTAATCCTTGAACTCACACTAATATGACCCCATTATAGATCCAGGGACACAGTGAAAAGAGTATTGATATTCGCAACACTCAAATGTCACATATAAACTGTAGATTTTTTAACCATATTATGTCAAGGCTAAAAGCGAATAAATTTAGCCAAAAGTTTGTACACAATTCTGTCATTAAGCACCTATTATTAAGTTATGAGTAAAGACAACGCTATTAGTATCGAAAAGGAAAAGTTAAAAGACGCGCAGCGACAGAAACCGCAGCCGCCGCCAATGTATAAAGTGTTGTTGAATAATGACGACTACACCCCAATGGATTTTGTCATAGAGGTACTAGTAAAGTTTTTCAATATGGACGCTGAGAAAGCCAACCAACTTATGCTGACCGTTCATTATGAGGGAAAAGCTGTGTGTGGCATCTATACTGCTGAGATAGCAGAAACCAAAGTGATGCAGGTTAATCAATACGCACGAAAGCATCAGCATCCGCTGATGTGCACGATGGAACAGGCATAAGGTTTTTTGTAGAGGGCGAGCAATATGTTAAATAAAGAATTAGAGCAAACGCTAAATAATGCGTTTGTGTTTGCCAGAGAGCACCGCCATGAATTTATGACGGTAGAGCACTTGCTGTTGGCACTGCTTGACAACTCTGCTGCGCAAGACGCCTTAAACGCGTGTGGTGCTGATATCGAAGCAATTAAAAGTGAGTTGCTTTCTTTTGTCAAAGATACAACGCCACTGATATTGGACGATCAGTTAAACGAGCGTGAAACGCAGCCCACATTGGGCTTTCAACGAGTATTACAGCGCGCCGTTTTCCACGTTCAGTCATCTGGCAAAGATGAAGTAACAGGCGCAAATGTTTTAGTTGCGATATTCAGTGAGCAAGAGTCACAAGCCGTGTACATCCTGAAAAAGTCTGATGTAACGCGCTTGGACGTGGTTAATTTTATTAGCCACGGTGTGAGCAAAGCGGAAGATGACGAACCTGTTAACCCTGAAGTAGGTGAGGAAGCCGGTGACAGTGAGGAGGGCACTTCCGCTCTTAGCAAGTATGCAACAGACTTAAATCGCCACGCTAAAGACGGAAAAATAGATCCGTTAATTGGTAGAGATTCCGAAGTTGAACGTACGGTACAGATTCTATGTCGGCGTCGAAAAAATAACCCACTGTTAGTGGGAGAGGCCGGTGTAGGTAAAACAGCAATAGCGGAAGGTCTTGCTTATCGTATCGTTAATAACGATGTTCCCGATGTTATTGCAGAAAGCACTGTGTATTCACTCGATTTGGGTGGGCTTCTTGCAGGTACTAAATACCGAGGAGATTTCGAAAAGCGCCTTAAAGCGATCTTGAAAGAATTGAGCCGTGATAAGCACGCCATTTTGTTTATTGATGAAATTCACACCATCATTGGCGCTGGCGCTGCATCAGGTGGTGTAATGGATGCATCTAATCTATTAAAACCAAAACTTTCAAGCGGCGAGTTGCGCTGTATCGGTTCTACAACCTATCAGGAATATCAGGGTATTTTTGAAAAAGACCGCGCCTTGGCTCGTCGCTTCCAGAAAGTCGACGTTACAGAGCCTAGCGTGAGCGACACTGCCAAAATTCTCTTAGGTTTAAAAAGTCGCTATGAAGAGCACCACAACGTGCGTTTCACGCAAAAAGCAATTCAAGCAGCAGCTGAATTGTCAGCGAAATACATTAATGAGCGTCATTTGCCGGATAAGGCGATAGACGTGATGGATGAAGCGGGAGCGAGTCAGCGCCTGCTTCCGCCTTCAAAGCGCAAGAAGACAATTAACGTAAGCGACATCGAGCATATAATTGCGAAAATGGCGCGTATACCAGAAAAGTCGGTGTCGGCATCAGATAAAGAGGTACTTAAGAACCTAGGCCGAAACCTTAAGATGGTGGTGTTTGGCCAAGATAAAGCCATTGAGACGCTTAACGATGCAATTTTGTTGTCGCGTTCAGGGCTTGGAGCTGAAGCTAAACCAATAGGCAGCTTCTTATTTGCTGGCCCAACGGGTGTCGGTAAAACCGAAGTTACGCAGCAGCTCGCCAAGATCATGGGCGTTGAACTTGTACGTTTCGATATGTCTGAGTATATGGAGCGTCATGCTGTAAGCCGTCTTATTGGTGCGCCTCCAGGCTATGTGGGTTTCGACCAAGGCGGACTGTTAACTGACGCTGTCATTAAAAACCCTTATTCGGTCGTACTTTTAGATGAGATTGAGAAGGCACATAGCGATATTTACAATATCCTTTTACAGGTTATGGATCACGGCACGTTAACCGACAACAACGGGCGTAAAGTAGATTTCAGAAACGTTGTGTTGGTTATGACAACAAACGCCGGTGTTCAGGAGACGGTTCGTAAGTCAATTGGGTTTAAACAGCAAGATCACAGTCATGACGCGATGTCTGAGATAAACAAAGTGTTTACGCCTGAATTTAGGAACCGTTTGGATGGAATAATTTGGTTTAATCATCTTGACCCTGAAATTATTCTTCAGGTCGTTGATAAGTTTATAATCGAGCTTCAGGCTCAACTTGACGTTAAAGGTGTATCGCTTGAAGTTACCAGTGATGCGAGAGCTTATCTCGCTGAGAAGGGCTATGACAAGGCAATGGGAGCTCGTCCTATGGCACGTTTAATCAAAGACGAGCTTAAAAAGGAACTTGCTAATGAACTGTTATTCGGTGAATTGTCTAAGGGCGGCAACGTTAAAGTTGACTGTGTTGATGATAAGCTTACCTTTGCATATACGGGTGTAGATACAAAGTCAGAAGAGCCAGAAGCAAGTTAATGATGTGCAAAGTATAAATGCGAAAGGGCTAACACAAATGTTAGCCCTTTTTTTTGCGACAGTAAAAACCGGTATTAGATATAAAAAAGCCCGGTGAAACCGGGCTTTAACCAATGCGTTACCGCTTCAATGGCTCATTATCTTGCGCGATAAACGATACGACCTTTTGTCAAATCGTATGGAGTCATCTCAACGGTGACCTTATCGCCAGTAAGTATTCGGATATAGTTCTTACGCATTTTACCAGAGATGTGTGCAGTCACTACGTGACCATTCTCTAGTTCAACACGGAACATAGTATTAGGTAGCGTGTCTAGCACGGTACCTTCCATTTCAATACAATCTTCTTTTGCCATGTAAAGCAGTTACCTCAGTAATTCAAAAATTTTGCCGCGCAGACCTTACCCAATCTTAAGTTCAGTGTAAAGTATTTAATATAAAAACGATGAAATTAGTCGTTTATAGAGGTGGAAAACGTGTAAAGACGCCAATTTTACTTGCTGCTAATGCGATGCCATTGGTTGTTTACAAACTCTTCAAACGGATAAAAATTGTGTTTGTAGGACATTTTGTTGCAACCCTCAACGTAATAGCCCAAATAAAGATAAGGAAACGAATGAACTTGCGCTTCTTGTATTTGCTTAAGGATCATCCATGTACCCAATGAAGCGCTCTCGTAATCAGGGTCGAAAAAGGTGTAAAGCGCGGAAAGTGCGCTAGGCTGTTCTGCGCTATTCAGTACATCAGTTACTGCTACGGCAATAAGCGTATCACCGTCATAAGCTTCAAGAAAGTATGTGTCCATCCATTCACATTGGACAAAATTGTCGAATTGTTCTTGTGAAGGAGGATACATGCTTCCATCAGCATGCCGTTTAGTGATGTAGCGTTCGTATAACCGAAAATATTCTTGCTTGGCGTTGCTTACAAACTTGACGGTGAAATGCTGATTCTTTTTCAAAACGCGCTTTTGACTGCGAGAAGGAGTAAATTCGTTAACTAAAAGGCGAACAGACTGGCACGCTTTACAGGATGGGCAATGTGGCCGATAAATTTGATCACCGCTTCGCCTAAACCCTGCTTGGATAAGTTGCGCATAGCGTTGGGCTTGAAGCGTTTGTGTATCTGCATAAACAAGCAGTTGTTCTTGTTCATCAGCTAGATAGCTACATGAAAATGATTGCGTTATGCCAAACTTCATGGTGTCAACGTCGTTGCTTGCCAACGTCCTACATAATCTGGTGTTAAATTTCCACTACTATCAAGAGTGTGGTTGTTACTTTCGAGTTTTTCAATAAATTTTCGCCGTGTAAGGGTTATAGCCCCCAACGATTCAAGATGCTCGGTTGGCATTTGACAATCGACAAAGGCCATATTGTGAAATCGCATGTGCTCGATGAGATAGTACATGGCAAGCTTCGATGTATTATTGCGTTTGTGGAACATTGACTCGCCGCAAAAAACACGCCCTATACCAACGCCATATAGTCCGCCAACGACCGTTTCACCTTCCCAAACTTCAACAGAATGCGCTAGACCAACAGCATGTAGCTGTTTGTAGGCGTTCACCATATCGCTGGTTATCCACGTTTCGTTTGATACAGCGCCACCGTTTAGCGATTTTCTGGGTATCGACGCACATGCTTCAATTATTTCATCAAAGTTTGTATTCAGTGTAACGCGGTATTTATTCTGCCTCACAAGTTTTCTTAGGCTTGTACTTGCGATGAAACCATCGAGTTCAATTATCGCTCTGGGATCTGGTGACCACCAGAGGAGGGGATCTCCTTCGCTAAACCAAGGAAATATTCCTTTCGAATAAGCGAGTAATAACCGCGAAGGACTCAAATCCGCACCAAACGCAAGTAATCCATTTGGTTCGTCGAGTGCTTGCTCTACAGGAGGGAAAGGCGTGACGCTTTCAAGATATGGTAACGCAATCATATGACAAGTATCCCGATGACAAATGCACAGACCATTGCCGCACATTCGCCATCAGGACCGCTTTTTAACTTAATTAGCCTTGTTCCGGCATTGTACCGTCGAGATATTTCTCTGCGTCCAATGCTGCCATACAGCCAGTACCTGCTGAAGTTATTGCTTGACGATAAATATGGTCGCTAACATCACCAGCAGCGAATACACCTTCAACACTTGTTTGGGTTGCATTGCCGTTAGTACCGCTATTTACAACGATATAGCCGTCTTTCATTGCTAATTGGCCGTCAAAAATGTCCGTATTAGGTTTATGTCCAATCGCAATGAACAGACCCATTACATCAATTTCTTCAGTCGCTTCGCCGCTTGTTTCTTTAATACGGATCTTGGTCACACCCATTTCATCGCCAAGCACTTCGTCAAGTGTTCGGTTCAAGTGCAGTACTACATTTCCGTTTTCAGCTTTATCGCGTAGACGCTTCTCCAAGATTTTTTCGCTTCTAAAGCTGTCGCGTCTATGAATTACATGTACTTCTGAAGCAATGTTCGACAAGTATAGTGCTTCCTCTACTGCCGTATTACCGCCGCCGACTACCGCAACCTTTTGATTTCTGTAAAAGAAGCCATCGCACGTTGCACATGCTGAAACGCCTTTACCCATGAAGGCTTGCTCTGACTCCAAGCCTAGGTATTTCGCAGAAGCGCCTGTTGCAATGATCAAAGCATCACAAGTATACGTTCCGCTATCACCATAAAGTGTGAATGGACGCTTTGAAAAGTCTGTTTTGTTGATGTGATCAAAAATGATTTCAGTATCAAATTTTTCCGCATGCTTTTGCATACGCACCATTAAATCAGGACCGGTTAACCCCTCTGGGTCGCCAGGCCAATTTTCTACTTCTGTCGTGGTAGTTAGCTGTCCGCCTTGTTGAATACCCGTTAATAATACAGGATTCAAATTAGCGCGCGCCGCATAAACGGCTGCTGAATAACCTGCAGGGCCTGAACCTAAAATAAGTAGACGGACATGTCTGCTTTCTGCCATTTTCCTCTCCAAATATTTCACCCGTACTGGGTTAATGATACTGATTTTCTTAAAAGCCTAGGTGAGGGCGTAATTGATAATATCAAGCACCTTACCGCTTTCGTTTTGTTGTTATAATTTTGAATGCGTCTGCAATTCGCCCAAGAATGAACGTAGCAACCTACTTTTTCGTGAACGACATGATGCCTTTGCAGAGGAAAAAAGTCACTTAAAGAACGCGCTTTCTTATACTTTATGGTTCTTTTTAACTACTAAAACGCACGCTACTCGTAATTATCGTGGTATTAGTCGAAAAGCCTATTACAATTTAATTAAGCTTTTCGGATAATTTCGGCGTAATAATCGAGATACACAACGTCTGGTGGTTTGTGACGTAATTATAGAGGTAGGCAAATGGCTCAATCTGTTATGGCAATGTTGAAAGATGGTCAACAGTATTTAAAAACGTGGCCGGTTAGAAAAGAGCTATACGCTTACTTTCCTGAGTGCCGTGTTGTTTCGGCCACAAAGTTTGCTATAAAAACCATGCCCCCAGTGGCCATTGCATCGTGCATTCTGCTTCTTCAAAATCTCGGAACGAGCTATTTACCTCAAACATTAGCAATGGGCGCATTTTTCTTAAGTATTCCAATACAAGGGCTCTTGTGGCTTGGGCATAGGTCAGAACAACCGCTTCCTCCCCAACTGAAAAGCTGGTACCAAGATATCCATGCCAAAATGCGTGATCACGGGTGTAATTTAGCTTCAGCAAAAGCAAAACCAAGATACCGGGAACTGGCGCAACTGCTAAAAACAGCATTTAATGACTTAGATAACGCGCTAACCAAGCATTGGTTCAACTAGGGGCACAATGTTTAAGATATTTAGATTGTTTACATTTATGTTGTCTAAATAGCATGTTCGCACTGGCTTCACCGCAGCTTGTTCAGCATTTTCGCAAAATACTCTTGCATGAACGACAGTAGTAGCTGGCGCCTTTAACAATTCTGTTGTGCCGTCTGGTAGTAAGATTGAATTGATTGCAGTCACATTGATACAAAAACGTCTTTGTACTGGTAGAGGTTGTAAAGCCGTGAGTTACACTGGGCACACAATCAAATACGTTTGTCATAATTGACTGCCACTCTTTCCCATGAGGCTTCACTTTTCCATACAACTGCCAGACGACTAGGTGACTCACTTCGTGTGGTACTACGTCGCTAAGAAATTGTGTTTCGTTATCTCTGTAGAGCAAAGGATGAAAGTTAATACGGTTTTGTTGAAGAAAGGCCGTTCCAGCGTTTCTCCCGGATCGTCTAAAAGTCAAAGAGGGTCGAGCGAAGGTCTTATTTAAAATAAGTTCTGCACGCTCGTAACAATTAAAAACAGCGTCGGTGATTAATCGACGCTGTTCGGTGTTTAAATCAGCTGTAGAAATAACGCAGCCTCATCTTTTACATTGGTATCCTATTGTTAGCTTACTCAACCGTACACGGTAGGCAAAGGACGTAGGTTCCTTTAGGGTCGTTGAGCTCGTTAACGAGGTTGAATTCACTCAGTACGCGCTTGAATTCGTTGATAAGGGCAGAATCAGTGTTGCCAAACTGCCATTTACCCACCACAGTCATTGCCTGACCAAAGAACTCCTTCCAAAAGATTTCTTGAGCAGAAAGGCTGCGTTTAACATAGTGCGTGTCAAACTCTTCAAGTTCGGCCATTTCAGCAGCAGCTGCTATGGCATCATCAATAGTACCAAGTTCATCCACCAGGCCAAGTTCTAGTGCATCAGAACCAATCCATACACGACCTTGCGCAATTTTATCAACATCTTCAACACTCATGTTTCGAGCACTAGCTACCAATGATAGGAAGTTACCATACGTGTTCTCAACGTTACGTTGTAATATCTGCGCAAATTGCGGTGCAAGAGGGCGTACAGGCGAAAATCCAGCTAATTCAGTTGAACCCACGCCGTCACTATGAATACCCACATAATCTAGTGAGTCTTGATAAGTCATAAACATACCGAACACGCCTATTGAACCGGTGATGGTACTCGGGCTCGCAATTATCTTATCAGTGCTAGCAGCAATCCAGTAACCGCCAGAAGCAGCGTAAGTGCTCATTGATGCAATAACTGGCTTTCCGGCTAACTGTAGCTGAAGTACCTCTTGTCTGATGATCTCCGACGCAAATGCACTGCCTCCTGGAGAATCGATTTGAAGCACCACCGCTTTAACATTTTCGTCCTGTCGTGCTTTTCGCAACAAACGTGCTGTACTGTCGCCGCCAATGGTACCGGCTTTTTGGTTACCATCAAGAATAGTGCCTTTGGCTACGACAATTGCAACTTTGTCGATGTCTTTTTCGACAACTGGCATAGGCGGGTTGATTACTTTGAGGTACGTATTGTAGGCAGTAGCGTTTATACCAAGCTCTTCATCATCAGTGCCGACGAGCTCAATTAATTCACTTCTTATTTCTTCACGCGTTTTTAGTGCGTCAACCCAGTTATTTTCAAGCGCGTATTGCGCGAAGTCGCCACCGGCAGCTTCAAATTTAGCCAAAAGCCCGTCTAGGGTTTCGTCAAAGTTGGTAACGTCGAGACCGCGAGCTGCAGCAACATCTTCTTTGTACTGTGACCAATATCCGTCTAACCACAGCTTATTTGCCTCTTTCGCTTCTTCAGACATGTCGTTGCGCATGAATGGTTCAACAGCAGACTTAAATGTGCCTACACGGAATATATGAGTAGTCACCTTCAGCTTTTCTAAAACATCTTTGAAATACATACCGAAGCTGCCATAACCTTCGAACATCAAACTACCCATAGGGTTCAGGTAAACATGGTCGGCGTGAGCAGCAAGATAATATTGCGCTTGCGAGTAGTAATCGCCAATAGCGTAAACGGGTTTCTCAGAGGTTTTAAATTCATCAATAGCGTTGGCAATAATGCGTAGCTTGTCTAAGCCGCCACCAGAGAAATTTTTGAGATCTAAGACTAACGCTTTAATTCGGCGGTCTTTTTGTGCGTTTTCGAGTACTTTAACAACTTCTCGAACGAGCAATTCAGGGTTTTCAGGCTGATTACCTAATGACTCTTGTAAGAACTGTTCAAATGGGTCAACGCTTTCTTTTTCAATGACAAGCCTTCCCTTCAAAGATAAGAACAGTGCACTGTCTTTTTTTACTGTTAATTTTTCATCGCCTGACCCTGCCACTGCGATAATTAATCCAACGCAAATAACAAGAAAAATAAGATTAAAAAATAGTTTGCGGCTGAAGTTCAATACTGTCCACAAGCCAATAAATAAGGATTTAGTCCAACTTCCTTTGGCTGCCATAAATTACTACCTTTGTTAGTGGTCCAAAAATGGATCGTTCGATTCGTAGAATAATAATGACATTATGTTACTTAAATCTTCTAAAATCGCGAATTTATTTGTAAGCGTTTGTTATTAAATTACACTGACGAATGCGCTTTATCGTTTTTGAAAGTCTATATGACTAACATTTTCCTAAAAATGAACGGCAAAGAAATATGCCATTATGATTGATCTGATTTCAGCACTTGATTATGTCCTGTTGCTCACGGCTCGTTGCTGTCTGCGCTGCATACGCTAACATTCAACTTAAATGAATCACGTTTCACTATCACCCAATCGATGTTAGCTGCATCACAGAAAATGAAATTTTATTTAATGTTTCACGTTCTAGTAAATATCAAAACAAATCCAATGAATAATTATGAAAAAAATTTATACAAGATTGGTAACACAACTTACCCAATGTGATGGAATACCTCTACTACTGATACGTCTATATCTCGCGCCTGTGATGATTCAAGCCGGATGGAATAAAGCTGTAAACTTTAACAATATCGTTGAGTGGTTTGGTAACCCCGATTGGGGATTGGGACTACCACTGCCATTTATCATGGCAATTCTAGCGACGGCGGCTGAATTAATCGGGGGATTCTTTTTGCTTATTGGTTTGCTCACGCGACTGGTCAGTATTCCCTTAATCGTCACTATGGTTGTAGCGATGGTGACGGTGCACGCCGAACACGGATGGCTTGCCATTGCTGATGCATCCTCATGGCTTGCCGACGGTACATTATTGTTAAATGAAAACATTATGTCTGCGCCAGAAAAACTCGCCGCCGCAAAATCTATTCTTCAAGAACATGGGCATTACGAATGGCTAACTTCTAGCGGCAACTTTGTTGTGCTAAACAATGGTGTGGAATTTGCCGCTACCTATTTCATTATGCTACTAACCTTACTTGTTTTTGGTGGAGGGCGTTATGTAAGCGTTGACTTTTATGCACATCGATTGTTCAAAACTTCTAATAGCGATACACAAGAAAAAAATGAGTAAATTTAATGTTTTTTCAGCGTAACGATGAGTGGAAACAAAGTTTCATAAAACACCGTTTTATTACTGGTCTTTTTTATTCCTGAGCCGTAGGATCTTGCGTGCGGCCTGCAATTTGCGGTGGTCGCATACAATGATTTATTTGACAGTAGGACTGCAGATGGACGCACTAACACTATTACTTAATCGAAGCTCACAACCAAGGCTTCAATCACCGGCGCCAAGCGGTGATGCTTTAGAAAATATTATGCAGGCCGCGCTGCGAGCACCAGATCATGCTTGCCTTACACCGTGGCGTTTTATTGTGTGTACTGGGAAAGGGCTTGAAAAGCTTGGTGCACTGTATGAACAGTCTGCTATAAATAATGAGAAATCGCAGAAGGAAATCGAGCGTGCCGTTCAGCTACCTCATCGTGCTCCTATGATTATCGTAGCTATTGCCAAACACACTGAGCACGAAAAAGTACCACGTGTTGAACAAATTGCCTCTGCAAGCTGTGGTGTAATGGCTATGCAAATGGCGGCAGTGGCGCAAGGGTTTAACGGAATGTGGCGCACCGGCAGTTATGCACACTGCGAAACAGTAAGAAACGGTTTAGGATTAAGTGAAGACGATGAACTCGTAGGGTTTTTATACTTGGGCACGCCAGCATTTGAACCTGCGCCTAAGCCACAAAGAAACAGTGCTGATTATTTCGAGTTTTGGCAGTAGTGCTTAGCCATACTGGAGTGCCGTTTAAACAAAACGCCTTGTAAGCACTAAAGAAAAAGCCTCTCACATCGGGCTGTTGCTAGAAGCAGTGTATCAACAGCCCACAGTGATTATCTTAAAAGGCAACTATCGAAAAAGACAACTATCTGAAAACACGTGCCTAGAAAACCAAGTCTACATTGTAGCCAGCGAATTTTCTGATGTTAATTACCCGATCACCATCTAGCATCCAATACTGACCTTTAACGCCCTGCAACACGCCCTTAAATGACGGGTCCTTATCAAGGTTTAAAGACTTTATTTTCACCGGATATTCTTCAACAGGGTAGTGTATATCGTGTATTGGGGTAGTCACTTCTGAAACCGCCTGAAGCCCTTTTTCTTGTTTGAGGGCGTCTAAATCACTTTCAATCTTACTCATTAGTTCTTTTTTTACCTGCGCTAGGTCAACCTCATCAGGCTTGCCTTTGAGCATGGTGCGCCAATTGGTTTTATCGGCAATATGGTCTTTGCACAATGTTTCAACTAAACCACTTGTTAGTCTGTCTGGCACGCGTAACATCACCGTCGCCTGCGTGGCCCCTTGGTCCATCCATCGGGTAGACACGCCTTCGGTCACTTGCCGGGTAATGCCTACTTTCACTGTGCCGGTGTTTGCTAAGTAAACAAAGTGCTCACTAAAGCAATGTTCTTCTCCCCACTGCGGCTCTCTGCACGTGCCTTCGTGGTAATGGCACTTTTCGGGCTTGATAATACAACTGTCGCACTGAGCGAGAGAAATGAGGCAAGGGTAGCAGTAACCTTGGTTAAAACTTTTTTTGGTTTTTCGGTTACAGTGAACGCAGTTAATGTCGCCAGAAAAGGTAACAGATACTTCTTTACCGATAAGATCGTTGATATCTATCAGTGCATCGCCGATAGGAAGTGTGTACTGGACCTTGTTGTTTTCATCAGCTGAGGTACGCATTTTTTTAAGCATACCTGAATAGTTTGTCGTCACGTGTATAACCTTATTTTTCATACGTTTATGAGTTAGCTTGAAAGCTAAGTACGCTAGCCTAGCCCTGAGAAATAACGTTTAGAACAGGCTTAGTCGCTTAGTTCACCGCGTAAGTTTTGAGTCAGTAACTGGCACAGCTCATCAAAAGGCAAACCTTTGCTAAGCAAGTAATGTAGCTTCGCTAACGCCGCTTCGGGTGTCATGTCGCTTCCCGACAGTACGCCAACCTCTTGCAAGCCGTGTCCTGTGGCGTACCCCCCCATGTTTACGCGTCCGCGCATACATTGGGTACAATTCAAAACCGGAATTTCACGAGATTTGGCGTATTTTAACTGAGCAATAAGCTCGGGGTTCTGAGGCGCATTGCCCACGCCATAGCTAAGTAAAATAAGGGCATTCACTGGCTGCTGCAGGGTATTTTTAATTACCTCAGGTGCAATGCCTGGGTATAAACTCACCATGCCTATAGGCTGTGCTTTTACGTTCGATACCGTTAAAGCATTGCTTGGGCTTTCGGCTAGTTCACCCGCTTTAAGCCGAATGTTGATGCCGGCTTCTAACAAAGGAGGAAAGTTTGGAGAATCGAAAGCACTAAAGCCGTCTGCATCTACTTTTCGGCTTCGATTGCCCCGTAAAAGCCGGTTATTGAAGAATAGGCCTACTTCCGCAATGGGAAAGTTAGCTGCAACATATAAAGCGTTTAACAGGTTCACTTGGCCATCAGAGCGAAGTTCTGCCAATGGGATTTGGGAGCCTGTCACAATCACCGGCTTTGATAAGTCTTCCAGCATAAAGCTTAATGCAGACGCAGTGTAGGCCATTGTGTCTGTTCCATGAAGAATGATGAAACCATCATATTTATCATAGTTTTCGGCAATATCATCGGCGATACGCTGCCAGTCTGACGGGTCCATATCTGATGAATCGATAAGGTTATCGTACTCATGCAAAGTGAAAAGAGGCATTTCTGCGCGGTGAAACTCAGGCATCTTTGTAAGCGTGTCTGATAAGAAGCCTGCAGCGGGTACGTAGCCTTGCTTAGAGGGCTTCATACCAATTGTACCGCCCGTGTAGGCGATATATATATGTTTGCGCATGAAATAACCTTACCCTTAGTTTGGGATTGCTCTTTTAAAAAGGGGATAGCGTAATTTGTCGGGCATTCTAACAATACTCTTGGGTTTGTCACCCAGAAATACGAAGCTACAAAAAAAGCGGTGACTATCACCGCTTGTTTTTGTAAACACTTTTATAAGCGAAGGGCATAGCCTTTCGCTCGTAACTATTTAACTTCTTTACCTGCAGCTTGTTGGTCAGCGTGGTAGCTAGAACGAACCATTGGACCACATGCCGCGTGGGTGAAACCAATCTCTTTAGCATAGTCACCTAAAGCATCGAACTCTTTCGGGTGAACATAGCGTTTAACCGGATAGTGGTGACGGCTAGGCTGAAGATATTGACCCAAGGTCAGCATGTCTACATCATGAGCGCGCAAATCATCAAGTACACCTTGGATCTCTTCGTTTTCTTCACCCATACCCATCATCAGACCTGACTTTGTCATCACGTCCGGATGCTGTGCTTTAAACTTCTTCAGCAAATCTAACGACCACTGATAGTTTGCGCCGGGGCGACACTCGCGATACAAGCGTGGAATGGTTTCAAGGTTGTGGTTGAATACGTCCGGTACGCCATTTTTAAAAATCTCAAGCGCACGGTCCATACGTCCACGGAAGTCCGGGACTAGTACTTCAATGGTCGTTGATGGACTATGTTCGCGAATGGCGTTTATACAGTCTACGAAATGCTGAGCACCACCGTCTCGAAGGTCATCGCGGTCTACAGAAGTAATAACCACGTAACGTAGGTTCATTTCTGCGATAGTTTTAGCCAGTTTTTCTGGCTCTTCCGCACTTGGGGGAAGGGGTTTACCATGAGCCACATCACAGAAAGGGCAGCGACGGGTGCAAATATCACCCAAAATCATGAAGGTTGCAGTACCGTGATTGAAACATTCGGCAAGGTTTGGGCAGCTTGCTTCTTCACATACAGAATGAAGGTTGTTTTTGCGCAGGGTTTGCTTGATATGGTCAATCTTCTCGGTAGTACGAGGTAACTTAATTTTTATCCATTCAGGCTTGCGCAGCATTTCTTCCTTTTCTGTAGGAATAATGGTGACAGGTATGTGTTTTACTTTTTCATCATCGCGAAGTTTTACCCCCGCTTGAGGTCGTGCGTTACTCATCAAAACCTTCTTTGTATGTTGGCTGTGCAAGGGAAAGCGCTTCTAGTAACAATTGCGTTAATTCCTTGCCAGCGGTTTCAAGTGTCGTTGGACCATTAAGGCGCGCGGTATCGATCATTTCCATACCGGCGTAACCACATGGGTTGATACGCTGAAACGGTGATAGGTCCATATTAACATTTAAAGCCAAGCCGTGAAACGAGCAGCCATTACGTATTCTTAAACCAAGCGAGCACACTTTTTTCTCATCAACGTACACACCAGGCGCATCGGGCTTTGGGTAGGCTTTCACGTCATACTTGGCAAGTAGTCCGACCACTGCTTCTTCCATCGCGGTGACTAAATGACGAACACCAAGCTTTCTTCGCTTAATATTAAGCATAAGGTAAATGACTTGCTGACCCGGGCCGTGGTAGGTTACTTGCCCACCTCGGTCAACCTGTACTATCGGTATGTCACCAGGCATTAAAATATGCTCTGCTTTACCGGCTTGCCCTTGTGTAAACACGGCTTCGTGCTCAACCAGCCATATTTCGTCTTGTGTTTGTTGGTCGCGCTCATCAGTGAAGCGTTTCATCGCTTCAAAGATTGGTGCATAGGGCTGACGACCGAGTTGACGTACTATAACACCTTCTGTACTCGCCAATGTGGACTGCTCGTTCACTTAAAGTACAACCCTAACCAGCTCTAATTTAGCTAATTCAGTGTAAATAGTTTCCATGTGCTCTTTACTGGTAACGCGCACGCTGATTGACACCGAGTGGTAAGTACCTTTACTACTTGGCTTTACATTTGGCGAGTAGTCACCTGGAGCGTGCTGTTGAAGACAGCTAATTACCTGTTGGGGTAGGTCTTCATGGGCAACGCCCATCACTTTAAATGTTTGGTTTGTTGGAAAATCTAGTAATTCGTCGAAACGGGTATCCATGCGATATCCTTGGTACTTAAAATATCATATAAAAAAACGGCCAGATTGTAACAAATCTGGCCGCTTCACAACTAGCTTTTTAACGTTTTCAGTATTAACACCTACTCGTCGTCGAATCCTAGCTGAAGCATAATGTAGTCTTTAGCGCGATTAAAAAAGCTGCCTTCTTTTACTTCTTGAAGTGTTACCAACGGGTAACTCGCTACATCTTCACCGTCTAGCTGCAGGTACAGTTTTCCGACGACTTGGCCTTTTGCTAATGGCGCTTCTAGCTTGTCATCAAGTTCAAAATTAGCTTCTAAGTTAGCCGCTTGACCTCGTGGAATAGTAATGGGGGTAGATTGGTTAATTCCAAGGTCTACCGTTTCTCTGTCGCCCATATAGATACGGTGCGCAACAAAACTATGACCAGCTTGGTACGGTGTCAACGTTTCAAAAAAGCGGAAACCGTATTTTAGCAATTTCTTATTTTCAACTTTTCGAGCACGTTCGCTGTCGGTACCCATTACCACAGATATTAAGCGCATACCGCCTTGCTCTGCCGACGTGATCAGGCTGTATCCCGCGTCTGATGTGTGGCCAGTTTTAATACCATCTACATTTAAGCTTTTATCCCAAAGCAAGCTATTGCGGTTGTATTGCTTTATACCGTTGTACGTAAACTCTTTTTCACTGTAAATTTTGTACATTTCTGGCGTTTCAGCAATGAGCGCACGTGACAAAGTGGCCATATCGCGGGGGGTGGTATAGTGATCCGGATCATGGAGACCATGAGCGTTAACCCAGTTCGAACTTGTCATACCAAGTGATGCAGAGTGTGCATTCATCATGCTGGCAAAAGCAGACTCTGAACCCGCCACATGCTCTGCCATGGCAACACAGGCGTCGTTACCTGACTGCACGACAATACCGCGAAGAAGATCACGTACAGAAACTTGTGTACCAACTTCAATGAACATTTTTGACGAGTCTGGGAATTTCTTTGCCCACGCATTTTCAGAAATAGTTACTTCGTCATCTAAACTAATGTTGCCGGCCTGCAGCTCTTTCCCAATAACGTAAATCGTCATAATTTTAGTTAAACTTGCTGGTGCAAGCTGCATATCTGCATTCTTAGATGCAATAACGTGATTTGTTTCAAAATCGGTAAGTAAAAAACCCTCTGCTGCAACAGTAGGAGCAGGAGGCGTTACCACTGCCGCGTAAGCGGCCTGAAGTAAAGTGCCAAATACGATAAAGGCACATGTGAGAAAAGACGGTTTAGCGCGTTGAATTGTTGTTAGCATGGTTCTAATTTCTTTGACCGTTGTGTCCGTTTAAATGTAAAGCTTACTCAAAGGCGATAATGACCCCCTTTGAGCTACCCGACGTTAGCTTTTATAAATACAGCCTGTGAAATCTTAACGTAAGACTGAATTTAGATCCTAGCGATAAGACTAGGTTTTATCAAAAAAGTTTGATGGATAGTAGGGGATAGGCGAAGAAACCGTGATATTGCCTGTTAAATGACACAATATCGCCATATTGTTGTGCGTTTTGTGCGCGATGTGACACAGTATGAAAATCAACGCTGTAGTCAAAGCATTCTTTAACGTGGTTGTTAAAGTCGTTGCGTGACTGGATAAGCATTGGGGTACCCATTTTCTTTTAACTGTTCTAGAACTTCGGCAACGGTGGCACTATCAAAGATAGGACCCAGTTGAAGCTTGTATAGATTGTCACGAAGAGGAAGGTGCGCAGGAATTTGATATAGCGCAGAAAGTACATTCGAAATCGATTTTGCTTTATCAGCGTCTGATAGGGCGGCTACTTGTATAAAAATTGCTTCCTTTGCGGACACTTCTGGTTGTTCAGTTTCTGGAACGGCAGTTAACGTTTGTGGCCGTTCCACTGCGGCAATACCCAAGTATTCGTCGTAGCTTACGGTTGGTTTATTGCCAACTGTCACGTTGTTGCCTTCGTCAAAGTGGATAACCTCCAGCTTCACTTTCGCGGTGCCTTTATTGTGATAATCAAGCTTAACGGCAGCTGCATAAGACAAGTCTATAATTCGACCATCGTGAAATGGGCCTCGGTCGTTAACGCGAACAATGGCCTGCTTGTTGTTTTCCAAATTAGTCACGCGAACATAAGAAGGTAATGGCAGCGTTTTGTGTGCGGCGCTCATTGCAAACATATTGTATGTTTCACCATTAGACGTTAAGTGGCCGTGGAATTTTTGGCCGTACCAACTCGCATAGCCAATTTCTTCATACCCTTTACCGCTATTCATGGGAGTATAGTGTTTCCCAAGTACCTTGTAGGGCCTGCTGTTAAACATGCGGTATGCCTCGTATTTCGGCACAGCATCGAGGGTTTCTGGTACTTTGGATACGTGGTTTGGCGCAGAATCTTTTTCTTGCTTATAACGGCCTGAAGGAGGTGACTGACAACCGTTAAGCAGAAGTGCAATAGCACATATACAGAAAATTGTGGTTAACTGACCCAACATGCGGCTTACCTAGACATTAATCGTTTTTGCGTGGCAATAGACATAAGAATGCCAAACCCAGCCATTAATGTCACCATGGATGTGCCTCCATAACTCACCAAGGGGAGTGGGACGCCAACAACAGGGAGCAATCCTGAAACCATTCCCATGTTTACAAAAACATAAACAAAGAATGTCAACGTAATGCTGCCGCCTAGCAGTTTAGAATAGGCATCCTGTGCTCGGCTGGAAATGATAAGGCCGCGAAGAATGATAAAAATATAAATTGATAACAGCACCATAACGCCGGTTAACCCAAATTCTTCGCTATAGACTGAAAAAATGAAATCAGTATGACGTTCAGGTAAAAATTCGAGTTGAGACTGTGTTCCCTGCAACCAACCTTTTCCTTCAAGACCACCAGAACCGATGGCAATTTTAGATTGGATAATATGATAGCCAGAACCGAGGGGGTCACTTTCAGGATTCAGAAAAGTGAGTACCCGTTGCTTTTGATACTCCTTCATTAAAAAGAACCACATGACAGGTGCAAATGCCCCGCCTAAACCAATAAGAATAGAAATTAAACGCCAACTCATTCCAGATAGAAAAATGGCAAAAACTCCCGAACTAGCAATAAGCAAAGAGGTGCCCAGATCCGGTTGTTTGGCAATAAGTATGGTTGGGACTATCACCAGTACAAAACCAATTATAATGTTGGTTGTTGTGGGGGGTAGGGTGAACTTGCTGATATACCAAGCAACCATCATGGGAACGGCGAGTTTCATGAGCTCTGAAGGCTGGAAACGAATAAAACCTAAGTCGAGCCACCTTTGTGCACCTTTACCCATATCGCCAAAAAGTAATACGGCTATAAGCATTAATAGGCCTCCAACGAATGCATATACCGATAATCGACGATAAAACCCAGGTGGAAGTTGCGCAAGACCAAACATAACGACAAAACTAAGCCCTAAACGCGTGAATTGACGTTCCATTTGTCCCATGTCTTGTCCTGACGCTGAGTAAAGTGTGAAAAGCCCAACGCCACTTAATACAAGTAGCCCAAGTAGCATCCAACCGTCAATGTGAATACGCTGAAGCAAACTTATTTTGTTTGGGTTTATGGTTGTACGTTTCATTGAGAGGCTCTGACTATCGTATCGTCTACCGACGATGCATGGGTAGTTTGTTCAAACTCACGATCGCGGAAATAAAAATCCATAATTTGACGTGCTACAGGGGCTGCATTTTTACTACCACCTCCCACGTTTTCAAGTACAACAGTGACTGAAATTTCGGGAGCGTTAAATGGTGCGTAGCCAACATACATTGCATTGTCACGCAGCCGCTCATCAACTTTTTCCGCATCATATTTTTCATTTTGCCCTACGGTAAAAAGCTGAGCGGTGCCTGTTTTACCCGCAGAGTCGTAGAGTGTATCTGCAAACGCGTGGCGAGCGCCGCCCTCAGTGCCGCTTACCACGTCTCGCATGGCTTGCAGAATGACGTCTAAGTTTTCCTCGTTTTTAAATTCAATTGGGCGCAGCGTTTTCAGCGGGATCACGTCAACTGTGTTATCTGGCTTCATGAAGCCTCGAATGAGTTGTGGAACAAAACGTTCGCCTCTGTTAATTAATGCATTTACAGCATGATTTAATTGAATAGGCGTTGTTGTCCAATAGCTCTGACCAATACCTACTGGAATTGTATCCCCTATGTACCAAGGCTCATTGAAGCGGGCTTTTTTCCAGCCTCTGCTTGGCATGTTCGCATCAGACTCTTCGTATAAATCAATACCGGTGAAGTCACCAAAACCAAATTCATACATTGCCTCGCTAATCTTGTCGATACCGAGTTTGTAAGCGAGATCATAATAAAATGTATCGCAAGACACCTCTATTGCTTTTGATACATTAACGTCACCATGGCCCCATCTGCGCCAGTCTCTCCAAACGTGAGACACATTGGGTAGCGAATACTTTCCGTTGTCGGCAATACTGTATTGTGGTGTAATAATCCCTTCTTCTAAACCTAAAAGCCCTAAGTGAGGCTTAATTGTTGATGCTGGAGGATACTGCCCTTGGGTTGCGCGGTTTATTAACGGTCTGTCGGGCGAATTCAGGAGTGCTGAGTAATTGGTTCTACTGATGCCGTGAACAAAAAGGTTTGGATCGTAACTTGGGTTTGAATACAGCGCTAACACACCACCTGTTTTTACATCAGTGACAACAATGGCACCACGCATATCGGATATGATTCGCTGTGCTTCTAACTGCAACGCCATGTCTAAGTTCAAAACGATATCTTTTCCAGGGGTGGGCGGCTCTACGTTAAGTACGCGTATTATTCTACCTTGGTTATTCACCTCAACCTGCTGATATCCAACTTGGCCATGGAGCAATTCTTCGTGATATTTTTCAATACCCAGCTTTCCAATATCATGAGTAGCCGCATAGTTATCTTCCAAGCCGGCTTCAACAAGCTTTTGTAAATCGCGTTTGTTTATCCGCGCAACGTAGCCAAGGGCATGAGTGAGCGTGTCTTTGTAAGGATAATGTCGCGCAAGGCGAGCTTCCACACTCACACCGGGAAATTTATGTTTGTTCGCTGAAAATAGCGCAACATCTTCTTCACTTAACTGAGTGCGAAGTGCAATGGGTTTGAAGCGACGCGTTCCTTTAAGCGAGCTTTGAAAGCGTTCGAGCTCGTCGCTTGTTATTCCCATTAATTCAGTAAGTTCAACGAGAGTGTGTTGTACGTCATCCACTTGTTCAGGAATAATTTCTAAACTAAAAACGGGGCGGTTTTCAGCAAGCAGTACCCCGTTTCTATCATAGATAAGGCCTCGATTTGGCGCCACGGGCAGCACTTTTATCCGATTGCCGTTAGAGCGGGTTTGATAATCTTCGTATTGAGTAACTTGCAGAGAGTACAGATTGTTTAGAACAATCCCAAGCATCGCTATTACTATGATAAACGCAATAGACGCACGTCGTGCAAACAAATTTGCTTCGGCTGAATGGTCGCGAATGGTTTGACGTTTTCTTTGCATTTCCTTCCCTTGCTATAGCAATTTACTTTGCTTACTCGCGGTGATATGGATGGTTTTGCGTGACTGACCACGCTCGATACAAACTTTCCGTCAAAATAATACGCACTAGTGGATGGGGAAGCGTTAACGCAGACAATGACCACTTCTGTTCCGAGGCGGCAATGCACTCAGGAGCCAGTCCTTCTGGTCCGCCAATGAGTAGGCTAACGTCTCTGCCATCCATTTTCCATATATCAAGCTGTTTAGCGAGTGTAGGTGTATCCCAAGGTTTACCCGTTACCTCGAGTGTAACTATACGGTTTCCTTTTGGAATTGCCGCTAGCATTAACTCGCCTTCTTTTTCGAGTATGCGTTTAATATCCGCATTTTTACCCCGCTTTCCCGCGGGAATTTCAGTAAAGCTGACAGGCATATCGCTGGGGAATCGACGAAGAAACTCGTTAACGCCAGTGTTTACCCAATCAGGCATTTTTGTGCCTACTGCAACAATTTGTATACGCACACTCGTTCCTTTACAGCACTTGATACGGCGAGACAAAGCCCGCCACAAGCGTAATTACGGCTAAAAAACTAAACTAAGACCACAATTTCTCTAGTTGGTAGAAGTCTCGGGTTTCATCTTGCATCACGTGTAAAATTACGTCGCCAAAATCAACCAATACCCATTCTCCGGTTTCTTTTCCTTCAACGCTATTTGCTGCATGACCAGCAGCTTTGGCCTCTACCACAACATTTTCAGCAATTGACGAAACATGACGTTTTGAGTTTCCTGAACAAATAATCATGGTATCGGTTATGGTTGATTTACCACGCACGTCTAATTCAACGATGTCGCGTCCTTTCATATCGTCAATTTTGTCTTTTACAAATTGTTTGAGCTGTTGACTCTCCAAAGGTTTCCTCACTTACTTAACTTTTATAAAGTTCATTTTCTTTAATGTATTTACGAACACTATCTGGCACCCATTCATGAAGAAGCGGCATGTGACCATTATGTTCATCGAGTGTTGTATCTGAAAGCGTTGCGACTTCTCCGGTAGAGCCGAAAGCGTTGCGCAGCGCGGTAGATGAAATAGCGTAAAGTGGTGTGTCTAAAAGCAGTACACAACCGTTGGGCCTGTCGTGAATAGCATCGATGTCACACGTTGCGTGCTTATCTAACCACGCCTGAATTATAGGGGGAGGCGAAAAAGTCTCATCGTGTCTTCGCATTACCACTATATGGCAAAATGCTAATAACTGTTCCCACTCATACCATTTATGAAGATTATACAGGGAATCTGCGCCAATGAAAAAACAGATTGTATCACCCGATGCATCTTTTAAGGCTTTTAACGTTTTTACCGTATACGACGGAGAAGGAAGCTGGAGTTCTATGAGTTCAGGCTTTAGCCTTGGGTTATCATTACAGCAGAGTTGAACCATGTTTACACGATGCTGGTCGCTGACATTTACAGATTTGTGTGGGGCAAGTTTACATGGCATTAAATAAACGGTTTGAATGTTCAATGCATCTGCCGTGTTGAGCGCGCCATTAATATGACCAAGGTGAGGTGGGTTGAACGTGCCGCCTAGAATGGCCTTGCACTTAGTCTGACGATGGCTGCGGCTTTCTCTATGGTTGAACATAGTATTGATAAACTCGTTACGCTGATAAAAAAGGGATGCGCCGAAGGTCTGTTCCCAAAAACATCATACATAGATGACATAGCTCGACATAAGGTCGAGCGATGACGTTTTGCTTAAACGCATGGTCGGCTTTTGACAAAGCGTTTTGTATATCTTCAAGCTGTTCAAAGCATAGTCTGTGCAATGCATTTTGATAAAAAGCCTGTCGATTTCGCCAAATGCCAAATTTTTGCCATTGAATGGGGGCGCCGTCTTGCATGGCGACTTTTAATTTCCACAGCTGATCCCACTCTCGCATGAGTGCCCAAATAATAATATTGGGTTCAAGGCCTTCACTTTCTAGCCTGTAGAGCATTTTTATGCAGCGGTTAGCATCACCACTCAGCATAACGTCTATTAGTTGGAAAACGTTATAGCGCGACTGATCAACCATGGCTTGTTCAATTTGGGTTTCAGAAACAGTCTGAGAAGGGAAAAGCAACGCTAACTTGTCGATTTCTTGTTTTGCTGCAAGCATATTGCCTTCACAAAAGTCGCTAATCATCTTTACGCCAGCTGGCGAGATACTTAGACTATGCTTAACTAGCTGCTGATTAATCCATTGATTTAGTTGTTTACCTTCAAGAGGGTAACACAATATCGAAGCACCAATATCGTCGAGTACTTTGTACCATTTTCCCCGTTGGACATCTTTGCCTATTTTAGGCCCGTGAACCAACAGCAGAAGGTCGGGATTGAGCGACGCTGCAACTTCTTGAAGTACTTTGCTTCCTTCGGCCCCTGGCTTGCCTGTTGGTAGCTCTAGCTCAATAAACTGCTGACTTGAAAATAGCGACATGCTTTGCGTCGCTTCTATTAGACTTGCCCAAGAAAAGCCACTTTCAGCAACTAAAACCGTTCTTTCTTCAAACCCCAAAGTCTTGGCCTTTTGCCGTATTTGCTCGATGACCTCGAATTTCTGTTGAGGCTCATCACCGAATACCAAGTAACAAGGCCTTAAGTTTTTGTTTATGTCTTGAAAGAACTGGTTTGGGTAAATTTGCATAGACGGGTTAGCGCTATTAATTCGCGCTGGTCGCGGCGACAGCTTGGCTAGACAATCTGCGAATGATGATGTCGGCTGCTTCATCTCGCATTTCATCAAGCATTAATTCTAGTTCTCGAGATTTCGCCAACACTTGGTCGGGATCATCTTGATAGTCTCTTACTACCTCAAACTGTGCCATCAACGCTTCTTTATTAGGGAATTGTACGCGGTATCTTACGACATAAATAAGCTCATACTCCGCAACTTGCCCCGAAGGATAAACGGATAAAAGCTGTCTCTCTAGTTTCTCAGGAAGAAGATAAATATCAATTTTGTCGTTCACCGCTGAGTAGTCGTTGTCAACGGATGATAATCCATACACGTTTAATTGCTTTTTAAGCGCACGCGCGAGAGGCGCATGCGCTCGAGCGCTTTCAATTGCAACTGAATTAATATTCTGTGGCAGCGATGGGGCGCTGCGCAAGTGAAAGCCGCAGCCCAATAACCAGGAACTGCAAACTAAAACAGCTGCAAACTGAAAGAGCTTTTTCATTAAATGTTTACCTAGTTAGCTACAATGTTGACAAGCTTGCCAGGTACAACAATCACTTTACGAATGGTTTTACCTTCGATGAATTGCTGAACGTTTGGCTGTTCTTTCGCAGACGCCTCAATGCTCTCTTTGCTGGCATCAGCGGCGATGGTCATCTTAGCGCGTACCTTACCGTTAACCTGAACAATAATAAGCTTCTCGTCTTCAACCAACGCAGCTTTATCAGCCGTTGGCCAAGGCGCTGAATCGATATCTTCACTGTGACCTAGTACCTTCCAAAGCTCGTGAGCAATGTGCGGCGTAATAGGGTTAAGTAGCAACAAGACTGACTCACAGGCTTCGCGCATAATAGCGATGTCCTGCGCATTTTCTTGAGGCGCTTTTTGAAGGTGATTCAACAGCTCCATTACTGCTGCAATCGCGGTATTGAAGGTTTGGCGACGACCCAAGTCATCAGACACTTTCTCAATGGTTTTGTGTACTTCACGGCGAAGGGCCTGCTGCTCTTTCGACAGTGACTTGACATCAATCGCTTCTGGCGAGCCTTTTTCCACGTGCTCGGTAACAAGCTTCCAGATACGACGTAGGAAGCGGTTTGCACCTTCAACGCCAGAATCAACCCACTCTAGGGTTTGCTCTGGTGGCGCTGCAAACATAGTAAATAGACGGACTGTATCGGCACCGTACAGGTCGATAACTTCTTGCGGGTCGATACCGTTATTCTTCGACTTAGACATCTTGGTCATGCCGCCATGAATAACTTCTTCGCCATCTGCTGTCAGCCACGCTTTAACAATACGGCCTTTATCGTCTTTCTCTGTGCTTACTTCAGTAGGCGAGAACCAGGTTTTCTTACCAGACGCGTCTTCACGGTAGTAAGAGTCGGCTAATACCATGCCCTGACACAACAAACGCTTAAATGGCTCGTCTGAGTTTACCAAGCCTTCGTCGCGCAGTAATTTGTGGAAGAAACGCGAGTAAAGTAAGTGCAAGATAGCGTGCTCAATACCACCAATGTATTGATCTACCGGCAACCAGTAGTTTGCTGATGTCGGGTCAAGCATGGCGTCGTTGTTAGTAGCACAGGCATAGCGCGCGTAGTACCACGATGATTCCATAAAGGTATCAAAGGTGTCAGTTTCACGTAACGCGGCTTCGCCATTGTATGTGGTTTTTGCCCACTCAGGATCAGCTTTAATTGGCGAGGTTACGCCATTCATCTCTACGTCTTCAGGCAAAACAACCGGTAGTTGGTCAGCAGGAACCGGAACAGATTCACCGTTTTCCAAATTAAGCATTGGAATAGGTGCGCCCCAGTAGCGCTGACGGCTTACGCCCCAGTCACGAAGACGGTAATTTACTTTGCGCTTACCGCAGCCTTTGCTTTCAAGTTCATCGGCAATACCGTTAAACGCGGCATCGAACTCAAGACCGTCGAACTTACCTGAATTGATCAAGCTGCCTTTTTCAGTAAATGCAGAGGCGCTAAGGTCGCACTTATCTTCATCACCTGCGTTTGGCGCAATGACTTGTTGAATAGGTAGGTTGTATTTCGTCGCAAATTCCCAATCGCGCTGATCGTGGCCAGGAACAGCCATTACCGCGCCTGAACCGTAGTCCATCAACACGAAGTTAGCGACCCAAATTGGAAGCTTTTCACCGGTTAGTGGGTGAACAACTTCAAAACCAGTGGCAAAGCCTTTCTTCTCCATGGTTGCTAATTCAGCTTCAGCAACTTTGGTGTTTTTACATTCGTCGATAAAGGCCGCTAAATCTGGGTTCGATTTTGCTGCGAATTCTGCAAGAGGGTGCTGCGCAGCCACTGCAACGTAAGTAACGCCGTAGAAGGTATCTGGGCGCGTGGTATATACCGTCAAATCGGCAATGTCGTTAACCGCTGACGCTAAATCGAAGGTAATTTCAACACCTTCAGAGCGGCCAATCCAGTTTGCCTGCATGGCGCGTACTTGGTCAGGCCATTCTTCAAGCTGTTCTAAGTCTTGTAAAAGTTCTTCGGCGTAGTCCGTAATTTTAATAAACCACTGAGGGATCTCTTTTTGCTCAACCAGCGCACCAGAGCGCCATCCGCGACCGTCAATTACCTGCTCGTTAGCCAAAACAGTTTGGTCTACAGGGTCCCAGTTCACAGTAGAGTTCTTCTTGTAAACTAGGCCTTTTTCGTAAAGACGCGTGAAGAACCACTGTTCCCAGCGATAGTAATCTGATTTACATGTGGTCACTTCGCGATCCCAGTCGTAACCGAAACCCAACGAGCGAAGTTGGCTTTTCATGTAATCAATATTTGAGTATGTCCATTTCGCAGGTGCAGTGTTGTTGTTAATTGCTGCATTTTCAGCCGGAAGACCAAAAGCATCCCAACCCATAGGCTGCAATACATTTTTACCCTGCATGCGCTGGAAACGGCTGATTACGTCACCAATGGTGTAGTTACGCACGTGGCCCATGTGAAGTCGGCCACTAGGGTATGGGAACATAGACAGGCAGTAGAACTTTTCTTTTTCTACATCGTCATTTGCTTTAAACGATTGGTTTTCTTCCCAGTATTGCTGAACGCGTTGTTCAATGTCTTTCGGATTGTACTGATTATCGGCCATGAAACTTAGGCTTCCGCATTAAAAGTTAAAACGTTTATGGGGCGGCATAAGGCGAGTTTGCAAAAACGCCAACTAACCGCGCGTGGGATTTACCCACTTAACATACATATAGCCCAATAGAATAACCCAGCGCTAAGCCATGCCTCAATAGCTTAACACCGAACTTGGCAATATTTATTGTTGCTTGCTTGAAAAGTGAGCATTAATAATGCAGTTTAGGTCGTTTTAAGGCAACAACTCGCTAGGATTGCTTATTGACTTTTTCTTTTATGACTTAACATCTAGCAGATTGTTAGGCTCTAGCATTGGATTTAATTGTTGTCGCTAAATGCGGTTAGCGCATTTAGCTGCTGCGCCTGCACGTTATCAACCACGCGAACTAAATTGGCGGCGTCTTCGTTAGACGCTTTTTGGCCATTAAAGTGAATATTGCCTGAGGCGTGGTAGGTAAGGGTGACTTTAGTTTTCGGTTTGCGACCATCTTGTGTGTTTGCATCCGATGACGTGCTCGATGCTATTGTGCTGAATTCCCATGTCAGTGCACCTGACATACCCATTTCTTGGAGCGGGCCTAAGCCACCTGTCATCACCACTTTTTTGTTCGGTTCAACATAGCTTACCTGCATATGCGCTGCACTCGCCGTGTCTGTCGTTTCACAGAAACAGCCACCAGCCTGCTCATCTATGCGCAAAGCACCTTTCCACCATGTGTGGTCTTTCGGCCACCACATATCCACATGTTGAATAAAATGAGAGTACACGACCTCAACTGGCGCATAGCTTTCACTCTCATTGGTAATAGAAAACCCGGAGTTATCTGCGTAGTTAACGTCAGCCATACTTATTGAAGGAAATGCCGCACTCAGAACGGTTGCAAGGAAAGAGGAGGTGAGCATGAGGGATGCGTGAGTCTTAAATTTTTTTGTCATTGTTATTACCCTGTCTTTATTCATTGGTTATTGCGCGCGAAATTTGGCAGCGTCGGTAAAACGCATTTCGGTCTTTTCCACTTTATAAGGTAATTTAAAGCAGCGTGTGTTGCTACATACTTTATGCTTTGCCGTTGCAGGTTCCTTCAACGTATTGTCTTTACCGCCTTTCTCATGACGCTATGGTCTAACAACGGGGCAGAAACAAATACATCGGTAGAATTGAGGTAAGTTGCCTCGTTATTAAACGCGCTAGAGATTTAATTCAACAAGACATCTATAACCGCACTGTGTTAACCCTAGAAAGGCCAAAATACCCTTTAAGTTCTTACCAGTTTCTTCCTAACCTTTAAAAGATGGTTGTTTGTTGTGCGGTTGACGGTACAAAGCGGCCTTATTCAGGATAAGCGTTTGACACTAATGTTAATTAGGGTTTCACTTAAGTAAAGAAACAAAGATAGAACAGACATGTCTGTAGACAGTAAATTATACGCGTTAGATGTAGATGCGCTTTCACCTACCATAAATCGCCGAGCGATAAACAGTGCCTTAAAAGATGATGAGGCGCTAAATGCGACCTTCATTGGGCAAGAGCGTGCGCGTGAAGCACTTACATTTGGGTTAGGCATTAATACCAAGGGCTACAATCTTTATGTAATGGGCGAACCTGCCACGGGCCGCTTTACGCTAGTAAAAGATTACATTGAACGCCAAGTTGCTCAACTACCGGCGCCTGATGATTGTTGTTACATTAACAATTTTGACGAGGAGCGCGAGCCTGTTGCGTTAAAATTTCCTCCCGGCGGTGGAAAAGCATTTCACAAGGATATGGCTGCCCTTATCGACGATGTCTTAGACTCGCTGCCTATTGCCTTTGATAACCCAGGGTATCAGCGCCGTCGTGCCTCTATATCCAGAGAGTTCGAGCAAAAGTACGATGCGGCAATCGACGCGGTAGAACGTTACGCACAAGCGAATGAAGTTGCGCTGTACGAAGAAGGCGGCTCTATCACGTTTTCACCCATTGTTAACGGGAAGCCTATAAGCGATACCGAGTTTGCCTCGCTAACTGATGAGCAGCGGGAAGGGTTTTATACCCTCATCGACGAACTAGAAAATAGATTGAGTGAGAGCCTGTTAAGCCTTCCTACGTGGAAGCGCGAAAACTCGGAGCGCCTACGTGAGCTTGACAAAAAGACTGCAGAGCAGGGGATTAAACCGCTGCTAAAAGTGCTTGAGCACAAGTACGCATCTGAATTAGGGGTAATGAAGTACCTCAAGCAGCTAAAAACTGCATTGGTCAACGCCATCTTAGTTATTCACAGTGAAGAGCAAAAAGAAGAGAAGAGTGACGACTTTGATAAAAAGGTATTTTTAGAAGAGCAATTTCTTCCTAACGTTTTGGTGTCGAATAAACTCGATGACGCCGCTCCTGTTATTTATGAGCCGAACCCTACTTATCAAAATTTGTTTGGCAAAATAGAGTACACCAACATTCACGGCAGCGTTTTCACTAACTATCGTATGATCCAGCCCGGTGCATTACACCGTGCAAATGGCGGTTATTTGTTATTGGATGTTGACCAACTTATTGAGCAACCTTTCGTGTGGGATACCCTAAAGCTTGCCATTAAGTCACAACGCTTACGCATGGACTTACCTCAGCAAGACGTGGGTATGGTGAATAACATTACGCTAAATCCGCAGCCTATAGACCTAAATGTGAAAATAGTTTTGTTAGGCTCTCGGGACCTGTACTACACGCTGCAAGATTACGATGACGAGTTTGATGAACTGTTTAGAGTGTTGGTGGATTTTGATTTGGAAATTCCCGTCACCAGGCAGGCGCTTTTTGATTTTGTGGGCAAAGTACGAGCGCATCTTATTCAGCTAGGACTTAACGGTATTACCGCTAACGCGATGTGCAGGCTAGTAGAATACTCGTTAAGAATGGCCGAACACAAAGAAAAGCTATCTGCGCATTTTGCTGAAGTTATCGAACTGGTTAATGAAGCCTATTATTTCTGCCAAAAATCTAATGCCGACACGCTAGAACTTGATCATTTAAAAACAGCATTAAGCGCGAAGAAACGTCGCACCGGCCGCGTCAGTCAAACACTATTAAACGATATAAAAGAAGGGCACGTGCTTATTGCTACTGAAGGTAAAGCAGTAGGAAAAGTAAACGGGTTAACGGTATTGGATATTGGTGACACCGCCTTTGGTACACCGGCGCGCATTACATCTACTGTATTTGCTGGGGCAAGCGGTGTAGTTGATATTGAACGTGAAGTTGAGCTTGGACAGCCTATTCACTCAAAAGGTGTTATGTTGCTTAACGGCTACTTAGGTAACAAGTATGCCCAGCACTTTCCTTTAACCTTATCGGCAAATATTGCACTAGAGCAGTCATACGGACATATTGATGGTGATAGTGCGTCCCTTGGAGAATTAGTTGCGCTTATCTCTGCGTTAACTGAAATCCCTTGCTTACAAACCTTGGCCATTACGGGTTCTATAAACCAATACGGTGAAGTGCAGGCCGTTGGCGGTGTTAACGAGAAAATAGAAGGCTTTTTCGACTTGTGTCAACATCGCGGCCTAACCGGTACACAGGGCGTTATTATTCCTAAATCGAATGCGATTAATTTGGTATTAGACGCCACCGTTATCGACGCTGTGAAAAAAGGACTGTTTCATATTTACACCGTTGAAACCGTTGATGATGCGTTAACGATTTTGATGGAACAGGAAGCGGGTAAAATAAGCAGTAAGGGGCGTTACCCTAAAAACTCTATTAACTACCATGCCGTGAACCGTTTATATAATATTGCGCTTATTGTGAACGGTGGTGACGGCGAATAGCAGGATAAATTACAGCGCGCTCTTTGTGCTTAAGCGCGCTTTTTATATACAGTAGTTTATAAACGGGTACTGATAACTAAGGTTTCTGATATTTTATCTTGGATGGCTTGGCGGTTAGGATCCCAACAAATTTGCATAAATCCCAGCAACCCTGTTGCTAAACCTGCGCCATAACCACCGTAACGTCCAAAGCTCTCCCATAGCGACAGGCCAGAACCATCAAGCTTGAGCACTTGAATGTTCAACAAACGTTTACCAGGCGTTTTTCCATTAAACCAAGCAGTAAACACGCTGTAATAAAGTGCAGCCCATCCAAAGCCTAAGCCAAGCTCTGTAATAAACCCTTTTACCCATGCCACAATACTGTACGAATTTGTGGTTGCTTCTGAGGCAGTTGCTTGGACATTTTCTTTTGGTGTATCTGTGACATCTGGGCTATCGTCTGTATCATTTAAATTATGCACGACAGTGTCGTCACTGCTGTAATTAACCTCGGTCGCAATTTCCACGGTCAGTAACACCGTCCAAAACAGCATAAATGCGCCACCTACGCGTAAAAATGAACGCGTCGTTTTTCGCTGGCTGTTGTTGGCCAGGTTATGACTGGCCTTATAGAATGTCATTGTAGCGATAATTGCTAAAAATAAAGCGTTAAGCGAGCTAAGAATAGCAACTAGAAGTAAGTCGATGCACTGCGCTACACCTCTTTGAAAAGGGGTTGCAAGACGCTTACCTAATAGCGAATCCGCCACGCCAAACGCGTATGGCGTGACTACATCCTTAGTCTCAACGGTATTTTTATCTGCTGTATTGGTGTTTACATCATCACTAACAGATGATGTTTCAATAGGTTGATGAGGGTACGACATGTGACAGCCACTTTTTATTTTGATAACGCTACTTTACACAGTGAGCCACATTATCATAACTATTATATTTTTAGGGTAAATGCTGGATAAAAAGCCATGGAAGATACAGTGTAATACGTTCAATAGTCGGAATATTTTTCTTTCAAAGAAAAGGTTAATTTACACAGGATTTGACTAAGTTATTGATTTTTATGGGCGGCATTGAGTTTGCAGTGCTAACAGTGTTTACATTGTATATGAATGGAAATCAATGATGCCTTTAAGGAGGGTAGAATGTTTAACTCAAAACGAACTATTACCGCAACGTTAATTACAACAGCAATGATGGGCACCCCCGCAATAGCAAATACTGCACCTGCCACCACCAAACAAGCAGCGGTGCAAGCTTCTGTAAAGACGATGCAGCCAGTGTCAAGGATGTCAGTTTCTCAAAATACGTGGATCACTCTAACGGGGGAAGTGACCGCGGTCGACTCTCAATTCTTTACGCTTGATTATGGTGACGGAGAGGTTTTTGTTGAGCTTAGTCAAACAAAGCTTGATCCAAAAGCTTATGCGGAGATAGACGGAAAAGAGGTTATGGTAACGGCGCAATTAGACGAGGGCATGATGTCTAACGAAAGACTTGTTGCCCATAGCGTGATTGCCGAAGATGCAGATACGGTGTACATGGCAGATACTGTCGATCAGGCATCTGCAGACTTATTCATGAGTACAGCTGGTAGTATTGATTTCGACGATGCCGAGATGATCATTGTGGGTACCGTTGAAACCATTGGGAGAGAAGCCGTTCAGGTGAAAGTAGGCGATGCTATGCTTACGGTAGAACTTGACGAGTTAGAAGATGCTCCTGTTGATAGTGATGGTTATTTGACCCTCACTGAGGGAGAGCGCGTGAGGATCACGGGCGAGCTCGAAGAAGATTTCTTTAATCGGTTTACTGTAGAAGCCGATTCGTTGATGAAAATGAAAAGTTAAAAAAGAAAGTGAATAAAAAACCGCCGTGATGGCGGTTTTTTTAATGGGTTATTTATGGGTTATTTAGGAGGCATTCGAAGGCCGCCGTCTAAGCGGATTGTCTCACCATTAAGGTAACTGTTATTTGCCATATGTATAACTAATTTAGCAAACTCTTCAGGCAGGCCAAGGCGCTTAGGAAACTGTACGTTGGCAGAAAGGGCGTCTTGCACCTTTTCGGGCATTGCAAGCAGCATTGGTGTACCCATTACGCCTGGCGCTATGGTGTTAACCCGAATGCCCAACGGTGCAAGGTCTCGCGCCATTGGGAGGGTTAGGCCGATAATTCCGCCTTTACTTGCGGCATAAGCGGTTTGCCCTATTTGACCTTCATAACCTGCAACTGAAGCAGTATTGATAATAAGACCGCGTTCACCTTCTTCGTTGATAGGTGACTGCTTAGCCATAGCTGCTGCAACCAAACGTGACACGTTAAAGCTGCCCACCAAGTTAATATCGATTGTTTTTTGAAAATCGCCAAGCGGGGCAGGGTTTCCTTCTTTATCAAGTAAACGTTTTGCGGGTGCGATGCCTGCGCAGTTAACCACTAATGAGATAGCCCCAAACCTTTCGGTTGTCGCTTCTATAGCCGCTTGAACAGAGGCTTCATCGCGCACGTCTACTTTTGAGAAAAGTGTATTGTTGCCGCCTAGCTCTTCTACACGCTTTGCGCCAAGCTCTTCATTTAAGTCGAAAAGGCTGACGTTAGCGCCTGCATCTCTAAGTGCGATGGCAGTAGCGTGACCAAGCCCTGAGCAGCCGCCAGTCACAATGGCAGTAAGATTATTTAGCGTCATAGTTTTCCCTTAAAACCCGTGTTTTCACTATTATTAATATGATGTTAACGGGAAGTAAGAAGAAAAACTATGGTGCCGAGGGGGATCGGCACCTTTTATTCAGTTATTTTGGCAACTGAATTTTACAGTCTTCGCTTTGACGATAAATAATTAGCGTGTGCCCAATTACCTGAAGTTTAATTGCGTTGGTTTCGCGAACGATAGCGTCCATGATGAGCGCTTTTTCTTCGCGATCATCCGTTGGCACCTTAACTTTAATTAATTCGTGGTGGCTAAGTGCGTTGTCAATTTCGGCAACCACACCTTCTGTCAGGCCGTTCCCACCTAGCTGCACAACAGGTTTTAAAGGGTGTGCAAGACCTTTTAGGAATTGTTTCTGTTTATTTGAAAGTTTCATGAAGTAATATTTCTTACAATTAATCTGTTAGTTTATGCTTGAAATAACGTATTCTAACGCCATCTTCTCTACAATCCTAATGACATTGTATTGGAATGACAAAAAAGAAACACTCCGCCAGCAGTAAACGCTGGCTACAAGAACACGTTAACGACCATTATGTGCAAAAAGCAAATAAGGAAGGTTGGCGCTCGCGAGCAATCTATAAACTGGAAGAAATTCAGAAGAAAGATAAGCTTATTAAACCAGGAATGACGCTTGTAGACCTTGGTGCCGCACCGGGTGGTTGGTCACAACTTGCTGCTCAGCTTGTTGGCGATAATGGGCAAGTTATCGCGTGCGATATCTTACCTATGGACCCGATTGTCGGCGTTGACTTCTTACAAGGTGATTTCAGAGAAGACTTGGTTCTCGATGCACTATTGAACAGAATCGGTGGGAACACCGTAGATATAGTGTTGTCTGATATGGCACCGAACCTTGCAGGTAACGCTTCGGTTGACCAATCTCGTTCTATGTACCTTTGTGAACTAGCACTAGATATGTGTCACCAAGTCTTAAAACCTGGCGGCTCTTTTGTAATAAAGGTGTTTCAAGGTGAAGGGTTTGTTGAGTTCATGAACGCACTTAAACAGTCTTTCACTACAATCAAGACACGTAAACCTGATTCGTCGAGATCGCGTTCTCGAGAGGTCTATTTGGTGGCTTGTGGGTATAAAGTGTAGTACGCTTTGGTATAAGCGGTTTTCGTTGCGGACTGTGTTGTTTATTGAATGACCAAGTCGTTGAATAAGCAAGCAATTCGGATTTAAAGAGGTTAGTAGCATTGAGCGATATGGCAAAAAATTTAATCTTATGGTTAGTTATCGCCGTTGTATTAATGTCAGTTTTTCAGAGCTTTTCACCAAGTGAATCTGCTCGTTCTCAAACTGACTACACAACGTTCTTAAGAGAAGCAGAACAAGGAAATATTCGCGAAGTCCGCATAAATAATAGCGGTGAAATTCGCGGTACAAAGCGTTCAGGCGATACCTTCCAAACATTTGTACCTTACTTCGACGATAAGTTAATTTCCGACTTAGTTAAAAATGACGTAAGGGTGTATGGTGAGCCACCAGAAGAGCAGTCTCTTCTAACATCTATCTTCATTTCATGGTTCCCCATGTTATTGCTTATTGGTGTATGGATTTTCTTCATGCGTCAAATGCAAGGTGGTGGCGGCCGTGGCGCTATGTCATTCGGTAAAAGCAAAGCACGTTTGCTTGGTGAAGATCAGATAAAAGTTACTTTTGCTGACGTTGCAGGTTGCGATGAAGCGAAAGAAGACGTGTCTGAACTGGTTGACTTCCTTCGCGACCCATCTAAATTCCAGAAGCTTGGGGGCAAAATTCCTAAAGGCGTGCTGATGGTTGGTCCTCCTGGTACAGGTAAAACGCTACTTGCAAAAGCCATCGCCGGAGAAGCGAAAGTTCCCTTCTTCTCGATTTCTGGTTCAGATTTCGTGGAAATGTTTGTAGGTGTAGGTGCATCACGTGTGCGCGACATGTTTGAGCAAGCGCGAAAAGCGGCACCCTGCATTATCTTCATTGATGAGATAGACGCGGTAGGCCGTCAGCGTGGAGCGGGTCTTGGTGGTGGACACGATGAACGTGAGCAAACGCTCAACCAAATGCTGGTTGAAATGGACGGTTTCGAAGGCCACGAAGGTATTATCGTTATTGCGGCAACAAACCGCCCTGATGTACTTGATCCTGCGCTACTTCGTCCAGGTCGTTTCGACCGCCAAGTTGTGGTTGGTCTTCCGGACATTCGCGGTCGCGAACAAATATTGAAGGTACACATTCGCAAAGTACCGGTTGCAGATAATGTTGACCCATCGGTTATTGCACGTGGAACCCCTGGGTTTTCTGGCGCCGACCTTGCCAACTTAGTAAACGAGGCTGCACTCTTCGCTGCACGAGGTAACAAACGTCTAGTTGCAATGGAAGAGTTTGAAAAGGCGAAAGACAAGATCATGATGGGCGCTGAGCGTAAATCTATGGTTATGTCTGAGGAAGAGAAAGTAAACACAGCGTACCACGAGGCTGGCCACGCAATCGTTGGTCGCTTAGTGCCTGAGCACGACCCAGTGTATAAAGTGTCTATTATTCCACGTGGTCGCGCTTTGGGTGTTACCATGTATCTACCAGAACAAGACAAATACAGCCAAAGCAAACAGGCGCTTGAAAGTATGATCTCAAGTTTGTACGGCGGTCGTATCGCTGAAGAGATGACGCTTGGAGCAGCGGGTGTAACTACTGGGGCATCTAATGACATCGAACGTGCATCGAGCATAGCACGCAAGATGGTTACCCAGTGGGGCTTGTCTGATAAAATGGGGCCACTTCTTTATGCTGAAGAAGAAGGCGAAGTGTTCATGGGACGTGGCACGTCAAACTCAATTCGCATGTCTAACCAAACAGCGTTAGCCATTGATGAAGAGGTTAAAGACATCATCAATCGCAACTATCAGCGCGCTAAAACTATCTTAGAGGACAATAGAGATATTTTAGAAGCGATGAAAGATGCGCTCATGAAATACGAAACCATTGATGCTAAACAAATTGATGATTTAATGAACCGTACTGAAGTACGTCCTCCATCGGATTGGGATGACAGAAAACCTTCTGATGGTGATAAGCCAAGCGGTGGTTCTCCTGTGCGTGAAGGCGAAATTACAAAAGACGACATTAACAAGTCGCCTGTTGGAAAGCCTGGTGACCTTCCAAGCTAACGCTTTATTTACTTAAAAAAACGCCAGTTATACTGGCGTTTTTTATTTGTGTACGCTTTTCATTATGTTTTTGGTAGTACAAAACGCAGTATTTATTTTTTAACGGTAGACAATTCATTTATGCAATTTGGTATTCACGAAATCGCGTTAACTAAGCCGCGTGTAATGGGTATTCTAAATGTAACACCCGATTCTTTTTCAGACGGAGGGGCGCACAGTTCGGTCCAACAGGCAGTAGATCATGCGTTACGCATGGTAGAAGCTGGTGCAGATTTTATTGATATTGGTGGCGAGTCTACTCGACCCGGTGCGCCTGATGTTGATCTTCAAGAAGAACTTGACCGCACCATTCCGGTTGTAGAAGCCCTATCTGCTGCATCTAACTGTGTAATATCCATCGATACAAGCAAAGCTGAGGTAATGACACAAGCGGTAAAAGCAGGGGCGGGTCTTATCAACGACGTACGCGCATTGCAAGAGCCGGGGGCTTTGCAGGCAGCAAGTAGGGCTCAGGTGCCGGTGTGTTTGATGCACATGCAAGGAAAGCCGCGCACTATGCAAAACAGCCCTCAGTATGCCGATGTAGTCAGTGAAGTTGCGCAGTTTCTTATTGCGCGAGCCAACGAATGTGAAGCCGCCGGTATCGCTAAAGAGAAAATCTTGTTCGACCCTGGTTATGGTTTTGGGAAATCGTTAGACCACAATTATGCCTTAGTGAAGTATTTGCCCAATATTATGGCGCTTGGTTTTCCTGTGTTAGTAGGTATGTCGCGCAAGTCGATGATAGGTAATTTACTTGATAGAAAAGTGGATGAGCGCTTGGCGGGCAGCATAAGCCTCGCTACAATTGTCGCCCAAATGGGGGCGCACATAATACGCGTACACGATGTCAAAGAAACAAAAGACGCAGTGAACATCGTACATAAGCTCACTACGATAAAATAAGGAAGAATAATGACGCAGCGCAAATATTTTGGTACCGACGGTATTCGCGGCAAAGTTGGTGAAAGCGATATCAATCCAGAGTTTGTGACCAAATTAGGATGGGCGGCAGGAAAGGTCTTGGCTGGCCGCGGCACGAATAAAGTGTTAATAGGCAAAGATACCCGAATTTCAGGCTATATGCTTGAATCCTCGTTAGAAGCAGGCTTATCAGCAGCAGGTATTGACATTGGTTTGCTAGGACCGATGCCAACGCCTGCCATCGCATATTTAACCAAGACCTTTCGCTCTGAAGCAGGTATTGTAATCAGCGCCTCGCACAATCCTTTTTATGACAACGGGATTAAGTTTTTTTCTGCACAAGGCTTCAAACTTGATGATGATATTGAGTTAGCAATTGAAGAAATGCTCGAGCGACCTATGACGTGCGTGGCGTCAGATAAGCTAGGTAAAGCTACGCGAATCAATGATGCAGCCGGTCGCTATATCGAGTTTTGTAAAGGCACTTTCCCATCAGAGTTGTCTTTGACCGGATTAATAATTGTCGTGGACTGTGCTCATGGGGCAACGTACCACATTGCTCCAAACGTGCTGCGTGAACTGGGGGCAACAGTTATTGAGTTGGGGACATCGCCAAATGGACTCAATATTAATGACGGCGTGGGTGCCACATCGATGGGTGCAATCGTCGATAAAGTAAAAGAAACCGGTGCAGACTTGGGCTTCGCACTAGATGGCGACGGCGATAGAATTATGATGGTCGATCATCTTGGGAATATTCTTGATGGCGACCAAATTGTATATATTATCGCGCGAGACGCCCTTAAAAACGGCAAAATGCAAGGCGGGGTTGTTGGTACATTGATGAGCAACCTGGGGCTTGAAAACGCACTAAGTAAGTTAGGCGTACCGTTTGTGAGAAGTAATGTTGGCGATAGGTATGTCATGGAGTTATTGCAACAAAAAGGGTGGGCTATCGGTGGAGAAAGCTCTGGACATATTCTCAATCTAAATATGAGCTCTACTGGAGACGGTATTGTTGCTGGTCTCCAAGTGCTTGCTGCTATGCTACGCTCGCATATGGACCTGCATGACTTAGCCAGTGGTTTTGACATGTATCCTCAAACGCTTATTAATGTTCGCTATGCCGATAAGGAAACTGATTACCTGGTTCATGCAGATGTTATGCAAGCAAAGTCAGAGGCAGAATCTGCGTTAGGCAAAACAGGCAGAGTATTGCTTCGAAAAAGTGGTACTGAGCCGCTGATCAGGGTTATGGTTGAATCTAACGACGAGCAGCAATCTGAGAAATGGGCAGAGCATATAGCGCAAACTGTTCGTAATCTCGCCAATTAGTTGGCGTAACAGGAAATTTTGCTATTTCTTCTTGTAACTTCTCAATTAAATAGTTAATATCACGCCCGCTTTGAAGACAGGGCTGAGGTCTACGCTGTGAGTGAAAATCTGAGAAAGCCATTCGTGGCTGGTAATTGGAAAATGAATGGAAACTTAGCGCTTGTTGCTGAGTTTAATGACAAACTTTCAGGCATAAAAAGCAATGCTGATATCGTAGTTTGTGCACCTTCGTTACTGTTACATGGCTTTAAGCCAAATGGATTTTCTATAGGCACCCAAGACGTCAGCCATTGTGATAACGGCGCCCACACTGGCGAGCTTTCGGTTGATTTGATAAAAGAGGCTGGTTGTCAATTTGCGATAGTTGGCCACTCGGAACGACGAGACAATCAAGGCGAGTCTAGTGAACTTGTTGCACTTAAAGCTAAGAAGTGCGTGAGTGCAGGCGTTGTACCAATTATCTGTGTAGGCGAACCTTTAGAAGTGCGCGAAGCGAATAACGTTGAGGCGTTTGTTGGCGAACAACTCGATGCATTGGTTAGCGAGCTTTCTGTGGAAGCGCTATCTAAAACGATAATTGCATACGAGCCAATTTGGGCTATTGGTACGGGTAAAACGGCCAGCCCTGAACAGGCGCAAGAAGTACACGAATTTATACGCACTTATTTTGCAAAAGTGAGTGTTGAACTAGCCCAGGGGCTTCGGATCCTTTATGGTGGAAGTGTTAAGCCGGATAACGCCGAGACACTTTTCGCGCAGCCCGATGTTGACGGTGGCCTAATAGGCGGCGCTAGTTTAAAAGCAGAAGATTTTATTTCAATTTGCCAAGCGGCAAACTGACGAGGTAATTATGATTTACGAAGTGCTATTAGTAGCATACTTGATTGTTGCGCTTTTACTTATTGGGTTTGTATTGATCCAGCAAGGTAAGGGTGCTGATATGGGCGCTTCATTTGGCTCTGGTGGTTCAAACACGGTATTTGGTTCATCGGGTTCAGGGAACTTCATGACTCGTACAACAGCAATTTTGGCGGGTTTGTTTTTCTTTATCAGCCTAACGCTGGGCGCTATGACGGCTAACCGCGAGAGCGCTGAAGACGAATGGAACAATCTTGAGGTTCCTGCTGTGACAGAGCCCGCAGTTGAACTACCTGCAGATCAGGACGTTCCAGTAGTAGAGCAATCAACTGAAAGCGATGTTCCTGTTACTCAGCCGTCTGATGATGTGCCAGCCACGGTAGACACTGAAGAGTCAGGTAACTAAAACAGTTTTAGCGGAAGTGGTGGAATTGGTAGACACGCCATCTTGAGGGGGTGGTGAGCTATGCTCGTGCGGGTTCAAGTCCCGCTTTCCGCACCAAATGAAAAGGCCAGCTATATAGCTGGCCTTTTTGTATTTTTTGACTATGTGCAATAAGATGCACGTGATACTGTTCTGCATAGATATTTTCCCACTCAGAAAGGCGCTGGTAAGTTTCCTAGCGAGATGTGGGAATGCAGCAATGGCCGTTTCCTTTCAAATTCCCAGAATGAAGCTAAGAAGCTTGCCAGACCTAGGCAGAGGGCGAGTTTAAAATATCCGTACTCTTTGTTGTGTCATCTTGATGTAGAACCACTATACCTGCGGTAACACGCCACGATTACGACCATCTTAACTCTCGCTGAGTGGGTAATGATCTATGCGGATTGGTATAATTGTAACAAAGCGTTAATTCCTCTTATTTACAGGGTGTTAGCCCTGTCTAAACTCATAATATTCGGCTATTCTTTTCAGCAATGTAAGCGAATTTACACACACTATTGACGGAGCAATACCGTGCAGAAAACGTTGAGTCAAAGTTTGTTCCAAACTTTATTACTAGGTATTGTTATTGCCTCTTTACTGATAATTGGTGCGGTGTGGCGCTCAGCAAATTCGCTAGTTGTCGAGAATATTGACCATGACATTGCGCTGGCGGAAAAAGTATTCGATAGAGTAGTAGAAGACCGTCAGGCCGTTATAAGAAGCGTTTCTAATGTATTGTTACGTTCCTTTGATTTTAGAAGAGCTGTTGGGACTGATGACATTCCCTCAATAGAGGCTGCGCTGACTAGCTACGCGCAGCGCTTAAACACTGACATAATTGCATTAGTAACGTTAAATCACGAAGTGAAAGCGAGCCAAACCGATCTTTTTGAGGTAGGCCAAACTTTACAAAGCAGTATGGCGCTGGTTGCAAAAAAGCAAGATCACGGCCTCTTTGTCGTTGATGGTCGTCTTATTCAATTAAACCTGTACCGCGTAGAAATTCCCACGCTTCGATACTACATGATAATCGGCACCGAGTTTGATGCGACCCTGCTAGATGAACTTAAAGCCTTAGTCGGGGCAGATATCATTGTTTCCGACAAAAATACCCATGCAGTACTGTCTTCTACGCTAAGCAGCATGGCCGCCACAGAAGTCGTACTTTCAGAAGGTGACCCCTCTTGGTCAGATGTAACGTTTAAGGATAAGCTCACGTACATAAAACGCGAGGTAAAGTTTGCTAATGACGGCAGTAGCCCGGTTGAAATAACCTTGGCGGTAGATACAACTTCAGCATTTGATGCCTTTACAAAAATTCAGATAACCATACTAACGTTTGCTATTTTAGCTATTTTCATTGCTCTTGGCCTTTCTCTGTTACTCGCCCGAAACGTCAGTCAACCCGTGTCAAAACTTGTTAAGGCAGTAAACGAGGTGGCGTCTGGCTCTTATGGGGTGGCATTAGAAAAGACATCAAAACTGAAAGAAATATCAGCGTTAGCAAATGCAGTAGACAGCATGCAGGCTAGTATCAAGAGTCGTGAAAAGCATATTCGCTATCAGGCGGAACACGATGTACTAACCGGGTTGTTTAACCGCAACTTTGTTGAGGGTTTTTTTGAGGCGGAAATAGAACGTGGAAACCATATACAGGTAATTGCAATCACTGTTATTGGATTTCGAACAATCAATGATTTGTACGGATATTCGAATGGTGATAATACGCTAAAAGCACTCGCAGAACGACTACAGCGGTGGCCAGGAACCGCTGCGCGTTTGGCCGGCGGAGAGATTTTATACATATCTCACGATTCTTTAAATGATGACCAGCTAGAAACGTTGCGTCACATCTTAGAGCAGCCTGTCGAGAGTAATTTAATTGCTATACCCGTCAAAGTCGCTATGGCCGTAATCGAATGTCCTACCGATGCAGCAAGCTCTGAAGAATTGTTCAGAAAAATGAACATTGTGACTGATGAAGCAATTCACAGTGATATTTGGTGCGTGCGCTATCGCACTGATTTAGAAGACAGGTATAACCGACGCTTGGCAATTACCACCGAGCTAAAACGCGCCCTAGCAAGTCAACAGAACGAACTTTCAATGGTATATCAGCCCAAGGTTGATTTAACAACGATGAAAGTGTGCAGTATGGAAGCACTTATCCGCTGGAATAATAGTCAGCTTGGGTTTGTTCCACCTGATGAGTTTATTACAATTGCAGAGCAGGCGGGGCTCATTGAGCAGGTCACTACTTGGGTCATGAAACAAACCATTGATGATTTGGCAGACTTTCGTCAAAAGGGCTACCAGTTTACCGTTGCAATGAATTTGTCTACGCAGGATATCCAAAACAAAGCGTTATTAAGCAAGTTAGTTTCGTTGCTCACGGAAAAAGGCCTTTCTCCTAATGCGCTAGAACTTGAAATAACTGAAAGTGATCTTGTTGCTGATGCGTCTTTGGCAATAGAAAATCTGAATGGTTTGACGCAGCGAGGCTTTCAATTTGCCATCGATGATTTTGGCACCGGTTATTCTTCATTGGCCTATTTAAAAAACCTACCTGTTAAAACGATAAAAATAGACAAGAGTTTTATACTTTCTCTGGCCACTGATGAAAATGATCAGCAAATAGTTCATATGGTGCTAAGTTTGGCGAACGTGTTTAATTTAAAGGTTGTAGCCGAAGGTGTGGAAGATGAAGCCTCTATGCAAATATTAAAAGAGTGGGGGTGTGATATTGCACAAGGTTACTATTTAAGTCGACCGCTGAATAAAGCTGACTTGGAAGTATGGTTGCAACACTCAACTTATGGCGAATAGCATTTATCAATAATAATCCTTATCGTTTACACAAGGTTGTGTAAATAGATATTTTGACTCAACCATTGTGTTTGGCATTTTGATTGCAACAAAAACAAATAAGGTGAGCAAGCGGCCGTTTCGCTGAGGATTTTCACCATTAATTGGGTATTTTACTCAGTGCGTTGCGAAATTACTTCAAAAAAAGGAAATTATTATGGATATCATTCGAATTCTACTTTCAATTTTATTACCACCTCTTGGCGTATTTTTGCAAGTTGGGCTTGGTGCACATTTCTGGATTAACATCTTGTTGACTATTCTCGGTTATTTCCCAGGTGTTATTCACGCGGTTTATATTATCGCCAAAAAGTAGTCTGCTAAAAGCGCGTGAGACAAAGCCATGCGTTGTTTTTATCAGAGAAAAGTGAAAAAAGTAAAGCCAGCTATTAAGCTGGCTTTTTAATGCGATTTTTCAATAGCGTTTATTAAGCTGTAGCCTTTTGTTCACGACACTCTTGTTTCATCTCATTTTGATACTCATCAGCCAGCTTTGATTTTTGGCGATCATTCAAAACGTTGCCCGCTACTTGAAAAAACTCTTGCTCTTCATCGGCAAGGTGGTGTTCAACTTTCTCTTGAAGGCTCTTTAAATGGCGTAGCCAAGCGGGAGAGCTCATATCCGTATCGTCTAGTTTCGCAAGTAATTCGTCTATTTCATGATGTTCCGCAATGCCATGGCGTGTTAAATCAACAGTAGCGTCTTTCTCTAAAAGGTGAGAATAAAAATGACGTTCCTCTGCAATGGCGTGACTTTCAAGCTGAGTTTTAAGCTCAGCATAATACTCACGTCTAGCTGCTGTATTACCGCTAGTTTCAGCTAAAATTTTCAATAGAAGACGCTGTTTCTCATGGTCTTGTCGAAGTGCTTCAAAAATTTTCATGGGAAGTTCCTTATCAAAGTATTAAAAAATAACACTAGGGTTAATGCTATTTTTATTCCAAAGATCTTATGTATCCTACATATTGAAATTATTAGCTTTTTTACTGAAACTGATGTTGTAGTAGGCGAGAGCAGAGAATGATAGGAGCAAATTTTACATAGCTGTTGGCGATAAATTCACGGCGCTGTGGCCATAAATTTATCGATAATTAGAAAAAAACCGTAAGACCGAGGTGTATTGTATCAACTCGCATAGATATCTGACCGTTCAGAACGCTGGCCAGGCCTTCGCGGAAGGCGAGTTGAAAACGTCCGTACTCATTGTTACGTCACCTTGATGTAGAACTACCATATCTGCAGTAACACGCCGCGAGTACGAACATTTTAACGCTCGCTGTGTGGGTAATAATCTATGTGGATTGGTATCAAACGCCTTGTGCAACCATAGCGTCTGCGAGTCGCCGAAATGCAGCAATATTGGCGCCCTTCATGTAGTCAATATAATGGTTTTCATCACCCACGCTTTTTCCTTCGTCAACGCATCGCTGATGAATGCTTTCCATAATGGCGTACAACTGATCGTCAAGCACATTTGCTTTTCTTTGATTGAACATGGCATTTTGGCTCATTTCTAGTCCCGATAAAGCAACCCCACCAGCATTGGATGCCTTGCCCGGCACATAAACTATTTTGGCATCTAAAAAGAGAGTTTGTGCTTTATTTGTGCAGGGCATGTTCGCTCCCTCTAACACCATTTTACAGCCGTTGTCGAGCAGCGCTTTCGCATCGTCTTCAAGCAATTCATTTTGTGTTGCACACGGTAAAGCAATATCACATTTTAAATGCCACGGCTTCTTGTCGCTTACCCATTCGCCCATGTTTTTATCAGCCATGTCTGTTAATACATTTTCGCGATTGGCATGGTTATCTATAGCCCATTTTAATGCCTTATCTGTAAACCCTTCTGCAGCGTGTAAAAGCCCTCGGCTGTTTGAAAGCGATATTACCTTTCCACCTTTTTCAACTGCCTTTAGTGCTGCATGAAGCGCTACGTTTCCAGCGCCAGATACCGTAATGGTTTTGCCTTCAATCTCAGTGTTTTTTTGCTTACAAACCGCTTCTAAAAAGTAGACTAAACCAAAGCCTGTAGCTTCGGTACGTACATAGCTTCCACCAAATTCTAAACCTTTACCTGTTAACACACCTTCGAACCTATTATTCAACCTGCGATATTCACCGTAGAGGTAGCCTATTTCACGCGCACCTACGTTAATGTCGCCAGCGGGTACATCGGTATTGGCACCTATGTGTCGCTGAAGTTCACGCATGAAAGCTTGGCAAAATAACATAATGTCTCGGTCTGACCGACCTTTAGGGTTAAAGTCGGACCCACCTTTACCACCGCCCATAGGAAGGCCCGTCAGGGCATTTTTAAAGCATTGCTCAAAAGCCAAAAATTTAAGCACTGATAGGTTAACGGTATGGTGAAAGCGCAAACCGCCTTTATATGGGCCCATAGCTGAGTTGTGTTGAACTCGCCATCCTTGATTAATTTCAACATTACCTTCACTGTTCATCCACGAAACGGTGAAATAGATAATGCGCTCCGGCATACAAATGCGTTTTACAATATCAAAAGCCTTATAGACTTCGTTCGCGTTATAAATAGGTACAATATCTTCAAGTACTTCATGTACAGCTTGTAGATACTCGGTTTCATCAGAGAACTTTTCATTTAAGAAAGTATAGATTTCTTCAAAATTACTTTTTTGAGCCATGTACTACTTAGTCCTTTTCTTCAAAATTAGTGAATACGGTAAGACTTCGTGGGCATGTTTCTATGACAAGCTTATTGCCCTCGTAAATTTCACCGTCTACAGCGTAGGCTGTAGGTTTGTCGAAAGTAAGTGTTATACGTGTTGCGCGTTCATGACGTATGGATTGTGATTGTTTTTTGGCTTCTGCGGGGCTTAATACGAGTTCTGCCAGTGATGCGAACTGCCTATCAGAGCTGGGCTGAGGCAATAACCACGTTAAATCGAGTTTGCCATCGGTTATATCCGGTGGCTCTGCACCCTGAGCAAGGGCGGTGGTCATAGGGGCGGCGTTTGCTATTACGAAACTAGGCGTCTCTAGCGTTTCAACTGGCCCGTCGTCTTTTGCTACTTCAAAGGTCATGTTTTCATTATTTGAAATGGCATTCCATAACCCTTTTAAATAGGCAAACTGACCACCCATGTTTTTTTCTTCTCTGTCGGCAGCAGAGATCATTTTTTCTTCGAAGCCCACTGCCGCCACCAAAAGCATAACGTGGTCGTTACACCGCGCTGTATCAATAGACAGGGTATTGCCCTCTATTATAATGTCGCAAGCCGTACTTATCGGCATTACCTTGCTGATGTAGCCGTGTAGTACTTGGCTTAACGCGTTGGCCGTGCCAAACGGAATAATTCCCATAGTGATGTCAGTATTTACTAAGGCCGATGCGACCTCGGTTAACGTACCGTCCCCGCCACATGCGATAACAATATGTGCGCCATTTTTTTTCGCTTGCTCTGCCAGTGCCTTACCATCTACCTCAGGTGTGGTTTCCTTAACGGTGACTTCGAATTTCTCGTTAAGTCTAGAGAGTACTTCGTTTCGGTATTGTGCCCATTTACCACCACCTGCAACGGGGTTAACGATGAGCGTTAGCTTTTTCTGCAATGACAGCAAACCGCCATCCCTTACTTCTTGAAGAGACGCTAACTGACGTTTATTAAGTCTTGCGGTTTGACGAATTTGATTGATTTGGCTTAGTGCTTCATCTACCGATAGCTCAGGGTTTTTTGCCAACAGGTATGCGGCAACCACTAATACGGAGCGGCCTCGCCCAAGTGCGCAATGTACAACAACATTTTTGCTCTCAGATATCTGCTGATTTAGCCAATTGATGGCAAGCACAAGTTGCTCTGGTGTAGGGCTGGTGTGATCGAGCACGGGTACGTTCAAATAGCGGTAGTCTTCCTGATAAGCTGTCCAGTCTAGGCCGTCAAATTCGGCGGTTACATCTAAAATTGCATCAATATGGTTTTCATTTAGAAGTTCAACATGCTTACTTGACATGCGACAAGCAAGATATAAGTTAGGCTCAATCTTTTGGAGTGGGGGAACCTTGTCAGTTCTACGTGCATATTCGTTATAAAGCCACGAGCCAAATAAGAAGGGCACAAATACCCACCGAATATAAAAGGGAATTGACCCATCTTCGCGCTTACGAAACAGGCTCGGAAAATTCAGTAAATAAGCGCTGCTCACCGCGATAAGCGAAAATGCAGTCCAACCGCATAACACTTTTAGCACTATTGTTGGTACCGTTAGCGTTAGCGCTAATGCCAATAACGCGCCTAGTACGTAATACTTCACCATTTTCACGATTAACACATCCTTTGTAATTGGAAAGAGCAAACAGTCTATGCATAAATACTGGTGGTAGTGTGTTTTCGTTTACTTTTGTAAATTTAGATTTGAACTATCACTTATCAGTTAACGTATGCGTTGATATAGAAAACATGAGCGTTTGTAATGAAAAATACTGCAGTTCTGAAAGTTGTTAACTTTGCGTGGTTTCAAGGAATATGGTGGTTAGTCATCTTGTTTCAAAATAGTGCTGTAATCCCTGTATTGGCGCTTATTGGCATATGGATTTTCATTTCCCCAAAGCGCGTAGAAGATATCAAATTGATGAGTGCAGTATTCGTGCTTGGCACCGTCGTTGACGCCTTACTCACATTAAGTGGGTTGTTTATTTTCGACGAATCTGAAGTGCTGATAAGTTTTTGGCCTATTCCTATTTGGCTGAGCTTGCTATGGGCGGCATTTGCAGGAACGGTTTATCACAGCTTAACTGCGTTTAACGGCCGAATGGTTATCGCCGCAATTGGCGGTGCAGTATTTGCGCCCCTGAGTTATATAGCCGGTGCTAAATTTGGTGCAGTCGAATTGGGTACAAGTATGCTACGCGCTTATATTTTCATTGCTCTAGTGTGGAGTGTAATGTTTCCGCTGTGTTTTTATTTATCCAACCGTTTTGAGGCAAAGCAAGCCCAAGCGTAATTGCAAGGAGTGTAATGGCATGACAAAAAACGTCTTAGTAACTGGTGGCAACAGAGGCATTGGCCTTGAAATAGTGAAAGGCATGCTTTCAAAGGGTTATAAAGTGTTGATGGGGTGCCGTGACGAAGAGGCAGGCCTGGAAGCAAAAAAGGATATTGTAGGAGGGGATTTACATATCATAGAAATGCCCCTTGATAATGAAACGGCCATTGTCGATGCGTTCGTGCGTGCTGAAGCCGTGTATGGTCCTATTGATATTCTTATTAACAACGCCGGCATTTTAGACGACACCAACTGGAAAGAGGTTGATGCTGAACGTTTAACTAAATCGATGCAGGTGAATGTGAATGCGCCACTAACGCTTATTCAGCAGACATTACCGCAAATGATTGAGCGAGGATTTGGGCGTATAATTAATGTAAGTTCGAGTTACGGCAGTTTCGCCGAGGGGTTGAAAGGACCCTTATGTTATGCAGTGTCGAAGGCAGCAATAAACGCGCTTACCGTTAAGATGGCAGCCGTTGTTGATGAAGCCGCAAATGACAAAAGCCTGGACGTAACGGTGAATAGTATGACGCCTGGCTGGGTGCATACACGGATGGGGGGTACTGATGCACCTAAAACCCCTGAAGAAGGAGCCGATACAGCAATATGGCTAGCTACTATGGAAAAAGGTGGGCCGAATGGTAAATTTTTTAAAGATAGGGCGCCAATTGAATGGTAGCTTAACGCACATTACAACGCAGCTACCACCCACTTTGCTATTATTTTGATACGCTGATTAGAGCGAGAATCGTTCTCTTAAAAAGTGAGCGATTCCATCTTCATCGTGGTGCCCGATAACAGACGTAGCGACGTCTTTAACGTAGGGCTTTGCGTTAGAGGGCGCATACGCTTCATCAGCAAGTTCAAACATACTTAGGTCATTATCGCTATCGCCAAACACAATAACGTTACTTGCTTTAAGCTGTTTACGTAACAGTGATACCGCGCTCCCCTTATTGGCAAGGTTGTGATGAACATCCATCCAGCGATACTCGTTTCCTTCGATAGCTGGGCCGGAATAAGCGATTAACGCCTCGTGCATGTTTAGTTGTTTATACATGTCGTAGACAAGCGCAGCATCACCAATCATACTTATATTCGTAATATGTGCATTGGCGGGTAGCGACTCGATTGGTGCTAGTCGCGCTTTGGTACGAGAAAAATATTTTTCAATTAAATTGCGCTCTACCAAATGCTTCGGCGATGAATGATAAATAACGTGTTCGTGGTTAGGGCTATCCATATTTACTGTATTGATAAACGGCGTTATGTTGTTGTTGATCGCGTGTTCAACGATAAGGTTAACTTCGCTAGGAGCCAACAGGTTTTCCAGTGTCAACGCATTACCAGAAGGGTCCCAAATCGCTACGCCGTTATTGTAAATATGCGGAAGTACAAAGGACTGACCTTTTAGCACGAATTGCGCGGAATGCATGGTGCGCCCTGTTGCTACCGTAAAAGCGATATCTTTTTCGCTTAGTAAGCCCAACGTGTCTTTTGTGAAGGCAGAAACTTCCGAGGACTTATTTAGTAAAGTCCCATCTAAATCAAAAAATATCAAATCCATACAGTTGGTGCCTAGTCTTTCTTTTAATGCTGCCGGCCAAAGCAATGGGGGTAATACACCCTTCATTCGGTGTATTACCTTTTAGCGCAATCAGCCCAGCTGGCTTTAAACTCAATAGCCATACCTTATCATATTCTATGTTTAAGCAGTGTTTCATATCATGTAATTAATCTTACTAACGAATCGATTCAACCACATTATCAGCATGCTGCTTTAACAGCTGAGACACTTCAGACGGAGATTGTGATTTTTTAAGGTTGATTACAAGTGCTACTTTACCGTAGCGAACCGCGTGTCTAACCGTTTGGATGACCTCGTTTCTATCAGGGCGCAAACCAATGAGGCCTGCGATGAATAGGCCTATAAACAAACCTGGGCTAATTAGTGCAATATAAGTAAACAATGGGTTGAGTTGGGTAAGCGCGGGGCCAAACTGGGTGAGTAAAAAAGCAACCACTAAACCAACAGCAACGCCCGCAGAGCCAAGAGCCAAATGAGACGACCACATACTTTTACCAATATCAGCACTATTTCGCTCGAGTTTCTCACTCATTTTTGGGTCGCCCGCCTCAACAATTTCTACCTGTGAAGCATCGATAGATGTTCGGTCTTGCACAACGTCGAGCGCTTCCTGAACTTTCTGTTTTGAAGCAAAGACAGCAGCCACCTGTAAGTTGTCGTTCGACACCACTTTAGCTCTTAAATTTTCGTAGTCATTAGTACTACCGTCTTTAGCGTTAGCATTTTTCGAATTTTCTACATTCATTTTAATCCCTCGACTTCTTACTTGGATTTTTAAATCAATCCGGTTCGTGCGTATCTCAAAGGCAGTTGGTCGTAGTAAATGCCTTTGCTACATATGTTCTTAAATAACCTGTAGTTATGTATTCAAGTAGTGTTCCTGAGATGGGTTAATGAAGTAATACTTTAGTGTAGATGAACGTTTGATCAGTTTTATGTTGTTGATATTAGGATTAATTTATAAAAACGTTAAATATGATTTAGTCACTCATTGTCGGCAATATTATTGCGAATAATAAAGTAGAGCTCCTTTGTGGCTAATGCCTATCGAAACACTGAATGCGACGATTGTGGTATTTTTACACACGTCGTGAAAAATCGTTATACCGTAAGCTATAGAACGTATTACCCCCATGGCACGCTTAAAATACGGCCACGACTTACTGATCATTTCTGGTCGAATACCTGTAACTTTTAATATTACACAGAAGCATAGATGCCACTGTCGCACGCACAACTGATGCCCAATATGTTTAAGCTAGGCGCTAAAGCGCTCTATAACGCATATCAAACGCTCGCTGAGTAAAGAAACCCTTTTTTACTATTGTGCTTAAACTAATGACGTTAATGCATTGATGATGCGGCAAATTGAAAGAAATGGAGTGAACGCGGATGAAACGGACGAAAGGCTTTTGCAATGTTTATTCTGATGATAGCCATCTTACGATAAGGCGAATTCACTGTGGTAACAAACGGTTTTATTATCGCTACAGCAGTGGAAAGAAAGTAACCGGCGAACGGGTGATTAAGCGCATTCGAAAGCTCGTTGTTCCGCCTAACTGGCGAGATACAGTATTTAGCCGCGATAGCAAAGCCAGTGTGCAAGCGGTTGGATACGATGAAAAAGGGCGTAAACAATATATCTATCACGACAAATGGCACGAGCAGCAGCAAGTTGAGAAATTTGAGCGCTTAGTTGCATTTGGTAGGGCGCTTCCTGAGTTTAGAGAATACTGTCTTTCTGCCATTTCACAGCCTTCTTGGACCTTGGAACGAGCATGCGCCCTCGTATGTTTATTGTTGGATTATACAGGAGCAAGAGTAGGTAATACGCAATACAGCAAGGAAAATAATACCTACGGCTTAACGACGCTACGCCGAAAACATGTTCAATCGCAATCTGACGATAGTGTAGAGCTTGCCTATGTTGGAAAACATGGCAAACCGAGAACATTGAAAGTAAACGACCCTGAACTTGCCGTGTTGGTGTGCGACTGCGCGCAGCAGCAAGGCTATTGTCTTTTTCGTTATCAAGACACCAGCAAACAGTGGCATGACGTTACCAGTGAAGATGTTAATGCCTTTATACACAAAAAGCTTGGTGACGCATACAGCTGCAAAGACTTCAGAACCTGGACGTCAAGTCGCTTCGCGTTATTAAACTTACCGTATGTTTTTGACGAAGTTAACCGTTCTAAAACAAAAAAATGGGTCAGCACACTTAGCAAAGTTGTTGCAGCAGAACTAGGCAATACTCCCATCGTTTGCAGGAAATATTATATTCATCCGAAACTATTTACTGTGAAAAATGACGAAAAGGCGTGTGAGAAGCTAATTAATCGGGTTCGCTCGCTACATAGTGAAGATTGTACGCAACTTACCCATTTACTGCCTGTAGAAAAGCTTCTTTTGGATGTTATTTCGTCTGAGTGCGCGTAACAAAGTATTTTTAATGAAAATGTTTTAGCTGATAGTAAAGTTGCTATTTTTTGCGACTTTTCAGCTAAAGTTAAATTGTTTCATAAATGACGTAGCGTTTTTAAGGTAATGAATAATAATGGGAATTTTGGATTTTATTAGCGTAATATGCTGTGAAACATGGTTGATGCTAATTTAAACATAAGTGCCCGTTAAACGATGTTGTTTAAAAATTGCACTTGAAATTTTCTGTCATATCTCTATATTGTTAGAGCTCTAATGATTATTGTTCGATTTAATTAATTTGCTTTTGAATTTGTAAGAGCAAAGGTTAAATGGCGTTTTCATTTACGAGTTTTCGAAGAGCAATAGAGGAAATAACGAACGTTATGCCAATGGAAAGTTACCTGTCACTTGCTGTGTACTTCATAGCGATGTTAGGGATAGGGTTGTTTGCTTACCGACAATCTACCAGTGATATTTCTGGTTACATTTTAGGAGGGCGCCAAGTAAGTCCCCAAGTTACTGCGCTTTCTGCGGGTGCGTCTGATATGTCTGGGTGGATGCTAATGGGTTTACCTGGCGCGATGTATTTAACCGGCTTCGACGCAGTTTATATTGCTATAGGGCTGGTTGCCGGTGCGTTAGCAAACTACTTATTTGTAGCACCAAAGCTTCGCGTTTACACCGAAGTAGCGAATGACTCGCTTACTGTTCCTGAGTTTTTTGCAAAGCGCTTCAACACGCCAAATTCAAGCCTTCGCATAGTTTCTGCGGTAATCATCGTGTTGTTTTTTACCTTGTACACGTCTGCTGGGTTAGTGGCTGGTGGTAAGTTATTTGAAAGCGCCTTTTCTGTAAATTACCAGTTGGGTTTATTTATTACGCTAGGCGTTGTTGTGTCGTACACACTTTTAGGCGGTTTCTTAGCAGTAAGCCTGACTGACTTTGTGCAGGGCTGCATTATGTTTGTAGCACTGGTATTAGTGCCAATTGTTGCGTTTACCGAGTTTGAGAGCATGTCGCAGATGACAAGTGCCGCTTACCAATCAGTACCCAATTTTTCTGAATCGTTAGAAACGCTAACGATTGTAGGGTTGCTATCGAGTTTGGGTTGGGGCTTAGGTTACTTTGGACAGCCGCATATTATTGTTCGATTTATGGCTATTCGGTCTGTTAACGCGGTGGGTACAGCGCGAAACATTGGCATGTCGTGGATGTTAGTAACCATCATTGGCGCATTGGCAACAGGGTTTGTAGGCATTGCTTATGCTAATCAGTTTGGGCTTGCTGTCGACGACCCAGAGACGATATTTATTATTTTCTCGCAACTGTTGTTTCACCCGCTTATTAGTGGATTTTTAATGGCAGCCATATTAGCCGCCATTATGAGTACAATTTCGTCGCAGTTGTTAGTTAGCGCAAGTTCGTTAACCGAAGATATTTACCGTGTAATGGTAAGTAAAAAGTCGCCAGAAAAATCGTTGAGCGAAAAGCAAACGGTAACAATTGGGCGATATGGTGTAGCAGGTGTTGCGGTGGTTGCATTGCTGTTAGCCATGGACGCGTCGAATACCATTTTATCTTTAGTAAGTAATGCTTGGGCCGGTTTTGGTGCCGCGTTTGGTCCATTAGTCCTATTTTGTCTGTATAAAAAAGACCTGACAGCAAAAGCGGCGATGGCGGGCATGGTCAGCGGTGCGGTAACTGTGCTGTTTTGGATTTATGCGCCAGTGTTAGCTGACGGTAAAACGTTAAGCAGCGTTATTTATGAAATTATTCCAGGGTTTGCGGTGAGTACGTTTACGCTTTTCATGGTGAGTCGCTTTAGCGAAAACCCATCAAAGAACGTACAAGCAACATTTGCGCAAGCCACTGAAGAATTAGCGAATCAACAATCTTAAGGTTAAAAAGTTTATTATGAGTCATCCTAATTGGAAACGCGTAGTCATCAAAGTAGGTAGCGCATTAATATCGCCCAACCAACAAGGTTGTAGCAGCCACTACCTCTTAAGTATTGCGCAATTTATCGTGCGATGCAGGGCCAACGGTACACAAGTTGTACTCGTGTCTTCTGGTTCTGTTGCAGCAGGTGCGCATCTGTTTCCAGAGCAAGAGAAGTCAGATATTGCGGTTAAAAAGGCAATGGCGGCAGCGGGTCAAACTGAAATGATCGCCACATGGGACAGACTGTTCGATTTTCCGTCTGCTCAGATGCTATTGACCCATGCTGACCTGCGAGATAGAGAGCGTTACGTGAGTATTCGTGAAACGATATTTAGTTTGTTAGACAACAACATTCTGCCTATCGTGAATGAAAACGATACCGTTACCACCGACAAATTGAAAGTGGGTGATAACGATAATCTATCGGCCATGGTGGCGTCGGCAGCTGAAGCAGATGCACTTATTATCTGTTCAGACATTGATGGGTTATACGACAAGAACCCGCATGAACATGATGACGCGAAATTGCTTAAGTCAGTTAATACCATTGACCAAAGCATTTACGACATGGCTGGTGGTGCGGTTAAAGGCGGTGTTGGCACCGGCGGTATGCGCACGAAGATTGAGGCGGCCGAAAAAGCCGTTTCGCATGGTATAGATACATATATTATTAACGGCTTCACTGAACTGTCGTTTAATATGCTGCTAGCCGGTGAAAACCCGGGCACGCATTTCGTACCTCATGCCAAGCCAATGCAGGAAAACGTGCATTGGATGCGCCATACGTCGAACGCGCAGGGCGAGGTAATAGTAGAAGGGGACTTTGATGCCTCTTTAGACAGCGACGCAGAGCAACTGACAAGTAGCGAAATTATAGACGTGAAAGGTGAGTTCTCGGTGGGCGACACTATTTTAGTACGTAAAGAAGACGGTACTAAACTGGTGAAAGCCAAGTCGAACTACAGTAGCTGTTTACTGAATTTTATTGCGAATCAGGAAAATGAAGAATTCGCCCATGAGTTTGAGGAAAAAACCGGGCCAATTATTTCTGATCAGCACATAGCAAATCTGGAGAAAGAATGAGCATTATTACAGAGTTAGCACAACAGGCAAAAAAAGCTGCACGTACACTGGCAATTTTAAGTGAGAGCCAGAAAAACGCGGTGTTAACTGATATGGCCGCGGCAATTCGTGCAAATAAAAGCAAAATTATTGAAGTAAACGAAAAGGAAGTAGCGCGCGCTAAAGAAAATAACTTAGACGCAGCGATGGTTGACCGCTTAATCCTTGACGATGAGCGCATTGAATCAATGGCTGAAGGGATCGAAGTTATTGTTAAACTTGATGATCCAGTGGGTAAAGAGCGCGTTATCGGTACACGTCCAAACGGTATTGAGATTAAGAAAATGCGCATACCGCTTGGTGTTGTGTGCATGATATATGAAGCACGACCTAATGTTACTGCCGACGCAGGCGCGCTGTGCTTTAAATCGGGCAACGCAGTAATATTACGCGGTGGTAAAGAAGCACTTGATACCAGCTTAGCTATTGCTGAGCTAATGCAAGACGTACTTGAAAAGCACAATTTGCCAAAAGCGCTGGTAACGGTTGTTCCGAATCCAGATCGCGCACTTATGCAAGAACTGATGGAACAACGCAACTACATTGATGTAATTATTCCTCGTGGTGGTGAAGGCCTTATTAACTATGTGACTGATAACGCTAAGGTGCCAGTTATTCAACACTTTAAAGGTGTGTGTCATCTTTATGTAGACAAAGATGCAAATTTAGATAAAGCGATGGCGCTACTTCTAAACGGTAAGACACAACGCACCGGCGTGTGTAATGCACTAGAAGGCTTAGTTGTGCATCAAGCGGTTGCAGGTGATTTTCTGCCAAAAGTGGCTGAGGCGTTTGTAGAAAAAGGCGTAAAGGTTCACGTTAACGAAAAAGGCAGCCAGTATTTTGAAGGCGCTAACGTCATTGCTGAAGATGCATACGGTGAAGAGTACCTTGGCCTGGAAATCGCAATTCGCGTAGTAGATGATTTTGACGCAGCCGTTGACCACATTGCACAGTTCGGTAGTAACCATACTGAAGTAATTTGTACTGAAGATGCTGAAAAAGGCAGGCTGTTCCAACGCGCGGTTGATGCAAGTGTTGTCATGGTGAACGCGTCTTCACGTTTTTCTGATGGCAGTCAGCTTGGATTAGGCGCTGAAATTGGTATTGCAACAACCAAGCTACATGCGTACGGCCCAATGGGTTTAGAATCGCTGACCTCAGAGAAATACTTAGTGAACGGTGAAGGTCAAATTCGCGACTAATAATAAGCGGTTTTAACTGGTCGGCATTGTGCCACGACTTTACATGCTTCATAATGAAAAGCGCTGACATTCGTCGGCGCTTTTTTATTTTTATTCAAAGATTTACCCTCGCAGCACAGACGGAGCATACATGGAGATTGTGATAGACCCTACTCAGTTATGGAATCAGCTTGTAGCCTTTGCCACTGAGTACAAATTGCTGACGTCGCTACTACTTTTAATTGTATTGCATTTTATAAAAAAAGGTATGCTGCTGCTGATAAGACGAATTAGTTCTCAGCGTGGTGAAGACAGAAGAAATCAAATCAATATTTTAGAGCAGTTAGGCAACGCCTTTATCATTGTGGTGCTTATGATAGTGTGGAGCTCTGAAATACAAACCCTAGCAATATCTATTGCGGCATTTATGGTGGCTATTGTGCTAGCCACTCGTGAGTTTATTCAGTGTTTTATGGGGTTTATCTACTATTTGGGCGCTCGCCCGTTTAGGGTAGGCGACTGGATCCAAATGAATAACATCATTGGTGAAGTGGTGGAAATGGACTGGGCAAAAACAGCGCTATTAGAAGTTGACCCTGAAAGTTTTAACTACACGGGTAAACACGTATACGTACCTAACAGTCAACTTGTTACGCAAACTGTACGTAACCTTAACTTTATGCGCCGCTACCGTTTACACTCGTTTGAAATTGTTAACGAGCCTACGGTAAATGCCTATAGCTTATTACCCGCTTTTCACGCCCGTGCACAAGCGCATTGTGAATACTTTCGTGACGTTGCAGAGCGCTATAAAGGCTTAATTGAACGTCATTTAGAGCAAGAGTTTATTCGCATTGACCCCGAGGTAGAAATTAAAACCAATGAACTGGCAAAAGTAGTGGTAAAGGTAAGCTTGTTTTGCCCTACAGCTGAAGCCCATGAATTAGAACACAAAATGTGTTCAGACTGGTTGAGCCTGTGGTTTAAGGCGCAAAAAGAAGAACAGCGGCAGCTGCATGCGCAGCAAGCCGACACATCTTCGACCCAAAACCAAAATAAAGCGCTTCCTGAAGGGCCAATAACCACAAGCGGTGCGCTATAACGGTTAGTCCATACACGTCCAGGCTCTGTGGCTGGTGAAGTGGCCTTGTAAAAATGCCATTTGATCAGCCAATATACGCCTATTCATTAAATAAAAACGCTCGTACACATTTGGCCTGAAGGGTATTGCTAATAAGGGCATGTTGGCTTCTTCTGGCGTTTTCGCGCCTTTTGCGTGATTGCAACGCTGGCAGGCAGTGGCGACGTTCGTCCAGTTATCTTTTCCGCCACGAGAGCGGGGGATTATGTGGTCTCGGGTTAGTTGTTTTGGCGTAAACTTATTGCCGCAGTACAAACACAAATAGCTATCACGCCTGAACAAATAACGATTAGTAAGCGCAACTTTGCCAGATAAATCTGTCACCTTGCCGTCGCACGCAATAATGCTCGACAGCGTAAGTTGGCTTTGTAGCCCTTCGTGATTCCAGCCCCCTTTAAGCGTTATCGCATCGCTACCTAGTTCAAATAGCACTTTATCTTGACTGTAAAGCTTTGCGGCTTGTTCAACATCTATCCACTCTTGTGGCATGCCTGCTTTATTAAGTCGAAGTACCAACATGGTTATCTCCTTTAGCACACTAATATTAGACGTTCTTGTTGTAGTAAACTTTTTCTGCTATTACGCAACCAGCGTTCTTGGTTTAAGTAGTTTGTCTGCTTTTGGTTCTAGCATACGCGGTTTTGTGTCATTATGATGAAAATATAGTCAATAATTCAAATTTCACAGATATTTCATATAGCCATGGTGCTATAGGTGCCAGTGGTTAATAACTGAGTTAATTACAAAATAAGACAACAAATTCTACGTGGAGCTGTATTTGGCAATGGCATTAACGCCACTTCAAAGCTATACTATGCGCCGCGTTTAAAAGCGATAAATAAAGATTGAAATTAAAGGACAAATAGTGACTCCTATTACTAAATCATTTCAGTATGGACAGCATACTGTAACTCTAGAGACGGGCGTAATTGCTCGTCAGGCAACAGCTGCGGTTCTTGCGAGCATGGACGACACGTCTGTACTGGTAACAGTAGTTGGTAAAAAAGAAGCCAAAGCAGATCAGGACTTCTTCCCACTTACTGTTAACTACCAAGAAAAAGCGTACGCTGCGGGTAAAATTCCAGGTGGTTTCTTCAAGCGTGAAGGTCGTCCATCTGAAGGTGAAACACTGATTGCACGTCTTATCGACCGCCCAATCCGCCCATTATTCCCTGAAGGCTTCAAAAACGAAGTACAAGTTGTTGTAACTGTAATGTCTGCTAACCCAGATATTCCTACAGACATCATCTCTATGATTGGTACTTCTGCAGCCCTTGCTATCTCTGGTATTCCTTTCAACGGCCCAATTGGTGCGGCACGTGTTGGTTTTAGCAACGGCGAATACATTCTAAACACACGCAACGAAGAGCAAGCGGAAAGCGAGCTAGACCTTGTTGTTGCGGGTACAGAAGGCGCAGTACTTATGGTTGAATCAGAAGCAAGCGTGCTTTCTGAAGAAACTATGCTTGGTGCGGTTATGTTTGGTCACGAGCAAATGCAAACTGTGGTTAACGCGGTTAACGAATTTGCTGCTGAAGTTGGCACTGAGAAGTGGGACTGGACACCAGAAGCAGAAAACACTGCGCTTAAAGATAAAGTTAAAGCACTAGCTGAAGCTGAAATGACAGCGGCTTATCAGATTTCTGACAAGCTAGAGCGTAAAGACGCGGTAACTGCTGCGACCGAAAAAGCACTAGAAGCAATCCTTGCTGAAGACGAAGAACAAGACAAGAAAGAAGTACTAGACCTTCTTCACGACCTTGAGTCTGATGTAGTTCGTTCGCGCATTCTATCTGGCGCACCGCGTATTGACGGTCGTGACCCAGCGATGATCCGTGCACTAGACGTTGCTACTGGCATTCTTCCACGTACTCACGGTTCTGCACTATTCACCCGTGGTGAAACGCAGGCACTAGTAGCTGCTACACTAGGTACAGAGCGTGACGCACAAATGATTGACGAGCTTCAAGGTAAGCGCGACAGCCGTTTCATGCTTCACTATAACTTCCCTCCATACTGTGTTGGTGAAACCGGTATGATTGGCTCGCCTAAGCGTCGTGAAATTGGTCACGGTCGTCTAGCGAAGCGTGGTATTCAAGCAGTAATGCCAAGCGAAGAAGAATTCCCGTACGTAGTACGTGTGGTTTCTGAAATCACAGAATCTAATGGTTCATCTTCAATGGCATCGGTATGTGGTACTTCACTAGCGCTTATGGATGCAGGTGTACCAATTAAAGCGTCTGTTGCGGGTATCGCAATGGGTCTTGTTAAGAGCGACGACAACTTTGTTGTACTTTCAGACATACTTGGTGACGAAGATCACCTTGGTGATATGGACTTTAAAGTAGCGGGTACTACCGACGGTATTACTGCACTTCAAATGGACATTAAGATTGAAGGTATCACTAAAGAAATCATGCAAATTGCGCTTAAACAAGCAAAAGAAGCACGTTTGCACATTCTTAAGACCATGGACGAAGCTATTGGCGGTCACCGTGAAGAGCTAAGTGAATTTGCTCCACGCATTTACACAATGAAGATTGACCAAGACAAGATCCGTGACGTTATCGGTAAAGGCGGCGCAATGATCCGTCAAATTACTGAAGAGTCTGACACTAACATTGAGATTGAAGACGACGGTACTATCAAAATCTTCGCGACAGAGCGTGCGAAAGCAGACATCGCTATTAGCAAGATTGAGCAAGTGACGGCTGAAATTGAAGTGGGTAAGACTTACAACGGTAAGATTACACGTATTGTAGACTTCGGTGCGTTTGTAGAAGTACTTCCTGGTAAAGAAGGTCTTGTTCACATTTCACAAATCGCTCACGAGCGTGTGAACAAAGTAACCGACTACCTAGAAGAAGGCCAAATGGTTGACGTTAAGGTTATGGAAATCGATCGCCAAAACCGTGTACGTTTAAGCATTAAAGAGCTTCTAGAAAAGCCTGCGCCTAAGTCTGACGACGCAGAGTAATAGCAATTAGGTTTTAAACCTAATTATTTATGTTTAAGTAAAAAGGGAGCTTGGCTCCCTTTTTTCGTTTTAGGTTTTAAAAGCAGTAACGGGTTGGGTTTTACTCGCTAACCCATAGATTTGAGCCACACATTCAAATCATAACGAAATGTGCTTTTTTTTTGAGAGGTATTAGATAATGGATAAGCAAACGCAAACCGAAGTAGAAGCAGCGGTATTCCGCCGCTTAGTAGAACACCTAGACGCAAACAAAGACGTACAGAACATCGACCTAATGATTTTGGCGGATTTTTGCCGTAACTGCCTGGCAAAGTGGTATTCAGCAGCTGCGAGCGAGCAGGGCGCTGATATCGACTACGAAGCCGCACGCGAAGTGGTATACAAAATGCCGTATTCAGAGTGGAAAGAGAAGCACCAGTTACCGGCTACTGATGAGCAGTTGGAGAAGCTGGCTGCTAGGCAGGGAAAGTAGTTTTTAGTTCGAGTAACGTTGAATTATTTGTTTTAGAAGCCAGCAGAAGCTGGCTTTTTTGTGCTTGGCTTGCGTGAAAAACACCAAAATTACCTGCACGATGATTTGGTGTTTTTAACTTTTGAGCAAAAAGCGACACTTTGGTTTTTGCTTTATTTCTGCTGTGGTTGTAGTTTAGAGTAGTTATAAATAAAAAGGACAAGTATCCCAAAGTGGTGTGGAATAGCATGACGGTTTGGGGACGAGTTAGCTGTTAGAAGACTAGCGATGATTTATGAGCCTAAGGTTGTAAAAGTAGAGACTGGTTTCGAATCAGACTCTACAGTAGACATTGACGAAATTACATTCGACAAAGAATGCTTAAACATTGCTGTTAAATCGAAGAGTTGGAGTATAAAAGCTCATTTCAATGCTATTTATGGTTTCAGAGTGCTTGATGAAGGTGATTTAGGCGAGTTTTGGAGTGAATGTAACTTAAAAACTGGTTGGTGTTTTGAAGTAATCGACGGTGGCTGGAATGCACTGGAAAACACCAGAGAACACTTCATTACTGGTAAGCTATATCAGCCGAGGGAATATCTAATTATTGGTTTAAACGAATGTGTTTCGGTTTTAGCTTTTGAGCAACCAAAGGTAGTAGAAACATCGTCTTCTAACAAACCACTGTAGTCACTCGCTGGCGCTCGTTGGGACACAAACACGCAGGCTCCCTTCGCTTCGCTCCGTATTATAGCCTGCGTATTTGTGCCCCTAAGTGGGGCGTTATATTTACACGGGAATAACTCGCACATGGAGAGTACGTGAATTTTTTCTATTATCGCTACTGGCGTTTCCAAATAACTTTTTTTGAGATTTTTTATTATTTTTATTTGGGAGCAAGAAAATGCAAAGAGTTGGTCAAAAGCGTACCATAAGCTTAATCGAAAGCACTGTAAGCGTAATTATTGGTTATTTATTAACGGTATTAATTCAATATTATTTATACCCATTATTTGGTATTTCAGTGCCAGTTAAAGAGGCACTTGTCATTTCAATAATTATCGTATTAATCGCTTTCGTGAAAAACTTTAGCGTGCGGAGGTTTTTTAATTACCTGCACGTAAGAGATATTGGTTAATGTAAATATAACAAGCCAGTCAAGAACGGACGCAAAACAGTTGGCTTGCGCTCATTCTTCGCTAATTTTAGCCAACTATTTTGCGCCGCTTACTGGGGCGTTAGATTATTCGTTTATAAAATTAAGGATTGGAGTTTATGTCGCACAAGGTAGCGGACGTATTTGGTGTAAAAAGCACACTAATAAAATCATATATAGAAAGGGATGCCGTAGACGAAAAGTTTAAAGGCGCATTGCAAGACGGAAATGAAGTCATAGTCTACGGTTCTTCTAAGCAAGGGAAAACATCACTAATCTTAAAGCACCTAAGTGAAGACCAATATGTAAAAGTAGAGTGTTCGCCTCAGACACAACCGATTGATATCTATAAGTCAATTTTGAGACAGCTCGATATTGTATATGTTGAATCTGAATCATCAGAGTCTGCGTCTGAACATGGAGGTAAAATTAATGCCGGTTTTAAAATTAAAATTCCATTTCTAGGTGATACAAACACTACCGCTGAAGTTTCAGATAAAGATTCTAAAAAAAGAAGTGAAACGACTAAATATATTGAATATAACTTGGCACTTGCGCAAGACGTATCGGAGTTATTAAAAAAGTTTGAAGTAAGTAAGTTCATAGTTATTGAGAATTTTCACTATTTAGAACTATCCGTACAAGAAACTCTTGCTTATGATTTACGAGTATTCCAAGATCATCATCTAATTTTTATTGTGTTAGGGATATGGCGAGAAGCAAATAGGCTAATTCAGTTCAATGGTGATTTACTAGACCGAGTAACAGAAGTTCCGGTTGAACCTTGGGAGTCTGAAGACTTCCTTAGAGTTATTGAAAAAGGTGAAAAGCTTCTTAATGTTGATTTTAGTGAAGTGAAAGGTCAACTAATTTCTGATTCATTCGATAGTGTAGGGGTTGTACAGGAGATTTGTAAACACTGCTGTATTCTCGCAGGTGCAGAAAATCCTCATACTGAAACAATAGCTATTACTCAAGATATTTTAAATAAGGCTCTCGAAATTAAAGCTCAAGAGTATGGTGTACGCCACATAAGAAATTTTGAAGCATTTGTTGATATTGCGCGCAGAACAAGTAATCAAAGTGGGAAAAAGTCACTTGCATTCCCTTACTATTTTATAAAACTGTTACTAACTCACAAATTTGAAAATATTGAAAAGGGGTTGTCTCGAGCGGTATTACTGGATGAAATAAGAAAGGTACACCATAGGCCCGACGATGTAAGATCCGGTGATTTAGGTGCTTTTCTGCATAATTTGACCGAGCATCAAATAGCTAAAAAAATTCAACCTCCATTCGTCGATTATGATCGTGGTGGAAAAATTCTAAAAATAATAGACTCGTCTTTATATTTCTTTCTGAAACACTGTGATCGAGAGGAAATACTAGAAGACATTCCAAACCCTATTGATGACTAATAATCTAACAAACGCATCAACGCATGGACTAATAAAGCTTGGCTTGGTTCGTGCCTCACCAATTTTAGCCAAGCTTTATTAGCCCGTTATGCGGGCGTTAAGCGAAGGACTTACCCAAATTTATGGAGCATTCATTTTGAATCAAAGCTACATATCTAAAGTGACTGAAGCACTGTTCCTATTCCAAATGATAGAGGAAGGTTTAAAACAATGTATTGGGCTTTCGCATGAAATTATCGCAACCACAACGCCTAAACCTGTAACATAAAAAATAAATAAGGATTCAATTAAAAACAGTGCTCTAGGCGGATTGGTTAAAATGTATTCTTTAGTGTCATCAAATGATGATTTGATAAAAAAATTGAGAAAGGTTGAGCCATGGCGAAATTTTTGTGCGCATAATGCTTATTTACATGAATATTTTTCTCGTACAAACAGTAGTCCTTATTCAACGCATACTGAAGATGATATTGATAAAGTTTTACTGCATACGAAAGAACTTTTAGCGTTTTTAAATGAAGATGTTAAGAAACTAACATCTTTGCATAGCGAAAATGTTAGCCATCCATTTTCAATATAAAAACCTAACAAACAACTAATGTGGGACCGCTAAAGCTTGGCTCGGTTTCGCTTCGCTACACAATTTTAGCCAAGCTTTATCAGCCCCATAGATGGGTGTTAGATTTCTCGCAGAAACGAGTGCTCTGAGAAAGGATATCCTATGAGGAAAGAATTTTGCTGGTATTTTCCAGTATCGGACGGTGATCTTAATGATATTTGGGGAAGAGGCCTTTTGACAGTTGATGCAAATGTATTACTTGATTTGTATAGGTATCATGAAAGCACCCGCAATACCTTGATCAATAGCTTGAAGGAATTTAACGGGCGTTTATGGTTATCAAGACAAGCTGCGGAAGAGTTTATTTGGAATAGAACTAATGTAATTATATCTTCAGAGAAGACATTTAAGCAGGCAAAGGATGAGGTGGAGAAGCTTAAAGGCAATCTTGAGTCCACTCTATCCCAGCTAAAAGGGAATAGGATTATTCCAGACGATATAGCCAGTGGTCTCTTGGACAGGATAAATCCTGCCATAGATGAGGCCCTTCTAAAAATCTCTGACTCCAAATCTAATTATCCAAAATACTTGGTAAACGACCCCATTCTTGATGATTTAACAACTATGTTCGATCAGGCGGTTGGGGAGGACTTCGCTAAAGAATTAATGCCTGAATTACTAAAAGAGGCTGAATACCGGAAAGAAAATAAACTACCGCCAGGTTACATGGATGACGGAAAAGATGGAGACCGAAAATATGGTGATTTTTTCTTATGGAAGCAAATATTGGAAAAGTCTAAAAATGATAATACGCCAATCATATTTGTAACTTCAGAAAGAAAGGAAGATTGGTGGGAAAAAATTTCAGGGAAGACTATTGGCCCTAGACCAGAGTTGCTCAGGGAAGCCTCTGAGGTTAGCAGCCAAAGAATTATCATGTACCAAACCGATCGTTTTCTAGAGTACGCATCTCAAAGATCAGGAAGCGTTGTTGACTCAAATGCGGTTGATGAAATTAGAGCTGTTGATTTGCTTCGCTCTGACTCTGAGTATGCCGTAGAGTTGGTAGAGCACAACATAACCTCCCGATCAGAAACCTCACAAGAGGGAATTCTCGTGCTTAACTTGATGCGACCCGTGAAAAATCTTACGGGAAGTGGTTTTTTTGATCCACAAATGAATAATGTCCCAACTGTAGATGTATCGCTTGAGTCCGCTCCTGATGAATTAAGGGGGTACAAGCTAAGAGCAGGTGCTGGAACTAAATTTAATTTCAATTTACACGTCATTAGTGCTGATCGTGACTACCCATTACCTGTAGGTCAGTACGTATTAAAGTACACGGCAAGTTGTGGCGGTTCTGAAAAAGATCTTGTAACGGTGAAAGATCTAGCCAAAGCAATTGGTGTTTCATCTAAAAAGCTCGTTAAGCAGTTTTTAGAGGCAGGGGTGAATGTCGCAGATGAAGAAGATAAGGTCTCAGTAAAACAAAAGTCGCAACTGCTAAGATTTTTAAAAAGCAGCCAGAATTAAAATGAACCTAGGCCACAAATAAAATCTAATACATATGAGCCTCCGGGCTGTCAATGAAAAGAGATAGCCCTTTGACCACTATTTCAAGAGCAATACCGTTGCCTTTTTAGAACTCGTTTACTTCGTCTGTCATGGTCGATGTTAAGCGTATTGCCTACGTCAAACACATATAGAGGCTCTTATTGTTGCTCTTTTCAATTCCTTTTGACTGGCAACGGTACTAGACATTCATCGGTTAACCTTCCTCTGTCCTATTCAAAGCTAAGTGGCTGCATTGACCAGTTAGTATCAGGTTCAGTGAAGGTGTAAGCAAGTTCGTAAAAAGGTAGAGATGCGCAACAGTGGCATGTCTAATCAAACGCAGCGGGTTATGACTTGTCGGTATACTTATCGATGCTGATTGATGCAGGGTACTGTGCGATAAGTCGATACTCGTCGTTTAACCAGTTAGACGTTGCAGCTCATGCCACAGTGCGACTTAACCGTTTAAAAAGCGTTTTTCATCGAATACCTGCTGATTCTTCAACATGAAATAAGTACGTTAACCGATTTTATGAGCGATCGCAGATAAAACCTTCGCCTTGCTCATTCTCTTTTGAAGCTTCGCTAGATATCGCTTGGCGTTGTCATTACCTTTAAGGTACAACACCGCTGCTTCGCTGAATGCCCACTTCAAGTGTGCGTTGCCAATCTTATTATCCTGCGTACCATGTGTTTTACCGGCCGATTCAGCTTTACATTTCACTAACCGTGAATACGAGGCAAACTTCTGAACTGATGGAAACCGCTTAATATCGCCAACTTCATACAAAATGGTCAGGGCTAAAATTTTTCCGATACCTGGAAACGATTTAAGGATATGTAAATCTGTTGCACGGTGTGTTTGTGCCTGAATCTTTACGTAGTTTTCAATTTTGTAAAGTTCACTCACCATGGTTTCGATAATATTGAGGTTTAAATTTATGCTCTTTTGCACAGCTTCATCGGGAAAAAAGTGATGCATTTTTTCTCGGTCAGGTGAGTTTTGCAGATTTAAACGAGACTCTAGCGCAGGTAGATTGTATTGACTAATCGTACTGGACACGTGCGCTTTCAGTTGAGCACTCATTCGCATTATGTGGGTTCTACGACGAAGCGCATCACGTATTGAGCGATGCTCTTTTGAGTAGGCATGTGCTAACGGGAAATTGCCACCACGCATGAGCTTGGCAATATTGAGTGTATCAATCTTATCATTTTTGGTTTTACCGGCATGAATGGCTTTCATGTAAAGCGCATGGCCAAGAATAAAATCAATATTGTGCTCTTCACAAAAAATCCGAAACCGGTGACCGGCTCAGCCAATACCAACAGTGCATGCATTCAACACCAACAATAATATTGCCCAGCTATGGCTTTAAAAGCGCTAACAGTTTATCAGGTGAATCATCGATTTTTTCGTGAACGAGAATATTGTTTTCATTATCAATAATGCAGACATAAAGCAGTCTTGTGTGAAGATCGATTCCACCATAGTACGGATGTATATTAGTATAAAAGTTCATTGAGTTTTCTCCCTTGGTTTGGACGCCTATTGGGATAAACTCAGTTTATGCTGATAGGGAGGAGGCTCAATGATTATCAAGGCGCTTAACTCGTTCCCTTCGGTCACTGGGACACAAACGCGGCGCGCCTTCTGCATTTTAGCGCCACGTTCGTGCCCGTTAGCTTAGCGCTTGGTGCTTTATCAACTTATAAGGATATTTCATGAAAAAAACTGATTTTATTCTCGATCACGTAGTCAAAAAAGATTTCATTGAAGACTTAATGAAAGCATTTGGCTGGGTCACTCTATGTGGCGCGATATTCTCACTATCATTATCAACTATCAAAGCAGGTTCAGTCTTAGTTGGCCTGCTTGTTTTTGGATTGTTCTTACTCTTATCCACTTTAAGTTTGGTGTACGTATGTCTCTATCTATTCATCCCTCTTGATAATTCGATGTATGCAGGTGATCCATACTGGGATGAGGAGGCAAAAAAACTTTCAGGCGTAAAACGACTAACAGCGATAATCAAAGTAATCATTGCCAAAAACAAGATTCTCTATATCACCGCCAGCCTAGGCTTTTTCTTTTATGGCAAATTAGTCGCGGATTTCTTGGCTGCAAGTCTCGGCACCTAACAAAAAGCTAAAGGCGCTCGCGCTGCTCGCTGGGACGCTAAAACATGGGCTGCGTCTCTTCGTTCCTAATTTTAGCCCATGTGTTATCGACCCTTAGTTGGGCGTTAGATTCAAGGATAAGTATGAGCTTCGTGCTGAAACAACTGGCAGATGTAGGATCGGCCAATCCCATAGTTGCAAGATTGTCGCTACAATTTTCGAGTATTCTTGACTTTTATCAGCTCGATGATGAATTCAAAAAAGCAATCTGTGGAATACTTCATGATGACATCCAAAAGAGACTGATCTCTTGCGACAAAATCGCAACTGAGATCGTAAGTGAAATTGAAACAGCAATTACAGCGCTTCAGGAAAGCGGGCTAAAGACTCAGTCAGCCGGGCGGGTTATTGAATTTCCACATATCCTCAATCTAGAAGTGCGGCTAGCATCATATTTATACAATGCTAAATCATGCCTCAGAGATGCTCTGAAAATATACAATAAGTTTTTCGGATCTACATTTACAGAAGCCCGATTTGATAATGCTATTTGTTGGGCAAAGAAAGAATTCGGGGAAAATGATCCAATAGTAAAGTTTCTTAAAAAGGATCATGATTTATGGATTCATAAAGTAGTGAAAATGAGAAATGCAGCTGAACACCCGGGAGGGCATTCAGGTCATCTTCATATTAAGAACTTTGAAGTGGACACCACTAGCACCCCCCCATTGATCCATGAGCCCCTCTGGTATCTAAATGATGAACAGCCAACCCCAATTAGGGGCGATCTACATGTCTTCGTAAATAATATCTTGGAACTGACAGAGGATATAGTGCTTTCTGCACTAAGCAAACAAGAAAAGCCGGAATCGGGCAGCATACTCGAAATACCCGAAGTTCAACGAAGAGAAGAGGCGCCCATACGGTTTCGCATAGGGCTTGAACAAGAATTTGAATCTAACAATTAAAGGCAGCGGATGCATAAATGCGCCGCTGCTTTAGGCGTTATAAGCCAAGAGGTTTTAATGGAATTTAAAGACCTACCACTACATGATGGATTAGTAAGAACCATTTCAATAAATTGGGCTGGTAAGTCAGCTGAGTTTTTCTTAGATTACTTCCTAATGCCAAAACAAAGTGCTCAGCCATGTTTATTAACGTTTTCCGGCATTTCCTCAATTAACGTACCAATGGCTACACCTTGAGGGGAGTCTAACGTTATAAGAACTAAAGCAGACAGGAATGTTTATGTAATGTCGTCAGACTACGGCAACTCCGATGGTGGTGGTACCGGAGATATCGGAAACGACGAGTATTCGCACAAAAAAGCCCTGTAATATTGTCTAATTTCCCTTTAATGAGACAGTGCGAGGGGGCAGTTTGAGATTTTTCTAGTTATGCCTGTCTTGTTTATTCCTTTCTATTAATCTGCAAAGTTAACCGAGTAATCGCTAAAGACATTATGTTACAAATTGGTTTAACCTTTTAGCTTAAGAGTTGACTAAACTAAATGAAATAAGACAGGCATATTTATGTTAGGCATTTAAAAGGAGAGTTTAAATGAATGGTGTTTATCGAGTTCTTATCGCTCTGGTTCTTCTAGTCGCAGCTATCGCATCTTACAGTATGGGTATTCAGTCAGGTGTGTTTTTGTTCATCATTCTGGGGCTTGTTCTAGAGGGTGCATTTTGGTTCGGTTTGTTTTCAACCAAAAGGCGAAATGAAGCTCAGTAATATGTACCATCACTTTAATACCTATCATCAAAAACTGGGGGCATTATGCCTTACGTGAACGTACAAATTACTAAAGGTGCAAGTCGCGAGCAGAAGGCTGAAATAGTGAAAGATATCACCGGCTCATTAGAACGAGTTTTAGGTAAAAAGCCGGAATATACGCACGTTGTAATTCAGGAAATTGAAGAAGAGGACTGGGGCTTCGCAGGCAAACTTACAGACGATTGGAAAAAGAGCAAATCTTAGAGTTACGAATGCTTGTAGCTACGGTTAAATAAGACAGTCACCTTTGCAATGTTGTTACTTTTTTTAGTCTTCAATTTGAGTTTGTCAGAAGTGCAGTTATGAATGAATATTTGATAGCTTTTATGCTATCAAGCATTCTTATTGGAGTACTTGCCGGTTTGCCCCTTTTCATTTACTGCGATCCTTCTATGACCTCAAAATGAATTGGAGAGCATTTAACAAGGCCATAAGTTTCGCGCTTTCGTCGCACTGCGCTTGTTCTTCGCGCCGATAATGACGGTGGTATGCGCTACACAGAAAAAAGGGTTATTTATGTGGGAATATAAAATTATTGACTCTGCAAAAGCGAAAAAAAGTGGCTTCCTAAAAGGTGTCACTATCGAAAGTGCAGAGGAATATTTAAACAGTTTGGGGGCAGAGGGTTGGGAAATCATCGACCTAGACTTTCAAATGGATCCAACTATGCCCGGTGGCCCAACGCATTTTCATGGAGTGGCTAAAAGGCAGCGAAGATAATTGGATTTTTCATGAACACACCATACAGGGCACTTTACGCGATCCCTTCGGTCAGTTAGGCAATAACGCTGCCGCGCTTCGCTATTATACTGCTACTTCACGGTTCGTTAGCCTAGCGTTCGCCTCGTTGTGAAAATCTCTTAGTGAAAATATTGTTTGGTGGGCCAAAAAATAATATCAGTGCTTTATTCTTTTACTGGTTATAGGTTAGGGTAGGGAAAATACAAGGACGAAGTATCCCAATATGGCGTTTATTAACGTGCCGGTTTGGGGGCCAAACTGTAGTGTGCCGATAAGGAGATATGTAGATGCAGGTCAAAAAAATGCCTTACCGAATTGTCAGTCAAGTGTTATCACTCGTTGCTGGATTCTTCCTGTGCTATTTCATTGTATGGATCATTGGTTGGAGCGCAGCTTTCACCATATCGTTCGAGCCCTACGCTCAGGTTTTAGATTATTCGACAACACTTGCATTCGCGATATCTGGATTTGTAACAATAGGTATTCCCGTAGCTTTGATGTTCTATGTGCTTGCGTTTGCGTTACGGCAAACTGTAGGCACTGCGCAGCCGCTATTACTCGCTGCTCCGCCTTTGCTTTTGATTTTGTTGGGGCTGAGTAGTCACTTTTCACGAGAAGATGCGTTCGAGCTACTATTCTTGTCGCTTACACAATATATTCCTTTAATAGCTATAGTTGCATTTCTATATAGGCAAGAAAAACGTAATACCAGCTTATAATAAGGCATTCAATTTTACTTCTTGGTTGTTCAGACGCATTAAAGCTGGGCGGCTTTGCCATTGGCGCCCTAAATATACAAGGCCCGTTATTGGAAAATTAGTTTTCTGCATAACTATAAACAGCATGGATTGTTAATGAATAATTTTGTAATTTTTATATCGCTATTACTTTTCACTCAATTGACAAATGCTAATGCAGTAACGCCGGCTAATGAAAAAATTGCCAGAGCAGAATATCCCACAAACACACTTTATAAAATTTGGTTAGATCAACAGAAAAACGATCGAGCTGCACTCGAGTTTTACAACTCGCTTAGCGAAAAACACATTGTTGAACGGAACAACGAAGACGCGAACACTGTAACCGTTACCTATTTTGCCAAAGGTAGTGGCGAAACCGATTACATAATGCAGTCTGGAGGGCCTGATTTTTATGGATTACGGTTCAGGCAAATAGAAAATAGTAACATTTATTTCTGTGTTCAAATAATTCCCAGTGACGCATGGTTCGCTTATGGTGTGAATGAATTTACACGAACGAGCGTTGAAGGCTCAATTAACCTTGAGCGAACTTCTATGAAGCATATCTACGATGGTGCAGTTATTGGACCTCATGCGCCGTTATCTGAACACACCCTACCTGCGGCAAACGTCCCTACGGGTACCTTTCATGATTCTATTTTAAACAGTAAATACATGGGCGAAAACAGGGAGGTTAAGGTCTATGTGCCTGCTGATTATAATCAAGCGATTGCGTACAACCTTGTTATCCAATTTGACGGCCAGAATTATTCAGCTAACCCTAAGCAAGCCCCGATTTGGCAAGGGTGGACACCACTACCAACGATAATAGATAACTTAATTTATAAGCAAAAAATAGGGCCAACCATTGTTGTTTTCATCTCAAATCAAGGAAATCGTACAGAAGATTTAATCAGTGAGAAAATGACAGACTTTGTAGCTTTAGAAGTATTGCCTTGGGTTAAAGAAAACTACAATATCAACACAGACCCTAAGAGAGTTGTAGTATCGGGCCCAAGCAGAGCTGGTTTTGCTGCAATGTATACTGCATATCGCCACTCAAACGTTATTGGCTCAGTGCTTTCGCAATCGGGTTCTTTATATTATACGTTGGATGAGAATACTAATTGGCCTATTTACCCTGAATTCGAGGGAAAAATTATTGAGTATTACAAGCAATCACCTTACAAAAATATTCAGTTTTACATCGATGTGGGATTGTATGATCTCGGTTTAGCTGCTGTTGGTACCAATCGGCAGCTTAGAGATGTGCTGAAATTGAAAGGCTACCACGTCGAATATTATCAGTATAACGGTGGGCATTCTCATTTAGGTTGGCGCCACACAATCGCTAACGGGCTAATAGCCTTGTTAGGCTTAGAAAAAAACATTGCAGCAGGCGAGCCAGTGAATGTGACGTACCAAATTGTTACAAGGAAGAATAAAAAATAAATAGGGCATTTTCATCACATGCAGTCCTTGATGCACAATGACGTTGAAGGTGCAAGAACGGCGGGAATACAAGCAACTAGACAAATGTGCTTTTGCAGGTCAAACACTATTCACCATTCTTCAAGAGGGCGTTGCCGGAAACTAGAGCGGATAAGTTGTTTCGAGATTTACGCGCTGTATGGGCGCCCAGTAATTTTCACAACTTACGCTCTAATTACGTAGCGTGAGATTACTAGCATACCAAAAGGTAAAATAAATGAAGCTAAAGATGTTTCAAATTGATGCTTTCGCCAATCATGTTTTTGAGGGTAATCCGGCTGCGGTATGTCCATTAGATACCTGGCTTGACGATGGTTTGTTGCAAGCTATTGCAGAAGAAAATAACCTTTCTGAAACTGCATTTTTCGTTCCGTCGGGGGATACCTTTGCGTTGAGATGGTTTACGCCAGCTGAGGAAGTTGATCTGTGTGGACACGCTACACTTGCAGCAGCTCACGTACTCTTTACCCATTTGTCTTATACCAAACAAGATGTCGTGTTTCATACTCGTAGTGGGCAACTTACGGTAATGCGCAATGAGAACGGTTATTGTATGGATTTTCCGGCTACACCACTTGCTGCCACTGACACGCCGTCAGCGCTAATTGAAGGGCTTGGCAAAGTGCCTAAAGACGTACTTGCTGGGTTTGATTATATAGCTGTGTTTAACTCTGAAGAAGAAATTCTATCGCTGAAGCCGGATTTTGAAAAACTTAAAGAACTTGCGTTGCGGGGTGTTGTGGTTACTGCGCCAGGGCAGGAGGTTGACTTTGTTAGCCGCTGTTTCTTTCCTAAGCTACGAGTGAATGAAGACCCGGTTACAGGTTCTGCGCATTGTGAGCTTGCACCATACTGGGCTAGCCGCCTTGGTCGCAATAAGCTAAATGCTCGACAGTTGTCGAAACGGTCCGGTAGGGTGGAGTGTAACGTCAAAGACGGGCGAGTATTTCTGGTAGGGAACGCCGTAGACTTCATGAGCGCTGAGATTAACATTCCATAAGATTTTCTAAACAATATCACACTAAACAAGACAGCCACTTCAGTGTACAAAACAACGTCGCGTTTTTTCTTTATTTGTTTGCTTTTTTTGGGTTAAGGTAACTAATAATACAAAGAACAAGCATGTCAAAGTATAGAAAACCATATACGTTAGTGCCTTTTATTTAGAAGTTATGTACTTCAAGGAAATTCATGACAAGAATTGTTATTTTTGGCAACTCAGGCTCTGGTAAATCTACATTGGCAGCTAAATTGTCTCGTCAACATGCGCTTGCACACCTTGATCTCGATACATTAGCTTGGGAGCCTGTAACACCGCCCGTCCGCCGCTCAGTTTTAGCATCATCTAAATCTATTGAACATTTCATGGCTTCCAATAAAAACTGGGTGATAGAAGGCTGTTACTCAGATTTGCTGGAATGTGCTTTGGAAAAAGCTACAAAGGCTATATACCTAAGTATTCCAATAGAACAATGTGTTGAAAACGCCAAGTCTAGACCGTGGGAGCCGCATAAATACGCATCTAAGAAAGCGCAAGATGCGAATTTGGATATGCTCATAAGTTGGATAAGACAATATGAAAGCCGCAACGATACGTTTAGCAAAACAGCACATGAACAGCTATTTGAACAGTTCAGTGGCCAAAAAGCCTTAATATCTTCAAATGAGCAGCTTATATAAGCGCATAAAACAGCGGGTTTAACACGTGATTTTTGGTTAATTTATTTCTGCGCAACGGTGTTTCTAAATTATGCCGTAACGTTGCTGTTCGATAGCTTTGCATAGGAAAACGTAAATATGAAATTACTTGGATGGGTTCTATTTTTTGTTTCTTTGTCGTTTTATACATTTGCTGGCAATAAGGAGAAGCCGGCTATTGAGCGTGCAGTGAAAGACTATATTCAGTCTCAACATAAAGTGCTTCCAGACATGATGGCAAGAGGTGTAGATGAATCGTTAGCAAAACGAACCTATTGGAAATCCGCAAAAGGTAAAGAATTCATACTAGAAAGTACGTTTGACGATATGGTTAGTCTGGCGGCTTCATACAATAAAAACGGTGACAAGTTTCCAAGTTCACCCAAAATTGACATTGAAATTTACGATATAGATAAACGTGTTGCATCTGTGAAACTAACAGCAGACGACTGGATAGATTATATGCATCTTTATAAAAACGAAAATGGTCAGTGGAAAGTCATCAATGTACTTTGGCAGTTCAATAATGTTAGCGCGCACGCAAGTAATGAAAGTTAGCGCATGAATATTATCTTTCGTAATCTGATGGGCGACAACACGTAGGTCTTACGCTAAAAAACGCAGCATTTGCGCCGTATTAAAAGCGCTACATTACATTCAACCTTGGCAATTTTTAAAGGAATAAGAATTTTGAATATCGATAGTAAAGTGATGTACAGCCAAGAGAGCAAACATGGTGTTAGTCTTCAAGTATTTGGCATAGTTCTACTTCTTCCTGCAATTACGCTGCTTTATTTATCGACTAAATCAAACTCACCTGCTAACTACCTATTTTCAAGTGGCTTTTTTTTGTTCGCTATTCTTTTATGGGTAATAGGTGCTTACCAAAAACGAAAATTTTTTAAGTTGGGCAAGACCCCGTTAACACTTACGCCATCATGCTGCACAATTGGTGAGCAGTTTGAAGGGACAATTGAAATTGAAAGGCCAAACTTTAATAGAGTTAAAGAAATATCAATTACCCTATGGCAGTACAGAAAGACAGCTGGTGATGAAAGCCGAGCAGATAGAGTTTGGGAGTCAAGTGCAATAGCAAAGATTAATCATGAAGACGGTAAAACAATCTTAAATTTTAATTTTACAATCCCGCGCGACATGGAGCCAACAAACAAAGCTTTTTTCTCAAACAATAAATATTATTGGGAGGCAAGTTTCGAGTTTGTTGAATCAATGCAAAGTATAAAAAGAACGTGGGAAATTCCTGTAAAAATATAATTAGGTAATTTTAGCCTTTCTGTTATCACCAATTTTTAGGTTTATAGGCCTTTTTGAAGTTTTCACCCAAAAAACGGAGTTTAATACTGTGAGAATTATTTTTTTATTACTTAGTGTGTTTTTTTCAATCGGAATTAATGCGTCGAATTTCGTAAGTATAACCATTTCTCAGTCAACACTAGTGGAAGAGACACCAAAAATAACTGTGGCGTTACCAGCATCTTATAAAACGAATATAACAAAAACGTATCCAGTTTTGTTTGTTCTAGACGGGGTGGCTAATGGAGACTTGGTAAATGGAATGATTCATCGGCTGCATTTATCTAACGGTTCAAATGAGCACATTATCGTAGGTGTCACCAGCAGTAATCGCTTGAGAGATTTTGCGCCCACAGTAAATAACGATCCAAGAGGGCCAGTAGGCGAAGGCGGTGGTGGAGAAAAATTTTTGGATTTTTTAGAGAGTGAACTTATTCCTCTAATAAACAAAAAGTTCCGAACCAATAATTATAATGTAATTGCAGGGCATTCAGTTGCAGGCCTTTTGGTAATTCATAGCTTCCAGTCTCGTCCAAATTTATTTCAAGGGCATTTAGCATTCAGTCCTGCTGTATGGTGGGGAGAGCGAGAAACATTGCAAGCAACAAAAGAATATGTGGCTACAGCCAAACACATTCAAAATTATCTTTATATGGATATTGGCAATGAAGGTGGCGAAATGCGCCAAGTTTATGATTCGTTAGTGCAAACAATTTTAAGAAATCGCAATATTGATTTACATGTAAAATTTGATGAATTTGAGCATGAAACTCATGACTTTACTATGGCCGCCGGACTCTACAATGCCCTTAAAGGGTTATTTCAGCATCAACAGAAGCTAGGCGTATAACAAAAATTCGCTGTATTAATCGATACTGAAAACAGTGCGAAAAAGAACTATGTGAATTGGATTTTGCAGCATGTTTCAAAGGAGAGGGCGTGAATAAAAAAACACCTTTTGTATCAAAGCAGGAGATTCCCCCAGAAGCTGAGCCTGTTAAGTTTGCTCAGCACCTGTTTGTGTTAGCAATTGTTTTTGTGTTGGCGCTTAATTTCGTTGTAGAAGGTACGTCAACTTGGTTGTTCCCCGTTTCTATTCCTTTTGCCGCCTATTATGCCTTTTCCGTTAATAAAACAGGGTACGCAATTGGTCAGCATGCTGTTTATAGTCGCGATAAAAACCCTCTTATATTCAAGGCTCATATGTTTGGCGCAATTTGCTATATGTTAGTGGCTTTTGCGGCTTGGGTTGGCTGGTGATTCCTTAATTGTTACTTATTTAATAAGGAGTTCTGGTAGAGCTTCGCTCACTCTATTTCGCTTTCAATGGCACAAAGAAGCAATGCGCGAAGCATGACACCATTTCTACGTGCCGCAAAAGTGTATAGTCTGGAACATTGGCCAAGCTGATTAAGCGCCACATTTATGTAAGTAGTCGATATTGAAGGAGCTTTTATATGGAAATCAAAAGGGATAACTTAGAAAACGAAAAAGTCGTTGCTCTTCTTCATGAGCACCTTTCAGATATGCGTGCAACTTCGCCACCAGAGTCGGTGCATGCGCTTGACGTTAACGCACTTACGTTACCTAACATCACATTTTTTAGTGCATGGGAAGGCGATGCTCTTGCTGGATGTATTGCTATTAAGAAGCTCAACGGTACAGATGCAGAAATTAAATCTATGCGCACCTCTCATGCTTACAGAAGGCAGGGGGTAGGCAATAAGCTCCTTGTTTTTTTACTAGATTATGCAAAAGAACAGGGTTATCTGCGGATAAGTTTAGAAACAGGTACACAAGATTACTTCTTGCCAGCACGCAAATTGTATAAAAAGTTTGGGTTTGTCGATTGTGGCCCTTTCAGCAACTACAAATTAGATCCAAATAGTCATTTTATGAGCCGTGACATTTAGCGCAGGCAGCACTTTTTAGCGTTACATGTGCTCATCAAGTCCTAACCTAAATAATTGCCGTTATCTAAGTTATTCAATAAATGGAGTGTTGTTAGACGCCATACAACCGTTTTTCATCTAACAAAGTACGCGAAATTTAGGTTCTTTCGTTGCATGATAGAGAGAAATCTGGCTAACTGTCGGCTTTTTTAAAGGAGTTTCATATGTTTTCAAAGACGAAGGCGACAAGTGCTTTAGCTTCACTTATCTTCGGTTTAACAAGCTTCAGTAGCTTGGCCAATGCACCTTATGAATTGATGGGTAATACCACAGCCACTGGAGAGAAGGCCTCATTTGTTGCAAAACAAAACGGTATCTCACTTCCTGTAACCGTTATTAATGGAAGTAAAGAAGGGCCGGTATTATTGCTTACCGCAGGTGTTCATGGCGATGAATATCCATCAATGTTTGCTTTACAAAAACTACAGAAAGAAATCGACCCCAGCCGTCTTAGCGGCGTGTTAGTAGTTCTGCATTTAGCTAATGTAGACGGTTTTCACAGCCGTCTTATTGCGTTGAACCCTCGCGATCACAAAAACCTAAACCGCGCGTTTCCCGGCTCGGCAAGCGGCACTGAAACTGAGCAAATTGCCCATATCCTTACCAAAGAATTTATCAATAAGAGTGACTACTTAGTTGATATGCACTCTGGTAGCGCCAACCAAAGCTTACTTAATCATGTGTATTCGCCATTTGTTGGTGACGAAAAGCTAGATGCGCTTACGCTTGACCTTGCTAAAGCGACGGGAATGCGTCACATCGTATTATATGGCAATCGTCCTCGTGATCCTGAAAACTCGATTTCTTATCCGAATACAGCAATGACACGAGGCAAGCCAGGGCTAACAACAGAAATCGGCCATTTAGGTATGTCGGACGAAGCGTCTATCGATGAGGCTTTCGATGTAGCACAAAATATAATGCGTTTTTTAAAAATGCTACCGGGTAAAGAGCGGGCGCACGCAAAACCCGTTATGTACGACGCTGTTGTTTCTACCAAAAGCCCTGCAGATGGTTTTTTTACGTCAACGGTTAAAGTGGGCAATTTTATCGCGCAAGGGCAAAAAGTGGGCGTTATAACTGACTATTTTGGCAACCAAGTAGAAGAGGTAATTGCGTCTGCATCAGGTAGGGTAATGATGGTAAATGCTACTCCGCCAATTCGCGTTGGTGAATCGGTGGTAAGCATTGGTGTAATTTCAAGAAAAGAAACTGACTAACGGGTAATACTACACAAGCAACACAAGGGCCTGTCATGGATTTTTTGTTTAATGTATTAATTTGGGTTGGGGTAGTTATTTTTGCCGTATTCGCAATTGGCTTTATGGCTGCTGCGAAGTTAAATAGAAAACAAGATCAAAGCGATAACGACCAACCGTAAGCGGTAGCGAGCATACACTGAAGGCGCCTATTCAATTATTTGAAAGTGCGCCTTTCTGTCGTTAACGATTATTTATCTAGGTCGTGTGCTCTAAAAGCGTGGGGTAGTAAATCGCCTATTGTTGTATCGAATACATTTCCGGTTTTAGTTACCATGGTTACTGGCGTTTCATCGCTAGCAAACTCGGCAATTTTTTGTCTACAGCCGCCGCAAGGAAAACACAGTTCGTCGTTAGGGCTAGCAATAACAATGTGAGCAATGTGTTTGTGGCCGTTGGTCACCATGTTTCCAATTGCTGTCGCCTCGGCGCATTGACCAAGAGGAAACGCTGCGCTTTCAACGTTACAGCCGGAAAAAATTTCACCGCTAGGAGTGATTAGCGAAGCACCAACTTTAAAGTTTGAATAAGGAGAATGAGAATTTTTTTGGGCATCAAATGCAAGTTCTGAAAGTTTCTGTAAATTATTTTTGTTCATAGCTACCTGTGTTAACCGTCCATTGCGCTTTACTTTTATCATCAAATAAGAGAAGGTTGGCGGCACAAATGCCGTACCAATCGTAAATATTGTGTGCAGGCGGTTTTTTCTTTTTTTATAGAATGCTTTTTTACCATGTGCAGAAACGTTAGTCTCATCTTTTTTTCCCTTATCGTCGGTATTTTGACCGGTTGCACACAGACCCAGTCATTTTCTGAACAACCGCAGATGGGAAACCTACTGCTTGCAGAACCTGCTCCGATCAATCCTCGTTCGGAAATGGCCATTGCACGCTACAATCAAGTACTCACCAGCCCGGCATTAACAGATGAAGATAGAGCCGAGTTGCACTATCAAAGGGGCATGCTGTACGACAGCGTTGGGCTAGCAGGCCTTGCACAGTTTGATTACACACAGGCTATTTCGCTAAAACCCGATCTTGCCGAAGCGTATAATTCTATTGGTATTCACTACATTCAACAAAATGACTTTATTCAAGCTTACGATGCATTTGACTCAACGTTAGAAATCGACCCTAGCTATGATTTTGCGTTTCTAAACAGAGGTATCGCGCTCTATTACGGCGGCCGTGCTGAATTAGCGTCGGTAGATTTAAATACGTTCTTTGAAAAAGACGAAACTGACCCCTTTCGAGCGTTGTGGGCTTTTTTTGCGCAACATGAAATTGGCCAAGAGCAGGGGAGCGTGTATCTTGCTTCAATTCGACCAAACCTAGACAATGCGCATTGGGCCACATCGTTGGTTGATTTGTTTCTTGGTACCACAAACGAGAACCAGGTACTTAACTCGCTTTTAAATGGCATTCAAAGTCAAAAAGCGCTAACAGACAGGTTATGCGAAGCCTACTTTTACCTTGGCAAGTTTCATGCGCAAAAAGGCAATAAGGGTATCGCGTCAAATTATTTCAAACTGGCGTTGAGTACAAATGTGTTTGACTACGTTGAACATCGCTACGCAAGAATGGAACTCAATCGACTACGCGAAAAAGCAAACGCTGTTGCTAGCAGCGACAATTAACCATTTATTCATATGCGTGGTTTGTTTTTAGCAGTTTTTGCACTGCTCATTGTAGCTGGTGATAGCGGTCGCTATGTGCCACAACTTTTAAAAAATAGTGCAACAGCACAACAGTTTTCCTCTTCTAATGCTGTTAATCAAAACAGTGTTTTCTCTTTGCTTTGGTATGCTGGCGCAGACGGCTCTGCGGTGGCACAAAATACATTAGTAAAACAGTTTGAATCTGCTCACCAATTGCAGTTTCCTGATTATGAAGACGCCATAGCAATTTATTGGTTAGAAAAATTAGTTAACGATGGAAATGCGGATGCAGCATGGTTACTGTACCAAATGCTGGGTGAAGAAGAGGCGTCGCGAAGCTTAATGCGACTTGCCGCTTTAGGAAATGTTGCAGAGGCCCAACTCGCGTTCGCCATGTCGACTAATGAGCCTAAAAAGAGAGAAAAATGGTTAATTAGCGCTGCAGAACAAGATTATTTGCCTGCACAAGCTGCGTTAGCAGATTGGTATATGCTTCACGGTAAACAGCAACTCGCTAAACCTTTATTAGTGGCAACGGCCGACCTGGATATGCAAAGTGCCTATAAATATGCACGCTTACTATGGGATGAAGGCAATACAGAACTGGCTAAAACATATTTCGAAAAGGCCGTTTCTCAAGGGCATGAGCAAGCCAAGCAGGCCATACACACATTAGAGCTATATTCTCCGGTAAGTAGTAACAGCATTGGTGCATATAACTGGTTACATAAGCGCGCTGATAAGTATTGTCTTCAACGTATTCAGCCTTTCGCAACCAGTCTTGCAACAATAATTCGTGCGCATCATTTATACGAAAGCTTTAATAAGGATCTTAGACTTGCTTCGTTGCCACTTTGTATAGCGCCTCCTGTTTGGCTTGAAGAAAACTCTTTGAAATGCGAGCCTAATTTTGCAGGGGCGGGCGTATTAGGGTGTGATGTTAAACAGCTATCGGCACTGGCGAAAAAACGGGAGTTTAGTCACGCGGTAGTGGTGGCAGAGCAAGGTAAAGCAAACGTTCAAAACGGGGTGATGTACTTAGATATTAGCGATTCATATTCTGTTTTTGTTCATGAATTGGCCCACTTTTCGGGTTTTGTCGACGAATACCCTATTGGTCGTACGATGGCAACACGACTATGTAACAGTAGTGACATAAACGATTTTACGCCGCCAAATTTAATTGTAGACAGTGCGTATTGGTATTCACCGCATTCGACAGTAGCTAACTGGCTTGAAATTGACCCCGCTACCATTATTGCCCCTGCTAAAACGTGTACCATTATCGGCAAGGATAGTTACAAACCAAGCCGCCGAATAACCTTTATGGAGCACCATGACAGTGGTGTAATTCCTCCGCTTTATCTCGTGCTATGGGAACAACAATTAATGAAGCAGGAGGCCCAACGGCCTATTTCAATGAACCTGTTTCAAGCCTTTCACAAGCAAGGCAACCGAGAAGAGGCTGCCTTTTGGCTTGCAAAGTACGAGGCGTTTATCGGTGATTAGTGCGCAGCGGTGTGTTTCAGCTCTTTTACCCACATTGAAGTTGCACCACAAATAGCAACAGGCATCACAATAAAGTTAATAATGGGTATGAGTGAAAATATATTTACCATGATACCGAATGTCATTGCTTTGCCTTTATGCTGCCCTAAATGCAGTCGCATTCGCGTAAAGTCAATTTTGTGGTTGTCATAGGGATAATCACAATACTGAATTGCCATCATCCATGCATTGAACAAGAACCACAGTAACTGTCCAATAACGGGCAGAAAGAAAAACAGCAACAAAAAGCCAATAGCACGCGGTAGATACCAGATAAGTTTTGTGAGCTCCCGTCCTACCGTTCTCGGGATGTCTTTTACTAACGCCATAACACCTTCGTCGCCTAAACCTTGGCCAGTCAGATGACGCTCTACTTTTTCAGATAGTACACCGTTAAAAGGTGCCGCAATCCAATTTGCCAATGTGCCAAAGATAAGGGCAAAAATAAGCAATACACTTAATAAGGCTAGCGGCCAAAGGAAGAAACTTATCGCCGTTTTTACCCAACCAAGCCAGTCTGGAACTAAATTAACGACATACATTACACCTACTTCAATTTGGCCGAATAAGAAGTAAAATGCGGCTGAAAATAACAAAACGTTTATTGTAAGCGGTACAAAAACAAAGCGCTTCAAACCTTTTGTTTTGATAAGAGAAAACCCTTCAAAAAAATAGTGAACACCCCCCGCACTCATTGCGACTCCTTACGTTGTGATTTTCAGTAATTACAATATGATACGATGTACAGAAAGCTTATGAAAATGGTAATTGTTACAAGCTGTATGTTTTGATAGAGTCGTAGAGATAATAACAACAGATATTACCCCGTGACTGTATCGTTCCTTTCTAATTTATATTTCAAGCTAGCTAAAGCGCATTCTTTTGCAATGTCGAGGGTGAGCTAATGAGGCTTAAAAAAATAAAATTAGCGGGCTTTAAGTCTTTTGTCGAGCCTACCACCATTCCTTTCCCGGGCGAAATGACGGCCGTTGTTGGCCCTAACGGCTGTGGAAAATCCAATGTTATTGATGCTGTGCGTTGGGTTCTAGGCGAAAGTTCTGCGAAGAACTTGCGCGGCGATGCAATGACAGACGTGATTTTTAATGGCTCGTCTAACCGAAAGCCCGTGGGACAATGCAGTGTGGAGCTTGTATTTGACAATACTTCCAACCGTATTGGTGGAGAATATGCAAAATACAACGAACTGTCTGTTAAGCGACTTGTTACCCGAGACGCAACGTCTACCTACTTTTTGAATGGCACTAAATGCCGCAGAAGAGATGTCACTGACTTGTTCTTAGGCACTGGCCTTGGGCCTCGGTCCTACGCAATTATTGAACAGGGCATGATTTCTAGGTTAATTGAATCTAAACCTCAAGAATTGCGTGTATTTATTGAAGAAGCCGCTGGTATATCTAAATACAAAGAACGCAGGCGTGAAACCGAAAATAGAATAAAGCACACGCAAGACAACCTTGAACGGCTTAACGATGTTAGAGATGAATTAGGCAAGCAGCTTGAGAAGTTGCAGCGTCAGGCTGCGGCTGCAACGCGTTATAAAACGTTACGTGCCAAAACACGTGAACTCAAAGGTCAACTCGCTGCCATTCGTTTTTTGAAAAATAGTCAACGAATAGAGGCGTTGCAAAAGCAGCAACAGGTAATACAGCTTGAAGTAGATGGGTTAAATGCCAGATTACAAGGTGATGAGGCTGGCGTAGAGAGTTATAAAACCCGTCAGGTTCAAGCGAAACAGAGTATTGACGACCTTCAACAGCAAATTTTTACAACAGGCAATCAAATAACGCGCCTAGAACAAAATGCGCTTCATGCTAAGCAAAGAAAGGTACAGGTAGAAAGCGAGCTTACTCGCCTTAATGAACAAGTATCGTTGCTCCACGCGTCAATAGAAGAGGCCGAAACGGCGCTTGCCATTTCACGAGGATCACTTGATAAAGTGGTGCCTGAGCTTGAAATTAAAGAAGCCGAGCTCGAACAAGCCAGAGAGCGCCTAGACGACGGCGAACAATCGTTACGTGAATTTAATAGTAAAGCGCGTGAACAAGAGTTGCTATTTAACCAGCTTCGACAAAGCGTGCAGCAAAGCCATGGCCAAATTCAATCTTTGATGAATATGCAGCTTCGTACATCGCAGCGTATAAGTGAGCTTAACGATGAACGTGAACAGCTTAAAGACGATGACCTCAATGAGCAGCTTGAGATCTTGGAGGCGCAGTACGAGCAACGTCAATTAGATATTGATAATGCGCAGGCAACGTGCGATACGCTGGCTGATTCACTACAAAAGATTACTGAGGATGTTAAAGCGGTTGAGAGTCAATTACACAATGTAAAGGGCGACTATCAAGCCACTCAGTCTGCAATTTTTGCGTTAGAAGCACTTCAGCAGGACGCTGCGCTAGAGAATAATGAAACCGTAACGTGGTTAAGCAAACTGTGGCAGCAGCTTTCAATTCCCAGTGATCTTACTGTTGCAGTTGAAGCAATACTCACGAATCTTCATTCGCCAGTCATTGCTGTTAAACACACAACGAACGAACTCATCGATGCCTATAGCGACTTACCAATAGGCTGCACTGTATTTTCTAACGGTGCGCTTACTGAAAAACCTAAAGCGCAATCGCTTGCTAACGAGATTGTAAAACGCTACAGCGGTGCTGAAGAAAAGCCCATATCATTTCCTAAAATGTTCAATGACATTTTATATTGTGAAAATGAAAGCGATGCATTTCGCGTAGTTTCGGATGCCTTGAACGAAAAACAATCTACAGTTAACGGCTTTTCCAGTGTTATTGCCAAGTCAGGTCTTTGGTTAAGCACAGAATGGTTATTAAAACCCGGAGAAACAAGTGACGGCGTTCTTCAGCGCGCGAACAAAATAGCCAACTTATCGTCAACATTACAAGGGTTAGAAGCGCAACAAGAAGAAGCGTTGTGCAAGCTTGATGAAATTGGCGGGCTCAAAGCGGATATTGAAGCGCAGCAACAACAAGCCTTGTTGCAGTTAACTGAAAATAATAATGCCGCGTTGCAGATAAAAAATCAGATTTCGCTTTTAACGATGAGAGTGGAACAAAATGCTGAGCGTTATCAAAAACTGCACGATGAAATTGAAAAGCAGCAAACCCTTTTTAATGAAGAAGAGGCTCAGATCACGCAGTTATCCGCTACGTTAGAACTTCAAGAGGCAAAAATTGAAGAACAACAAGCCTTTATTGAAAATATCAACAGCGAACGCGAGTCACAGGAGCGTTTGTGTGAAGAAGCTAAAGCGCTCGTAGAACAACTAGTGTCTAAAAAACATGAGCTTGCGTTAAAATGTCAGCAATTGGAAAATCACCAAACTCTTCACCTTCAACAGGTTACGCGTAACAAAAAGCAGCGTGAGGAGTACGCAGAAAATAAGCTTCGTTTAGAAGAAGAGCTTAAACAGCTATTAGCACCACAAGAGCGACAAGATGCTGAGCTGCAAATTCTGCTAGAACAAAAAGTAGAGCTTGAACAGGCGCGTTGTGAAAAGCAAACCGAGCTTGAAGACATCGAGCAATGGTTACGAGAAGCCGAAAAAGGGCATCAAGCGCTTTCAAAAATCATCCAAGAAAAGCAAACCGCGATAGACAAGTTAAATATTGATATAGAAGGGTTTAGAGTTCGCGCTAACACAGTGATAGAGCAATTAGACGACTCGCAGCAGTCACTTAAGACACTTTTAGAAGCGTTACCTCAAGACGCAGATGAAGGAAAGTGGCAGGAAGAGTTGGATAGCGTACAAGCAAGCCTTCAGCGACTAGGCGCAGTAAACTTAGCTGCTGTTGAAGAATTCGACATTCAATCAGAACGCAAGAATCATTTAGATACACAGCATCATGACTTAACTGAAGCGCTAGAAACACTGCAGTCTGCAATTCGTAAAATAGACAAGGAAACGCGCAGCCGTTTTTCAGCGACATTCGAACAAGTAAACGAAGATTTGAAAACGTTGTTTCCTAAAGTGTTTGGAGGTGGCTCTGCCTATCTTGCACTTACTGATGATGACTTGTTAGAAACTGGGGTTACTATTATGGCGCGCCCCCCTGGAAAGAAAAATAGTACAATCCACCTCTTAAGCGGTGGAGAAAAAGCACTAACCGCTTTATCATTAGTGTTTGCTATTTTTAGGTTAAATCCAGCGCCGTTTTGTTTGCTGGACGAGGTAGATGCGCCGTTAGATGATGCCAATGTTGGTCGTTTTTGTAATTTGGTGTCAGAAATGTCTCAAACAGTGCAATTTATTTATATCACCCACAACAAAATAGCGATGGAAATGGCAAGTCATCTTACTGGTGTAACAATGGCAGAACCTGGCGTCTCACGCATGGTTGCAGTGGATGTAGACGAAGCTGTAGCCTTCGCAGAAGCATAACAAAGGGCGAAAGAAATTAAATGGAAGATCAATTACGTCTATTTTTACTATTAGGGGGCACGGTATTTATTCTGGCCGTGTTGGCGCATGGTATTTGGAAAATACGTAAAAACAACAAGCCAGAAGAAAGACAACGTCTTGAGCCTCGACAGTGGGAAGACGATAACATCGACGATCTGGATGACACCGAGTCGGTAGATGGTTTCGACGAACTTGGTATTGGTTCGGTAAGGGTTGTCAGCAACAGTGCCAAGCCAGCCTCTTCGGATGATGATAATGAGCTTGCCGACAATGCTGCGCCATCTGAAGAAGTGCAACAGAAAAATACGGAACAGGCAGACAGTATTACAAGCAGTAATGGGTTCGATGGCGAAAGCGCCGATACTGAGGCCGACGACAGCAAGACGCAACAAGAGGTAACACCCAAGAATGAGCCAAAACTTTACGGTGCTGTTGTATCAAACCCAAAGCCTCACATGGCAGTGCGTTCGGGCGAAGGTTCGGTTCCTGATAATGTGACTGAGTTTCCTGAGCCGCCGGGTTTTTTACTGAAAGGACAAGAGGTGAGTGGTGAACCTTCATCGTCTTCTGAACGAAGCACTTCGGGCTCTGATGTTAACGGTGTGTCAACTAGCGCCGACAATAGTGGGGCTCAGAAGCATACTACCCAAGGCGAAGAAGTGGAGCGCTTTTGTTTAGATGCGCAAGATGAACCTATGTCTAACCACTCTGACGAAGCTGCACAACACAAGCGTACATCGCGAATTAAACGCACAAGAACTTCGGTTAAACGCGAAGAACCTCGATTTGGCGACGACCAGATGCGCATAGACTTTGATACAAGTCAAAGTGGGTTTGAAAGCCAAGGTGATATCGGCTTTAGCGCATTGGATGAAGATGAACCTGGTAGTAGTGCTGATCAAGAGACCGTAGAGCAAGAAGTACTCGTGTTAAATGTGCGGGCGCAAGATGACGCGGTAATATCTGGGGCGGCCTTGCTACCGATGTTGCTTACACTGGGGTTTAAATTTGGCGACCAAGACATCTTTCACCGCCATGTAAATTCAAACGGAAAAGGCCCTGTTTTATTTAGCTTGGCTAATATGTTCAAGCCGGGCGTTTTTGACATTGACAGCCTTGAAAATTTTGAAACGCAAGGCGTATCGCTGTTTATGATTTTACCTATAGAAGGCGATCCTCACCAAGTGTTTAATATGATGCATAATGCCGCTAGAAAGCTTGCTGATGAGTTTGGTGCGCAGGTTTTAGATGGCAGAAGAAGTGTTTTAACAAAACAAGGCCTACAACAATATGTTGAGAAAATTCGTGAATTTGAACGTAAGCGGATAATCTCTCGTAGTTAACATACCGAAATCAACGGTGGCACACGTCACCGTTTCCTTCCTATTAACCGTACAAAGGGCGTGAATAGATCCGCATGTCTGAGTCTTTAGAACAAGCAAAAAAAGAGATTGCGACCCTTCGCAATCAATTGAATGAATATAACTATCAGTACTACGTGTTAGATGATCCCACCGTACCTGATGCTGTTTATGATAGAGATATGCAAGCGCTGATAGCGTTAGAAAAAACCTATCCTGAGCTACGAAGTGTTAATTCGCCATCGCAAAAAGTAGGCGGTGAAGCGTTGTCGTCGTTTGAGCAGGTAACCCATGAGGTTCCCATGCTGTCGCTTGACAATGCATTCGACGAAGCATCACTGCTGGCGTTTGAAAAACGTTTAAAAGATCGTTTAAAAGATACTGCAACGCTTCATTTCAGCTGTGAACCCAAGTTAGATGGGTTGGCGGTAAGTATTTTGTATGAAAATGGTCAGCTAGTGCGCGCCGCTACACGTGGCGATGGTCAAGTAGGTGAAAACATTACCGCCAATGTCAGAACAATAGCAAACGTGCCTTTGACACTGCGTGGCGAAGGTCTTCCTTCAAGGGTTGAAGTTCGTGGTGAGGTATTTATGCCTCGCGATGGCTTTGTAAAGCTCAATGAACACCAACGCCAATCTGGCGGTAAAGTGTTTGCTAACCCAAGGAATGCAGCTGCGGGTAGTCTTCGTCAACTTGATTCAAAAATAACGGCCAAAAGGCCTCTGATGTTTTATGCATACTCTTTGGGCGTTGTACAGCCAGACAGTGTTGAACTTCCCGACACTCACAGTGCTCGATTGCACAAATTGGCAAGTTGGGGGCTACCACTGTGCCCTGATATTGACGTTGCAGAAGGCGGAAATGGATGTCTTGACTATTACAATCGTATTTTGAATGTGCGCGACAACCTGCCTTACGATATTGATGGGGTGGTGTTTAAGGTAAATGCGATAACACTTCAACAATCACTAGGCTTTGTTGCACGTGCGCCTCGCTGGGCGATAGCACAAAAGTTTCCAGCGCAAGAAGAAGTTACCACATTACTTGACGTTGAATTCCAGGTGGGGCGAACCGGCGCAATAACACCTGTTGCGCGGCTAGAACCTGTATTTGTTGGTGGTGTAACGGTATCTAACGCTACGTTACACAATCAGGATGAGATCCACCGCCTTGGCGTTAAAGTTGGCGATACGGTGGTAATACGCCGCGCAGGTGACGTTATTCCTCAGGTCGTGTCAGTACTAGAGTCAAAACGTACTGGCGATGAGGCTGATATAGCGTTTCCCAGTCAGTGCCCAGTTTGCGGTTCGCAAGTAGAAAAGCTTGAAGATGAAGCCGTAGCCCGTTGTACAGGCGGGTTAATTTGTGCAGCGCAGCGCAAGCAAGCGTTGAAGCATTTTGCCTCGCGAAAAGCGTTTGATATTGATGGGCTAGGCGACAAGCTCGTGGACCAACTGGTTGATGCGGATTTAGTACATAGCCCTGCCGACTTTTTTACGCTTTCTCTTAGCAACTTAATTGGCCTAGAGCGAATGGCGGAAAAGTCAGCGACCAAATTACTAAGTTCTCTTGAGACTGCAAAAAAAACAACGCTTGCTAAGTTTCTTTATGCACTGGGTATTCGTGAGGTAGGCGAGGCAACAGCATCGAATTTAGCTATGCATTTTGAGACGTTAGAGGCTATCCGCAGTGCGTCGCTTGAAGCGTTAGTCGAGGTTCAAGATGTTGGTGAAGTGGTTGCCACGCATATCTTTAACTTTTTCAATGAGCAACACAATACTGAGGTGTTAGAAGCGCTACTTCGTGAAGGGATAACCTGGCCAACGATAGAAAAACCATCAGAAGGGAATTTACCGCTAGAAGGTAAAACTTGCGTAATAACCGGAACGCTAAGCGAAATGGGCCGTTCAGACGCAAAAGCTAGGTTACAGCTTCTCGGCGCTAAAGTTGCCGGGTCAGTAAGTAAAAATACCGACTTTCTCGTTGCAGGCGAAAAAGCTGGTTCCAAACTGACAAAAGCTCAAGAATTAGGGGTAGAAGTGTGGGACGAAACAGCGCTTGTTTCGTTTTTAGCTCAACATGAATAGCAAACAACCCTCGCTATTGTAACATTACTACTGCGCCGACTGACGGCGCAGTTGACGTCTTTTCTCCCACGCTTTTTTCACCTGTAAACGCCAGACCCAGTTCAGCGTAACGTAACCCGCTAACCCAAATACGACTGAGCAAATTCCACAGCCTACAAGGAACGCCGGGCCAATAGTATTTATACTTTCTACCACCCATTGCCAGCTAAATTGAAACTCAAAATGTTCAGGTTTAGTCCCAAGTACAGTAGTTCCAACTTTATAAGCCCCATAAAATATAGGCGGAATAGTAAAGGGGTTAGTTATCCAAACGGTAGCAACGGATAATGGCAAATTTGCGCGAAAAGGAATGGCAACACCAGCTGAAAGCCACATTTGAAAAGGAACTGGCCAAAACGCAAAAAATAAACCAATTGCGAAAGCGCCAGATGCAGAACGACGATTCAAATGCCAAAGGTTAGGTTCATGTAATACTTTTCCAAAAATTTTTAAGGCTCTATTTTGCTTAATACTTTGATGATCAGGCAAAAAACGTCGAATAAATTTTTTAGGCATAAATATCGATGCATCTCGAAAATAAAATCAAAACTGACAAACCTTGCGTCTTCGTAACATTTCATCACGCAGGCGAGGTTCACGCTATGTCACTTGCTACGTGATAACATGCTAAATTGTATCACAATTTGGGTAGGCTGTTTTTGCGCTGGCGCAATGACCTGCGTTTTTTGGCCGAGCTTACCAAGTAATGTCTCAATGTACATCATGATGACGATAGAATTGGTTCTATTGTGTTTCATGATATACAAAAGCCGCACTTTTAAAGGCAAAAGCGGCCTCGTATACCCAATTATAGGCAGTCATGCACTAAGCGGCGCAATTGCGGGTATAGTTTGGATGGCGAGTGTAGGGTATTTTTACACTGCTTGGCAACTGCCTGAAGATAAAATTCAACAAGATGTCATAGTAAGTGGGCAAGTAATCGACGCACTGTGCAGGCAATCAGAAAAAGAAGGCGGGCCAGACAAAGGTTATGCCTCTTATCTTGTTAACGTTAAGAAACTGCATCACCGCGATGCCACCACGCTTTTTAGTTTGCCGAAGGGGTCCATTTTAAACGGACTCCCCTTCGTGGATGATATAGCAACTGCAATAGGTTTTCGTGTTGCACTTAATGCTAATGACAGCGCGCCTTGCCTCCGTGAGGGCGATACGTTTAGCGCTATTGTAAAACTAAAGCCAACCTATGCAAAAGCAAACCCTGTAGGAGCAGATAGGCAACGCATTTTAGTGAGTAAACGGGTAAGTGCTACGGGGTACGTGAAGGCGTTTCATCCCGAATCTATTAGCCACAATCATACCGTTCGTCAGCATCTAATCGATTTCCTTGAATTGTTACCACTAAAAAATACAGCATGGTGGAAAGCTTTATTATTGGGGCAAAGAAATGGCTTAACCGATATTGATTGGATTACCTTGCAACGTACCGGGACGGGTCACTTGTTTAGTGTATCGGGCATGCACTTAAGCGTTGTTGCAGGTGCTTCTATGCTTTTTTTGAACATTACTTTTTATATGTTTATTAAATTAGTCAGCCCCCTTACTAGCAATATTGTATTTAACACCACTCGTTACTGGAGTAGGCGAAAACATAAAGGGCACTTTTGGTTCGCTCCGTTACGGGCGTCAATATTGTGCGCCGTAATTTTAACCGGTTTAGGTTATGCAATAATCTGTGGAGCCGCGTTGCCGGTAATTCGTGCATGGGTTCTTTTAACACTTGTGTGCACGTTATCTCTATTCAAAGTGGTATGGCGACCATTTCACATGGGGCTGATCATGCTTGCGTTGTGCTTAATTTTATTTCCACTTTCAGTGTTGAGCGCAAGCTTTTATCTAAGTGTCGGTGCACTATTTATCATCTGGTTCTTAGTACTGCGATTTTCACTTAATGGCAACAATGCACTTAAAGCGATGTTTAAGCTTCAGTGTGGACTTACAATAACCATGCTTCCCATAACTTTTATTTGGTTTGAAAGTGCGAGTATCGTGTCGATTTTGGCAAATCTTATTGCGCTACCCATGGTCACAGTTATGCTGCCAATATGCTTATTCATCTTGCTGCTGTTATACCTGCTCAATGTTTTATTCGCAGCTCCGTCGTTACTTTCGCATGTATTAACGCTGTTGTTTGAATACGCAGATATAGCGCTTGGTTTTGTGCTTCACATATTAACATTGCTGGCCGAGCTCGAATTCAGCGCTATGTCACTGTTTTTGAAAACGGAAGCTGCCATTGCTATTTTAGCTGCGGTGTTTGTAGCGCTTTTACCGAAATGGCGTTTCAAATATTTATGTGTAGTGGCTTTAATCGTGCCTTTTTTAACAAGCTTTATTCATACAAACGAAACACTATGGGAGCTTCATGTTTTTGATGCAGGCCAAGCCAGCGCGGTTGCTATTACAAAAGGCAAGCGGGCGATGGTGATAGATACAGGCGCAAGCTATAACGGCAAAGCAACGATTGCAAGCAATGTGCTTTTACCCTTTTTACTAAAACGAAATATTCAATACATTGATTTTGTTATCCATACTCACAGCGATAACGATCATGCAGGGGGATTTAACGAGATATCACAATCAAGGCTTGCGCGGTATGCCGATTTTTATCTCCCCGTTTCTACATCGAAACACATCAAAGCATGTGAACAGGGCCTAAGCTTCTCGTGGCAAGCACTCAACATTGATTTTATGTGGCCAAAAAAAGGGAACGCCAAAGACAATAATGCAAGTTCATGCGTGGTCAAGATATCCGATGACTCAACCCGCATACTTATCCCTGGTGATATAGAAAAAGCCAGTGAATATGCGCTACTAACCCATTACCTTGACGCCTCAAAAGGGGGAGAAACTGAAAAGACAGTGGCGGCGGATATTTTGTTAGCCCCCCACCATGGGAGTAATACTTCGTCGACGGACATCTTTATAGAGCAGGTTAAACCACGTGTTGTCATATTCACACAAGGCTATGAAAATCGATGGAAATTCCCTTCAAAGGCAGTATATCAACGATATCTTAACCATGGTGTTAAACCTTACATGACAAGCTATCACGGGTATATAAATGCAACAGTCGATGGTGTTAACGTAAGGGTAAAAACACAGCGCTTTGACTTTGAAAAGCGTTGGTACTTAGCACCTAGAATGCCCTCCCATCTTTAATTTGATAGTTTTGACCTTACATCAGAAACCGTAAGTGGGAATATTACGCACATTGCTTGACCAATAAACCATGGAAATTAGTGAATTAGTAATATTACGCGTACAATACGGTATTACTTTGCGGCGATGCGTTCCGCAATAAAAAGAAACAGATAAACACTGGCCAAAATACGGGTGTAAAAAACTGCATGCAACACGCCGACAATTCGGATTATCAAATTAAACGCTTTTTGGAATACCTTAAAGCTTATAAAGTTCCTTTCGCGTTCGCTATCATTGGAATGATTGGCTATTCTGCTGTCGATACCTTTGTATTTGCTCAGCTACAGCCCATGATCGATGAATCTCTTGGAAAGAATGATCATGATTATTTAAGGTTGGCAGCGTACGCAATAGTTCCGCTGTTTTTACTACGCGGCATATTTAACTTTCTAGGCAGCTACACATTGAGTTGGATTGGTGCACAAGTTGTTATGCGTATGCGCCAACAGCTTTTCGATAAGTACATCCATTTACCAGTATCGTTTCACGACCATCACGCGGTCGGAGGGTTAATCAGTAAGGTAACCTATGACACCGAACAAGTAGCTGCAGCTTCAGGTAAAGCCTTACTCACATTAGTGAGAGAAGGGGCATTAGTCGTTGGCCTTTTGGCTGTTATGTTCTATTACTCTTGGCAATTGTCGTTAATTTTCTTGCTTATTGGGCCCGTGGTTGCGGTTATTGTGTCCTTTGTGAGCAAACGCTTTCGTGTAGTGAGTAAAAATATCCAGCAATCTATGGGCAACTTGACGTCTTCTGTTGAACAGGCGGTAAAGGGCCATAAAGTTGTGATCATGTTTGGTGGCCAGGAAATAGAGCAAACCCGGTTTAAAGAGAAAAACAACCACAACCGGCAGCAAACAATGAAGCTGTCTGTTACCTCAATACTCAGCGTTTCTTCCATTCAAGTTATAGCGTCTATTGCGTTGGCAGTTGTATTATTTATTGCCAGTACGCCGGGCATGTTAGAAAAGCTTACTGCTGGGGTTTTCATCAACGTTGTATTTTGTATGGTTATGTTATTAAAGCCACTAAAGCAGCTAACAACAATTAATAACCAATTTCAAAAGGGTATGGCCGCGTGTGCCAGTATTTTTGAAATCCTTGATGAAGAAGACGAGGAAGACAAAGGGCAGATTAGGTTAGAACGCGCCAAGGGAAAAATAGAATTTTCCGATGTGACTTTCCATTATCCAGGCAAACAGACGCCAGCTTTGTCTGATGTCAATTTTACCGCCTCGCCTGGACAATCAATTGCGTTGGTTGGCCGTTCCGGTAGTGGTAAGTCGACGATGTCTTCACTGCTTACGCGATTTTACCGGCCACAAAAAGGCGAAATTAGAATTGATGATATTAAGTTAAACGATATTGACCTTAAGTCGTTACGAGCACAGTTCGCCGTTGTATCTCAAAACGTTACCCTATTTAACGACACTATCGCCAATAACATTGCCTATGGTGCCAAACAGCACGTTTCAAGAAGTGAGATTGAAAGCGCGGCTAAAATGGCACATGTTGAGGAGTTTCTTGCAAACCTTCCCGACGGTTTAGACACTGTCGTAGGTGAAAACGGTTTGATGTTATCGGGCGGTCAAAGACAACGAATTGCTATCGCACGAGCGATATTGGCAGATGCCCCAATTCTTATTCTTGATGAGGCAACATCAGCATTAGATACCGAATCAGAGAGATTGATTCAGGACGCGCTTGAAACACTTCAAAAGCGCTGCACAAGTATCGTTGTTGCCCATCGATTGTCTACCATAGAAAATGCAGATTGCATTATGGTGGTCGAGCAAGGCCGAATTATCGAAAAAGGTAAGCATTCTGAACTATTAGCAAGTGGCGGGCATTATGCCCAACTGCATGCGCTACAGTTTGGTGAAAGCCAGTGAAAGCTGACACAGGTAAAAATGTTCACGATAAATGGTATTTCGGTCATCCGTTAGTCTGGATATTAGCGCCACTTTCACTTTTGTTTTTTTTGATTTCAGCGATGCGAAGGGCATTGTATAACGTTGGCGTTAAAAAAGTTTATCGTCCATCATGTCCGGTTATTGTGGTAGGCAACATCTCCGTAGGAGGCAATGGAAAAACACCCGTTGTGTTAGCACTGGCTGATCATTACCGACAAAAAGGTGTGAAAGTGGGTATTTTAAGTCGTGGATACGGCGCAAAATCTCCGTTTTACCCTAGGAAAGTTAAAGGGGACGATAACGCGTCGGAGGTAGGAGACGAGCCGAGGCTGTTAGCAATACGAAGTGACTGCGACGTTGTCATCGACCCGAATAGATCGCGAGGCGCACGTTTTTTGGTTGAGCAGTGTAACTGCGAACTGATTATTTGTGATGACGGACTTCAGCACTACGCACTGGCTCGCGACGTAGAACTTGTAGTAATGGATGACAGAAAAGTAGGAAGCGGTTTTTTGCTTCCCATGGGGCCGCTTCGCGAGGGTACGTGGCGATTATCAAATGTCGATGCCATTGTGCATAACGCGCGAACTTTGCCCACATTTGACAACCCAGTGGCGCCTCAGTTTTTGATGTCGCTAACGCCCGGGAAATTTGTCAATGTTCAAGACACGTCGGTTGAACTTGACGCCGAACAGATTGCTGAAAAAACGTGCCATGCCGTTGCCGGTATCGGCTCTCCTCAACGCTTTTTTAATCAGCTAATCGCGTTGAGGATATCACTTTCTGGCACTAAAGCCCTGCCTGATCATCACACGTTTACCGCGTCTGATATACCTAATGGGCGAGTAATCATGACAGAAAAAGACGCAGTGAAAGTTCGCGCGTTTGCACATCATGATTGTTGGTATTTACCGGTAACCGCAGAAATACCACGCGAATTTTATAATCTATTAGATGGAAAACTTGCCAAAACAAGCTTTTCAGAAATATAAGTCAAATAGGATGAATATTGATGGCATTTGATAAGAAATTGCTAGAGGTGCTGGCATGTCCAGTATGTAAAGGTAAGCTAGTAATGAGCGATGACAATTCCCGCTTGATTTGTCGTTTTGACCGACTTGCATTCGATATTAAAGACGGTATTGCGGTACTTATCGAAAGTAAAGCACACACAATGTCGCTTGAAGAAGTTGACGCGACGCGATAGAGGTAGGGCATGTCATTTACAGTTATTATTCCAGCGCGATTCGGCTCTAGTCGTTTTCCTGGGAAACCACTTGCGGATATCAACGGCAAGCCGATGGTCCAGCACGTTTTTGAACGTGCCCAAGAAGCTGGCGCCAGTGAGATCATTGTTGCAACTGACGATACTCGAATTGAAAAAGTTGCATCAAACTTTGCACGCGTATGCATGACGTCTGAAAATCACCAATCTGGGACAGAACGTATTGCAGAAGTGATTAAAAAAGAGGGCCTGGCATCTGACGAAATAGTCGTGAATGTGCAGGGAGATGAACCTTTTATTCCCGCTGAGAACATACGACAAGTCGCAGTCAACTTGGCAGATTCCTCACAGTGCCAAATGGCAACATTGTCGACAAATATCGACAATGAAGAAGATGTTTTTAACCCTAATATCGTAAAAGTAATTGTGAATAACTACGGCGAGTCTATCTATTTTTCTCGTTCTTGTATTCCTTTTGAACGCGACACTATGATGCGATCACCAGGTACAGCGAATACCTCGTTGTATCAAAGGCACATAGGAATATATGCCTATAGAGCAAGCTATGTGAGCAAATACGTCAACTATTCACCCAGTGCACTTGAGCAAATTGAGTCATTAGAGCAACTGCGTGCAATTTGGTACGGCGATAAAATACACTGTGAGGTAGCCATCGCGCCACCGCCTATAGGCATTGACACACCTGAAGATCTAGAACGTTTGTTAAAGACTATAAATAGCTAGAACTAACACGCATATTAACAAAGGAACCGTTATGAATGTGGTAATTACTGGTGGTAATCGAGGTATAGGCCTTGCTCTTACCAAGCAATACAAAGCAATGGGAGCAACCGTTTACGCAACGTGCAGAAATAGTTGTGATGAACTAAATAGCGCCGGTGTAAATGTCATTAAAAGTGTCGATGTTTCAAAGCCTGAAGAATTAGGCGAAAAACTGGCCTCTATAAAAGACGTGAAAATTGATCTACTTATCAATAATGCAGGTGTTTTGGGCAGAGAAAGTATCGATGACTGGGATCCAAACACTATCGATTATCAGTTTCGGGTTAATGCAATGGGACCTTTGTTGGTAACGCAAACGTTATTGCCTAACTTAGTTGAAGGAAGTAAGGTGGCGTTGATATCGAGCCGTATGGGTTCGATGGCAGATAATGGGTCTGGCGGTTACTATGGTTACAGAATGTCAAAGGCAGCACTGAACGCGGTGGGTGTTTCACTGACAAGAGATCTCGGTATAAAAGGCATAGCAGTTGGTATTTTTCATCCTGGATTCGTTCAAACTGAAATGGTCAATGGCGCTGGTGATATTGATGCTGACACTTGCGCCAGTCGATTATGTCAACGCATTGAAGAATTAAATGTTGATAATTCAGGGCGCTTTATTCATTCAAATGGAGATGTGTTACCTTGGTGATTAACACTCAAAAGGCGCTCTTCTAAAGCGCCTTTTGGGGCTGTGGGTTCTACTGATGCTACATGAAAATGTAGCATTCAGACAAAGGTATACCGGTTTACTGTTCGTCGTCTGATTCTTGATCTTCAGACAATACGGCCCAAACATCGTGCTCGTTAGCATGAATGACTTCAGCCCACACGCGATCACCAGGTTTAACGTCATAAACACCATTAAGATGGACAACACCATCTACCTCAGGAGCGTCTGCGTAAGATCTACCTACAGCGCCCTCAGCATCAACACTATCAATGACGATTTGATATTCATTACCTATACGTGCTTTTAAGCGCGCTGCACTTATTTCCCCTTGAACCTCCATAAAACGAGCAAGTCTTGCTTGCTTTATATCTTCAGGTACAGGGTTGGGTAAGTCATTTGCCTTAGCCCCTTCAACGGGTGAATATGCAAAAGCGCCTACTCGGTCAAGTTGTGCTTCTCGCAAGAATGTAAGCAGTTCTTCAAACTCTTCCTCTGTCTCACCAGGAAAGCCAACGATAAACGTTGAGCGGATCACTAATGATGGGCACTGTTCACGCCACTTTTTAACGCGCTCAAGAACGCGCTCTGCGCTACCAGGGCGTTTCATAAGTTTAAGGATGCGTTTGCTCGCATGCTGGAATGGAATATCTAAATAAGGCAGTATTTTACCCTCATTCATTAAAGGAATGAGGTCATCAACGTGTGGATAAGGGTAAACATAATGAAGGCGAACCCAAATACCCATTTCACCCAGTTTTTCACACAGCTGCTGCATATGTGCCTTTACCGGCATACCGTCCCAGAAACCGGTTCTATGTTTCACATCTACGCCATAGGCACTTGTATCTTGTGAAATTACCAACAGCTCCTTAACGCCGGCCTCTTTTAAACGCTTAGCCTCATCTAGGATACTCCCCACAGGACGGCTTACCAAGTCACCGCGCATGGAAGGGATGATACAAAATGTGCAACGGTGGTTGCACCCTTCCGAAATTTTCAAATAGGCGTAGTGACGTGGTGTAAGTTTCACGCCATGATCGGGTATTAAATCTGAAAACGGGTTGTGCTGTGGTTTAGGAAGATGCTCATGAACCTGTTCTACTACGGTTTCGTAAGCATGAGGACCGGTAATTGCGAGTACGTTCGGGTGTAACTCGCGAATTTCGTCTTCTTTAACGCCCAAACAACCTGTTACGATGACTTTGCCGTTTTCTTTTAGTGCTTCGCCTATGGTATCTAACGACTCTTCTACGGCGGCGTCAATAAAGCCACACGTATTTACAATAACCAAATCTGCATCGTTGTATGTAGGTACAACATCGTATCCTTCAGTGCGCAGTTGAGTAAGGATCCGTTCTGAATCAACAAGGTTTTTAGGGCAGCCCAAGCTAACGAAACCAATACGACTACCTGTCTCTGAAGCAGTAGACGTATGTTCGCTAAGCACTTTTACAGGTGTCTCTAACGTTGTTGTTTGATTTGGGGTGTATTTTTGTACTGTCATTTTACGATCTTAAGGTTTATCTGATGCACCAATTTTACCATGAGCGCCCACGAAATATTATGCTAATTCCGCAATAACTTTTTAATCTGTTGAAGTTCTTCCATTTTGCTGCTGTTTTCGTGTGTATAACGGTTTAAAAGTCACCATTAAGCCCCACCTATAGTCAAATTGACAATTTTATCAAACGTTCGTTTTCACGCTTTATGCTAAAACTCCCTCTAAAGTTCTATGATGAGTCGGGCCGAATACTGCCCCCAAGCTGGTTTTACGGTGTGCTTTTATTTTTGTGTATCGACTGGTTGGCATTCATTTTTTCATTAGCATCTATGTCCCAAACCAATGAACTCCTCACTTTTTTTTATCCTCAGAAAGCAACGCTGGGTTTAGGACTGGTTGCAAGTTTACCCGTTTTAGCGTCATTGCTGTTGGTGAGCCAGCGGGAAAGACTGTGGAAACGAGAAATTAAAGTGTGGCGACATGCAGTTTTACCGCTTGTTCAAACGGGAATTGTTGCTTTACTAATCGTTCAAATCTATTACTCAATGCGACATCACTGGGGGTTTGAGTTGATGACAGGGGCTAAGCTCACGCTATACTCAATGTCGCTTTATGCGATTAGTAAAAGTAGACACTTAAAATGGATGATAGCGGATTGGGCCCACCCCAATCCATGAGCGCTATAGCTAATGCGAAAGGTTTCGGTGGTTGTTTAACGCTTGTTCATAATAGGCGTTAACGCTGACCTGGCTATCATTAACAAGCCTTTCATAGCAGATGCCTGCAAACGCATATGTATTCTCACCAACCTGCAAGAACACACTGGGAGCGTCTGGGTTAGACTGATCATATACCCATGTAGCATCTAATTGGCTTTTGAGAATTTCACCAACATAAGCCCCGAATACATTACAAATCGTAAAAACTGCCTGATCTTCTAATGCTTGTTCATGATATTTATCAAGAAAACTCAAAAGTATATCGTCTACCAATGGAATGCTTGCAGGTGAGCCGTCAAGCTCGGTGTCAAATTCTGTTTTAGCAACGACAACTGCATCGCTAGCACAATCTGACATTAGTTTATCAAGTTCTGTTGGTGACATTTTGTTCTCCTTTTCACCTAAGCCACAAGCTATTATTAAGCCCGAAGTTTTATGGTTAATTCATTTTTTATATCGGACGTTACATGTTATCGACCAAACTTTATTTTTGTCCAGTAAGGCGGTTTATAATACTGGCAGCAGCAAACATGCCAAACGTTGCAGTGACGGTAACGACCGCCCCAAATCCACCTGCACAGTCTAAGCGCGTGCCATTTTCCATGGCCGATTTGTTATAGCAAACAGAACCGTCAGGTTGAGGATAACGCAATTGTTCGGTTGAATATATGCATTCGACACCAAAGCGGCGCTTCGGGTTTTTACTAAAATTATAGTTTCGTCGTAATTCGCTTCGAAGCTTTGCTGCAAGTGGATCTTGCGTTGTTTTTGATAGATCACCAGTTGTTACTTGGGTAGGGTCAATTTGTCCTCCCGCACCACCTACCGTAACAATGGGTACTTTTATACGCTTACAGTGAGCAATCATAGCCGCTTTTGCTCGAACACTGTCGGTAGCATCAACAACAGCGCTTAGCTTATTTGTAAGCAATTCCGCAGTATTGTCTGGTGTAACAAAATCTTCAACACAATGAACTTCACAGTTCGGATTTATCAACGCAATCCGTGCAGAAATGGCATCGACTTTTGCTTCGCCAATGGTATTGGAAAGCGCGTGAATTTGACGGTTTGTGTTGGTTATGCATACGTCATCAAGGTCGATAAGCGTTAATTTACCAACGCCAGAGCGAGCCAATGCTTCGGCAGTCCAACTTCCCACTCCGCCAATGCCGACTATTGCTACATGGCTTTCAGCCAGCTTCTTTGTTTGTTGATTTCCATAAAGACGTGTTATGCCGCCTAAACGAGGATCTTCAGACATGATTTATTTCACTTAACAAATATTTAACCCACTTCAGCTTGTCTATGAGGCCTTCCTCAAGGGCGCGCATCATCTCAAACTTTTCGTTAAAAAACACTATGGATATTAAACCTTTTAATTTTATCGAATAAACAATCCAATTTTACGCAACATACGTTGACTTTGTTACATGGTTTAATTGAATGACTTACATTGATAAAAGGTAAAAGTTATGGGGTTGCTCGTAGACGGCAAGTGGCAAGATAAGTGGTACGATACAAAAAAAAGCGGCGGAAAATTTGAACGCCAAGCGTCAAAATTTCGCAATGACATATCATCTGACGATAGTTCAGAATTTAAAGCTGAGTCTGGCCGATATCATCTGTATGTATCGCTAGCCTGTCCTTGGGCACACAGAACGTTAATTTTCCGCAAGCTAAAAGGGCTAGAAAATCATATTGATGTCTCTATAGTTCACCCGGAAATGCTCGAAAATGGGTGGGAGTTTAAAACCTATCCGGGGGCTACAGGCGATAAGTTGTATAATGCAGACTTTGTACACCAAATTTATACAAAAGCGCAGCCATCAGTAACTACTCGTGTAACGGTACCGGTATTGTGGGATACAAAAACGAATAGCATTGTGAACAACGAGTCAGCGGAGATTATTCGAATTTTTAACACAGCGTTTAATGCGTTAACGGGAAACACTGATGACTATTATCCAAAAGCACTGCGCGAGGAAATAGATAGCGTAAACGAGCGGGTTTATCACGATATTAATAACGGTGTTTATAAGGCGGGTTTTGCGACAAGCCAAGCTGCATACGAAGAAGCCGTTAGTTCACTTTTTAATGCCTTAGATTGGATAGAGGCGAGGTTGAGTAAACAACGTTACCTCGTTGGCGATAGCATTACAGAAGCCGATTGGCGTTTATTTACAACGTTAATAAGATTCGATGCGGTGTATCACGGTCATTTTAAATGCAACAAACGGCAAATCGCTGATTATCCGAATATCTTCGGATATATGAAAGAGCTATATCAAGTGGATGGTGTAAGAGAAACAGTAAACCTGGATCATATTAAACGGCATTACTACTTCAGCCACACGATGATTAATCCTACTCAGGTTATTCCTGTAGGACCTGAACAAGATTTTATGTCACCTCATGGTCGTGACCATATTTCGACGCAACATGGATAGGTATGGTTATGGAAAACAACGGTTTAACATCTACCACAAAACAGGTCACGAAAGTAGTGCAGGGTATATCGACTAGCGATGGTGCCGGCGTTTCGCTTACGCGCATTATTGGTCAACCGGATTTGCCTCGTCTTGACCCGTTTTTAATGCTGGACTTTTTTGGGTCTGACAACCCCGGTGAGTATATTGCTGGGTTTCCGTCTCATCCTCATAGAGGCTTTCAAACTGTAACCTATATGTTGGCAGGTAAAATGCGCCACAAAGATTCAGTGGGCAATGAGGGTGTTATTGATGCAGGGGGAATACAGTGGATGAACGCGGGAAGGGGGATTATTCACGAAGAAATGCCTGAGCAGGAAGAAGGCTTATTACAGGGCTTCCAACTTTGGGTAAACCTTCCTGCCAACGAAAAAATGAGTGCACCAAACTATCAAGACATCCAACCGGATCTTGTTCCCTTAGTTAACGCAGGCAATGCAAGCGTAAAAGTGTTAGCTGGTGAGTTTGACGGCGTGCAGGGGCCGGTAAAAACAACCGCCGTGGCACCAACGTTTTTAGACATAAACCTATGTAAAGGAACTACTGATATTGAGGTGAAATCGGGTGAGTCTGCCTTTATTTACGTTTATGACGGGCACGTCAGCGTAGAGAGCGGTGAGCAAGGCACTCGTTTAAAACAGGGATCTCTTGGAATTTTATCTATAACAGGTTCACGGTTATCACTGATTGCTGATGATAACGCTAAACTCATTTTTGTTTCGGGGAAGCCTATCAACGAGCCAGTCGTTCAATACGGCCCTTTTGTAATGAATTCGCAACAAGAGATAGTACAAGCTTTCAATGATTATCAAAACGGCACGTTGGCAAAATAGGCTTTAGCATTAGGGTTAGCGTTGTATAAATAGTATCGTATTCGAACTTTTTTACATAAATTGGGTTAGTAATTCCTTGTTCCCGATGATTAAATACGGTCATGTAAAAATGTAACGTTTGCTTCAAACATAGCGCACTAATGTATTTGGATGCACGTTATTACTAGAATTTCCGAATAATCTTATTAACTCATGGGATCTTTATCTGAATGGCAACCCCAATCAACTGCTTCAAAGCTTACGATATTCGCGGCGAATTAAATTCACAGTTAACCGAGGAGGTAGCGTACCGAATCGGTTATGCCTTTACTCAAGAGCTCAATGCAAAAACAGTTGTTGTTGGCAGCGATGTTCGTCTTACGTCAACACCATTAAAATTAGCGCTAAGCGCAGGTATTGTAGATGCTGGGGCTAGCGTGACTGATATTGGCATGGCGGGAACCGAAGAAATTTACTTTGCTACGAAGCATTTGGGTGTAGACGGGGGGATAGAAGTCACCGCTAGCCATAACCCTATTAATTACAACGGTATGAAACTGGTGAAGTCAGGCTCTGTTCCAATTAGTGGCGATACTGGCCTTAACGCGATAAAAGAGAAAGCGGAAGCACTAGAAGAGAGCTTCGTTTCAGAGCGATTAGCACACTACACTGAGGGTGCATTGATTGATGCAGATGCGTTTTTTAACGGTACGGCCCATGTAAAAGAAGACAAGCTTTCTGAAACTGATAAATATGCGGTTAAATCGTGTATGTCTGACTATGTTTCTCACATGCTTTCTTACGTTAATTTGAGCAATTTTACGCCGTTAAAAGTGGTGGTTAATGCAGGTAATGGTGCCGCAGGCCCCGCGCTAGACGCTATTGAAAAAGAAATGAAAGTGCAGGGTGTTCCGATAGAGTTTGTGAAAGTACATCACAATGCAGATGGCACATTTCCAAACGGTATACCCAACCCACTTTTGCCAGAAAATCGTGCTGACACTGCTGATGCAGTTAGAGCTTCAGGGGCGGATTTCGGTATTGCATGGGATGGTGACTTCGATCGCTGTTTTCTGTTTGATGCGGAAGGTAATTTCATTGAAGGGTATTATATTGTTGGCTTGCTCGCCGAAGCATTTATTGAAAAAGACACCAACAGTAAAATTATTTATGACCCGCGAGTATATTGGAACACGGAAGACATTATCAATACTGCTGGCGGAACACCCATAAAATCTAAAACTGGCCACGCGTTTATTAAAGAGCGTATGCGCAAAGAAGACGCCGTGTATGGTGGCGAAATGAGCGCACACCACTATTTTAGAGATTTTGCCTATTGCGATTCAGGCATGATCCCTTGGTTGCTCATTGCTGAGTTGGTGTGTGTGAAAAAACAAACGCTAGCGAGTATGGTAAAAGCGCGAATTGAAGCGTTTCCATCTTCCGGTGAAATTAACAGTAAACTCAACGATGCTGACGCGGCGTTAACGCGCGTTACTGATAAGTACAAGCCACTGGCTAGTGTAGTTGATACCACTGATGGTCTGGGCCTGGAATTTGGCTCATGGCGCTTTAACTTGCGTAAATCAAACACAGAACCTGTTATTCGTCTAAATGTTGAAAGTAAAGGTGATATTGCGTTGATGGAACAAAAGACTGAAGAGGTTCTTGCACTGATACGTGCAGAATAAACACAATCATTGTTGTTCATTTTTCTTAGTTAAGGTCGTGGACGAAGGCGATATTTGCGTTGTTATCGCCTTCGTCTTAATTAGATGAAAATTATACTTTGTCGATATTTATCAGTGGCTTAAGTGGGTTATGCGTAACTCTTTAGGTGGTTTTTTAACTGCGTATTTGCCTTATCTCGCTGCTATAACTCCGTTTTCAGCCAAACCTATTAATATCTACAAAGGTCACATCGCTAACAGAAGCGAAGCGCTAAGCGACTAAGTAAATCATCCATGCGTGACAGATAACAACCACGCTCGTTAACCCCATTCGCAAGCTGATATAACTTACAACCTGGTCTTTAGGAAGGCTAAGGGTAAACTTGTCGTAAATGAGTACAGACACATAGCTCAACGACAACACACCAAACACCTTCACATCGTGTGAGAAGACAAGACAAAGCCAACCAATAATTGTTGGTAACATGGCGATAACCATCTGTTTGTCATATCGTTGATTGCTTATCGCGTCCCACCAGTGAATACCACCAAAAAAAGACAACAATACGGCTGAATACTGCACAAAATAAACTGCACTTTGCGTAAGCGATAATAGATTAAGTTGATAAGCCAGTGGCATAGCTGCAAAAGGTATGAGACCAGCAATACCTAGAAACACTGCAGAATAGGGCATTGATGCTCCTTAAATAAACATTGTATAAAAAAAAATAGCGCCATGAAGGCGCTATTTTTACACTTAAGCGTACGTCTTAGTTCAGTAATAACTGAATGACTACTTAATTGGCGTATACTTACGTTGGCTGTGACCAGTGTATAGCTGACGAGGACGCCCGATTTTTTGTTTCGGGTCGCTCATCATTTCATGCCAGTGTGAAATCCAACCTACTGTGCGAGACAGCGCAAATATACACGTGAACATGTTGGTAGGAATACCAATCGCTTTAAGTACGATACCAGAGTAGAAGTCAACGTTAGGGAACAATTTCTTCTCTGCGAAGTAAGGGTCGCTCAACGCGATTTTTTCTAGTTCCATGGCAACTTCAAGAAGTGGATCTTTAACGTTTAGTTCGCTAAGCACTTCGTGGCAGCTTTCACGCATTACAGTAGCACGTGGGTCGTGGTTTTTGTAAACGCGGTGACCGAAGCCCATTAGACGGAATGGATCGCTCTTGTCTTTTGCGCGTGCGATAAATTCTGGAATGCGATCAACAGTGCCGATCTCTTCTAGCATATTCAAACAAGCTTCGTTCGCACCGCCGTGAGCTGGACCCCAAAGTGATGCAACACCCGCAGAAATACATGCGTATGGGTTCGCACCTGAAGAACCTGCTAGACGAACAGTAGACGTTGACGCGTTTTGCTCGTGGTCAGCATGAAGCGTAAAAATACGATCCATAGCGCGTTCAACAGCTGGGCTGATTTGATATTCTTCTGCTGGTACAGAGAACATCATGTTCAGGAAGTTAGCTGCATAGCTTAAATCGTTGCGTGGATAAACAAACGGTTGACCTACGTTGTACTTGTAGCACATTGCTACAAGAGTAGGCATTTTAGCAATCAAACGATGCGCGCTACGAATGCGCTGTTCTTCGTTAGAAACGTCTAAATCGCTGTGGTAGAACGAAGACATTGCGCCAACGGTACCACATAGCATTGCCATAGGGTGCGCGTCGTTGCGGAAACCGTGGAAGAACATGTTAATTTGCTCGTGTACCATGGTGTGACGGGTAATCGTCTCTTTAAATTCTTCGTACTGTTCTTTTGTCGGTGCATCACCGTGAAGAAGCATGTGACAAACTTCTAAGTAGTCTGCGTCACGCGCTAGTTCTTCGATAGGGAAACCGCGGTGTAATAGTACACCTTGAGCGCCATCAATGTAGGTAATTGAAGACTCGCAAGATCCTGTCGCCATAAAACCTGGGTCGTACGTAAAATAACCGTGTTGGCCTAACGTACGGACATCGATAACATCTTGTCCTTCGGTGCCAGACAAGATAGGAAGCTCGATTTCCTTACCGCCGGCTTTAAGAATGGCTTTCTGATCTGCCATAAATGCTCTCCTCAGAATGGTTCTGTTTGCAGCGAAAACGAACGAAACTGTTCGCTTCGTTGGGAAAAGTGGGCGTATTTGTACTTTATAATGTACTAACAAGTCAATTTAATTGCATATATGCATAATAAATATTCCGGATTGCACAAAAAAATATTTAGCAATCTGATAAAGTTTAATTAACTCGTGGAAAATTCACTTTGCCCGATACGGTGCAATTATCAATGGCTTTTAAAAAAAGGTAAACCACCGAATGATAAATATATTATCAGGTTAGATTAAAAAGTAACCCTTTGAAGTAGAATAAATAGTCACATAGATTAAAAGTCATTAATTTCTAACCCTTGCAGATAGTTATTCACTTCGGCTGCTGCTAATATTACTGCATCGTTATCGTTCTACTTTAACGCGTATCAACAAATTTTGATCTCTTTTTATTCAAATGAAATAACAAAAACTGTTGAAGCGAGACTAAAGTCTTACACCGTCACAAAAAATTGTAATTATATACTACGCTGGATATACTCAGCGGTGCTTAGAAACAGAATATTTATTCTGTTAAAAGCAGAGTAAAATAATTCACAAATTGTTAACAACTCAGCGGATGAGACGATTAACAGGTTAAAAAACGAATTCACTTACTCAGGACATAATAAAGTAAGAAATTCATTATCCCCTACGGATTAAACAGGCATACATTGTGAAAAAGCAAAGACCAGTAAATTTAGAACTCAATACTATTAAATTTCCGCCTTCTGCTATTTCGTCAATTCTCCACCGTGTAACCGGTGTTGCTATGTTCTTCGCGCTTCTATTCGTTATCTGGGCATGGGCAGTCTCTGTTCATTCGCCTGAAGGTTTCGCGAACGTTCAAGCAATCATGGACGGTTTCCTTGGAAAATTTGTCGCAATTGGCACAGCCTCAGCGCTGACGTATCACATTCTAGGCGGCCTAAGACACGTTGTTATGGATTTAGGTCACTGGGAAGAATTAGAGTCGGGTAACACAAGTGCAAAAGCGGTAATCGCACTTTGGGTTGTACTGACCGTAGTATTGGGAGTTGCATTATGGTAACCAACCAAGCAAGCATTAAGCGCGACGGCGTACAAGATTACGTTTCTTTACGCGCTACAGCAGCTATTATTTTCGCGTACTCGGTTTTCATGGCGTGGTTTTTTATCACCACCGATAACATAACGTTTATTGAATGGCGGGGATTATTCTCTGGCCTAGCTATGAAAGTTTTCACATTGGCAGCACTAGTAGCAGTGATGATCCACGTGCGCATCGGCCTTTGGCAGGTGCTTACAGACTATGTTAAAGCAACAGGTCTGCGCGCAGGACTACAATATATTTTAAATATCATCGCATTCGGCTATGTAGCTGTTGGCCTATTCGTATTGTGGGGAGTGTAAAATGAGTTTACCCGTTCACGAGTTTGATGCAGTTGTAATTGGTGCAGGCGGCGCAGGTATGCGTGCCGCATTACAGATTTCACAGTCTGGTAAATCATGTGCACTGTTGTCAAAAGTATTTCCAACCCGTTCTCATACTGTGTCAGCTCAAGGTGGTATTACCGTAGCACTTGGTAATTCACACGAAGACAATTGGGAATGGCATATGTATGACACCGTTAAGGGATCTGATTATATCGGTGACCAAGACGCTATCGAGTACATGTGTAAAACTGGTCCAGAAGCCATCATCGAGATGGAGAACATGGGGCTTCCGTTCTCTCGCTTCGAAAATGGTAAAATTTACCAGCGTCCATTTGGTGGTCAGTCTAAAAACTTTGGTGGTGAGCAGGGCGCTCGCACAGCGGCCGCAGCTGACCGTACTGGTCACGCACTTCTTCACCTTCTTTACCAACAAAACGTAAAGAACAAAACAAAAGTGTTTTCTGAGTGGTATGCACTTGACTTAGTGAAGAACCAAGACGGCGACGTTGTAGGTTGTACAGCAATCGACATCGAGACTGGTGAAGTTGTTTACTTTAAGTCGCGCGCTGTTGTTCTTGCAACAGGTGGTGCGGGTCGAATCTATGCGTCGACTACAAACGCACACATCAACACTGGTGACGGTGTTGGTATGGCACTTCGCGCAGGTGTTGCGGTTCAAGATATGGAAATGTGGCAGTTCCACCCAACGGGTATCGCTGGCGCAGGTACATTGGTAACCGAAGGTTGTCGTGGTGAAGGTGGTTACCTTCTAAACAAAGACGGTGAACGCTTCATGGAACGTTACGCGCCTAACGCAAAAGACCTTGCTGGTCGTGACGTTGTTGCACGTTCAATGATGACAGAAATCCGTGAAGGTCGTGGTTGTGAAGGCCCATGGGGTACTCACATCAAACTTAAGCTTGATCACTTAGGTAAAGACGTACTTGAGTCACGCCTACCTGGTATTCTTGAGCTGTCACGAACGTTCGCACACGTTGACCCTGTTAAAGAGCCAATTCCAGTAATTCCTACTTGTCACTACATGATGGGTGGTATTCCAACAAATGTAGACGGTCAGTGTCTAACTGTTGATGAAAACGGTAATGACAAGGTTGTTAACGGTCTATTCGCTTGTGGTGAGATTGCATGTGTATCTGTACACGGTGCAAACCGTCTAGGCGGTAACTCACTTCTTGACCTTGTTGTATTCGGTCGTGCGACTGGTCTACACCTTGGTAAAGCACTTTCTGAAATGGCACCAACACGCGACGCATCTGAGTCTGACCTTGAAGCATCAATGACGCGTTTCAACCGTTGGGAAAATTCAGAGAAAGGCAAGGGCGAAGACCCAGTACAAATTAAGAAAGACTTGCAGAAATGCATGCAGCTTAACTTCTCAGTATTCCGTGAAGGTGAAGCAATGGCGGAAGGGCTTAAAGAGCTTAGCGAGATTCGCGAGCGTCTTAAGCATGCACGCCTTGACGACAAGAGCGCAGATTTCAATACCCAGCGTATTGAATGCTTAGAGCTTGATAACCTAATGGAAACCGCGTACAGCACAGCAGTAGCAGCGAACTTCAGAACAGAAAGCCGTGGCGCACACAGCCGCTTCGACTTCCCGGACCGTGATGATGATAACTGGTTATGCCACAGCATCTATGATCCGAACACTGATAAAATGCTTAAACGTGAAGTAAATATGGCGCCTAAGCTTAGGGAAGCATTCCCTCCTAAAGTGCGTTCATATTAAGAGAGGCAACGATCATGCAATTAACTTTTTCGATTTATCGTTACAACCCGGAAGTAGACGCCAAGCCTCGCATGCAAGACTACACTCTTGATGTAGAGGAAGGTCAAGACATGATGGTGCTAGATGCACTACTTGCACTTAAAGAGCAAGATCCGACGCTTTCTTTCCGTCGTTCTTGCCGTGAGGGTGTATGTGGTTCAGACGGTGTGAACATGAACGGCAAAAACGGCCTAGCGTGTATCACGCCACTATCTGCACTAGGTAAAGGCAAAATAGTAGTTCGTCCACTTCCAGGACTACCTGTTGTACGTGACCTTGTTGTTGATATGACACAGTTCTATACACAGTACGAAAAGATTAAGCCGTTCTTAATCAACGACAGCAAGCAGCCGCCAGCGCGCGAGCACTTACAGTCGCCAGAAGAGCGTGCAAAGCTAGACGGTCTTTACGAGTGTATTTTATGTGCGTGTTGTTCTACATCATGTCCGTCATTCTGGTGGAACCCTGATAAGTTCATTGGTCCTGCTGGATTGCTTCACGCTTATCGTTTCCTTATTGACAGCCGTGATACGGCAACTGAAGAACGTCTTAACGATCTTGATGATGCGTTCAGCGTATTTAGATGTCATGGAATCATGAACTGTGTAAGCGTTTGTCCTAAGGGATTAAACCCGACTAAGGCAATTGGCCAAATTAAGTCTATGCTTTTACAACGGGCTGTTTAGTACTATAGTCTGATAACTTTTTCAGTTATAGATGCGATACGCTAGATAGCCATCCAACAGGATGGCTATTTTTTTATATATTCTCCGTTATAACACTTGGTTATGCTGAGAATAACCTTATAATACATATTGATTGTTAACTAGATTTTATAAAACGTAGCAAGGCAAATTAAATGCAAGAAAGCGTGATGAAAGCGTGGTGGGATTCCTCGCACATGGCAGGTGCCAACGCTGCCTATGTTGAAGAGTTGTATGAAACTTATTTAGAAGACCCGCAAAGTGTCTCTGAAAATTGGCGACAAATCTTCGATAACCTCCCCAAAGTCGATGGCGTAGAGTTAGAAACCAATCATACAGTTATCAAAAATCAGTTTAGGCAACTTGCTGCGTTAGGGCCTACGGCCCGCATGTCTAGTCCGTCTGTGCCTTCTGCAAATGTATCAGATGACAGGCAAGTTAAAGTTCTCCAGTTAATCAACGCATTCCGTTTCCGCGGTCATCAACACGCTAATTTAGATCCACTCGGTCTATGGCAACAAGAGCGTGTACGCGATCTTGAACTATCACACCACAGCCTTTCTGAACAGGACTTTGATTCAGTTTTCAATGTAGGATCTTACGCTATTGGCAAAGATTCTATGCCGCTAGGTGAACTGTTTAAATCGCTTAACCGCACTTACTGCGGTTCTATCGGTGCAGAATACATGCATATTACTGATACCGAACAGAAACGTTGGTTGCAGCAAAAGATAGAATCGGTTCAAGCAAAACCTGAAATTTCTCGAGATGAGAAGCTAGGTATTCTCAAGGGGCTTACTGCTGCTGATGGTATGGAAAAATACTTGGGTTCTAAATTCCCAGGTGCAAAGCGCTTCTCACTGGAAGGCGGTGATGCGTTGATTCCAATGCTTAAAGGCCTAATCACTAAAGCTGGCACAGCGGGTACCAAAGAAGTGGTTATCGGCATGGCTCACCGTGGTCGTTTGAATGTGCTCGTTAACGTGCTGGGTAAAAACCCTTCTGTTCTGTTTGACGAATTCTCAGGTAAGCACGACGACTCACTAGGTGCGGGTGACGTTAAGTATCACGCAGGCTTCTCTTCCGATTTTGCAACGCCTGGTGGAAACGTTCACCTAGCGCTAGCATTTAACCCGTCTCACCTTGAAATTGTTAACCCAGTAGTAATGGGGTCAGTACGTGCACGTCTTGCTCGCCGCAACAACGACACCAATACTGTACTTCCAATTACTATTCACGGTGACTCGGCAATAGCAGGTCAGGGTGTAGTGCAAGAAACCTTCAACATGTCACAAACTCGTGGCTTTGCTGTGGGTGGTACAGTTCGAATCGTGGTAAACAACCAGGTTGGTTTCACGACGTCAAAGACTGAAGATACCCGTTCTACACAATACTGTACTGACATTGCGAAGATGGTACAGGCACCAATTTTCCACGTGAACTCTGACGACCCTGAGGCGGTTGCCTTTGTTACACAGCTTGCGCTTGAATACCGCAACAAGTTTAAGAAAGACGTGGTTATCGACCTAGTGTGTTACCGTCGCCATGGTCACAACGAAGCTGATGAGCCAAATGCTACTCAGCCATTGATGTATCAAAAAATTAAAAAGCATCCAGTTCCACGCGTAATCTATGCTGATCAGCTAGTCGCTGAGGGTGTGATTGAGCAACGTGATGCCGATCGTTTTGTCGAAGAGTACCGCGAAGCACTTGACCATGGAGCGTGTGTTGTCGAAGAGTGGCGTCCTATGACAGAGCACAGCGTTGACTGGTCTCCTTACCTTGGCCACGACTGGGATACACCTTACGATGGTTCGCTTTCAGTTGAAAAGCTTAAAGAGCTCGGTGAGTCAATCACTAACATTCCTGAAGAGCACAAGCTTCAGTCGCGCGTAAACAAGCTTTATCAAGACCGTAAAGCCATGGTCGCGGGTGAAAAGCTACTTGATTGGGGTATGGCTGAAAACTTAGCGTATGCCACTATCGTAGATGCCGGCGAAGATATTCGTATTACCGGTCAGGATTCAGGCCGTGGTACTTTCTTCCACCGTCACGCGGTATTGCACAATCAAAAAGATGCGTCGACCTATATGCCGCTGCAGCATATTCGCGAAGGTCAGGGTGAAATTGAAATTTACGACTCTGTGCTTTCGGAAGAAGCAGTAATGGCATTTGAGTATGGTTATGCGACAGCAGAGCCTACGTGTCTGACTATTTGGGAAGCCCAGTTTGGTGACTTCGCTAACGGTGCGCAGGTTGTATTTGATCAGTTCTTGAGCTCAGGTGAAGCAAAGTGGGGCCGTTTGTGTGGTCTTACCGTTTTACTTCCACACGGTTACGAGGGTCAAGGTCCAGAGCATAGCTCTGCACGTCTTGAACGTTTCCTTCAAATGTGTGCTGACCACAACTGGCAAGTGTGTGTACCATCAACACCTGCGCAGGTTTACAACATGCTTCGTCGCCAAGTGGTGCGCCCTATGCGTAAGCCACTTATCGTAATGTCGCCTAAGTCACTATTACGTCATCCTCTTGCGGTATCTTCACTTGAAGAACTAGCCGAAGGTAAATTCCATAACGTAATCGGTGAAATTGACGATATCGATCCGAAAAACGTAAAGCGTGTTGTCATGTGTTCAGGCAAGGTTTACTACGATTTATTAGACCAGCGCCGTAAAAATGAGCAAACAGACGTCGCAATCATCCGTTTAGAGCAACTTTATCCATTCCCACAAGAAGAATGCGCTAAAGTTGTGGCACAATACAGCCATGTAAAAGATTGGGTTTGGTGTCAAGAAGAGCCTCAAAACCAAGGCGCTTGGTACTGTAGCCAACACCACTTCTGGCAAGCAATTCCAGATGGTGCAAAATTAACATATGCAGGGCGTGATGCATCCTCGTCACCTGCAGTAGGTTATGTATCCGTTCACAACCAGCAACAGAAAGCCCTGGTTGAAAACGCACTCACAATTAAATAAGGAACAGTAATGACAATTGAGATAAAAGTTCCGGTTCTACCTGAGTCAGTTGCCGATGCCACCATTGCAACCTGGCACGTAAAGGCCGGTGACGCAGTTAAACGAGACCAGAACCTGGTTGATATTGAAACTGATAAAGTGGTTTTAGAAGTTGTGGCGCCAGCGGACGGTACAATTGGTGAGATACTAAACGAAGAGGGTGCAACTGTTTTAGGCGAGCAAGTTATTGCAAAATTAGAAAAGGGTGGTGCGGCCGCACCAGCTGAAGCTAAAACAGAAAGCAATGCGAAAGACGATGCTAAATCAGAAGCGGCTCCAGCGGCTTCTGGAAAAACTTCAGATGTTAAAGTACCGGTACTTCCAGAGTCGGTAGCTGACGCAACTATCGCTACGTGGCACGTTGCTGTGGGCGAAGCGGTTTCTCGCGATCAAAACTTAGTCGATATCGAAACTGATAAAGTGGTACTTGAAGTGGTTGCGCCTGCGGATGGTTCTCTTGCAGAAATCATTGCAGAGGAAGGCGCAACAGTTACTGCTGAAGAAGTTATCGCTAAGTTTGTTGAAGGTGCAGCAAGCGGTGCATCTGCACCAGCGGCATCGGCAGAATCAGATGATAGTGACGACAGTAGCGATGCGCTAAGCCCTTCAGTTCGTCGTCTACTTGCTGAAAAAGGCGTAGACGCAGCTAAAGTGAAAGGCACTGGCAAAAATGGCCGTATCACTAAAGAAGACGTTGAAAAGTACCTTAAAGGCGGCGACAGCTCAGCCAAGGCTGCGCCTGCAGCGGCTGAAGCACCAGTGGCAGATTTACCAACGGGTAACCGCACTGAAAAGCGTGTTCCAATGACACGCCTTCGTAAGACTATTGCTAACCGTCTTCTAGAAGCGAAGAACTCTACGGCAATGCTAACTACGTTTAACGAAGTTAACATGAAGCCAATTATGGACCTTCGCAAACAGTATCAAGAGAGCTTCGAAAAACGTCACGGTATTCGTTTAGGCTTTATGTCGTTCTACGTTAAAGCAGTTACTGAAGCACTTAAACGTTTCCCTGAAGTTAACGCGTCAATAGACGGTGACGACATTGTTTATCACAATTACTTCGACGTATCGATTGCCGTTTCTACACCACGTGGCCTTGTAACGCCAGTACTTAAAGATACTGACACGCTTGGCATGGCAGGTGTTGAAAAAGGAATTAAGGAACTAGCACTTAAAGGTCGTGACGGTAAACTGTCACTGGCTGAACTACAAGGTGGTAACTTCACAATCACCAACGGTGGTGTGTTTGGTTCACTAATGTCTACACCAATCATTAACCCGCCGCAAAGCGCAATCTTGGGTATGCACAAAATCCAAGATCGCCCAATGGCTGTTAATGGCAAAGTAGAAATTCTACCAATGATGTACCTAGCGCTTTCTTATGACCACCGTATTATCGATGGTAAAGAATCAGTTGGGTTCTTGGTAACAGTTAAAGAGATGCTAGAAGATCCAACACGTCTACTACTAGACGTATAAGACTTTCGTCTCACTTAATTGTGGTTGGGTGCTTGGCTTGTGTTATCTTGCTTAGCGCCTAACGCAACGCTGATATTTACCCTATAATATCAGTCTAAATAATCAAGTCGCACATGCGGCTTTTGTCTTACTAAAAATCGGATAGAAACACCATGAATTTGCATGAATACCAAGGTAAGCAGCTATTCAAAGAATACGGTTTGCCTGTTTCTGAAGGATACGCAGCAGACACTGCTCAAGGTGCTGTAGAAGCCGCTGACCGAATTGGCGGAGAAGAGTGGGTAGTTAAGTGTCAGGTACACGCGGGCGGTCGCGGTAAAGCTGGCGGTGTAAAGCTAGTTAAAAACAAAGACGACATTCGCGCTTTCGCTGAAAACTGGCTTGGCAAAAATTTGGTGACTTTCCAGACTGACGAAAACGGTCAGCCTGTGAGCAAAATCCTTGTTGAATCTTGCACAGATATCGCTAACGAGCTTTACCTTGGTGCAGTAGTTGACCGTACAACCCGTCGCGTTGTATTCATGGCATCTACTGAAGGTGGCGTTGAAATTGAAACTGTTGCAGAAGAAACTCCAGAAAAAATTCTTAAAGCTGAAATCGACCCAATTGTAGGTCCTCAGCCTTACCAAGCGCGCGAAATGGCGTTTGCTCTTGGTCTTTCTGGCGTTCAAATTAAGCAATTCACTCAAATCTTCCTTGGCCTAGCTAAGATGTTTGAAGAGCTTGACGTGGCGCTTATCGAAATTAACCCGCTAGTGATCAAAACCGACGGTAACCTACACTGCCTTGACGCAAAAGTAGGTATAGACGGTAACGCACTATATCGTCAGCCTAAGCTGAAAGATATGCAAGATCCTTCGCAAGAAGATGCGCGTGAAGCACACGCGGCTCAGTGGGAGCTTAACTATGTTGCACTAGACGGTAACGTAGGTTGTATGGTTAACGGTGCAGGCCTTGCAATGGGTACTATGGACATCGTAAACCTACACGGTGGCAAGCCAGCTAACTTCCTAGATGTTGGTGGCGGCGCGACTAAAGAGCGTGTAGCTGAAGCATTTAAAATCATCCTTTCTGATGACAATGTTAAAGCGGTATTGGTTAACATCTTCGGTGGTATCGTACGCTGTGACATGATTGCAGAAGGTATTATCGGTGCGGTTAAAGAAGTAGGCGTAGAAGTACCAGTAGTTGTACGTCTAGAAGGTACCAATGCAGAGCTTGGCCGTGACGTTCTAGCGAACTCTGGTCTAGATATCATCGCTGCTGAATCGCTAACTGATGCAGCACAGAAAGTTGTTGCTGCAGCGGAGGGCAAATAATGTCTGTATTAATTAATAAAGATACTAAAGTAATTTGTCAGGGTTTCACTGGCGGTCAGGGTACATTCCACTCTGAACAAGCAATTGCTTACGGTACGCAAATGGTTGGTGGTGTTACACCAGGCAAAGGCGGTACTGAGCACCTAGGTCTACCAGTATTCAATACTGTACGTGAAGCAGTAGAAGCAACTGGCGCAACAGCGACAGTTATCTACGTACCAGCACCATTCTGTAAAGATTCAATTGTTGAAGCTGCAGACGCGGGTATTGAGCTTATCGTATGTATTACTGAAGGTATTCCAACGCTAGATATGCTTTACGTTAAAGAATACGTAGAAGCGAAAGGCGTTCGCATGATTGGTCCAAACTGCCCAGGTGTTATCACTCCTGGAGAGTGTAAGATTGGTATCATGCCTGGTCACATTCACAAGCCTGGTAAAGTAGGTATTGTTTCTCGCTCTGGTACGCTTACGTACGAAGCGGTTAAGCAAACTACTGATGAAGGTTTCGGCCAGTCTACCTGTGTTGGTATCGGTGGTGACCCAATTCCTGGTTCAAACTTCATCGACATCCTTCAGATGTTCCAAGACGACCCACAAACTGAAGCTATCGTAATGATCGGTGAGATCGGCGGTACTGCAGAAGAAGAAGCAGCTGCGTTCATCAAAGCGAACGTAACTAAGCCAGTTGTTTCTTACATTGCGGGTGTTACTGCTCCTCCTGGTAAGCGTATGGGTCACGCTGGTGCAATCATCGCAGGCGGTAAAGGTACTGCTGATGAGAAATTTAAAGCACTAGAAGACGCAGGCGTTAAAACCGTTCGCTCACTTGCTGATATCGGCAAGGCGCTGCGCGAGACTACAGGCTGGTAAGCAATCGCTTATTTCCGATATTGAAAAGCCCGCAACATGCGGGCTTTTTTTTGCTTTTTTATTAACATCTGCCTTAATTTAGCTGTAACAAAATTACAACCATTTGCTCTACAGGCCCGAGATAATGGGCAATGTGTTGTTAAATTACATAACGGTGTAGATAGAGATTGTTAATGGCGTGTTGCACAAATTTTATTGAATACGTATGCAGGCAATTGTGCAGAACTCAGGTCATCTATAGCATTGTCCCCATGGAATGTATTGTCATTTAATTGTCATAACAACAACAAGAAGACAACAACTACAACTGTATGGGACACCCGTTTATGAAACAATTTAAACCCAACCTAATTAAAGCTGCGCTTATTTCAGGCGGTATGGCGTTTGGAAGTGCACCAGCACTTGCACAAGATGCTGATACGGACGCTGTTGATGAAGCAAACCTTGAAGTTATTCAAGTTAGCGGTATTCGTGGCAGTCTTCAGCGCGCACAGGCTATTAAGATGGACAACACGTCAATAGTTGAAGCCTTGTCAGCAGAAGATATTGGTAAACTACCCGATACAAGTATTGCAGAATCGATTTCTCGTCTTCCAGGACTTGCTGGTGAACGTCGAAATGGCCGTACTAGTGGTATATCAGTTCGTGGTTTTAACGAAAATTACGTGGGAACTACACTAAATGGACGTGAATTATTAGGTATGGGTGATAATCGTGGCGTAGAATTCGACCTATATCCCACGGAGATTGTTTCAAATATTCTAGTGTACAAAACACCTGAAGCTGGTCTCATGACTCAAGGCATTGGTGGCACAGTCGACATTCAAACTGTAAGCCCGCTAAATGCGTCAAAAACCGTTGCGATTAACGGTACTTATGAAGCAAACCAAGAAGACGCTGGTAACCCTGACTTTGATAACAAAGGTCACCGCCTTTCTTTTAACTATGTAGACCAATTTGCTGATGACAAACTAGGTGTTGCATTGGCAATCGCTGATATGGAGTCTCCACGTCAAGAACAATACTTCCGCGGTTGGGGTTATGCAGAAGCAGATCCTGCCAAAGCAGCAGAAGGCGTCGATGTACCTGAAGGTACAGTGATCCTTGGAGGTCATGACTCATATACACGTTCTGCTATGCTGGAACGTACTTCAATAGCTGGTGTTATTGAATATGCACCTTCAGACAATCTTACTGTTCAATTTGATGCGCTTTACATCGATTTTGAAGAAAATGATGCACGCCGAGGTGTTGAAGAAGGTGGCGCTGAATGGGGTACAGGTGCCTACACAATTACTGGGGTAGAAAATGGTCTTGTAACGTCTGGTTATTACGACGGTTTCCTATCGGTTATTCGTAACGATTCGAGACAGCAGAAAGCAGAACTTACGACATTCGGTCTAAATGTAGAATATGTTATTAACGATAATTGGACTGCAACATTAGACATGTCGACTGGTGAAGTTGATAAACGAATTACTGATGTTGAAAGTTACTCAGGTGTTGGGCGTGCAGGTATTGATGGCCGTCCGTTGACACCGCGTTCGTGGACAATGACCTCCACAGGTGCTGTATATAGTGACCACCCTACGTTAGACAGTGTTGATCTTGCTGATCCGTCTTCAATTTACTTGGCCGGTCCTCAGGCATGGGGCGGTTCATTGGCACCTGTTGAAGCGTTCCAAGGTGTTGAAGGATTCGGACCAGACACGGCACAGGATGGTTTCGTCAACGAACCAGTATTTAACGAAACACTAGATGCAGTGCGATTAGACCTTGAGGGTTTTGTTGAGTGGGGCATCTTTTCTAAGTTAACTGCAGGTGTTAACTATCAGACACGCGAGAAATCAAAGGATAATAATGGTTTCTTCTTAACTGCACCATCATGGCCGAACCAAGAATTAGTGCCTAACCCGATTGGCACGGCAGACTTGAGCCACATTGGTATTGACGGTGTAATTGCTTATGACGGTTTAGGTCTATACAGAAGCGGCTATTATACGCTGACGGACGCCGAGCTTTTTGAAAATGGTCGTCGCGGAGATACCTATACCATCGAAGAGGATATCCTCACCGTATATGCGAAGCTTGATATTGAAACCGAGATTGGTGACGTATTGGTGTTTGGTAATTTGGGGCTTCAGATTGTAGATGTTGACCAAACTGGTACGGGGTTCAACACAACCACGGGGCCGACTGGGTTTACATCATCCGTAGCAGTATCTGATGGAGATTCTTACTCTGACGTGCTACCTACACTAAATTTAAGCTTCGAAATAGCCGAAAACCAGTTTATTCGTACTGCATTAGGTAAAGTAATTAGCCGGCCACGAATGGATGACATGCGTCCTAACAATACCGTCAGTTTTACCTTTAACGATCAGCAAATTATCTCAGACAATGTTGGTAATGGCCCTTGGTCTGCAAGTTCTGGTAATGCGCGTTTGAAGCCGCTTGAAGCGAATCAGTTTGATATTGCCTATGAGAATTACTTCGCTGATTCTGGCTATTTTGCAGTAAGTTTCTTCTATAAAGATCTAACAAACTGGCACGTAGCAGGGCAAACGGTTGGTGATTTCAGTGAATCGTATATTGAAGGCTTCCATCAAACCTCAGGCCAAACAGATATCAATGATGATGGTGTGTTAGATCAAAACGATATCGTTCCACCTACAATATTCGACGGCATCGTTAGCTTCCGCGAAGATGGTTTAGAGGGCTTTGTTCGTGGGTGGGAGCTTCAAGGTAGTGTTCCTTTTGATATTATTCATGACTCACTTGAGGGGTTTGGTGTTTTTGCAAGTGCGACTTACCTAGATGGTGGCTTAGATAACGGGGATTCAGTACCTGGGTTGTCAGAAGAGACGTATTCACTGACAGCGTTTTATGAGAGCAATGGTCTTGAACTTCGAGTATCAGCTACTAAGCGTGACGCATTCGCAACCGAAACTCGCGCAACGAGCCTTTCTTTAGCACAAATTGAAGATAATGGTGTGAAGCAGATTGACGCACAGATAGGTTACGACTTCAGTGGTTCTGGAATTGATTACCTTGAAGGGCTTCGCGTTACGCTTCAAGGCCAGAACTTAACTGACGAGCCAACTGTTCGTGTTAATCCGGGCGACAGTCGTCAAATTACTGAGTACCAAAGTTACGGCCGTAACTTCTTACTTGGCTTTAACTACACGTTCTAAGGTAATGTTAAAGTAACGCTTGCTTAAGGCAGGCGTCTAAACAGGTACTATTCAAAAAGCCCCAATTTACTCAGGTGTTGGGGCTTTTTGTTGTATACCAGCACATGCCATGTTAAGAAGTGGTGTCAGTGAGCTGCTAAAAAAAAGTGGTGACAGCAAATTTATGATGAATAAAACGGTAAAAAATGTAGTTATTGTTGGCGGTGGCACTGCTGGTTGGATATCAGCTGCGGTCATTAAGCGTCTCATCGGTGCGGGTGTAGACGTAACGTTAGTCGAGTCTGAAGAGATTGGCACCGTTGGCGTTGGTGAGGCTACCATCCCTCCAATCATTACGCTAAATAATGTATTGGGAATAGAAGAAAAAGAATTCCTGCGCGAAACAAACGCGACTATGAAACTAGCGATTAAATTTGAGAATTGGCGTGTGCAGGGTGAAAGTTATTTTCATACCTTTGGTGCGCCAGGAAAAAGCTACGCTTTTTGTCACTTTCATCACTATTTAAAACGCGCTCAAGAATTAGGGCTTGCCGACTCAATTTGGGACTACGATTTAAACTACCTAGCCTGCAAAGCAGGTAAATTTGCCCATATCAAGTCCCCCGACCCAATAATTGAAATGCCTTACGCCTACCATTTTGACGCGTCATTGTATGCTCGATTTTTACGCAAAAAGTGTGAGTCAATGGGCGTTACACGTAGAGAAGGCATCATTACTGATGTCCAGCAAGACGCAGATAGTGGTTTCATCACTGGGGTAACGCTTAAAGACGGTACTGATATTGAAGGCGACCTGTTTATAGACTGCTCAGGGTTTAAGGGGCTGCTCACCCAACAAACATTGAATACAGGATATGAAGATTGGTCACATTGGCTGCCTTGCGATCGCGCAGTGGCTATGCCCTCAGAGCGTCACGAACATACGAGACCTTACACTCGTTCAATAGCACACTCTGCCGGTTGGCAGTGGCGTATTCCGCTTCAGCACCGTAATGGTAATGGCTTGGTGTACAGTAGTAATTATTACTCTGACGAGCAAGCGCTTGACATATTATCAAGTAATCTAGATACCAAACCACTTGCCGAACCTAATTTTATTCGCTTTAAAACAGGACGAAGACGTAAGCAATGGAATAAAAATGTAGTGGCAGTTGGTTTGTCCAGCGGCTTTTTAGAGCCTCTCGAGTCAACCAGCATACACTTAATTCAGTCCGCCGTGGTTAGGCTTATTCATTTATTCCCTCATGACGGTTTCAAGCAACATCAAATTGACGAATATAACAAGCAATCGCAGCTTGAGTTCGAGCAAATTCGCGATTTTATTATTTTGCATTATCACGTAAACGAAAGAACAGATTCGCATTTCTGGAAGGATCTACGAGAAATGGATGTACCAGATAACTTAACGCATAAAATCGAGCTATTTAGAGCGTCTGGTAACTTATTTAGAGAGCAAAATGACTTGTTTCTTGAAAGTTCATGGCTACAGGTACTAATTGGACAGGGGGTGATTCAGAAAGACTACCACCCGTTAGCGAATGCATTGTCTGAGCAAAAGCTGCAAGAGCTATTGCAAAATATAAAACGTATCAAAAATGAGCCTATTGGGAAAATCGCGACGCATGATGATTTTTTGAAACAGTTTTGTAGTTAGTAGCGTAGTATGAATAAACCAATCCATATCGTTATAGCCGGGGGCGGCACTGCCGGCTGGATGGCAGCAAATTACTTTGCGCACAAGTGGTCATCAGGTAAAGTCAATATTACACTGGTAGAGTCTTCTGATATTGGCATTATAGGTGTGGGCGAGGGTTCTACACCTACACTCAAACGCTTCTTTGACGAATTAAACATTCCAGAAAATGATTGGATGCCCAAGTGCAACGCTACATACAAAGTAAGCATTCAGTTTAATAACTGGAGTCCTGGATCTGGTATTAACCAGTATCGACATCCATTTATTTCTCAAACCGACACTTTTACTCAGCGAGCTTTTGAGGTTAACTGCCGTACGCGAAGGCTAGGGCTTGATACGCATGTTGCGCCGGAAGATTTTTTGATAAATGGTATGTTGGCGAAGCAAAACAAAGCGCCGCTTACGCCTGATAATTTTCCGTTTAGAATGGAATATGGCTATCACTTTGATAGCGCACTACTCGGTAACTATTTGCGTGAGTTGGCTATTGGAAAAGGGGTCACTCATGTTAATGCCATCATCAGCGACGTAGTACTTCACCCTAGTGGAGATATAAGCCACCTCGTAACAGACAAAGCCATTATTGAGGGAGATTTTTTCCTTGATTGCACAGGTTTTTCTTCAACTTTGTTGCAGCAGGCTTTAGGCGTTAAGTTCAATTCTTATTCTGAAAACTTATTCAACGATTCGGCGGTGGTTTTACCTACACAAGCACAAAAAAATATTAAGGTAGAAACCCAGTCGACAGCGCTTTCTAGCGGATGGTGCTGGACGATACCGTTACAGAATCGCACGGGCAACGGATACGTCTACAGTACTGCACATTTATCCAAGGACCAGGCCGAAGAAGAGCTACGTCGACACCTCGGTTTTGAAAGCACCGATGTAGAGGCGCGACATCTTAAAATGAAAGTGGGGCAAGTTGGGCAGCACTGGCACAAGAACTGTTTGGCATTAGGGTTATCTCAAGGGTTTATAGAACCCCTTGAAGCCACAGCACTGCACCTTGTTCAGATTTGTATTGAGTACTTCTCGGATACGTTTGAAAAGAACGGTTTTTCAACAAAACCATGCAGTAATTATAATTCTTTTGCTAGAGAGCGATTTGATCGCGTTCGTGACTATATAGTGGCTCACTATAAGCTAAACACAAGGGAGGATAGTGACTACTGGCACGACAATAGAGAGAACATGGTGATGTCTGACTCTCTAAATTCGATCTTAAGCGCATGGTTCAGTCGCCAAGATCTGGCAAGCGAAATTAAGCGCCAAAATATAGGAATGCACTGGGACTCTGTATCATGGCATTGCCTGCTTGCTGGCTATGGCGCATTTCCGCCGCTAGAAAAAAACCAGCCGGGTAGAGGCGATTTGTATAAAGAGCAAAATATCGAACGCTTCATTCAAGGCTGCGCGCTGAATTTTAGTGACCACAACGTTGTACTCAATTCACAGTCACGTCTGTAACAACAACGTGTAAAAATGCCACGGACGGCGTATCGATTTACTCTATGTTCCTCAAAGTTACTTCTAACCTTCTGCTCTTCCGATCCGTACTCATCATATGCAGCACCCTCACCATATAAATGTTTATTTAATGTTTATATATTGTAAATGAATACGTATGCATGGGATTGCTCTCTTTTTATACAAGCCAGTAGTATTTGGTGTTCCATAAGAGGCATTTTTGGGTGTGGTAGTCCTGAAAGTGTCGATAATAAACAAGGAATGGGACACCAATGAAAACATTCAAACCCAGCACTATTATGGCGGCCTTGATCAGTAGTGGGGTGGCGTTTAGTTCGCTGCCGCTCTATGCGCAAGAATCACCAGACACCGGTGCAGAAGAAGTTGAGCGACCGCAAGAAGATACCTTAGAGCGTATCGAAGTGCGTGGTTTCAGTACCAGCTTAATTCAATCACTAAATCAAAAACGTTTCTCTGACACGGTTTCTGAGCAAATATCTGCCGATGACCTTGGCGGGCTTCCAGATGTATCCATGGCAGATGCGCTTACTCGTTTGCCAGGTATCTCTGCGGTAAGAACCGGCGGACAAGCTGCTCAGATAAACATTCGCGGGCTATCCGGTGATTTTGTTTTTTCTACGCTAAATGGAAGGGAGCAGGTTTCTACTAGTGGAAGCCGAGCTATCGAATTTGACCAATACCCATCGGAACTTATCAGTGAAGCCGCCGTATACAAATCACCGAAAGCATCGCTAATTGAGGGAGGCATAGCGGGGACAGTAGAACTCAAAACTGCGTCGCCCCTCGCGATTGATGAGCAGCACAAGTTCAGTGCAAATATGCGGGGTATGTATAACGATAGGGCATCTGAGGTAAGTGATGCAACTGAATATGGACATCGCTTAAGTTTTTCGTATCAGGGCAAATTTCTCGATGATACGTTAGGTGTATCATTGGGCTACGCGCGGTTATTTCAACCAAGTGTTTCTACTCAATTTATAGGCTTGGCATACAACGGTGTTACCGACGTAGACGGTGTTTATACGAACTCAGAGTGTGCAGAAGAAACAATAGCGCCTAACTGTGAACTCATTTCAGAAGGCTTTGAAATGCAACACAAAGGGGGCGAAGAAACTCGCGACGGCTATGTAGCGGCGTTTGAATGGGCCCCCATTGAAACCTTTACGTTAAAAGCCGATGCTTTTATTTCCAAATTTGACTCTGAAGCATTTGCACGTGGGTTTCGAGTAAAACTTGGTGGCGTAAATGCGGGGATCACAAATCCTAAAGTAGTCAATCGCAGTGTTATTGGCGGTACTTTTTCTCGAACCGATAACAGTTTTACGCGCGTTGAACTGGTTAATGATGACAATCAGGACTTTGACAGCGTAACTAATTTAGGGATAAACGCAAATTGGGAAATTTCACCTGACTTAGCGGTGCAGTTTGATGTATCTCGCTCGAGTGCCGAGAGTGATTTTCGCAATGGCTTGTTATGGTCCCTTGTTGGCGAAGACGCAACTGCGGCAAACCCTGTATTTGATGAAAATGTTCAGATTTCCTATTTACTCAACGGATCAAATCTACCTGACATTGGCTTTAATCAAACTGATGCATTCACTGATTTGGACAGGGTCATGGTTAGCAAATACGGCATTTACCCATTTGAAAATGAGGATGAATTAGATGCATACCGTGTAGATTTTCAGTATTACGTAGATGCACCGATTATTTCTGGGTTTGAATTTGGGTACCGCTACTCTGATAGAGAATACAGTAATGATCGGTCAGTTTTTGAGTATGGCAATGACAGCGCATTTTCAGTCAGTGAACCACCTCTTCGTTTAACCGAAGATATGGTAGAACAAGTGGACTGGAGTGGCGATTTTTCTTACTTCCCAAGTTATTTGTCGATAGATTTAAATAAAGCGCTTGATGCATGGTTTCCAGGCGGTCGTCCCGTACCCGTTCAAACGTGGGGGCCAGGCGCGGCGGGCGTAATTAATGGTCCAGGTACAGGGCCGGCTACGGCGTGGACATTACAAGAGAGTGGCGACGTCTTTGAAACGGTAAACTCAGCCTATTTAATGGCTAACATAAATACTGAAATAGGCAACGTACCAGTAACGGGTAATATTGGCGTTCGTTACGTAAAGAGTAAACAAAGCTCAACAACGTTACAACGTGCTACCAGGCTTTTAGAAGGTACGTCAATAGAAGTTAGCGACCCGACAGTGGGGGCGCAAAACATCACAGACGAAGTTGGTTTAATAAACAACTTCTATCGTCCAGCATTAATCAGGCATGAGTACTCTGACGTGCTGCCCTCTATAAACCTCAATTTTAAACTCACTGACGACACACAGCTCCGTCTTGCTGCCGCAAAGGTGATGGGTAGAGCTCCGATTAATCGTTTTGCTGCTAATGCTTCTACTACCATTGATACGGTTACGGCTGTGCAGGACAGAGATTCGGGTGAAATTACTCTTTCTAACCCGACAGCCAGAGTTAACGGCAGTGCTCGCAATAGCCCATACCTTGAACCTTTTTACGCAACTCAATACGACGTGTCATGGGAATACTATTTTTCTGAAACAGAAGGAGCTTTGGTCATCGCTGGCTTCTATAAGGATATTGAATCTTTTGTTGAAGATATCGAAATTGAGCCCTATGACTTTGCAGCTAATGGCATAGTAATTCCTGATGATGTAAGCGTTCCGGTGTACTTGGCGCCTGAGTTTGCAGGTCAGCCGCCTGAGTTTGCAACGGACGAGAATGGCGCCCCGATTTTTGTAACTGTGCCAACTGAAAACGGAAGCTACAGTACTGCGGTAAATAATGCAGAAGGGGGCTACATTCGTGGGTTAGAAATCGCTTATACGCAAATTTACAGCATGCTGCCTGGTATGTTCTCTGGCTTAGGAGTAAGTGCAAGTTACTCTTATACTGAAAGCGAAATTCAGCGCACCCTAGGTGATAATGTTTATGCAGCGAATTTGCCGGGCTTGTCAGAAAATGTGGCTACGCTCACTGTTTTTTGGGAATACGAAGGGTTTGAAACACGCCTTTCTAGCAGATACAGAGACGAATTTGTTTCCCAACAAGTTGCGGTGAACGATCAGGTTGTGAATTTTGACGAAGAATTGGTCATTGATTATCAAGCCTCTTACGAAATTAACGACAATTGGAGCGTTCTGTTCCAAATAAATAACCTCACTGATGAACCCACAAAAAGTTATTTCTCTTCAAAAGAACAAACCGGGACTATTCAATTTTTTGGCACGCAATATTACCTAGGGATGACATACCAACTATGAAAAAAAACAACGTAGGTAATGATTCTGGCGATCTTCAAAAACAACGAGTTGCCAAACATCGCGAAAATATTCAGGAGAAATTTATGTTTACTAAAACAAGCGTGATGCGTGCTGCGTTACTTCTAGTAGGCGCCTACGCTCTTGCTGGTTGTGGTGGTTCGGGCGTTGAGTCAGGCACAAACAACCTGCTAACTTGTGAGGTTCCTAACGTTCCAAACGCCGCCGGCACCGATTGTGAGCCGCCGCCGCCCATCCAATGTAAAGCACCGTTAGTGCCCAATGCGGCAAATGATGCGTGTGAAGCGGGAGCTGATCCGAACTTGCCAGCGCCGGTTTTTACGCCTTCAGCTAATCAAGCCGTACTTTATTACAACCGCGCTGCGGTTGATGCTGATAACTCAAGTAACGACCCAGCGTATGAAGGATGGAGATTGCATACTTGGAACAACGATGCCTGTGATGCGTACGCTGATGCAGACACAGACTGGGCAAATGGACGTATCCACAGTGGGATCGATCCAAACTACGGTGCATATTGGATTTTAGACCTCAAAGAAGGGTATGGAAGCTGCCATAACTTTATTATCCATAAAGGCACCGACGATGCTGGCAAGGAAATGGGGGGCGGCGATTTTCAGGGCTCACTTGTGCAAAACGACGAAACGTTTGTGCGTATGAATTTCACCCTATCTGGCGAGCCTACGATTTTTGAGTTTCCTATTATGTCACTTGGTCCTCAGCCTGTTGATATAGAAGGCTTTGGCGCACACTGGCTAGATGCCAATACCATCTTATGGGATGTACCTGATGTTGTATCTGAAGTGAAGCTTCACTATTCGGCGCAAGCTGGGTTAGAAAGTTCGCTTGAAGAAGGTATCAATGGTACGCAAGTGTCGTTAATGTCTACTACGCTATCAGACGCGCAATCAGCCCGCGCGCCGCATTTATCATCGATGCAGGCTTGGGAAGGTGATTGGTCGGTGGAAGATGCTAAAACCATTTTGACGACACAAGCGGTTGTTGGTGGATATGATGCTGATGGGACGCTTATTGCAGCAACAGGGATCCAACTGGCAAACGCAATTGACGCATTATATACAGCGGGGGAAAACGATGCTGATGAAACACAACTTGGCGGAATATACGCAGACTCGGGTATAACTGCTGCGCTGTGGGCACCAACGGCTTCAAACGTTGACCTTCTAATTTATAACGATAACAAAACCCTAAATCAGCGCCTATCCATGATACGCGATAACACGTCTGGCGTTTGGCGCTTTGAAGGGGATATGTCGCTTGACCGCCAATTATATCGATATGAAGTTACTGTTTATCATCCCATTACAGGGCAAATTGAAACACTGCTTGTTACCGATCCATATTCTGTATCATTGAGCACGAATGGCCGTTTTTCTCGCTTTGTAAATCTAGCTGACGAGGATTTAAAGCCTGAAGGGTGGGATACGCAGACTATTCCTACGGTTAAGAACTATGAAGACGCTGTTATTTACGAAGGACATATTCGTGATTTCAGCGTACGCGATATGTCTACGTCTTTAGAAAATAGAGGGAAATACCTTGCGTTTACAGAAGAGGGGACGGCGCCAGTAGAACATCTTAAAAAGCTTGTTGATGCTGGGCTTACTTATTTCCATATACTTCCAGCGAATGACATCGCGACCATTGATGAAGATCCAACAAAAACCGTAGATTTGTATGATACGGTAGGCAAACTATGTCGCTTAAATAGCAGTGCTGCTGTGTGCGAGGAAGAAAGCTCTGATGCGCTACTTATCGATGTCTACAATTCCTATGATCCACTTTCTCAAGCGGGCAAAGCACAACAACTTACTAACGATTTACGCAACTTAGATACGTTTAACTGGGGCTATGATCCTCATCACTTTAATGCGCCAGAAGGCAGCTATGCGTCGAGTGCAGAGGGTGTAGAACGCATTATTGAAATGCGTGCCATGATCCAGGCCCTACACGAGATGGGTCTTCGTGTTGCGTTAGATGTTGTTTATAACCATACCAATGCGTCTGGAGTGTTCAGTAAGTCAGTATTAGATAAAGTAGTGCCTGGCTACTATCATCGATATGAGGTAGATACCGGGGCGATTGTTCGTGAAACCTGCTGTGATGACACCGAGCCTCGCAATGTTATGATGGAAAAGTTCATGAAAGATTCATTGCTTTTATGGGCTGAGCACTATAAATACGATGCTTTTCGTTTTGACATAATGAGTCAAGCGACGAAAGACACAATGGTGCGTTTGCGTGACGCAGTTCAAGCTATAGATGAAGACAATTATTTCTATGGTGAAGGGTGGACTAAAATAGACCGCGGTTATGAACAGGCGAGCCAGCTAAACATGGCGGGCACTGAGATTGGTACCTATAACGACCGCATCCGCGAAGCTATTCGCCAAGGTGCTATTTTTAGACCGGAAGATGACGGCCTTCTAAGTGCTCAAGACCGCGTAAAAATGGGCATGATAGGAACGTTGAAAGATTACGTGCTGGAAACATCCTCCGGTAGTGCGGGGGCCACCAGTAACCTAGGCGGCTATGCAGAAGATCCTGCAGACATCATTAACTATGTGTCAAAACATGATAATGAAACACTATGGGACCAGCTAAATTATACGCTTCCACAGGATATAACGTTAGCAGAGCGCGTACGTGCACAGAATGTTGCAATGGGCATCAACTTGGTTTCTCAAGGCATTCCATTTTTACAAATGGGGGGAGACATGCTTCGTTCTAAATCAATGGACAGGAACACCTATGATTCTGGAGATTGGTTTAACTACGTCGATTTCACCTACGAAACTAACAACTGGAATGTAGGGTTACCATTAGCACAGGATAACGAAACACGTTGGCAAGAAATGGGCGAGTTTATCTACAACCCAGATCGTGCCGCCTCTATGTCCGATATTATGTTTGCCTCTGACGTTTTTGCAGAGCTACTTAATATTAGAATGGAAAGCCCGTTATTCAGATTAACCACCGCTGATGACATTATTGATCGCATTGGATTCCACAATATTGGCGAACGCCAGCAGCGTGGCCTTATTGCTATGAGTATTGATGATGGTATATCTGAAAACAGTGAACAGCCTCGTCAAGATCTAGATATGATGAATGACGCGGTAATGGTTTTGGTGAATACCGGTTATCAAGAGAAGGCTATTACCGTCAATACAGCAACGGGTTTTTCACTTCATCCCACCCAAATGAATTCTGTGGATGCGACCGTGCGTGGTGCACATTTTGTAGAGGGTGAAGATGGTAATGGAACCTTTACCGTTCCTGCACTAACTATTGCTGTGTTTGTTAAGCCACAGTCTGGTGCGCAAGGTTATGGTCTGTCTGCGTTTGCAACGTCTGGAGCGCCTGATGTTGTTCCTTACGGCGACACCATCGCTTACCTGCGTGGAGATATGAATGGTTGGTCAACCAATGATGCGTTTGTCTATCAAGGTGACGGCAAGTACACCGCAACAGTTACACTTGAAGGTGGCGTTACATATGGATTCAAATTCGCATCGGAAGATTGGAGTACCGTTAACTTTGGCGCAGCGGATGGCGAAGAAGGTACAGTGATCGCGGGGGAAGAGAAGGTGCTAGCACGTACTAATACCAACCTTTCATTTACTCCAGCGACGAGCGCGACCTACCTGTTTACTATTGATGCGACTGATGCCGAAGCACCAATTCTTATGGTTGAGAACGAAGAGCCCTATGTTGGCACACCAGTGTATCTCCGTGGTGCAATGAACGGCTGGGGTACAGATGAAGAGTTTGCTTATCAGGGGGACCGCATCTATACCTTCGCAAGAGATATTGAGCCAGGCACATACGAATTTAAAGTTGCTTCTGAAGATTGGAGTACCGTAAATTTTGGTGCCTTCTCGGCAGATGAGTCAGATCGCAACCTGGCTCCTGGTCAAACCTTAGGCCTTGCAGCTACCAATGACAATCTAATATTGAATATTGAAACTGCCGACCGTTATGTGTTTGTGTTTAACGTAACAAACCTAAATGCGCCTACCATTGGTGTATTTAAAGAGGCATTTTGGGGTAACACAGAAGTGTTTGTGCGTGGCGGTATGAACGGATGGGGAGCAGTTGATCAGTTTACTTATAAAGGTGCTGGTGTTTATTCTGTAGATATCGAGTTGAGTGCAGGCACCGTCGAATTCAAGGTCGCCTCGGAAGACTGGTCTACAGTAAACTTGGGTAACCCGAATGATGCTTCTTCTAACGTAGTGAGTCTGGAAACGGGTAAATCTATAGCTGGGAGTAACAATAATTTGGTGCTCGATGTACCTGAATCTGGTTTGTATGAAATTGTTGTTACCGGCCCTGACGGGAATAATCCTACCCTTACCGTTTTTAAAAAATAATAAGGGATAACGAAAAAGGCCGTGATGTTTACATCACGGCTTTTTTTTTGCTTGTGGTTTAGGTGAGAAATCATTATAAAAGTAATGGTCGTACCAGTTAGAGTGACAAGACAGGGAGTTAGAACTGTGAAAAAGGCATTGGTTGTAGAAGGGGGAGCGATGCGCGGCATCTTTGCTGCAGGCGTTCTTGATAAGTTTATGGAAGAAAATATCTACGATTTCGACTTTGCGTTAGGTGTGTCAGCGGGCGCAACTAATCTTTCTACTTACATAGCAAAAATGCACGGTCTTAGTAAAAAAATCATTACAGAGTACGCAACGAAGCGTGATTTTTTTAGTCCTCTGCGTTTCGTGAAAGGCGGGCACATGACCGATGTTCATTGGCTTTGGCATTATTCTAAAGAAATGTTAAATATTCCTGCCCCTTGCGTTCAGGGCAGTATTCCGCTCTTTGTAGGCATAACTAACGTTGCTACGGGCAAGTGTGAATACATCAGAGCACATAAAGATAATATAGACGATATTATCGTTGCCTCATGTGCGTTACCTACCGCCTATAGAGACCAAATTGAAATTAACGGCAAGCGCTATGTTGATGGTGGTGTAGCAGATGCAATCCCGGTCATTCAGGCATACAAGATGGGCGCTCGCGAGTTGACCGTTATCCTGTCTCAACCCGTAGGTTTTTCCAAACCCCAAGTCAAATCAACTTGGTTGTTGGAAAAAATGTATGGTAACCAACCCTTGTTGCTTCAAGCGCTTTTAAACCGCGCAACAACGTACAATGAAACGTTGGCATTTATTAAAAAGCCGCCAAGCGATTGTATTATTAATGTCATTGCACCAGACGAAGGCTTTAGTGTTAAGCGATTAACCATGGATAAGCACAAATTGCTGAAAGGCTACGCGCTTGGAAGACGCATGGCACGACGCACAATTAAACACACTGAATGCGCATGAACTAGAGTTTTAAGCGCAAACTAACGTTGCTCGAGTTGTATCTGTTGAGCGTTTATTAGCGAGCAACGTTAACCCACCAATACCCATCACCCCTTTAAGGAAAGCGATAATCGCCACCATTTACCGGTTGTTATCACTACATTGCAGCGCTCGTCAAAAATGACTTCACATTTCAGGGTTACATAAGTAAACGCGATGCGCGAATAAATAACAGGATAGATCAAAAATCCGACAATCATGGTCGAAAATTGTTTGTAAATTGTTCATATTAGTGTAAAAAGTTCATAGTACTGTATTAAAAGCTCAAATTATGTATGGTAGCGTTTTCTAAAGCGTCTTGGTTAACACTCAAAACATAATATGCAAATAAAGAATCAAACAGTGACGTTAGGGCTAGTAAACCCTAAAAACCCGGTAAATGTAGCATCAATACTTCGCGCGGCTGGTTGTTATGGCGTTCAAAGTGTTTTTTATACGGGGGTTCGCTATCGATTTGCCAAAGAATTTAATGCGGACACGAAGGCGTTTCACAAAAAGATCCCCACCGTTGGGGTTGACAGTCTTCAACAAATGATACCGCAAGGAGCAACGGTCGTGGCGGTTGAATTATCTGAAGGTGCAATTCCGTTACCTGAATACGAGCATCCCGATAATGCTTTTTATATTTTAGGACCGGAAGATGGAAGCATAGGAGAGGACATATTAAAGTGGTGTGATCATGTGGTTTATGTACCCACCTACTCTTGTATGAATGTAGCGGCAACCGCCAATGTGCTGCTATACGATAGATTAGCTAAGTCAAATTACGAAAAGGGTGATGCGTTAATTAGGCGAAGCAGAGACAAAAATAATAAAACGAAGGTTTAAGTAGTTAAAGGTGTTGAGAAGACTTGGAAGTTACCCATACGCCAAATAAAAAAACTAATAAAAGGGGACTTTGCGTTGAAAACTCGTACGATAAGTGCTGTCAAAGCAATAAACACAGTAGTATCAAAAAAACTGGTAAAACTGCCAACTACATTGTCACGACTTTTTAGTAGTAAAGTCTCGCTTGGCGACTCGATAACCAATTTTTTCTTTCAAAACTATGAACTCGTAATCGCTTCAACAGAAAATGAAAAGGCGATAAGCTATAGAACTCGCCACAAGGTCTATTGTGAGGAGATGAAATATGAGCGCGAGAATGCTTCCTCACAGGAGAGAGATCGCTACGATGATCGTTCAATCAATTGTTACATAAAACATCGAAGAAACGGCGAGTGTGCAGGTACGATTCGCTTGGTGCTGCCTACGTTTAATAATTTGAAACTTCCACTTGAAGAGAAATGTAACAATGCCATCAGCGATGCGACCCTTGTACCTTCAAATCTATCGCCTGAAACAGTGTGCGAAATATCGAGGTTAGCGATACCAAGAGAGTTTCGTGTTAAACAAGTAAAGTCTAAGGTCCTGTCCGTAGAGAAACTGTCAGAATACAAACAGAAAAAAAACGTACCGTTTAACGTTGAGCATTTTCCCTATCTGTCTATCGCGCTATACCTAACTGCTACCTGTGTATGTATGCACTTAAATGTAAAACAGGCCTACGTGCTCATGGAGCCCAAACTCGCACGACGTATGAGAACCTTTGGTATTCATTTTAAACCTGTAGGTGACGATATTCACTTTAATGGCCGTCGCAAACCATATCGCGTATCGCCAAGCCAACTATTGGTTGACCTTGCTAAGCCTCTTCAGCGTTTTTATTGGGGAATCAATAGTGAATTGTCAAAAACTTCAAACACCATGCATTCACTACATTACGATATTATGAAATCGAAGAGCGATGGTGTAGCACGCGCTGCTTAGTGAGCATCGGATTTTGCGCAATTAAAACCACCTTTTTGGTGGTTTTTTTGTTTTGAATACGTATGCATGTTTTTTAACATAACGTTAACGCGTATCCTGTTGATAAGTAGATATTATCAGGTGCCTGTTCATGCGAGTCCGAAAATTTAAACTTCCTTATAAGCCGCTTTCTTTAGCAATGTTGTCTCTTAGTATGATTGCGTGCGGAGGCCAACCTATAAGTGAAGCTGGTCATCGAGCAGAAGATATGCAAGAAAAAGAACTTCACGACAAATCTTTACAACCGGAAAGGCATGGTAAGCCAGTTGTTTATCAAGTATTTACCAGACTTTACGGTAACAAGAATGAAACCAATAAGCCGTGGGGTACTATTAAAGAAAACGGGGTGGGTAAATTTAACGACTTCGATAAAACTGCACTTGCATCGATTAAGGCACTTGGCACCAGTCATATTTGGTACACAGGGGTAATTCATCATGCGCTCGTGAACGATTACACTGGGCTCGGTATAAGTAACGACGACCCCGATGTCATTAAAGGTCGTGCGGGTTCTCCCTATGCTGTAAAAGATTACTTTAATGTTAATCCCGATTTAGCGTTAGATCCTGCGAAACGTCTAGAAGAGTTTGAAGCACTAATAGCACGTACACACGAAGCAGGCATGAAAGTAATTATAGACATTGTGCCGAATCACGTGGCGAGAAGCTATGAATCAATGTCCGCGCCCGACGGAATATCAGATTTCGGTGAGAACGATGACACCTCCGTAGAGTATGCAAGAGATAACAACTTTTATTACGTTGTAGACAAAGCATTTGAAGTGCCTAGCTTTGGACAATATGTACCGTTAGGAGGGGAACCTCATCCGTTGGTTGACGGAACATTCCAAGAATATCCTGCAAAGTGGACAGGGAATGGTGCACGCTCAGCAAAGCCTGATGTGAACGATTGGTATGAAACAGTAAAAGTGAACTATGGCGTGAGACCGGACGGTAGTTACGATTTTCCTTCATTACCAAGTAGTTTTGCAGAAAAAGACACACAGGCCCATTTTGCGTTTTGGCAACAGAAGGACTTGCCTGACTCTTGGTACAAATTCAGAGACATAACGCATTACTGGCTTGATAAAGGTGTAGATGGTTTCCGCTATGACATGGCAGAGATGGTACCTGTAGAATTTTGGTCATTTCTGAACAGCAGCATAAAGCAAAAAAATCCCGACGCGTTTCTGCTTGCTGAAGTGTATCAGCCAGAAAAATATCGTGAGTATATCCAAAAGGGAAAAATGGATTACCTCTATGACAAGGTAGGTTTTTACGACACGCTAAAGCTTATTATGCAGGGAAAAGCAAATGTAAGTGAGCTTGTAGCCGTGCATAAACAGGTTGAAGATATTGCGCAACAAATGCTTCACTTTTTAGAAAATCACGACGAACAACGTATCGCTAGTGAACCTTTTGCCGGGAATGCCGAAAAAGGAAAGCCAGCCCTAGCTGTTAGTGCTCTTATCAGTTCATCACCTACATTACTCTATTTCGGTCAGGATGTTGGTGAGGACGGCAGTGAAGAGACAGGGTTTGGTGATCCATCACGAACCTCTATTTTTGATTATGTTGGTGTACCTGCGCATCAACGGTTTATGAATGGTGGTTTGTTTGATGGCGGTAGATCTACGCAAAAAGAGCTAGAGCTACGCGAATATTACGAGCAAATTATGAACATCGCGGCACATAATCAAGCTATCAATGGCGAGTTCATAAGCTTGCACAAACAGAACCTCGATGCATCAAATTCGACTTACAGCGAACAGCAGTTTGCCTTTGCTCGCGTTAAAAATGGCCAAGGGTTTATTGTTATCTCAAATTTTAGCGAAAATGATGTGTCTAACTTAACCCTCACGTTACCGCAAAATTTGCTGTCAGAATCTGTCGGCTCATTGGAGCATAGCGCGCTGGCGCCAATGCTAAACCACGAGCCCCTTTCGCTTAACGCAAAAGAGAACGGGTATACTGCGACGTTATCTTTGAAAGGGTTAGAAACAAAAGTGTTTTCGTTTTAGCTACGCGAGATCCGAGCAAGCCCGCATTGCGTGGCTTGCGCTGACAACTTCACCAATTTTACAAGAGAGTCATGTTGAATACGTATGCAGTACGTTGGCCTCCTTTATTTGCAAAGGTAGTATCATCACTCATCGTTCACTTAACGTATCATTAACAAAATGCTGTTGTTTATTTATTCGAATAAGCTTCGCAAACAGGTGGGTACAAAACGCTGATTGAAAAATAGAGCAGCGTCTGAATATGCCAAGGGTTAACAGTGTGATTACGAAATACTAGCGTATTCACTGACTTGTTAGTTTACAGAGCCCCCATTATTAATGAATAACAATAAATAGAGCAAATTATGCAAACAACACAACCGCGCCTTTCTTTTTGGCAAATATGGAATGTAAGCTTTGGTTTTTTAGGCGTTCAATTTGGATTTGCACTCCAAAATGCGAACGTGAGTCGAATTCTTACTGGATTGGGCGCTGATCTTCACTCCCTTTCCTTATTTTGGCTGGTGGCTCCAATAATGGGGCTTATTGTACAGCCTATCGTTGGCGCTGCGTCTGATAGAACGTGGAACAGGTTGGGAAGGCGTCGTCCATTCATTTTAGGCGGCGCGATCGCGGCGTTCATAGGAATGATATTACTGCCAAACGCACCTTTGTTCGTTGCGTTTCTAGCCCCAATGCTCATGGGCGCATTCATGGTAGCACTCATGGATGCATCGTTTAATGTTTGCTTCCAGCCTTTCAGATCTCTGGTATCAGATATGGTGCCGCCTACGCAAAGAAATGTAGGATATTCAATACAGTCATTGCTTATAAACATTGGAGCAGTAATTGGCTCTATTCTTCCTTTTGTTCTTACCAACGTTATCGGCCTTGAAAATACTGCACAAATGGGAGAGGTTGCGCCTTCGGTGATGTGGGCCTTTTATATTGGTGCAACGGTTCTGTTAGGCTCAGTGATTTGGACTGTCATTCGCACTAAAGAGTATTCACCAGAGCAATACAATGAATACAAGGGCGTTTCTGATGAACAACCCGGCGCCAAAACCGTACAGAAGGTATCAGCTTTGTCACGCCTTAAAGGTTTTTTCGCTCTTGTAAAAGATATGCCCAAAACGATGAAACAACTGGCCGTTGTTCAATTTTTCTCTTGGTTTGCGCTGTTTATTATGTGGGTATATACAACGCCAGCAATTACTCAACATATTTGGAACATTGACAAAAATTGGTACGACCCAGCTTATATTGTCGCAGCAGGTGGCGTTCCCGAGTCTGTGAGTGCAGCAATGGGCGCAGCAGGTGATTGGGTTGGTATTTTATTTGCCGCATATTCTGTTTTCGCAGCCATATTTTCAGTATTTCTTGCACGTCTTGCGGATAAATTTGGTCGCAAAACGGTATATGCAGGTTCATTAATTCTTGGGGGTTTAAGCTACGTCAGCTTTTTAATGTTCCAAGATCTTACTCTAGTCAATGTCAATCTTTTGATTACTGAAGTGACAGTACCCGTTGGTGCAGTAAAGCTGCTTATTCCAATGATTGGTGTAGGGATAGCGTGGGCAGCAATTTTAGCAATGCCTTACGCAATGCTGGCAGGCTCGCTTCCAGCAAATAAAACGGGCGTTTATATGGGGATATTCAATTTCACTGTAGCGGCACCTCAAATTGTTTCTGGTTTGACAGCGGGATGGATCCTAAGCAGCTTGTTCGATAACGATGCGAAAAAAATCATCGTGGTTGCGGGTATCTCTATGCTCCTTGGAGCAATAGCTGTCTTCTTTGTAAAAGAAGCCGATTCTGTGCAATCAGCAGTCGACAAAAGCGCTCAATAAGGAGAAAAATAATGGCTTTTAAACGCACTACACTTTCACTTGTTGTTTCTGCACTCATGCTTGCAGGTTGTACGTCACTCACACCGGCTAGTAGCAAAGGCTCGTCGGTTGGGGAAAAACGTTCTACAGATATAATTTCTGGCACCGACATTCCATTCGCCAGTGAGGCCGTTTATTTTGTTGTTACTGACAGATTTGTCGATGGCGACCCAAGCAATAACCATGAAAATCAAGGTGGTGATTACCCAACATGGAGGCTACCTCTTGAAGGGCCAGACGGCCAAATGGCATATGTTGGCTACATGGGGGGAGATTTAAAAGGCATACTAAACAACGCTCAATACATTGCAGACATGGGGTTTACAGCGGTTTGGATGACTCCTGTGCATGATAATCCCGATTATGCGTTTAATGGTGATGAGCCAATTACATATGGCGGTATGTTTAAAGACGGTGGTAAAACGGGATATCATGGCTACTGGGCAACCAATTTTTATCAAGCTGACGAGCACCTTATAAGTTCCGACCTGAGTGTAAAAGATTACACGCAGACTATGCGAAGCAAATTCGGGCTCAAATCAGTTTTCGATATTGTTGGAAATCACGGCAGTCCAAGCTTTTCGATGGAAACAGATTTACCTGGCTACGGCGAAATTTACGATATTAATGGTAAATTAGTTGCGGACCATCAGAATTTACCTCCGCAATCGCTAGATCCTAACAATAATCCGCTACACGCTTTTTTTCATGATTATCCCGATTTGGTAAAGCTTTCAAATCTAAATGATCAAAATCCCAAACTTCGAGATTACCTGATTAACAGTTATCTTTATTGGATTTCACAAGGCGCCGACGCATTTAGAATCGATACCATAAAGCATGTGCCACATGAATTTTGGCGGGAAGCTGCGGACCGTATTCGCGAACACAAACCAGAATTCTTTATGTTTGGAGAAGCGTTTGATTATGAAGCTAATAACATTGCCCAACATACATTGCCAAAAAATGGGGGCATAAGTGTACTGGATTTTCCAATGCAAAAAGCCATGGTATCGGTATTTGAAAATCCTGCCGACAGTGATTTTAAGAGCCTATCAGACGTTTTGTATTTGACGCACGGCCCTTATCATAATCCTTATGAATTGACGACGTTCTACGACAATCACGATATGGCGCGAATGAATGCAACGGATGACGGTTTCATAAACGCCCACAACTGGTTGTTTACTGTAAGGGGGATCCCCGTTGTATATATGGGCTCTGAAATTGGTTATATGCGTGGAACGTCTGAACATAAAGGTAATAGAAATTACGTTGGGCAAGAAAACATCGACAGCGCTAAATCTCATCCTATTCATCACGCACTGTCTAAAATTGCTAATGTACGCAAAAACACACCAGCCTTACAACGCGGTATTCAGGTGAATGTAGAGCTAAAAGGGCACAGAGCTATTTTTTATCGTGTACTAGAGAATGAAGACATTCATCAAATAGCATTAGTGCTTCTTAATAAGGGTAAAAATCCAGACACATTTGACGTTGCCAAATACCTCCAAGAAGGTAATTGGAAAGAGCAACTATCTAACGATGTACTTAACGTTGGGCCTGGTGAGGCCTTATCGACGGTTGTTGATGGAAATGGCGTACAAGTTTGGGTACTCGAGGAACCTGTGAAGAATACAGCGTTGAAAGACGTAATATTATCTCAGATGAAACGTCAGTAGTTGTTTACAAATCTCTGAAAGGGAGCCAGTAGTACAATCTACTTCGTTTTATGCTCCCTTATTTCGTTGAGATGGGCCATTTGATATGGACGAAATAATACCTAGGATTGTGTCCATCTAGACTTGTTTGCTACCGCACGACTGCCTAACTATTACGTCAGCAGGCATAAGGTAATCTTGTACTACTTCATTGTTAATCGCTTTAATTAACGTGTTAACCAGTAATTCACCAGCGAGCTTTGTATTTTGCTGCACCGTGGTAAGAGAGGGAGTGGTATAAGCACTTACTGCAATATTGTCGTAGCCAACAACCGCCACATCGTCCGGTACATTAATATTTTCCTGTCTTAACTCTCTTAATACACCGATAGCAATAGTGTCTGAAGCACACACGATTGCTTCAGGTAATGTTCCGCTTTCAATTAAAGAGCGAGCAGCCGCTGAGCCCGCATCTTCAGTAGAGATAGCGTTACGCTGAACGCTGTTTTTATCGAGCCCGTGGGCCCCTAAGACACTGAAATAGCCGTCAAATCGCGCTTTAAATTCTGGCGCATGATCACCATTATCACCAATAAAAGCAAATGAACGCTTATTCATCGAGAGTAAATGCTCTGTAATGCTTCGACCACCCTGAACGTTATCGCACCCGATACTGACACCAGGATGAGCTGCATCCGGTGCACCCCAGCGTACAAAGTGCGTACCTTGCGATTCTAGTTGCGCGACTTTGGTTTGATAGTTGGTATAGTCACCGTACCCTAAAAGAATTATGCCATCGGCTTTATTTGAATCTTCATACTCAGCATGCCAGTCATCGTCGAGGTTTTGAAAAGAAACGAGCAGGTCATAATTTGCTTGTGCGCAGGCTCGAGTAATGCTGCCAAGCATGGCAAGAAAAAAAGGATTTATCATCGAGTCATCAGACGTAGGATCTTCGAAAAGGAGTAGGGCGATAGTGCTGCTTTTTTGCTTTCTTAAATTACTCGCGTTCTTGTCAACTTTATAATTCAGTTCACGGGCAATGCGTTGTACGCGTTCTCGCGTTTCTTGGTTTACTAACGGACTGTTGTTTAAAGCACGTGAGACCGTTGACTGAGAAACGCCAGCAAGATGTGCAATATCAAAAGAGGTCGCTTTTTCCTTCATAAACACCATGTTCTGTATAAACCACTTATGGCGAAGACATACGCCTAAATACGGTTATTAACTACCAGCCGATTTAGATTATCACAATTTGAAATAAACTCATGTTTTTTATGAATTGTGTGAGATTTTTAACCTATGCGAAGAAAAGCCGAAACAACAAAACATTTAATGGCTTCACATTGGTGGAAAACGAAAAATAAAACGTAGCATCGGTGGTAAATCAATCACTTGTTAGCCTTTATTGAATAAAACGTGGTTGAACTATTTGTGTCAGTGTTATACTCCCTGAGAATTTGAAAAAACAACGTGCACAAGGGGGCATGCGAATGGCCGAGACAGAACACCGTCCGACCAATTTTATCCGTCAGATTATTGATAAAGACCTGGCTAATGGTCTACATGACGCTATTAAAACTCGGTTCCCGCCAGAGCCGAACGGTTTCTTACACATTGGCCACGCCAAGTCTATCTGCTTGAATTTTGGCATCGCCCAAGATTACACAGGTACGTGCAACCTACGTTTTGACGATACCAACCCTGCAAAAGAAGACATTACGTTTGTTAATTCAATTAAAGAAGACGTGCAATGGCTTGGTTTCACGTGGGATGGAGATGCGCGTTACTCATCCAATTACTTTGACCAACTCCATGCATACGCGATTGAATTGATTGAAAAAGGGCTGGCTTATGTCGACTTTTCTTCACAAGATGTAATGCGCGAAATGCGTGGTACGCTTAAAGAACCTGGTCAAAACAGTCCTTATCGCGATACTGATGTAGCTACCAACCTTAATGAGTTTGCCAAGATGACGGCGGGCGATTACAAAGAGGGTGAGTGTAGCTTACGTGCTAAAATTGATATGGCATCGCCATTTATGTGTATGCGAGACCCGGTTATTTATCGCGTAAAACATGCTCATCACCACCAAACGGGTGATAAGTGGTGTGTCTACCCCATGTATGATTTTACACACTGTATATCAGATGCGATTGAAGGAATAACGCATTCGCTGTGTACTTTAGAATTCCAAGATAATCGTAGACTGTATGATTGGGTCATTGAGAATATCTCAATTGAGTGCACGCCACGACAGTACGAGTTTTCTCGTCTGAATTTAGAATATACGGTATTAAGCAAACGTCGCCTCATCCAATTAGTTGAAGAAAACCATGTTAATGGTTGGGATGACCCTCGCATGCCAACCATTGCGGGCCTTCGCCGTCGTGGTTACACACCTGGTTCTATTGTGGAATTTTGCAAGCGCATCGGCGTAACCAAAATGGACAACATGGTTGAGATGTCGATGTTAGAAGCATGCATTCGTGACGACCTAAACGCCAACGCCCCTCGTGCAATGGCGGTCCTAGACCCAATAAAGCTAGTAATCGAAAATTATGATGATGGGCAGAATGAAACACTTGTTGCTCCCAATCATCCAAACGATGAAAGCATGGGAACACGTAACATCGGTTTTAGTCGTGAAGTCTACATTGAAGCGGAAGATTTCCGTGAATCTGCAAACAAAAAATTCAAGCGATTAGTGCTTGATAAAGAAGTACGACTTCGTAATGCCTATGTGGTCAAAGCCAATCGTGTTGAAAAAGATGAAGATGGAAACGTAACCGTCGTTTATTGTACGTACGACCCTGACACCTTGGGTAAAGATCCTGCTGACGGGCGTAAAGTTAAAGGTGTGATCCACTGGGTTGATGCTGCAACAGCGCAGTCCGCTGAGTTTAGGCTTTACGACCGCTTGTTTAACGTGCCAAATCCAGCTGCAGAAGAAAACTTTACCGATTCAATTAACCCTAACTCGTTAGACGTTAAAAAAGGCTGGGTTGAAGCTGGATTAACGGAAAATATTCCTGAAGCAGGGGCGTGGCAATTCGAAAGAACAGGGTACTTTTGCGTAGATAGTGACAGCACCAACGACAAGCCTATTTTCAATCGCACAGTTGGCCTCAGAGACACTTGGGCTAAAATCGGTGAATAAGCTAAGCAACATAAAATCTATGTAGCTTAATAAAAACCGCTTAAACGAAATTTTAAGCGGTTTTTTTACATACTTACGAATAGATGACTATTTCGGTTGGCAGTCAAGAGACTGTCCATTAACATTTTTACTGTCATTACCCATCAAATATAAATACAAAGGCATAATATCTTCAGGTGTTTTCAGTGTGTCGGGGTTTTCAGCAGGAAACGCCTGTGATCGCATTTTTGTGCGAGTGCCGCCCGGATTGATACAGTTAAAGCGCAACGATTTATTTTGATATTCGTCGGCTAGCGTCTGCATAACGCCCTCAGTAGCAAATTTCGAAACCGCGTATGTTCCCCAGAACGCCCGTCCTTTTCTGCCTACGCTAGACGTTGTGAAAATGATAGACGCATTATGTGATTTTTCTAGCGCAGGTATAAGAGCCTGAGTCATGTACACCATGCTGTTGAGATTAACTTGCATTACGTCTTGCCATTCTTGCGCGTCAATGTCTTTAAATGCGCTTAAGTGCCCAAGAATACTCGCATTATGAAGTAAGCCATCAAGCCTACCAAATTGGTCAATGATCGTTTGCGTCATTTGTTGGTAATGAGATGGGGTGGCGCCCTTAAGATCAAGGGGAACTATTGCTGGCTCTGCACCGCCTGATGACACTATGTCGTCATACACGGCTTCTAATTTCGAAACAGTACGTCCTAATAAGATACAGGTTGCACCGTACCGAGCATATGTACGAGCCGCTTCAGCGCCAATGCCATCGCCAGCACCTGTTATTAGAATAATGTTATCTTTGAGCAAATTATCGGGAGCACGATAGTCGTTCATTGGGCCTCTTTACATCGAAAAAAAATATCATTAATTATGAGAGGGAATGATACGGAACATTCAAGAGAAGTAAACAAAAGGGCAGTGCACATTGAAAAGAAAAAGCGTAAGGCAAAAAAAAAGTGTGAGACATGCTCACACTTTTTCCTTCGCTAGTCAGGTCGCACTAGACGTGCGAGCCACATTTCACTGGGTTTAGTTGGCTACAACCGATGTATCTGTAATCACGATTGTTTCACCGCCAGTTGAGATGAAAGCAGCTGCACCACGTTGCATTTCAGTTGTTGCAGCAGTACTAGCACTGGGGTTAAGCAATGATGAATGCTCTCCGGTGATAAAACGCACTAGGCCGTTTCCTTGCGACGTTACAGAAACACCTGGAGCACCTGCAAAAGCGGCTAAAGGCTCAGTACCCGCGAAGGTAGGAGAGCTTACGGTAGAGTTAGGAATAACCTGATCTGGTAGCGCTGTTGAACCATCATCATTCGTGCCACCTCCGACAACTTCATGCATCACAAATTTAGTGTTCTGTGACAATAAGCCTGCAAAATTGTTCGGATCAGATGAATCGGTGATGGTTTGTGCTGCGAAAACAAACTGTGCAAAAGTCGCATCCACTACGCTTTTCTCGCTAGCAGAAAGCGCGCTGTAAAAACCTTCATAAACCGCAACAATCGCTTGCTCTGGAGGCACGCCGTTCTCTTGTGCAAAAGCACCTACCGCAGCCAAAAATGCATTGGCAATGTTAGCAATGTCGGTACCTGAATCGCCTGCTGAACCAGCGAGAAGATTGGCTTTAATTAAGTTCCCAAACGCGACAGACTCAATCAAGAAGCCGGCAACACCACCACCTGGTACGCTAAATACCGCACTGTTGAACTTAAACATACCGTCGAAGTTTGCAAGTGGGTTTCCTTCACCGAATGACTTATTCGCAACGGCTACACTGCTTATGCCTGTAATAGAACCGAGGCTTTGACCAATGAACGATACATTTGTTGGATCTAATTTAACGCTTCCCCCAGTTGTATCTACAACGGCGTTTAGACCTAGACGAAGCCCGATGACATCAACAACGCTTTGTCGATTATTGTCACGTGTAGTAAGCAGTGAAGCAAGGTTTAGGTAATCCGTAGGCGACCCATTTAACGCTGAAGATGCATTAATTTGCTGGCCATCTATAGTGAAGCCTCTTTCACCGTGCAGAGGGTGGTCAATTGCAACAGTAGCAAAACCTGCTAACGATAATGCGCCCGTTATTGCAAGGAAGTCTTCTTTGCGTGAAGTTATTCCATGCTGGAGAATAACAACAGGCCAGCCCGCTTCTGGTGCAGAAGCAATTGGACTAACACCAGACGCAGGGTTGCTTGCAACGATATTTATAATGTTAATATCCGGCACAGTGATCTGAACATTGAGCGTTTCAGTTCCATCCGCATTTGAGCCTTTGCGAGCAGGGATTGGGCTGTATCGCGTTACGTGTCGAAGATCGTTAATACCTATATTTGTGAGGTCTAAGTCAAGCAGCTGACCGCCGGTTGCTAATTGGCAAAGTTCGTTATTAACGCCCGGAGTAACCGTTCCATTTCCAATCAGTGCACCAATAGACTCTGCACCAATCGTTTGTAATGCAAGGCCGTTGGTACAAGCAGCGCTCCATCTTCCATTGAGTGGATCGGCTGGATCAAGGTAATAAGGGAGGTCGATAGTCCCTTCTTTTAAAGATGCTGCACAAAATGGCGCAACTTGTGAAAACACCTGAGTAGCCGTTGGGTTCAATGGTGAACTAGGATCAAGAACTGCAGAAACCATAGCAGAACATGAAGATAGCCCTACAGCGTTAAGTTGTGTTAACAGTGCTGCTGGCAATAGTGATGGCGCTAGTACATCAAATGCAGTGTCATTTTCAGATTCGCTCACAGCAAGCACTGGAAGTGTACCAGCAGCAACTGCCTGTGCTGGAGATGCGCCCTGTGCTAGTGCAGTCGCAAAAGGAGCTATCGAAAGCGACTTGACGGTTTCGATAATTTCAGTGGTTGATTGTGTCGTAAAGGTAAAGCTGAATATTAGCGACTCTTCATCTACACCACCTTGCGACGTCAAGACACTTTCGTAAGAGTTAATTAAGCCCTGTAGTGCTAGCTGAGAATCTGTTGATAACGGAAAGTTGTTGATATCTTGGCTAAGGCTTTCATAACCTGTTGAAGGCTTAACAGACTGACCATCGCTTGCTTTGAGGGCGCTTGTTACTGCTACATAGTATGAGGTTGATTCTTTCAGCGGTTTTAAAGGAATAACAGCGACGTCGTTACCGCTTGCTTGCGTCACAAAATCAACACCGAATGTGAGCTCGCTGTAAATCTTACACCCAGAAATTGGCGGAGCAGTGGTGCAGTCTGCGTCATTAAGATCGCCACCAATTGCACCTTCAAAAATTCGGATTGCGCCTGGAGAGCCAGCAGATGCTGCGTCTAAAGTAATGCCTGCAGGGTGTGTGGTTGAAAAAGTAAAAGGGTGTTGTGTAGACCAGCCATCCAGTGCACCAAGCGCAGCTGAGGGGTTTGAAAAGTCCGGCGTACCGCCGTTAGCCTGGCCAGCTACTTCGTCGGGTAATTCTAATGTACCATCGTCTGTTTGTTCAACTAACGCGAAAAAAAGGTCACTTGGAACGTTAAGAACGCTACCCGCAGGGTCAAATAAAATCCTTGATGCAGGGCGTTCGATAGTCGCTTCAGCTTGAATGCTTTCTAGGTCATCCCCGCTACCGCAACCAGCGAGCACAAATGCAGCAGAGATACTTGTGCTGATCAACAGTTTTTTCATTTTTTCTCCCAGGAACTTAAGTTGAGTTATTAGCTCGTTTGATTTGTTAGTCTCTAGTACATCTTTTATTGTCTCAAACAAGATGTTAACAAGTTAGACCAGTTAACAGTTACTTCATAGTATTGACTTTGTTATCTATTTGCAAAGGTTTGTTAAGTGATTGTTAGATGAAATTAATACTTATGCGTTCATATTTACATATCAGGCTACGTTTTGTCGGTATTGCTGATTAAGTTATAGACAATATTGCAATATAAATCGATCCTCTACAGAATAAGGCAGAGATTTAATGCCTCTTTGTAAATATCCCGTCGCAAAATAAGCTGTTCGTATTAGAATGGTCATCATGGGTTTATTTAATTAGCTATAACCTTTTTAGGAGTTGAATTTGGAGTTTTTGTACGAATACGGTTTGTTCGTCGCTAAGGTAATCACATTTGTTTTTGCTTTCATTGTTATAGTGTCCACGGTAGTAGGGGTTGCAAATAAGCAGAAACCCGGGAAAGGACACCTTGAAATCACGTCGCTGTCTGATCAGCTTAAAGATGTGACTCAGTATGCAAAGGAAGTATTGCTTGATAAACGTTCTTTAAAAAAGCTCGCTAAAGAGCAAAAGAAAGAGTCGAAAGCAAAAAGTAAGTCTGACACTGAGTCTGCTGCACCTAGGTTGTTCGTTTTAGACTTTAAGGGTTCAATGGACGCCAGCGAAGTTGAGCATTTGCGTGAAGAAATTACTGCGATTTTGTGTGTTGCTGATAAACAAGACGAAGTGCTTGTTAGATTAGAAAGTGGCGGCGGCGTGGTTCACGGTTATGGCCTTGCAGCTTCTCAGCTTCAGCGAATTAAAGACAAAGGCCTAGCGCTTACCATAGCGGTAGACAAAGTAGCCGCAAGTGGCGGTTACATGATGGCGTGCGTAGCTGACAAGCTATTGGCATCACAGTTCGCCTATATAGGTAGTATCGGCGTGTTGGCACAACTGCCCAATTTCAACAAACTTCTTAAGAAGAATGATATTGAATTTGAGCAGCATACAGCGGGAGAGTTTAAGCGTACGCTGACTGTTTTTGGTGAAAATAATGACGAGGGCAGAGCGAAGTTTAAACAAGAAATCGAAGAGATTCATATACTGTTTAAAGACTTTGTCAGCGCTCAGCGTCCTTCAATGGATATAGATAGAGTGGCAACGGGAGAGTATTGGCCAGGGATAAAAGCGAAAGAACTTGGCTTGGTAGACGACATTATTACTTCAGACGATTACATTTTGTCTCACTACCCTAAGCGAGAAATATTTAGCGTTAAGTATTCAATCAAGAAGAACGTGGCTGAAAAACTTGGTATGTCTGCGGCGAATGTTGCAGAGCGTGTTTTTATGAAAACATGGAGCAAGGCACGCCACTGGTTTTAACTAGCCCAGGCACCAAGATGCGTTTTTGGTGCCTGTAAAAATAAGAATAATATATGGCAAAACAAACCAAGCGAGATATTCTTGATGCTGCGGAATATCTCTTTTCAAATCAAGGGTTCACACAAACGTCGCTGCGAGAAATAACGGCGAGAGCAGACGTAAACCTCGCGTCTGTTAATTATCACTTCGGCAGCAAGAAAAACTTAATACAGGCTGTTTTTAAGCGTTATTTTGATGTTCTAATGCCTGAGGTACAGCAGTGCTTAAACCAATTACCTTCTCTTGAGGGGACGCGTGGTGTTGAACATTTACTTACTTCACTTATTCCACCAATGCTGGCGCTAAACGCTGTTTCAGAAAACGGCACAGCCAATTTCGTGAAATTGTTGGGTAGGGGATACAATGAAACTCAAGGGCATTTACGGCGATTTATTATGCAGGACTATGGTCAGTGCATACGCGCTTTAGTTTCGTCAATTAGATTATGTTTACCTGGTGTGCCTGAAGAAGAATTATTTTGGAGACTTCATTTTGCAATGGGAAGCTTTGTGTTTTCTATGGCATCTAGTCAGGCCCTTACAGAGATTGCGGAATCCGATTTTAATAAACATGTTGAAATTAATGAGGTCATTAGCCATTTAGTGCCGTTCGTTGCGCATGGTTTAGCTAGCGACCCCAAAAGTTAGTCTTTACCTAGCGAGGTAAAATTGAACCAGGCGCTTCAGCAACGAGTTTCTCAGCATAATAATTTTTTACCGAGAAGCTGCCCTTTTTAGGTTTACTTTTCTTGGCGGCCGTTGTTTTTGCCGGTGCTTTGGTTGCGTTAGCGTCAGTGCCGCCGCCAGTACTTAACTCGCGGGTCATTTCTTCAATCTGAGCAAGTCGAACATTTTTACCGCCATTAACGCTATACCAACCACTTTTCGCACTGACGGTTGGCGCTTTACCATTTTTAACTGTATACGCTTCTATAAATTCGCTAACGATTTTATCTTTATCTTGAGTTGCCATTCTTATTGCTCTTTATTTATCAACATTAAATATACGCGTATTATGGCGCACCCGAACAAGTTCAGTTTCATCAAGAAGTTGAGCGTTGCTCATTAATTAAGACAGAAAGTCTAAATTAGGGTTACAAGCAGTAACGAAAGTGCGCGATAATAAACGGTTCACGTATTTTATATAACGTTTTTTATACATTTTGTCTAATTTGTACACGGAGGAAGTGGTGTCACTATCAAACAAAGAGTTGCGTTTGTACCTGGATGGCTTGTTGAAAGTACATGAAATTAATGACTTTTGTCCCAATGGACTTCAAGTTGAGGGAAAACCTCAGTTAAAAAAAATAGTTACTGGTGTAACTGCATCGCAAGCGCTAATTGATGAGGCTGTAAAACGAAATGCTGACGCTATTCTTGTTCATCATGGTTATTTTTGGAAGGGTGAGGCGCAGCCTATCGTAGGCATGAAGAAGCGACGTATAAAGTCAATTCTAGACAATGACCTGAACCTTTTTGCTTATCATCTTCCTTTAGATGTTCACCCTGAGTATGGAAATAACCGACAGCTTGCTAACTTACTTAATTTGGAGAATATTTCAGCGGTTTCAGGTGTTAAGCCCACGGGTGTTGTTATGACAGGTGAACTGCCTTCTCCTATGACAGCCGATGAGGTAGCAGCACTGTTATCAAAAAAACTTAACCGTCACGTGCTGTGTGAAGATAAAAGCGGGTCGCTGCTTAGCACACTTGCATGGTGTACCGGCGGAGGCCAAGGCTACATCGAGACAGCTGTCGAAATTGGCGTAGATGGCTTTATTACAGGTGAAGTATCGGAGCAAACTATTCATACAGCAAGGGAAATGGACGTTGCTTTTTTCGCTGCGGGGCATCATGCAACCGAACGCTATGGAATAAAAGCACTTGGTGAGCACCTGAAAGAGCACTTCAGTGTTGACGTTGAGTTTGTTGATATTGATAACCCTGCGTAGATAAAATTCATGAATAATGATCGTATCTTTGATGGTATTGCGAAGAAATTTTCGAGCAATATTTATGGCACCACGAAAGGAAAGTTAAGGCATATATTGCTTTGCGATATGTTGGCACCTTTCGTTTCTATGCCTTTGACCGGCCCACTTAAGATTATCGAAGTCGGTGGCGGCACCGGGATCATGTCCGCACATCTCGCATCGCTTGGTCATAAGGTGGTATTAACGGATGCATCAAGAGAAGTATTAGACGAAGCTAGCACCGTTTTAGAAGGTTTTTCAAATGTAACCATGCGTCAGCAGTATTTGGCCGATATTGACGATTTGGCGCAATTTGACGTGGTTATTTGTCATGCTGTTTTAGAATGGCTTCGTGACCCCTATGAAGCCATCGCATATCTTCACCAGAATATGAAAGATGGCGCGCTGCTAAGTTTGAGTTTTTTTAATCAAGATGCGAACCTTTTCTCAAATGCGATTTACGGTAATTTTGATTACATCGAAAAAGGCATGAGAGCCAAAAAACAAGTAAGACTGAATCCTAATAATCCATTGAGTGCGCCTAAAGTTATTGAGTTTTGTGAGTCCCAATCGTTTTCGATAAAAGATAAAGCCGGTATTCGCTGTTTCCACGATTACATGCGAAACATTGCCCACCAGAATGAAAAGTTCGATGCGTTACTTGCTCTAGAGCGCCAATACAATAAGGTCGAACCCTATATGTGGCTGGGTAAGTATTTTCATTTAATTTTAGAAAAATAGCGAATACTGCGTTGAGCTAAACTGCTATGGTAAAATACGATTTTGTTTGCTAACAATGTTTGCAAGCGTCGTAGAGGCAATTTCTGCTAGGGCCTCTTCTGTAAAGAAGCCCTGGTGCCCTGTAATGAGCACATTTGGAAATGTTGTTAAGCGTTGGAAGATGTCATCCTGTATAATTTCTGTAGACAGGTCATTAAAAAAAAGCTCTGACTCCCTCTCGTAAACATCTAGCCCTAAATATCCGATTTTGCCACTTTTTAAGCCGTTGATAATCGCTTTGTTATCGACGAGGCCTCCCCTTGACGTATTAATTAACATGACGCCTGTACGCATTTTCACAAGAGACTGTTCGTTTACTAAATGATAGCTCTGTTCGTTTAATGGACAGTGCAGGGTGATGATCGCACTTTCTTCCCAAATACGCGCCAGCGGCACATAGTTTGCGCCAAGTTGGCAAACTTCATCATTTGGCAAGGGGTCATAGCACAGTACGTTACACCCAAACCCTACTAATATTTTTATTACCGCTTTGCCAATTTTCCCTGTTCCAATAACGCCAACGGTTTTTTTGTGAAGCGTAAAGCCAAGTAACCCATCTAGCGTAAAATTTCCCTCTCGAACACGATTATACGCTTTATGCGTTTTTCTATTTAACGTCAGCATGAGCGCCAAGGTATGCTCTGCTACGGTTTCAGGGCTATATGCCGGAACTCGGCTCACTTCAATGTTGTGTTTAAATGCAGACCGAATGTTCACGTTATTAAAACCGGCACACCGAAGTGCAATGTGGTTCACGCCATTATTTTTCAGTATTTCTATGGTTTGATCACAAATGTCGTCGTTCACAAAAATCACAACTGTTGTGAAACCAATACAGGTTAGAGCGGTATGTGCATTGAGGGCGTGCTCGAAAAATATAATATCTAGCTGCTTCTCAGCGTTACCGTCGGCACGCGCTAGAGCGTTCATGAAAGCATCTTGTTCGTAACGCTTCGTACTGAAAAATGCGACACGCTGGCTCTTGCGTGTTACAGCAGCGTTTTCGTTAGATGCCATCATGAACCTCCTAGTCTAGTTCAAAGGTTTATATTTTGTGCAGTATCACCTTTATCTGTCAGGCGAGCAGCGCATCAATATCTTTTTCGATGGCTGCAGGTTTTACTGTGGGGGCATAACGCTTCAGCACTTTCCCCTCAGCACTCACTAAAAACTTAGTAAAATTCCACTTAATTCGCTTAGTACCAAGTAAACCCGGTGCTTTCGTTTTTAGTTCTTCAAATAGCGGGTTAGCGTCAGGGCCATTAACGTCACACTTTTCGAAAAGTGGGAACGTTACGCCAAAATTTAACGTGCAAAATTGCGCAATATCGTCATTACTGCCTGGCTCCTGATGCCCAAATTGATCACATGGAAAGCCTAATACTTCAAGCCCTTTATCTTTGTATTTCTTGTAGAGGGACTCGAGTCCGTCATACTGAGGCGTAAATCCGCATTTACTTGCAGTATTTACAATCAATAAAACTTTACCTCGATAGTCGTTAAGCGAAATGTGCTCACCGTTGTTTTTTGTCAGCGTATGTTCGTAAATTTCCATAATTTTTTCTTTTTTGCTGTAAAATTTTGGGGGGTAGAAATTTGTTGTGTCCAAATGCAAGCGGTTTTGTTAACTTCTGCACTATTATATTGCACCAGTATTTCTTAATTATTGCCTACATTGCAATAGTGTCTCAGTGAATACTTATTATAAGAGTATATTTTGTATGACAAATTTGAATGTGAGTTTTTTAGGGCTCGGCGTCATGGGCTATCCTATGGCGGGCTTCCTGTCAAAGGCGGGTTTTAACGTTAAGGTTTACAATAGAACGGTTGAAAAAGCGAAGAAGTGGGCTTCTGAATTTGATGGCAAAGTGTGTGAAGCACCTGATATTGCCGCTAAAGATGCCGATATCGTTTTTATGTGTGTAGGGGATGATAACGATGTTAGGAGCGTGGCCAATAAAGCAATAAGCGCCATGAAAGCAGGCGCTGTGTTAGTGGATCACACCACGGCTTCGGCAGACATTGCGAGGGAATTATATGAAGTGTGCAAAAGCAAACAAATTGGTTTTCTAGATGCACCAGTATCCGGGGGACAGGCGGGGGCTGAGAACGGCCAACTTACTATCATGGTGGGGGGAGACGAGTCAGTCTACAAAACGGTTGAACCCGTGATAGCGCACTATGCACGCCATAGTCAGTTGCTAGGTAAGTGTGGCAGCGGTCAACTCGCTAAGATGATGAATCAAATCTGTATTGCCGGCATCGTTCAAGGTCTTTCAGAGGCACTTCATTTTGGACAGAAAGCAGGGCTAGATTGCGCCGCTGTTATTGATGTCATCAGTAAAGGTGCTGCTCAATCTTGGCAAATGGAAAATAGGGCAAGCACTATGTTAACGAATCAATTTGACTTCGGGTTTGCGGTAGATTGGATGAGAAAAGATTTAAACATAGCGCTTGCAGAATCGAGGAAGAACGGCTCTACGCTAGCGTTAACCGCACTTGTTGATCAATATTACGCTGACGTTCAAAAGCTAGGAGGAGGGCGCTGGGATACCTCCAGTCTTCTCACACGCTTAAAATAGCAGTTAGAGCGCGTTTTCCTGAGCAGACAACGAAAGTTGCTCTAGACGCGCCTTGTTATTCTCATTGAGAGGAAGCGTTGCAATCGATTCCAACAAGTTATTTATATTATATTTTCGATATACGCCGGTATTTGATTCCGTCATACACTGCAATAAGTTTAGACCAAATGCTGCGGTTTGAGGGGATAAAGTGAATGCATCATAAAAATGCTTCATCGCCTTATTAAACTCGCCCTTAATGAAAAGCTGAGTGCCAGTTTCATTTATAGCGATAGCTTGCGAATGGTTTAAACCCAATCTTTCGCTTCCGGAAAAAATTAAAGCATCATTCATTACCTGCTCAGAGATGGCGTGATGCTCTGTATTTTTTTGTTTTGCCATCATTAGTAACTCACTGGCTTTAGCTTCATCACCTAGTCCATGATGAACTTTAGCAGCCACAACTAAGATAGACGGTTCTGTACGCAAATAGTTGCCTATGTAGTCTCCATCTAGTAAGTGTGCTGCTTTTTCTTTGTCATTATCAAGCAGGGCTGAAAACGCAAGTAAATAATCGCGTTTTTGGAGTGTTTGAGGGTCGCCCTGGCTTCTTCCAGCTATGCCAACAAGTTTTCTTGCCTGAGACAAACTTTCTTGTCTATTTGTTTCGGGAGAGTCTTCAGCTAAAAAAAGGTAGAACTCTGCAAGCTCAAAGGTAAAGTCATTGAATCTGTCTTTAGCACTTCTGTGCATAGCACGCTTTTTTTGTAATAAGTCGATGGCTTCTACAACTTTATCTTGTTTTTGATAGGCGCGAGTTTTTAGCTTCGCTGCAGGTAATGTTAAATCGCTAAACTTAATCTCGCCAAGATACTTTTCAACATCATCGAACGCATTTTGCTCGAAGGAAATGGAAGCAAGCCATTCAAACGCTTTGTCTTTGGCCAAGCTAGACGTTACCAGTTTACCTAAGTCATCACGACAGTTAGGAAACTGTCCCAAAGCATATTGGCACTTAATTTTTCCCCACTGTGCCCATAACACTTTCTCAGAGCGCGTGAGGATATCGTCGTATATACTTTGTGCGCGGTATAACTCACCACTTTCGTATAGAAGACGCGCATACAGTTTTCTTATTTCAGAGACCAGTCGAGGTGGGATCCCTTCCGTAATTTTTGCGCGTACTACATTGATTGCGCGTTCAAGCTGTTTATCATCAAGTGCTTGAAGGACATTTTTTATATAGTCTCTGTAGAATAAATAGTGCTTTACCTGACGTGTTAGTGAAGCAATAGTGTAGGGCTTTATGAGCAGGGCGTCAGGCTGTAGGTCCATTATCCGCCCAATTACATGGGGCGAACGGTCAGACGTAACAAAAATAATGCCGGTACTTGGGCGTAAGAACCCTCGTTCCAAAAGTTCACTTATCCATTCGACCCCTGTTTTACCTTCGCCTAAGTGGTAATCCATAAGTAAGAGCTCAAAATGCTGTTTGCGCAACGCTGATTTTAACTCGGCACCTGTAGCAAAGCTGCTAACTGACAAGTGTGCTATGGACATTAAATGCCCGCGAAGTGCAGTTCGCGCTGTAGCATTATCTTCGACAATGGCAATTCTACATTCCACAGAAAAGGTCTTTTTTTGGCAACTAATCGCTTAACTTTATCAGCGGCTAGCGTACTTTGCACTATTCATTGGAATAACTGCAGCCTCTTTGGTTGTTATCTGACGTCATAAAAGGCTTTCTCGTCACATTTTATTTACGTTACATCTAATTTTATTTAAATTAATATTTACCTTTACGTTTACGTAAGGGGTAAGTATTCGCTATTGTTCTGATAAAACGTAACGAACCAAAGGTATGTAAGATGAACTTTGATTTAACCGACGATCAATTGGCATTTGAAGAAACCGCACGTCAGTTTGCGCAACAGGAGCTCGCGCCAAACGCAGCAATGTGGGATCGAGAACATCACTTCCCAGTAGAAGCAATTAAAAAAGCGGGGGAACTTGGTTTTTGCGGGCTATATGCCCCCGAGAGCGAAGGAGGACTTGGTTTATCACGTCTAGATTCCTCTATCATTTTTGAACAACTTTCAATGGGGTGTACCACGACAACTGCTATGTTAACCATTCATAACATGGCAACGTGGATGATTGCTTCGTGGGGTACAAGAAGTGTAAAAGACCAGTGGTGTGAGCATTTAGTTTCGGGGCAAAAGTTGGCGTCGTACTGCCTAACGGAACCTGGAGCTGGTTCTGATGCCGCTTCACTAAAAACTAAAGCACAAAAAACAAGCTCAGGTTATGTGCTCAATGGCTCGAAAGTGTTTATTTCTGGGGCAGGTAGCACTGATGTACTCGTTGTTATGGCGAGGACTGGGGAAGAAGGTGCGGGGGGCATTTCTGCATTTGCGGTGCCCGCAGATGCGAAAGGCATAGAATACGGTAAAGCAGAAGAGAAAATGGGCTGGAATGCGCAGCCGACCCGCATGATCACTTTTGATAACGTTCACATTGATGAAGCAAATTTACTTGGTGAAGAAGGCCAAGGCTTCAAAATGGCGATGCAAGGTTTGGACGGCGGGCGTATTAACATTGCGACATGTTCAGTAGGCACAGCACAGCAAGCATTGAATGTTGCACGCGATTACATGAATGAGCGAGAACAATTTAACAAACCCATTGCAGGGTTCCAAGCGCTTCAATTTAAACTTGCTGATATGGCAACTGAATTGGTAGCAGCACGTCAAATGGTTAGAATGGCAGCGTGTAAACTAGACAGTAATGATGCTGATAAGACCACTTACTGTGCAATGGCAAAACGATTTGCAACAGATGTGGGATTTAATGTTTGTAACGACGCGTTACAATTGCATGGCGGATATGGCTATATAAAAGAATACCCTTTAGAACGCCACTTTAGAGATGTGCGTGTTCACCAAATACTTGAAGGTACAAATGAAATAATGCGTGTCATTATCGGCCGAAGAATTCTTGCCGATGAGCGCAGTGTGCTATAGCAGGGAATAACTATGTTAGAAGAGAATGCCGTGGTTAAGGTTCAAGAACATGCAACTGCAGACGGCAGTTACGCTATTGGTCATTTGACATTGAATAAACCAAAAGCGTTGAACGCGTTGGATTTAGAAATGGCCAGCATCATGTTGGATGCGCTCCAAGGTTGGCAGCAACGAAACGACATAGTGTGCGTCGTCATTGACGCAGCAGGTGATAAAGCGTTTTGTGCTGGCGGAGATATTGTTTCTATGTACAACGCAATGGTCGAAGCTAGCGGAAAAATCCCCGCTTTTCTTGAAGCTTTTTTCAAAACAGAATATACGCTTGATTTCACCATTCATAACTTCCCCAAACCCATAGTCGTGTGGGGCAGTGGAATTGTCATGGGGGGTGGCATGGGCCTTTTGTGTGGGGCAAGCCATCGCGTTGTTACCGAAACTTCACGCCTGGCGATGCCGGAAATCACCATTGGCTTGTACCCCGACGTGGGAGGCAGTTATTTTCTACCGCGCTTACCCGGTAAATCAGGGTTATTTTTAGGGCTTACAGGGGCGCAAATGAACGCAACCGATGCTTGCTATGTCGGGCTTGGTGATGTCATTGTCAGTAGTTCAGAAAAGCACAACCTGTTAGATGCGCTAAAAGACGCTGACTGGACTGGTGCGTTAACAAAAGAGGGTGACGCGCTCAACGCTGCGTTAAATTCTAAAGCCGATGAAATACTCGCAACGCTTAAGAAACCAGACGTTGTGCCCACGCCAAATGTTGAACCAAATATGGCACTTATTAACTCAGTTTGCGAAAGCGATAGTATCGTTGAAGTGGTGCAACGCATATTAGCTGTTGACGCAAACGAGGATAAGTGGCTAAAACGCGGTCAAAATTCGTTAGAAAAGGGGTCGCCCATCACTATGCATTTGGTGTTTGAACAATGTAAGCGTGGCGCGACAATGACACTCTCTGAATGTTTTAGGATGGAAGCTGATATGTCGTGTCGTTGTGGTGAAAGCGGCGAGTTTCAAGAGGGGGTTCGAGCGCTTCTCATCGATAAAGACATGGCGCCAAAGTGGAAATATCAAACTGTTGAGGACGTGCCCCACGACGTTGTTGAACATTTCTTCTCATCTCCTTGGACTGATGAACAACACCCATTAGCAACGCTCTGATCAGGTGTTCAATGTTGCTGCAAAGGTACTGATTTTGGTATCCTTGCAGCAAATTGACTTAACGAAGATCCTATCATGTGGCACTGCCCACTCTGTAAAACGCCTATCTCACTTTCAGCCTCACCCATCCGCTGTGAAAACAATCATAGTTTTGATAAATCTAAAGCAGGGTATGTAAACCTACTGCCGGTTCAGTTTAAGCGCTCAAAGGCGCCCGGTGACGATAAAGCAATGGTACGCGCTAGGAAAGACTTTCATCAGCGCAACACTTATTTACCGCTGAAAGACAGAATGATTTACCTCATTAATGAGGCGCTTTCTCAGAGTAAATCAGCGCAGCAAAATATAAAGGTTTATGATGCTGGGTGCGGCGAGGGAAGCTATTTGAGCGCAGTTGTTTCAGGTTTGCATTCTAACTATACAAACGTGAGTGGTGCTGGCAGCGACATTTCAAAAATAGCAGTTGAGATTGCCGCCAAGACAAATAAACATTTACAGTTTGTAGTTGCAAGTAGCTTCGAATTGCCTCTTGAAGACGCTAGCCAAGATATCATTATTCAAGTTTTCGCACCTGGCAGTAATAAAGAATATTTACGAACGCTGCGAAAAAATGGCGTTCTTATTACTGTAGATCCAGCGCCGCAACATTTAATGCAGTTAAAGAAACTTATCTATGACAAGCCTAAAGAACATACTTTAGCGCGCGAAACTCGGGAAGGTTTCAGCCTTGTTAATAGTGAGGTTTTTCAATTTACTGTGGAGTTATCAGACGATGAGCACGCTTTATCATTGGTTAAGATGACGCCTTTTTATTGGACATTGCCGAAAGGAAAAATAGATACCGTCATTAGTAAATTACGCACAGTTAGCGCAGATTTCCATATTCAGGTATGGCGTAAAAATGCATGTTAGGTTAATACTTGATAGTTGTAGTGGAGCTTTTAAATGAGAAAGGCGCTTTTTCTTGATAGAGACGGTGTTGTAAATCGTGACTTTGGTTACGTTGGGCATTTTACTGATTTTGAATTTATGCCGGGCATTTTTGAACTGGTATTACATTACCAAAACAAGGGTTTTTTGCCCGTTATCGTTACCAACCAAAGCGGAATAGCTAGGGGGTATTACAGCGAAGCTGATTTTCATACGCTTATGAAACAGGTAATGAAAGAGTTTAATAAACACGGCATTAGTACCTTTCCTGTTTACTACTGTCCTCACCACCAAGAAGGTATAGTTGCACGCTATGCATTATCCTGTAAATGCAGAAAACCTGAAGCAGGTATGTTTTTGTCGGCAGCAAAAGAGCATGAAATTGATATTTCACAAAGCATTATGGTTGGTGATAGCTGGCGAGATATACTAGCTGCAGACATTGCCGGTGTACGAAAAAGCTTTTTTCTTTCTGCAGCAACACCCAATCAAAAGGAATCTGCACAACTCCATCAAGCTCATCACGTTACACGAGCTGAAACGCTGGCAGACCTTTTAAATTTGTCAAGCTGAAATCGTTACGCGTAACTCTTACGTTTGCTTAGAGAATCGAGTTAGATGCTTGATTGCTTGGCTTAATAAGTCAACATTTAGTGTGTCTTTGCTGCGTTTGCCTGTTTGTATATCACTTATCTCATAACTGCCATTACTCAATACATCGGTGCGTTTATTCTCGTTGAGCACGACAATTCGTTCGCCTGATGTTGTTACAAGCCATGCGCGTGTCGGTGATAACAGATTTTGGCCCGTAGAATAAAATGTTGCCGGCGCTGAACATCCCAGTGCGTTTAAAATAGTTGGCGCCAAATCTTCAGTACTGGCCAGTTTTGTACTTATATCGAGCGTGCTATATAGCTTTCCTTTTCCAGAGGTATCTGTTGAGCCTGAGGCAATAATGATGTCGTGATTACGCTTTAGGGTATTCGTGGCATACTCTTGTATGTCACTGCCTTTTAAAAACGCAATGTGCAGGCCGTCGTGGTTGTTTGTTAAAGGCTGCAAGTAGCCCGCAAGTTGTTTAAACGGTAATTCTATATCACTGTGTACAGAAACAGGCATGCCAGAGCCTAGCGGCAATGCGAGTAAAACGGGCCGTTTTTGTGACAATGCTTCTTGATATATCTCAGGAACGCCGAATAGCGTAGCTGTAATAAGACCCTGCAACGTACTTGCGGTAGCGTAGTAATTTGCCATTGTGTTGAGTGTTACACCGTTAATTTTGCTTAAGTCAGGCAATGGCGAGTCATCGACTTGAACTACAACGGTAAGATTTTTGCTGTTATCGATAGAGCAATATACCGGTTCAGCAGGGTAGGTAATACTGTGAATATCTGGGTTGAACTGCAGCTGTTTTCTTTCTTCATAAGCTGCTAAATCAAGTAGACCATAACGCGACATAGTGGTTTTCGCGGTAGCAGGGTAAGACAAAGGAAACATATTGTCTTGCTTGATTATGGGTTGGTAAAGCCGCGCATCGGCCCACACGTGGACGGCGTGGCTTGTCACAAAGCAGGTAACGAAAAAGGTAGTGACAGGAACGCCCACTCTGTGTTTTGTTAATTTATCAATGCGCTTCCATATCGCGTTCGCCAAAACAAGTTGGAAGCTGAACCAAACAACAAATAGCAACAACAGAAATGCCCATTGCTGCCACGAGCCGATATCCATTTTGTTTTGGGCTTCATTCCGCAATAGATCGGCTGCATAAAAGCTAATATGAAAGCCCGTACGATTAAAAAGCAGCGCGTCAAACGCTAAAAGAGCTAGGCCCGACGCGGCAATTACGGACGCACTTGCTTTGATAATACTGGGGTTGTTGACCAAGTAACATAAAGGAAGAATAAAAATCACAAAACCAAAAAAGGTCATAAAGCCAATATGACCAAACCAATTGGCTAGAAGATACAGTGTACCGACCCCCGTTCCGGGCATGGGCGAAGAGAATACAAAGATGGAAGCAATGACAATGGCTATTACAATGTTTGCCAGTGCAAACCAATGTCCCCAGTTAACCAGTTTGGTAACGCGCTGGCGACGAGGTGATTCGGCAAGTATCATAGCGTTACCCTAATTCGTGCTAACGCTTTTTTTGAGTACATCGGCAAACTGCGTTGCCATAGCTTCGCGGTTTTCAGGTGCGACCTGAGTATTAAGAATGTGCGTAATAACATTCCCTAGCACCATAAGCGAAAGATCGCGGTTTGCACCACCTTCTTCAAGGGTTAGAATAACGTTATTCATTAACGTTTCGAATTCGTCGTTGGTATAGCGGCTCTGTTGGGGCATTGCGACGCCTCTTTTTTATGATTTCTTTTATAAAAAGAATGGTTTTACACGTAAAATGATTATAATCGTTGTTGGATTGAGTACAATCATTCATTCTAAAATCCTGCAATTCTTTGAATATTTCTGACACTTTTTAAGCAACAGGACACCCAATACTCTATGAGTGCACTGATTCATCACTTTGTTGTACATCGTTTGATTGTCAATAAAGAAGAAAAAATTGAAGCAATTCCACGAGAAAACTGCTTAGCGGTAACACCGGAGATTGAGCTTCTAGCCCACCAAATAAATCATAGTTTCAACGCTAAACCTGGAAAAGGAGTTGGCCACTTTGTGACGGAAGTCACGCGAGAAGCTAAAGTGGAAAACGAAGAAGGCGAAGCAACTACGCAAAAAAGCACTGAAAATGTGGCTGAGTTTGCACAAGGCTTGAAGCAATACATGGATATTCAAAAATCGGCGGGTGACAACGTCGAGGACGCTTTCCACGCGTTTTCAGTGTCAGCGACAAACCGCTTAGTTCGTACGCTGGCAGAAACGGGTACGGTAGAAACTGGCTTTCTCATTTTTTGCCAGTACGAGTATTTAGCTACACAGTATTTGATGATTGCGCTGTTAAATACCCGCTCGCACGTTGAAGTGACAAACTCTTTAGATCTTTCTGCTCGTGAACACTTGGATTTAGCGAAAATGCAGCTCGCTGTGCGATTCGATTTAACACAGTGGGATATTCAGCCAGAACAGCAGCGCTACGTTAGCTTTATTAAAGGGAGAATGGGGCGAAAGGTATCTGACTTCTTTATGCAGTTTGTTGGCTGTGAAGAGCTGGTTGATGTTAAACAGCAAAATAAACAATTGATCTCTACCGTTGACGCCTACCTTGCTAGTGAATCTCTAGATCCGCAAGAGCAGCACCAGCACCGAGAGGAAGTTAAATCGTACTTTAAAGAAAAGATTGATGCGGGTGAAAGTTTATCGGTAGATGAACTGGCTAACCGACTTCCACAAAATGAAGAGACAAGCAGTAATTTTTCTGCCTTTACGCAGTCTATGGAAGTGCCGCTTGAGAAAGAAATTCAGCCAGACCCGGCAGCGCTAAAACAGCTTGCTAAATTTACCGGTCAAGGCGGTGGTATATCGTTAAGCTTTGAGCGTAAATTAATGGGCGACAGGGTATTTTATGACCCAGCAACGGATACGCTAACTATCCGCGGAATTCCACCAAATTTAAAAGATCAGCTTAATCGCCAATCTTCAATGGACTAGTCGCTGCGAAGTGAAGATAAAAAACGTATACTAGTCAGTAGAAAATAAACTCGATTCAAGGGTGTTATGCAATTATTTGTAAATGATTTGACAGTGATGGACTTCTCTTACCTTTGCCCAAAACGTGGCATGGTAGGAGAGAGCTGGATTGTCGATGTGATATTGGACGGTGAACTTAACGAAGAGAGCATGGTTCAGGACTTTGGTCACGTAAAAAAGAACTTAAAGCGACTTATCGACGAGTATGTCGACCATAAGCTGCTTGTACCTGCTGAATACAGTGGTGCAGACGTTATTCATGACGACGATTCTGAACAGGTAGAAGCGCGCTTTACCTGCACTGATGGGCGTAGCATCATGCTACATTGCCCGGCTGAAGCTTATGCATTTGTTTATTCAGATGAGATAAACATGGAATCTGTTGGCGTTTACTTAAAAGAAGTGTTGGCGACGCATCTTCCAGAAAACGTTGAGAACATTACGCTGCATTTACGCGAAGAAGTGATCAATTCTCCTTATTACCACTACACTCATGGCCTTAAAAAACACGACGGCAATTGTCAGCGTATCGCGCATGGTCATCGCTCGCGGATTGATATCATTCTCGATGGCAAAGTGTGTGCTGAAAGTCAGCAATACTGGGCAGACCGTTGGGCAGATATTTATATAGCAACACGTGAGGATGAAATAGCCTACAGCGACAGAAAGCTCAAAGGTGAAGTAGCTAATGACGCGGATTATTACTGTTTTGCATACGAGTCATCACAAGGCTATTTTGAACTACTCATACCTAAGTCAGATTGTGAGGTGATTGAAACTGATTCAACCGTTGAGTGTTTAGCGCAATATTTGCTGGAAGAGCAAAAGAAGCGCACGCCTGACGGCGTTTGCCAGGTCATCGCTTACGAGGGCGTAGGCAAAGGCGCAACGGTAAAAGGTTAACATTCTTAGATAAAATACAGAGTAGGGATTTACCATGCCATTTACGCTTTCAAACGACACGTTACGAAGCTCGAAATTTCATGTAACGCGTTGTGTAGTAGCCCTTAGTGCAGCGGTTTTTATGTCATCCGCGGTTGCGGCTGTGGAGTCAAACGACCAAAGCAAGGTGTTTTCTAGCCAAGAACAAATAGAGGTTGCCCTTAATGGCAAGTTTACACAAGGTGCTTTGTTGCGCGGGCAAGCGCCGGTGGGGGCAAAAGTCATGCTCAACGGCGAAACCGTTCAAACTAACCATGAAGGAAAGTTTGTCGTTGGTTTTGAAAGGGAAGCACCACTACAGCAAACCTTAATTGTAGAGCTAGCTAACGGTAATAAGTGGCGGCGTGACATCACCCTTGAAAAACGCGAGTACAATATTCAGCGAATAGATGGCCTAGAGCAGAAAATGGTAACGCCGCCTGCAGAAGTAACGGCGCGTATTAAAAAAGACAATATTAATGTAGCAAACGCGCGCAGCGGCAACAGTGATTTAGACGCCTTATTCACAAGGTTTGAGTGGCCAGCAAAAGGGGTTATATCGGGTGTTTATGGCAGTCAGCGCATTTTAAATGGCGTGCCTAAATGGCCGCATTACGGTGTGGATATCGCTAATGAAACAGGAACCCCCGTATACGCACCGGTTGATGGGGTGGTAACGATGGCCGATGATTTGTACTACTCCGGTAACACGCTGATTTTAGATCACGGCATGCGAGTATTCTCTACGTTTCTGCATATGGACACCATTACCGTCGAGGTTGGCGATACAGTAGAGCAGGGCGAGCAGATTGGAACAATTGGCTCAACAGGCCGCTCTACAGGCCCGCATCTAGATTGGCGAATCAATTTGGGCAAAACTCGCCTAGATCCACAGACCATTATTACGGGGGCGCCCGAGCAGTAAAAGTAAATTCGGCGTAGTTTGCGCCCTTGATTATAGCAGTTACAAAAAGTTGGGTTAAGGAGAAACCCTTAACCCGCCTTTTTCTTTCATCACAGAATCTTCTGCTCTGCAGTCATTTCTTTGCGTCTCATACGGCCATTCACAGGCGCCACACGCCCCGTCAACTCTTATCGATCCGAGACTCCGGAATGATAGTCCGCAGGTAGACGACGGACTGTTAATCCGCAGGTCCCCTGTATGAGTGAAGTCATAAGAATTACAGTCCGGCTGATGTGGGGAAGTAATAAAGATTCATACCATACTAGATAACAAACCACGAATTTTTGTTGTTAGTTGGACATCCAAAGAATTAAAGTATCATACCCAAATGCCAAATATCGCTGAAATTACGCATAGTTTGAGTAATATAGTTTCATACTGAAAACGTCTATTCTTGGTCAAAAGCGTACGTAAACCTGGTTGTTTGCTTTTGAACCGCTGCTTTGTGACTCGGACATCAAATATTTAGATTGGTATTCAGCAAAACACAACGAGCCTCAAACGAACAACACTACATACATTTAAACCACAATGCGATTTTGTCCTCTGAAGTTTATGTTAAGTGCTATTCCTCGTTTGTGTCTATGTGTTGATGGAATAGCACTTAACTTAACAGCTTAACTTTTAGTTACAAACAATATGAGGGGCCCCGTATATGGCAGTTGAGCCCTCATATTGTATAGCGGTAATTTTTGATGAACCATCAGGGTAAGTGACCCGGGTTACTAAATAATTTTTATTATAACCGATGATATTAGCCATTGACTGGCATTCAAAATGGGAATCGAAAATGGCTTTTGCTTCTCCCCCCGATACGGGACCGGCGCCGCCGTGGATATTATCGTTATCCTTTCCGTCCAAATAAGAAGATAATGGTGAGCCACCCGAAATTTGGCTTTTTGAAGCATTTAAAGAAATGCCTAAACGATTACCTAACTCTAAATCTAATACCAATACTGAACCGTCCGCAAACAAGAATTGGGCTTCTTCAGTATCACTTAGCGTAACGGAAATACTCCAGACAAGAGCTTGAACTTGCACGGAGATACCAGAGATTGATTCGAGCATATCTCTCAGGTTAGAGTCTTCAGTCTCATTAAAATCATGGAGTATTTCACCCAAGGTGTTAGAGCAGGTAAGAGAGATGGCAAAAGCAAGAGCACTGGGGCACTCCTGAGCAAGTTTGCCAACAATAACAGACCCATCACCTGCGCTTTGTAGTGAAGCATTATTAGTATTGGGCGTTTCAAAACTGCTCACTCTCTGACCAAGGCCATTGGTCACCGTGCCATCGAGATTAATATGAAATGTTAAGGCTTCGGGTAATTGCTCATAAATAGCCTCAAGGTCAAGTATTGACTCCTCTAGCTGAACCTCTTCACTGCCCAGCGGCAATACCTGGGAAACTACTCCAGTACCCGATGCGTTTCTCGTTAGTGAGTAAAGGGTCGAAGACGCATTACCAGCATCAATCACTAGATAGCGAACTTCAGAAATAGCTTGATTAGCCCCGACATCACACTCCAGCCCCAATTGACCATTGTCACACGGTGTTGGCGCAAATAATAGCGGTGTTGCGCGGTTTACCAAGTTATACTGGCTGTAACTGGCACAGGTTGCATCGTTATTCCGCGCTTGGGTATTACAGATGAGGATAGTTTTGTCTATCACTGCATTGGCAACTGCCGGCGGTGCACCGAATAAAGATTGTATTGCTATAGATAAACAGATGATGAATGCAAACGTACCAGGATTTCTGGCGGTGAGCACTAAACCAGACCATAAAGTTTTGAAATATTTTGACTCCATGTCATTATTCCTTTTGGCTTAGTTAATGAAAAAGCAAGCTATCAAAATAAACACCTAGTAACAACCCATGAAGAAAGTAGTTTTTCAAGTATTCTGCGCTCACGGAAAACTATAGTTGAACGGCACGTTACTTCTGATGAGTCATTTGGATATCAGGTGTGAAATGCCCCCCTACTCAAAGTCAGTAGTAATAAATGACCTAGTTGAATGCCTGCTATTAGCCTCAAAGCCGAAGAGAATATAAGACATTCTAACTCTCTGACAACTGATATTAAAACCACCGTTTTTTTGTGCTCCCTTTACCGGTCATGTATGGGGGGGAATATATAGAACCCCAGAATGTGTGTTATTTCCCTAGCCATTCATTAAGCTTATCGTCATTCGTTATTTCAATGTAAGCCATTTCTTTTCTTGCTTCAGTCACCTCAAGAGGCATCGTTAGAAGTCGTCCATCTCGAATAAGCGTAATATCTACGTTGGTTGTTTGGGCATTATCTAATAGTCGCTGAAGTTTCTGCGCGTTTACTACATGACCGTCTAATGCAACGATGACATCGTTTAAAAGAATACCTGCTTGCATTGCAGCTAGGCCTTCAAATACCTGCACTACGGTTAATCCAAAAGTGCCTGCTTTTAACGTAGCGCCAAGCTGATGTTTAATAACTGGTAGCGTGGAAACACCGCCTTTATCTTCGCCTGACACGCGAGCTCGCGTACCGATGTTTACGCCCATATCTTGGACTAAAGACACTAATTCTACATCTTCTGTGCCATACACAACGCTATCTAAATAGGCCGAAACGTCGATGTTGAAATGGGTTTTACAAAGAGATTGGATCACGTCATCAGGCGTACCTTTTTCATTCACACCATAATGTTTCCACAGTAACTTCATTAACGTATCTAAATTTACTTGGTTGTTGGACTGCTTACGAAGCAGTAAATCTAAACCAAGGGCAATAATGCCTCCTTTTGTGTAATAACTTACGATATTGTTTGTAGCACTAGCATCTTGCTTATAGAACTTAGTCCAAGCATAAAAGCTGCTTTCAGCCGCGCTTTGTTTAAAGCGCCCCGCGTTTTGTAGAAGCCGGCTAACGTTCTGCGCCACAATATCCAAGTACTTTTGAGGTTCGATAACACCGACTCTTGCTAGGGTTACGTCATCATAAAAGCTGGTGAAACCTTCGTAAATCCAAAGCTGATTTGTATATGTCTCCTGCGACAAATCAGGTGCTACCATAACATTTGGCTTGATTCGCTTTACATGCCATGTGTGGAAAAATTCATGACTACATAAACTCAAAAACGTGATGTAGCCGTCAGTTTTTTTGTCACTGTCTCCTATCTGTGGCAAGTCAAAGCGCGGGTATAGGAGGGCAGTTGAGTATTTATGCTCTAAGCCGCCAAACCCGTTATCTGCAAGGAGTGTCATGAACAAATAGTTGTTAATAGGTTGGGGATCACCAAACAAATCCAAGTGATGTTTGCATATAGGTTTTAAATCATTCGCTATTCGTTCGTAATCAATATTGTTATTTCCTGAAAACAATAATGTGAAGTTGATACCTTCAACGTCAAAGCTATGTGTGTCTGCAATGCCTACATATATAGGGTGGTCAATCAGTGAATCATAATTCTGCTCGACGAAGTGCCATCGCGAGGCGTTAGAACTGTCGCGGCGAGTTGGCATAGAAGTATACGCTTGCCAACCATGGGTTGTTGGATCATCGTCGTTAAGTTCAACGTCTAGCTCACAAATCACATTTTCAAAGCCTGATACTTGTAAAAACGCGCTAGTACCATTAACAAATGCGTATTGGTCGTTCATAAAAGCTGAACGAATGGAGAGATCATTGGCATACACCGTATAGTTTAAGGTACAAGGCTTTCCGCTCGTTTCGATACGCCATGATTGTTTATCAAGTTTTTCTACAAAAAGCATAGCGCCAGGTGTATTGACAGCGTCATCATTTAGCTGAGCAGACATTTGTACAAGGTTTTTGGCGAAATCTCGTACCATGTAACTACCGGGGATCCAGCTAGGAAGGGAAAGGACCAGTGACGAGGTGTTGTGCTTGGGTATTTGAAGCACAACGTCAAATTGATGAGCACGCCAATTTGATAGCGTTAATGTGTAGCGAAGAATGGAGCGCATAATTGTCCAAAATCAATCCAAAGATATACTTTCATCATAACAATGTATTAGTACTATCCCAATAGATCAGATTGGCACAACGGTTAATTTTAACGTTTATTAAAGGTGCTTTCTGCTCTTAGTATTGCTAAGTTGCTGTTTGATGCGTAAATTGAACAAATAAACAGGAAATCCAGCAATAACAAATACAAATGGCTGAAAAAATACAAAGCAGTTTACTTAGCGAAGAGGGTTTTGAATCGTTGCGTACGCTGGTGCCTGGCGATACGGTAGATTTGCAAATAGCGATGCCGGCGGCACCAAAACGGGTTAGAACAGATTACATTGGTATGCTCATAGACGAGTGTTTGCTTTTCCATATTCCCACTTCAGCAAAATGGATAACTGTCAGAGACGCACTTACTGTAGGCAATGATGTTGTCGTGCGCTCTGTACTAGAGGGAGATACTGGCCAAGTCATTGCGTTTAAGGTGAAAGTACTAAAGTTATTATCTAAACCCTCTGGGCTGCTTGTTACATCATTTCCGAAACGCATAGAAAGTATAGGGCTTCGCTCAGTAAAACGAGCGCAACTCGGCGTTTCAGTAACGCTAGATGCAGACGTTTATCCCAGCGATGAAAACGTATCCGGTATCATCATCGACTTAAGTTTGAAAGGGTGTAAAGTGGCCCTACAGGCCAAACCCAATTGGCCTGTCATGCTTGATGAGGCTGAGGTTACTTTAAACTATTCGTTAGACGGTAAAGAAGTGGCGCTAAGTGCGAAAGTGAAAAATCATAAGCTTGAAAGCAACATGGTTTATTATGGGCTCGCCTTTACCTGTGATGAAAAACTAATTAAAACGCTGTTGTCCCGACATACACTGTTGTCTTAGCGGTGTGAATATTATTGTCGGGTGCTCTTTAGATATAATACTTATAACAGGCTAAGGGGACATTTATGAGAAGCATTGAGCGGCTATTAATCCAGTACGGTGAAAGCCATCAAAATAAAACTAACGTTATAATTCACGCCATTGCCGTACCGAGTATTTATTTTGTCTCAATTGGTTTGCTGTGGAGTTTACCGGTACCGGCATTTATCGAACAATTCGATATTACCTGGGCACACATCATCGCTGTGCCGGTATTGTATTATTATTTTTTACTGTCTGGACCTATCGGGGCGGCGATGACACTTCTAACCATTTTATGTTTCGGTGCCGTAAATACATTAGACTACTTCAACATTTCCGTTTGGTTATTTTCGCTTGTTTTATTTGTTGTTATGTGGGCTCTGCAATTCATTGGGCATCATATTGAGGGAAAAAAGCCGTCCTTCCTCGACGATTTGCGCTTTCTTTTAGTTGGGCCTGCTTGGTGGTGGGTACACTGGCTTAAAAGAATGAATATCAGTTACTAAACGCAAAAAATATTTGATATCCCAAAAGCATGTCTAATATCAAGATTTTGTCCTGCGACCAGAGGTATAAGGGGCACGACCAAGCTGCTTGGGTCGTGCTTAGGCTTGCGTATAATCATGCTATAAGTTTTTAAAATGGTAATATTGTGAGTCGCTTTCAGCGTGTAATAGAGAGTAATGAGCGTTTATTCTGGACGTTGCACAGCGCAGGCTGGGCAGGGTTTGCGATAATTTACTATATTGGCTCGTTTTTGCATGACGTTAGGCCAATTTGGGTCTTTATCATCATGCTCAATGCCTATGCCGGGTGGTTGTTGACTATCCCGTTACGTTATATTTATCGTTGGGCAAGAAGGCAGTCGCCACTGAACATGATCATAATCGTGGTCGTATCTTGTTATCTGGTTGCGCTTTTATGGGCAGTGGTAAAAAATATAAACTACTGGGAAATTTACAAACACGGCTACCGCCCAGATGAATGGTATATGTATTTCACTAATACTATCAACTCGTTGATCATGGTCGGCTGTTGGAGCGGCGTTTACTTTGGCATCAAAAATTTCCAGATGCTACAAAAAGAAAAACAAAACGCGCTCAAAGCAAGCACAATGGCGCACCAAGCCCATATCAAAATGTTGCGTTACCAGCTTAATCCCCATTTTCTGTTTAATACATTGAATGCAATTTCTACGTTAGTACTGTTAAAAGAAAACGATACTGCTGAAGCGATGGTGTCGAGGTTAAGCGATTTTCTTCGTTACTCTCTAGACAACGATCCTATCAAAAAAGTACCGCTAGGCCAGGAAATAAAAGCGCTTCGATTGTACCTAGAGATAGAAAAAGTACGCTTCGATGACAGACTAGAAGTCGTTTGGGCTATAGACGAACAGTGTGAATGTGCGTTAGTGCCTAGTATGATTTTACAACCTATCATTGAAAACGCGATAAAACATGCCATATCTAAAATGGAAAATGGCGGTTCTATTTCTATCTCAGCACGAACATTCGGCAACGACTTGTTGATGGATGTAGCTGATAACGGTCCGGGCGCAGATATCAAAGATGGTAAATTGAGTCGTGAAAACGGCGTGGGCTTGGTAAATATTAAAGAGCGTTTGCAGTCGCTCTATCAGCGGAACTTTGCATTCTCTATTGAACACAATCAGCCTTCAGGGGTACGCGTTAGAATTCGTATCCCATACGAAGTAAAGGACGTATGACATGAACAAGCAAGTGATTAAAACTATTGTCGTTGATGATGAGCCTCTCGCTCGACGAGGGCTCCGTGCTCGGTTAGAGCGTCATGAAGATGTACACGTGCTAGCTGAGTGTCAAAATGGTTTGGAAGCTGTGAGTAGTATTTCTCAGCACAGACCAGATCTGGTGTTTTTGGATATACAGATGCCTGGGCTAAACGGGTTTCAAGTTATCCATAAACTCAGAGAGCTCAAGCAACCTATTCCTATGATAGTTTTTGTAACTGCATACGATAGCTACGCAATAAAAGCCTTCGACATTCACGCGCTTGACTATTTGCTTAAACCTGCAGACGACGAGAGGCTAGGGGCTGCGCTAAATAAAGTACGTGATTATTTTGCTACCCAGCATCAAGACGAGCAGTCGCAAAAACTCGTTAGCCTTGTAGCAGAGTTAACGGGTGACGATTACGAAGAAATCCTGAGGAAGCTGGCAAATGGCGAGCCGGTAGAAGCAAACCCTTACCCTGACGTATTAGCGATTAAAGATGGGTCAGAGGTGACTAGAGTGAATGTGCAAGACATTCAGTGGATAGACGCGGCGGGTGACTACATGTGTGTGCATGCGCTTGACGGCATGCATATAATGCGAAAAACGATGAAAGAATTAGAGCAGGAGCTAAACCCTCAGTTTTTCGTTCGCGTACATCGTTCAGCAATTGCCAACATAAGGTTTGTGAAAAAGTTGGTTAGCCATATCAGCGGCGAATACCATTTAATTTTACAGAATGAAACCGAATTAAAAGTGAGCAGAAGCCATAGAGATAAGGTGAAAGCGGCAATGAAAATGTAGCGTTGATAAAGCTGTTAGTAGCGCTCATTCATTTGCGTTTTCATTGCAGCGACCCGCGTGTCATTCAGCGGCTTTTGTTTTCTCCACGTGTCACTTAACGGCACGGAAACCACGCGATGATTTAGTTCACCAACCATTATATTTGTTTGCGCCTGACCAACTAGATTGACCGCATGGTTTCCAAGAGAAGAAGCTAATAGTCGGTCTTGGGCTACCGGTGAACCGCCGCGCTGCACATGCCCTAAAGTAACGGGCCTCACGTCTTTAATTCCGTGCTTATTTAACGCTGAGGCTAAACCTGTAAGCCCATTAGGCCACACATTTTCCGCAACAACGATAATAAAACTCACTTCTCCTTTTAATGCTCGTTGTCCGTTAATTTGTTTAACTATACGACTAATTTCGTTTTTATCATTGTCAAAGAATTCGGGCACAATGACGTAGTCTGCCGCTGAAGATAGCGCGGCGTTGAGTGCAAGGAATCCGGCATTTCTGCCCATCACTTCAACTAAAAATAATCGCTCGAAGGCATCTGCGGTGTCTCGCACTTTATCAATAGAACTCATCGCTGTATCGATAGCGGTGTAATAACCGATGGTGGCATCGGTACCTGCAATATCATTATCGATGGTTCCTGGAATTCCAATGATTTGCCCGTCCCAATATTGGCTTAAATGGTTAGCGCCTCTAAAGGAACCGTCTCCGCCAATAACAATGAGTGTATCTATACCGACATTAGCAAGATTAACGGCTGCCGTTTTTGCGCCTTCCGGGGTTTTGAACGCTTCACATCTTGCGCTTTGCAGTATCGTACCGCCATACTGAATTAGGTTGTGTGTGGATTCGAGCGACAAGGGAATAAATTCTTGATTAATTAAGCCATTAAAGCCGTGCTTGTAGCCAATTAGCTTAAAGCCTTGCCGCTGGCAACCGATAATGATGGCACGCAAGCACGCATTCATGCCCGGTGCGTCGCCCCCAGAGGTGAGAACAGCTACACGTTTTGACACAAGATATTCCTCGACATCGTAAGTGTATGATTAAATGAAGCTATATACGGTAATTAGCATTGATGTATTGTCCAAGGTAATTCATGCTGAACCGTTGGTAAAGAAAAGTTTTGCACTATTGTGTGGCATTCTGTCTATAAAGGGTAGTAAAACTAAGAAAGGAACCCAAATTGAACACTAAATCAAAAATCACAGGGCTATCGCGCCGTGCTATTTTTCGCATTTTTATTATTTGTTCTTGTTTGATGTGTCTACAAGCGTGCAGTTCAAAACTTGCTTATAATAACATCGACTGGTGGATCCATTGGTACGTTGACGATTATATTGAATTTACTGAAGAACAAGAAAATTCGTTTGATGGGTACCTAGCACAATGGCTTGATTGGCATAAACAAAATGAATTGGCCTTATATGAAGCGCAATTAAAAGAAATCAACACGGAAATTGATGAGCGCAGCTTAGACTTCAACCGAATTATCGATCATTTCGAACGCGCAAAGTCGCATTGGGAACGGGTTCAAACACACATAAGTCCCGACCTGGCGAAATTAGCCAGTACACTGACTAATGAGCAAATCGTTGCGTTTTTTGCCGCTCTTGAGAAAGAAAATAAAAAGAATCAAGAAGAGCTTAATGAACAGCAAGCAAAGCCGCTAGCTGAGCAATTAAAAAGCAGACGAGAAAAAATTGAAGAAAATATAGAAAAAAGAGTGGGGAATTTAAACGCTGAACAAAAACAAATTATCGCAACGTATGTAGAACAATATATACCGACAAAGAAAATGTGGGTTGCCTACCAGAGGAACATTCAAAGCGCAGCTAGAAAACTTTTTGCCGGGAGAGCATTTAATGCCAATTTTGAACAAGACTTAGTGGCAATAATGACAAATCCTGATCAGTTCAAGTCGGCTCAGTATATTCAAGCGAGCAAACATAACATGAAGTTAACTGCTACTATGATTGCTGAACTTCTCACCACACTCAGCAACAAGCAACGAGGCAAATTAAAGCAAAGCGTTGATGAATTAATAGAAACAGTAGCGTCTTTTCAGCAGTAATACATGTACACGTCGACTGACCTCGATAACGCGACATTAAGACGAGAATTTTGTTTGGCAGTGGCCGACACTGAAGCTTGCTTTGATGCGCTATAGGCACATTATTATTTAAAAAAAAGACATCGTCAGAACTACGAACAGATTTACCTAGGGAGATGGCTTACTGTTCGTCTAACTTGTTTTCTGATAAAGCCGATAGCAGTATCGCTACCACCTGGTCATATCAATTAGCCAATTGATATGAAATATAAGCAATTGAAACAAAGTAACTTTTTAGCCTTTAAGCACTTTGTTTCAATTCATGGTTTGACTAAAAAAAGCCAAAGCGCTTTTGTTTTTAACTCTTGTCTCGTTTGAATCTACGTGACATTTGCCCTGTACGTGACATTCCAGTTACTTGTTTTTAGCAGAAAAATTTTCGTTTAAGTAAGCAATGATAGCCGAAGATTCATAAAGCCATGTATCACCGTCTGGACTTTCTATTTTGAGACACGGAGCTTGAATTTTTCCACCTTGACTTTGCAGCTCCTGGCGATGAACTGAACCTTGCTTTACGCTTTTGTAGTTAACAGGAACGTTTAGCCTGTGCAACGCTCTTCGGGTTTTTATGCAAAATGGACAGGCAAAGAATTGATAAAGAGACAGATTTTTAGCCTGCTCATTAACTTTTATTTGTTCTTCCTGGCTACGCCTCATTTTTTTCGGGCGAGAAATAATGTCTAAAAATGCGATTATAGCCCCAAGGCCGTTGCGTAAAGCGCGAAGAATAAAAGACAAGTCAGCTACCTCATTTATTAACTAGGGGATTATTCGGGCGCAGAGTATATCAGACTTTAAGTTATGTCAGTTTTAAAAAACGTTTCACTTCCACTATATCGTACAAATGTGTTTTCTAGGTACTTTTCCAAAGCTTAAAAATGAGGCATTGATAGCAAAACCTTTTACGTCCCACAACTCGTGATTTAGCAACCTATATATTTTGATAGCTCATCACGTAAATTTGTATATTTTTCCTTGTACTGTTCTTTTAGCGCCATATCGTCTATTAATTTGAAAAGCTTTTTGCATTCAGATACGAGTTTGGGCTCTGCTGCATCGGCTTTTATTGCCAACTGTAAAATACATTGCAATAAATTTAACGCCACCCCCGTATTTACGGGCGCAAAACTTTGAGCTAAAGCAAAAGACGCTTTAGCGCGCTCATAATCTTTTCGTTGATAATGTTGAATTCCTTCGCGATTGAACTGCTGGTAGCTCGATAAGTTTTTCTGAGTTCGCTTAGCTTGTCTTTTCAGCATAAACGCACTGTTTACATCTAACTCGTCAGCTTTTGTTTTTAATATAGACTCATAATGGAGTGCTTCATCATATTCGCCTAATGTGTACATTACATCAATGCTGTCTGGGATATATGCCGTGGGTATGTCGTTGGCATATTTGCTATCTAGTAGCTCTTGAGACTGACTTAAATGTCGCTTTGCATCAACAAGTTTACCATCAATAGCACTTACGCGTGCGTTCACGATTTGGCTGAATATATCGACATCAAACTCTCTGTCCATTCGCAATAAGTGGTCGTCAAATTTTCCGCGCTGTAATGCCAGTAACGCCTCTTGTTGATACTTATTTCGTTGCTTTTTATCCTCACAATGCTCCGCGACATCTAATAAACTCCGTATAATGCCACACCAATACAAACTATTTTTGTGGACGCTTTTTTTAGACAAGTCCCAAATAGCCTGACTTGAAGTAGCAGCCAGAATTAAATCGTCATTTAATCGCCCTAGTTCACATGCTTTAACATGGCGCTGTAAGGAGTATGGAGACAGTTTAATAGCTTCTTTGATTGTGGTTATTGCGGTATCGCCCGCTTCAAGCGCTTGGTAGGCTTCCGCCATAATATCGTGCGCTTCAGCACTAAAGCGGTTTTTCTTCAATACGCGTTTGGCGATATTAAGCGCGTTTTCGTATTGATGTAATTTTAAATAGGTTTTTCCTAGCGCCACCTGAGCCCAAAGCACTGGTTTTCCATCGACATAATGCTTTAAAACATCGAATGCCTTTTTAGGTTGTTCAATTTTCCAATAGAGCTCAACCAACAGTTGTTCGCAGTAGCTTTTATAATGCGAAGGGCTGTCAATAAGCGCTTCAAGCGTATCGATAGCAGCGTTGTATGATGCTTGTTCGATATGATCAATGGCTACGTTAAGGAATTGTCGCTTTCGCCATGCCCGAATAATTCTTGATTTTAACTGTACCTGCGAGAAGGGCTTAACGAGAAAGTCGTCTGGCCTACGATCAATCGAACCAAGCACTATTGACCGCGCACTGTCTGCACTTATAAGTATAAACACGGCATGAGATGGAACAAGCCGGCGAGTGCGTAATTCTTCGACCAGTTCATATCCATTCTTGAAATCAGCACCAAGGTGTAAGTCACAAACGATAATGTCAAACTTATGTTTTTTGCAGATTGATATTGCCTGCTCAGCGGAAGATTTGGTTATCACATCTGTAGCACCCATAGAGTGCATAAGACCTTTTAGCAGTAATAAGAAGGGCCGCTGGTCCTCTACAATCAGAACTTGTTTGCTACTAAATTGCATTGCTGATCCGTGCTTTTATTTACCATCACCCTATATCATTATCGATAAGCGTTAATAGAGCAATAATAAGCTTAAGAAAAACATTATCTTGCCGAAAACGTAGGTATGGAAAAACGTTATTACTATCTGAATAAATGTCATTAAACGCCATACAAGAAAATCAGGCGCTTGAACTTGATCCCAGTTTAGGTTGGGAAGCTAATGGTGTGTTGGCCCGCGCAACGCAGCAAGGCGCTCTATTCAATCTTTTCTTGGCTATGCATCAGCACGGGCAGGCTGAACCGACAGCGTATGAAAGTCATACGACTAACGCTCACTCGAAAACAACACATTCAAAAAATTATTACAGGCGATCATCTACTTATGCCGAGAATGCTGATTGGCACAATATGCAGATTACATGTGAGTTGTTGCATCGTAACAGTGATGATGCCAGATTGTTTTTGTCCATCCATCCGCCGCCTTTGTCTCAAAAAGATGACGTTCAGCGACTGCCCGACGATGTTATAAATAACTGCAGTCTTGCCGCGCAAAAGCGCATTAAAGGTCGGTTAACTAATACTATCTCAGAAGATAACACGCTACTTTTTGAACTTATCGATGAAATAAGAAGTTGAGTTGTCTGTAAAGACGAGTTTTGTTATCCTTCGCGCCGCATTTTGCACTGGTCTTACGTTCCAATCAGCAAAGGTTAAAAATCTATGTCAAATTATATTGTTTGTGCAATGTATAAGTTCGTTGCGCTTGAAAACTTCAAAGAGATTCGCCAACCGCTTCTAGAAACCATGGAAGCTAATGGTATTAAAGGAACACTTCTTCTGGCTCATGAAGGTATAAACGGAACAGTGTCTGGTACCCGCGAAGGTATCGACGCGTTACTCGCTTATTTAAACCGCGACGAGCGGATCAATCCCATTTCTTACAAAGAATCCCTTCACGATGAACAACCGTTTTACCGTACAAAGGTGAAACTGAAAAAAGAAATTGTGACGATGGGCGTAGAAGGTATCGACCCGCGCAAAACCGTAGGCACTTACGTAAAACCCAAAGACTGGAACGCACTTATTAGCGACCCAGACGTAACGGTGATTGACACGCGTAACGGCTATGAAATTGAAATTGGCACGTTCAAACACGCTATCGACCCTAAAACAGAAACGTTTCGCGAGTTTCCTGAATACGTCGCAAAAGAACTTGACCCGTCACAAAACAAAAAAGTGGCTATGTTCTGTACAGGTGGTATTCGCTGTGAAAAGTCGACAGCTTATTTAAAGGAGCAGGGGTTCGAGGAGGTATATCACTTAGAAGGTGGCATTTTACAATACCTTGAAGATGTTCCAAAAGAAGAGTCATTGTGGGAAGGGGACTGCTTCGTATTTGATAATCGCGTAGCAGTAAACCACGATCTCGAGAAAAGTCATTACGAGCAGTGTTACGCGTGCAGGCTTCCTATTACTGAAGAAGACAAGCAAAGTGACAAGTATGAACCAGGTGTAAGTTGCCCGCATTGCTTCGGTACGCATACTGATGACCAAATTGCTCGGTTTAGAGAGCGTGAAAAACAAGTGCAACTTGCGAAAGAGAGAAACCAAGAACACGTCGGTACAGAGGCGCGTGTTGTTATGGAAAATAAGCGACAACAAAAAGCCCAAGCGCAACGAGAAAGGGCAGCCCAAGCGAAACAAAATCAAGCATAGACACATAGTTAGAAGGACGTTACACTCTCAGTTATTGCAGTTGAATTAAGGAATGCGAGTGAGTACTCAACTTTCAGAAGCAAAAATCGAAGAAATCAAAAGCGACTTCAGTTTTTTTGACCGAGATGGTAATGGCCAAATTGATTTAACTGAGTTCATCGAACTGTTAACGGTTATTTCGCCTAAGACTAAAGCAAGTCACGTACAGGAAGGCTTCAAACTTATCGATAGTAACGACGATGGTTACATCGATTTTGAAGAGTTCTTAGCGTGGTGGCAAGAGTGTTGGTGGGAATATTAATATTGCGCAGTCATATGCATTGGAATTGGTTTTCATCTTAATTCGTTTGTTAGATATGAACTAAATCAATTCCTAAAAGATCGATTTATATAAAAACGAGTTCCCTACGGTACTCGTTTTTTTTTGGTTGAAATATATAATGTAGTTCAAATTATAAACGGAAATCATGTAACAATATCCAAGCCTTACTCGAATATATATTTGAAATCAAAACGCAGGCAAATTAGTATCAATTCTTCTGTTAAGAAAAATAATACTTCCAAGACACTCTACGTCGCATACCGGTATTTTTTCCATTTTTTGAGGCTGTTCAGGACTTATATCCCGTGCTGTCTAGCTCTCGTATGTGAAATAAAATCATGCCTTTATAGATAAAAATTGTTTTTTATAGTCAGAGCAATAAATCTTGCAAAAGTATTTATTGGTTGCACGTAGCGCCATCAATAGTTTAGAGGCGATTTACAACACTAGTATTTATTTTCAACATAATATAAATCTACAAAAATTTACAAAGTTATCAATTGAATAGGTAAGGTATACCTTATATTATCTGCGCCCTTATTTGTCGCTCAATTAAGTATTGAAATAAAGAAAAATATACAGGACGCAAAATGAGAAAAGCCTTAATTACTGCATTTTTATCAACATTAGTATTTGGATGCAGTTCTACGAGCCCCGACGTTGAAAAAAACTCACCCAATACAACCAAGAATTACGTGATAACTGATGCAGGAAATTCTGACTATAGTTATATTAACTGGCCCTCTTTAAGTAATAATTTTTCAATATCGTATACCCATGGCTATGGTACGCAAGACGCTTTAGCGGCTTTAAATAATACAAGTAATGATGTTTATCTAATTAGCCTAGATAAAAATGGTGGTAAGTGGCAGGCGAGTATTGGACCTGGTGGCGAAGAGGAGGTTGCTGTAAACGTTAAAACCGGGCGAATAACTATCTTAGCGAGGGCGAAGGAGTACTCAGAGTTAGGTCGTGGGTCAAATGATATTACGGATACTTTTAAAAGTAGCTGGGTATTTCAATGTAAAAAGTCTGCTTTAAACCTGTTCAATAGCGGCGAAAAAAGAAATATTTGTGACTCTGAATTTTCTAAAGTTTATCTAAATTACAACCCGCGAGAGGCTGTTACTGAGGTGTTTACCTCTGGCGCACAAGCTATTATTTTAACAAAATTGTATAAAGCAAAATTAGATAAAGACGCATTGAAAGCAGCGTTAGAGCAATCGCAAGCTTATAGCTATTTAATTAATAAGTTGTCAAAGGAAAGATACGACGAATTTGAAAGAGACTTCAAAAGAACACAGGTAATAGCGAAATATTCTGTGGATTTTGTAAAAAAATACGGAAATGTGAAAGGCCTACTTAATCATGAATTTCTAGTCGAAGCGCGTGAAAATGCAAGAATTGTTGAATTAACGACAACCAATAGCATCTACGGTTTAAAGCGAGCCATAGCTAAATATGGTGAAGTGTCTGATACTGCGTTGGAAGTTGCTAAAACCAGGCTTGCCGCTTTAACCGAAGAACAATTACTTGCGCAGAAGAAACAAGCTGAAGAAGCACGGCTAGCTGAATTGAAAAAACAAAGAGAAGAAGAAAAGGAGCGTAAGAAAAAACAGCTGGCTGAATTGAAAAAACAAAGAGAAGAAGAAAAAGAGCGTAAGAAAAGGCAGCTAGCTTTAAAAACATGGCGACAGGGGGTAGAAGTTGGCGATAACACGTTCTGCGGCCGAATTATTGAAAAAAATAGTAACTCAACGATGTTTAAACTAGCCTTAAATATAAAGTTACCAGGGTTTGACTCGACAATGTGGTTGCACAGAAGTGAACTGTATAGCCCGAACATTGGATGTCGAAATGTAAACGGTAAGCTTTCTCCCATATTTTAGGCAAAGCAGCCAATAAAAATATCCATTGCGGTTTGTGTTAAGGCTAACCAAACCGCTCACAAACTCGTAGATTCCGTATAACGTGAGTAAGTTTTGACTAGTGCTAACATATGTAATGTTTTTTGACGCATAACTTGACGTAGTCCTGTTGTTTAAAACCATGCGTTGTACGCTGAATATGGCTAACGCAGCGCCCTCAATACCTAATAACTGAGGGATAAAAGGTAATATCAGTAAGCTACCAATCAGCGCTATAAGCCTCGTTCGCTTTTGAGGCCTCGACCTCGAGCGGTGCTTTATCGTAGCCGTAATGTGCCATGTCAAAGAAATGCTGGGTGACAATTTTATCTAAACTGGATCTTTCTATTTGAAGAACATGCACCAACTCATGGGCAAGTTTAGGTCTAGTGAGCACAAAATCTTTCCGAGCATAAATAGAATAGCCAAAAACTTGTGCGTTATTTATTATGCCTTCTCCAATTAATCCAACGGCCTCGCCGAAAAATTTAAGTGCAACGTTTTCGTAAGGATAGGGCACTTCATCTACATAGACAATTCTTACTTTTTCAGGGTTGTTAATCCCTATTTCAACTGCTAGCGCTAGCTCTTTTTGATTTAACGGTTTGCCTATTTCCAAGCCGCTCTTATCTGTTTTATATGCCCAGTCTATATATTGTGGCAATAAAACACTCGCTACAATTTTTTCATAAGAAAAAGTCACAACAGCTATTAATAAAATTAACGCTAACAATACAAACTTTAGAATTTTCATGTAGTAAAAGTCCATTTTAAACAGATAGTGTGCACCGAATGGACAAGCGTATTATTGAGAATTTATAGAACGTGTACGCATTATAGTTATCATCTATTCGGACTGTTATTTCAAACGACTAGGCGCTATATGCGTAGTAGAGCATATGGAAATGTATTGTTCTATTCTAGGGATGTAAGAAAATGTAATTAGGAACTAGATGGAGTGTTTAATACCGCTAATTGCTAGTCAATGGTTATTATCAATCAGCGGTTATTCAGTTTACTATTGAGGAGTATTCTAATCGTCATTGTCGTCTAGCGGTACGTTTCTTGGTTTACGTTTTACAGGGACCATACCAATATCTTCGCCAGACATGGTATCAACGCGCTTTTTGGTGCCTGATTTTGCTGGGGTCGTTACGCGCTTTTTACCATGTTGCGAATGTGCTCGCTTCACTACTTTTTTCTTTGCCGTAAAACCTTTGAACGATGCTGAGAATTCTTCATGAGGCAAACACTCCAATGCATATTGAAGGTGATTTTTAAGCCCTTCAAAGCTGTTCCAATCTCGTGGGCCAATTAAAGAGAAGGCTTCACCCTTTTGACCTGCGCGGCCAGTGCGGCCAATGCGATGAATATATTCGTCAGCATTTTTAGGAAGGTCAAAATTAACCACTACACCTACTTTTGATAAATCAAGCCCCCGAGAAGCTAGGTCTGTGGTAACAAGAATACTGTGTTGCCCACGGGCAAATGCGCTCATTACAGCAGCACGCTGATTCTGAAGCATATCTCCTCGAAGCGCGATGGCTTCAAGATTATGTTCATTTAGCAAGGTGGCAATTCTATCGGTATCTTCACGGGTAGCGGTGAAAACAATCGCTTGGTTGAAAGTGCGATTGGCAAGTTCGTACTGTAGTATTTTATCTTTGTTATCAAGGTTGTCTGCGAAGAAACATTGCTGAACTATGTCGCCATGTTCCGCCGTTGAGTCACCTACCGCTATACGTACAGCGCCCTTGGTTAAGTGTGCAGTCATGTGCTTAAGCTCAATATTATCGAGCGTAGCGGAGAACAACATAGTCTGGCGCTTTCTGTGATCAGCATAGTCATTTATCATTTTCAGCTGAGCAGAAAAGCCTAAATCTAACATGCGGTCGGCTTCATCAAAGATAAGCAACTCGAGGCCGTTCAAATACACACTTTTATCTAAAAGGTGGTCTGCAACGCGTCCGGCTGTGCCTACAATAATATGAGGGTTACGGCGAAGCGCTTTTACTTGGTCGTTATAGTTTTCGCCACCGACAATAAGTGAGCACGTTAGGTTTAGACCTGTGCACATGGACTTAGCTTCAATAAACACTTGCTTAGCTAATTCTCTGGTTGGCGCTAGAATGAGCGCCCGGGGGTCTTGTCTGCTAAGCGCTTTTTGCGACATAAGTCGATTAATTGCTGGGACTAAAAAGGCGAATGTTTTACCTGAGCCTGTTTTTGATGACGCAATAATATCCTTGCCTTGTATAGCGGGAAGCATTGTGCGCTCTTGAATTTCAGTCAGCTTGACAATATTTTTCGTCTCAAGCTTTGAAATTATTTTGTGGTGAACAGGTAAATCGGTAACTAGCAAGAAGGTATAGCCTTTTTAAAACAAAATTCCCGCGCATTATCCCTCAATGCAACGCGTAATGAAAGGCTTATTGCTTAGTATTCTTAGGCTTTGGGGGGGTGAAATAGATGAGGAAACAAAGGTGTGGGATAAAGGTAAATTGAATGCCAATAGAAAAAATGGCGCTTATCAACAACGTGTAAGAAATGTTGATAAGCGCGATAATTCAAGAAAAGCTTAAAGACTAAAACTTCATTTCTGTCACATTGTCCGGCACTATTAGGACGCCGTCTGTTTTTTCTTTGATTTCTTCTACGCTAACGCCTGGTGCTCGCTCTTGAAGTACAAACGCACCGTTTTCAACACTTAACACTGCTAAGTCAGTAATAATCCGGGTGATACAGTTCACACCCGTTAATGGCAATGTGCACTTGCTTAGAAGTTTTGGATTGCCGTGTTTATCGGTATGAGTCATGGTAACAATTATGTTCTTTGCGCCAGCAACGAGATCCATTGCGCCCCCCATACCCTTTACTAATTTACCGGGGATCATCCAAGAAGCAATGTTGCCAGATACATCCACTTCAAATGCGCCAAGCACGGTAAAATCAACGTGGCCACCACGGATCATCGCGAAACTTTCAGCGCTGCTAAATATAGATGCACCAGTAATTGCGGTTACGGTTTCTTTCCCCGCGTTAATCATGTCAGCGTCTATTTCGCTTTCTGTTGGGTAACGTCCCATACCCAAAAGACCGTTTTCTGATTGTAGCATTACGCTGATGTCATCTGGCACATAGTTAGCTGCAAGGGTAGGGATGCCTATACCTAAATTAACGTAATCACCATCTTTGAATTCTTGAGCTACACGCATTGCGATTTGTTCTCTGCTAAGCATTATATTGCCTCCTTGCTAACTACACGACGTTCAATACGTTTTTCAAATGAACCCTGAATCACCCGATTTACGTAAATGCCTGGTGTGTGAATTTCGCTGGGATCCAACTCGCCAGGCGCTACAATTTCCTCTGCTTCTACAACCGTGATTTTACCGGCTGTTGCCGCCATCGGATTAAAGTTTTGCGCCGTGTGACGATAAACGCAATTTCCAAAGGTATCTGCTTTCCAAGCCTTCACAATAGCAAAATCGCCAGTAATAGCATGTTCAAGAATGTAGGGGCGACCGTTGAATTCCTTAACTTCTTTTCCTTCTCCGACTGGCGTGCCATATCCTGTAGCTGTGTAGAATGCTGGAATGCCGGCCCCGCCAGCGCGCATTTTTTCCGCTAGCGTGCCTTGAGGTGTCAGCTCAACTTCTAATTCGCCATTGAGTAATTGTTTTTCAAACAGCGCATTTTCGCCGACATAGGAAGATATCATTTTAGCGATTTGTTTATCTTCTAACAAAAGGCCTAATCCAAAACCATCTACACCACAATTATTAGACACGACCGTCAGTTCTGATACCCCCATCTTTTTTATTTGTGCAATTAAGCCTTCGGGGATTCCACACAATCCGAAACCGCCAGCGATAACGGTCATTCCATCTGATAGACCTTCCATAGCTTCCTCATGTGATGAAACTACTTTGTTAAACCCTACCATCTTCTTCTCCTGCTCAAATTGTTAACATAAAGTATCAGCTTTGTTTTAAATTATGTAAAATTGAATTAATCTTATTATTAATAAATATTTTTTATTAATGGTGAATTTCATGGATATTTCCTATAAGCAAGTTAAGGCTTTTGTTGAGGTCGCTAATTCTTCTACGTTTGCCGAGGCTGCGATTTGTCTTCACTTATCACAACCGGCTTTATCCACGTCTATTAAAAAACTTGAGGCGCAATTAGGTGGTAAGTTATTCGAGAGAACTACAAGGCACGTAGCTATGACGCCTGAGGGAGAAATGCTGCTTCCTAATGCGCTAAGACTATTGCGAGACTGGGAAAACACTTTTTCAGATATGAAAAATGTGTTTGCGATGTCTAAAGGGCAGCTAACGGTATGTTCAATGCCATCATTTGCAGAGTCTTTATTGCCAACACTGCTAAAACAATTCCATTTAAAAGCGCCTAATATTAATCTACGCGTTGTGGATGTTGTCATGGAACAAGTGATCCATGAAGTTCTAGCAGGCAGATGTGAGCTAGGCTTTTCGTTTGAACCAGAACGAAAAGACGGGCTAATGTTTGAACCCCTCTTTGATGATCAGTTCGTTGTTGTCGCAACGCCAGAACAGAACGCCAGATTGGGGGCACGAATAAGTTGGTCGGATTGTTTAAATTTTTCTCTAGTAATGATGAATAGGGGATCTGCGGTAAGACAATGGACGCAAGAGAAACTTCAACGCTATGGTAGTTTGAAAATCGTAGCTGAGACCGGCCAACTTGCTACCCTAGGAAAGTTGATCAAAAGCGGTTTAGGCCTATCCATAATGCCTTCAATATGTTCAAAACAAATGCAGGATCTTGGTCTTGTGGTGCGAAAAATAGATGACAATCCGCTTTCAAAACGCATAGGGCTAATAACAAATTCAAGGAAAGGTTTGTCGGTTCCCGCTCAACAATTATGGAATTTAGCGATTGATGAATACAAAACTAATTAACGCAAGTCGCTATTTATCCTTGAGCATTGCGCGCTCAAACCAATAATGCTTGTAGAATTCTATTGCGCGGATAATGTCACCGTTCTCTGATTTTTGTGCCAACTTCTCGCTGAAAGCATCAACTAAATGGGCGCATGTTGAACGCTTACTAAAACCGTGGTGAATTTGAGCATTGTTTATTTCTAATGCAATCTTAAACTTGTCAATCTGCTGTGTGCTGTTTAAATAGGCGAGGGCGGTTTGTTTTCCGGTTACAAAGTAATCTACACGCTCTAGCTCTAACATTCTGAAGTTTTCAGCCAAACCGATAACTTCAACAACGTTGTTTTCGACGAGAAAGCTGTCAATGATGTTTCCGTGCTTGTCACCAGCGTTTATTGAAACAGCCAAGCCCTTAAGGTCGGCAAGTTCATCAACGTCACCTAAAACTGAAGAATTTAAACTAAAGACAGCAATTGGGTTGTCATAAAACGGCGTAGGAGTAAACGTCAAAAACCGCTGCCTTTCTTCGGATATTTTTAGCGCAGGAATAAGGTCGATATTGCCCGACTCAGCTTGATGAAGTACCCGTTTCCAAGGCCCAACGTAATGCGTTGTCCACTTTATATCTAGTTCATCTAAGATCTTTGTAGTAATTTCGATAGATGCCCCCACTAGTTTGCCATCTTGTACCCAATGAAAAGGGGGATAGTTGGGGTGTGCCGATATTCTTACTTGTTCACATTGCAAGTCGCCAGCGAAAACATTAGTTGGTAATACTACGCAAGAAATAAAATTTAACATCATCGCTGTGAAGGCTAGCCGAAGCTGAGAACAACATAGTTGAAGCCTTGTTTGCCAAAACAACAATGGCTTTACCATTTCTTTTTGGGAGCAAACAATTCGTCCAATTCATCGCGTTCTTCTTCCTGCTTTTTGGCGCGATCTTTCTCGTTAACACTTTTAAGGTTGCTTTGTATTTCCTGAAGCCACTCGTTCAAATTCGCCAAACGCGACGCAGAGTATTCATCTTGAGGGCTTTGATTTTCAAGTGCCGCTTTTGCTTTCTCAAAATACTGCCTTGCTGAACCATACATGTTTGTCTGAAGGGCGGCACGGCCACGTTTTATTAAAGTCTCAACATTTACTTTTACCTGTAAACGCTCTAGCTGCTTGTCTTCATCCATAAAAACTTTTGAATCAATATGACCTTTACTGTGTTCAGAGCGCAATATTATTCTGAGTTTTTTCACTGCTTGAATGTATTGGATGATCATTTTATCGTTTTCAGGGAGTGAAAAGTCGGTGCGTGCCGGTGAAGTATCTGATAGCGCCGTAGCCGCGGCCTGTTCGCTGCTTGAAATGCGTTGTTTTAGGTCTGCTGAACCTGCGATGTCGTGCATTGATTTAAGTGCTTGAAGTGCGCGATTATGGAGAATGCCTACCAAGCGTGAGGATACAGGCATATTAGCTGTAGCAGCAATGACGTTTTCGGTTTCATCAATAATATTACGAAGTTTAGCTTGTTCCGCTCTGCGCTCGGCCTCTTGCTTTCTTCGGTGTTGCTGAATGGCGTTGATAAAGATCGCGGCTATCAACAAAACAACAATCGAAATTATAATAATCACGTACATGCGTGGTTCCATTTACTCTAAGTGCTTTACATGTTTAGCGTTTATATTAATCGCTAACCACCAATAGTATCTCAATATTACGGTATTTTTACTTCAAATACACTTCCACCAAGGCTTCCCCCATTAGAAAGCGCGATATCGCCTGCATTATCACCCTGACTGTGCGCACGAGCGATTAGTTTTGCAAAAAATAAACCAAGACCGGTACGTCCCTGGCTTAACTCAAACTCCGCCAGCGCTTCATGACTTTTTTCAAGCATTGAGTCAGGATAACCATGTCCGTCGTCTTCAACTTTTATTGTCAGAAAACCGTTTTCGTTAATTGCACTTACGTTGATAGTAGATGTTCCATACCGCATAGCATTGATAATGACATCATTCAAAAGCAAAAAGAATAATTCACTATCTAGATACCAAGCCAGGTCTTCATCAGCACTGATATTAACGGTAATGTTTTTTTCTTTTACATACAGCGTATTTGAGCCGACAACATCTTCAAGCAAATCTTTAACGAAACATTCATCTACGGTAATAGGTAGGCTTTCTAATTCTGCTCGATACAAAGACAATATTTGAACTAAATTGGTATTTAACCGAGATGCTTCATAGTGAACATTCGAGACCTGCTTACGCGCAACGGCATTTTTTTCGTCAAGGCTTTCGCTCAGTGCTTCTATAGATTGAATCAGCAGAAAAAGAGAATTTTTCATATCGTGTACCGCGGCGGCTAACACAGATGAAAAATCAATTGGCGATGATAAATTACTTTCTTTTTTGTTCACGATCATTTTTGTCGTTCGCTAAACTTCTCCTGCATACTGTAGTCACAATCCAATGAAATTGGAATATAAAGTACAGCGTTACGCATAAATCTAAAAAAATGCATTAAAAAAAGAGAGCTGTCTTCTGTTATGTCACTTACTTCTTACTTTTTTGAAATTTTTAGTCTCGTAGTGCGTTATACCAATTAGTCACAAATAAGTAATAGATACTGGTAAATATTGATGGTTTTGGTTATAACGAGGGGATATATTGCTATTCACGTTGTTCAATGGTGTAAATTATGAAACTGCAACAACTACGTTATATCGTAGAAGTTTTAAATAACAATTTAAATGTTTCAGCAACCGCCGAAAGCCTATACACGTCTCAACCCGGTATAAGTAAACAGGTTCGCATGCTGGAAGATGAGCTTGGCGTTCAAATATTTGGTCGTAGTGGCAAGCATCTTACTCACGTCACAGATGCCGGTAACGACGTGATTAATATTGCGCGAGAAATTTTGGCTAAAGTTGAAAGTATCAAAGCCGTCGCGCGCGAACACACGTTGCCAGACCAAGGAAAGCTTAATATTGCCACTACGCATACACAAGCAAGATACGCATTGCCTGATGTTATCCAAGGTTTCATGTCGAAATACCCGAGAGTTTCGCTTCATATGCACCAAGGAACGCCTTCACAGATAAGCGATTTAGCGGCCAAGGGAGAAGCAGATTTCGCTATCGCAACCGAGGCACTTCACTTGTATAACGACTTGGTGATGTTACCGTGTTACCACTGGAATCGAAGCGTGATTGTAAACAAGGACCATCCGCTTTCTAAAAAAGGTACTATTGATATTTCGGATATAGCAAAGTATCCCTTAGTAACTTATGTTTTTGGTTTTACGGGCCGCTCAGAACTGGACCAAGCCTTCGAAAGGGCAGGTTTAACGCCCAAAATTGTGTTCACCGCAACCGATGCAGACGTTATCAAAACGTATGTTCGCCTTGGCGTTGGAATAGGGGTTATTGCCTCAATGGCAGTAAGTGAAGAGTTAGATGATGATTTGGTTAAAATAGACGCAAGTCACCTATTCGATTACAGCACAACTAAGATAGGATTTAGAAAAGGATCTTTTTTACGAAGTTACATGTATGATTTTATTGAACGTTTTGCACCTCATCTAACAAAGGATAAAGTCGAAAAGGCTATGATGCTTAAAAATAATGAGGAAGTCGAAAAGATGTTTAAAGGCGTCACGCTTCCAGTGAAATAGTCATTCATAAGCGGAATTTCGTTAAAAAGGGGCTGATGCCCCTTTTTTGTTGTGCCTTACATGCGCTTTCGGTTGGTATTAACATTCGATGATATTTACCGCGAGGCCGCCACGCGCAGTCTCTTTATATTTCGTTTTCATATCATTACCGGTATCGCGCATGGTTTTTATTACTTTATCTAACGAAACTTTATGCTCTCCGGTACCTCGTAACGCGAGACGCGATGCGTTTATAGCTTTTATTGCCCCCATCGCATTTCGTTCAATACAGGGTACCTGTACGAGCCCACCAACAGGGTCGCACGTTAACCCTAGGTTGTGCTCCATACCAATTTCCGCGGCATTTTCTACCGAGGCAGCTGTGCCTCCCATTATTTCCGCTAGCGCACCAGCAGCCATTGAACAAGCTACACCCACTTCTCCCTGGCAACCTACCTCAGCGCCTGATATAGACGCATTCTCTTTATAAAGAATGCCGATAGCTCCGGCAGTAAGAAGGAAGCGACTCGCCACCTCTTCATCGACAGGTCTTATAAACTTATCAACGTACTGTAGTACTGCGGGGATAATACCTGCTGCACCATTTGTTGGTGCAGTTACAACACGACCGCCAGCGGCATTTTCTTCATTAACGGCGAGGGCGAATAAATTTACCCAATCCATAGTTTGCATTGGATCATTTGTATGTTCGGTTTGTAAACGTCGATAAAGACCAGGTGCGCGACGCACTACCTTCAAACCGCCTGGCAATATTCCTTCGCTATCTATACCACGCTGTATACAGGCTTTCATTACCAGCCATATATTGTGAAGCTGTTGCTTTACTTCAAGTTTAGGCTTAAAGGTAGCTTCATTACGCAACATTAACGAGCTAATACTAAGGCCATTGTTTTTACACAGCGCTAATAATTCGCCAGCGGTTTTGAAAGGAAAGGGTACCGACGCTTGAAGGCTCGCAGCGTGTGCTTTCGTTGCATCAAATTCTTCATCTTTGATTATAAAGCCGCCGCCTATGCTGTAGTAGGTTTGCTCTTTAACTAGGGCATCTTTTGAATAAGCATAAAACGTTAGCGCATTAGCATGTTTTGGTAACGATTTACGACGATGAAAAACAATGGCATTTTTGTTGGGAAAGCGTACGGGTTTTTGGCCATTAAGAGCCAGTTTTTCGGTGTTACGTATTTCTTCGAGTCTGCTTTCAATGCTGTCAACATCGATGCCATCGGGTAATTCACCTAAAAGACCAAGGATCACTGCTTTACCCGTTCCATGCCCAATTCCGGTTTGCCCGAGCGAACCGAACAGTTCAACTTTCACACTATCTACCGTATCAAAAAGCGCAGCGTCTTGCGCCAGTTCTGAAACGAACTCAGCGCCCGCTTTCATTGGACCTACAGTATGCGAACTCGATGGGCCAATGCCCACGCTGAACATATCAAATACACTGATCATAAACTATCAAAATTAAAACAAAGTAATGCAGGGATCATGCATCCGCTAAACAAAAACCACAATACAGAAAAGCTAATATCAAGATTAGTTTTGCTAATACACTGTAAAGTTTAATTTATAGCGCAATGGATTCATGAAGACTCAGTGTTTATCAATATCTGCAAGCCTCTACAAAGTATGCTGATTCAAGGGTGAACATGATGTGAAAGGTTACGCAGCATAGCGGCGGTTGCGCCCCAAATCATATGGTGTTTCCAAGGAATGAAATATATAGGAAACGAAGTTTTTCCACGGTTTGTGGTATGCACTAAGTGATTTTTTCTGTCTAGAACGTGAGATAATGGCACTTCAAACGCATTTTCCACTTCATTTTTATCTATAACTGGAGTGAAATTAGGGTTCACGAATCCGACTACAGGCGCTATCTCATAACCACTTATTGTACGGTACTTGGGCAGCATTCCCACAACTTCGACGTGAGAAGAAGGAAGTCCAACTTCTTCTTGTGCTTCACGCAGCGCAGTGTCAAAAAAGGAATTATCGGTGTTATCGACAGCACCGCCCGGAAAACTAATTTGTCCGGGATGATGCTTGAGATGGTGCGCGCGCTCGGTAAGCAATAATTTCAACGAATTCCCATAGTCAATGAGAGGTATTAGCACTGCCGCCGGCCTCCCTTTTTTTCTCAAAGGAAAATCAGGTTCTGTATAGGGCTGCCTCAAATGGTGAAATTGCGATAGAAATTCGTTTTTGGTCATAAAAATTTAGCACACTCAATACTTGCATTTTTTATCTGAGATTACTCACTATTAACTCATAGATTCAAGTACGGGCAGTATTTTAGATACCTTGTCTAGTGTCTCTTGATACTCTTCACTTGGCACTGAATCTAATACAATACCACCGCCAGCCCAGCAATATAGGGTGTTATTTTCAGCTAATACCGTTCGAATACAGATGCTTGAGTCCATATCTTCACGATACCCCATATAAAAAATACTGCCGCAATAAATATGTCTACGATGAGGTTCAAGTTCATCAATTACTTCCATCGCACGTATTTTCGGAGCGCCAGTAATAGAGCCTCCCGGAAATGCCGACGCTAAAAGATCTAACGGTGTTGACGTTTCTTTTAATTCGCCCGTTACCGTACTTACTAAATGGTGTACTGCTTCATAACTTTCAAGTGCAAACAAGGCGGGCACGTTAACAGAGTGAGGTTTGCAATGTTTTGATATGTCATTGCGCAGCAAATCAACAATCATTAAGTTTTCAGCCCTATCTTTGTCTGCACTGAGCAAACTCTTTGCACTTTCTATGTCCTTCTTTGTATCTATAAAGCGCGGGCGCGTGCCCTTTATTGGCTTTGTCTCTACTACGCCGTTTTTCACACGTAAGAAACGCTCGGGCGAAATAGAGGCAATACACCCTTGGGGTAGATTGAAGTACGCAGAAAATGGTGCTTGGTTTTGGTTCCGTAACTCGTTGTAGCCATGCCAGAGGTTTCCTTTAAATTCAGCGCTAAATCTCTGGGCCATGTTTACTTGATAACAATCTCCAGCATACAGGTAGTCATGTATTTTACCCAAGCGTGCTTCATATTCTGTTTTTGTTAGGTTCGATTTAAAGGGGGAAGTAAGTTTGAAGTCCGATGTTGAATCATCGCTGTTATACGAAGGTAAAACATGATGTATGGGTTTGTTATCGGCGGAGCAATAGTAAATGATGCCTGTTTGAGTATCTTCGATAAGCGAATTCAAATAAAGACCAACAGCAAAATCTGGAGTGGTGTAATCGTTTTTGGCTATGCTAGGCAATGTTTCATAGAAACGTCCCGTATCGTAACCCGCCATTCCTGCGACACCCACCACAAACGGTAAATGTGCAGTATCAAACTCGGCATGCAAATTAATCGATTGTACTTTCACATGTAAATAATTTTGAACCGCCTCAAATGGCGCTAGATTTAGCTGTTGGCGAGTAGCAGTACGCAAGTCATGTAGCTCTACGCTTTTTCCTTTAGCTTCAACTACGGCGTCAGGTGAAAAGGCGATAATGTTAAAGCGGCCTTCGCTTTTTGATGACCCCGCCGTATCTAATAATAACGCGTAGGGTTGGGCTGAAATTCGTCGGAATAATATATTAAAGGTAGAACTACCATCACAGACTAAACCTAATTGGTCAGCTAACTCTTTTTCAGTGAAACGTGAAACATGAACGTGAATAGTATCTGCGTGTGACATAAGTGTTTTCTGTACTTCTTTTTTTACGAGGCGTTTTTAGCGTAAACGCTGCACTAAACGACTTTTTAATTCTATCTGGCGCATATTCGTGCTTTACCGCGTATATTTCGTATAGTTTTCAAAAATAACTGGAATTGCCACTTAGCCCATTGTTTTACATGGTGCGATGTGGATAGATGCGCTAGTATACGCTTTTTTAGTTAGCTAAGACCACGAAAGCCAAATAAAAAGAGGATGTCATGACCGTTATCCGTCAACAAGACTTCATTGACAGCATTGAAGATGCCCTGCAATTTATTTCTTATTATCATCCACTCGACTACGTGAAAGCCGTAGAAGAGGCGTATAAAAAAGAAAAAAGCCAAGCCGCGAAGGATGCTATGGCGCAAATTCTTATCAACTCGCGCATGTCTGCCGAAGGTAAGCGACCTTTATGCCAAGACACGGGGATTGTCACGTGTTTTGTTAAGGTTGGTATGGGAGTGACATGGGACAAGACTGACATGACCGTTCAAGAAATGGTTGATGAAGGAACACGTCGCGCTTATCTCAACCCTGACAATCCGTTACGAGCGTCAATTGTTGCAGACCCTGCTGGTGCGCGTAAAAACACGAAAGACAATACGCCATCTGTTGTACATATTGACATGGTAGCGGGTGAAAAGATTGAAGTGATGATCGCGGCTAAAGGCGGCGGTTCAGAAAATAAATCAAAAATGGTTATGCTTAACCCTAGCGATGACATTGCGGATTGGGTTGTGAAAACATTACCGTCGATGGGGGCAGGCTGGTGTCCACCAGGCATGCTGGGTATAGGTATTGGTGGTACTGCCGAAAAAGCAGCGGTACTTGCCAAAGAAAGCCTCATGGACCCGGTAGACATTCAAGAACTTATTGAACGTGGACCGCAAACAACAGATGAAAAACTTCGTTTAGAAATTTTTGACCGCGTCAACAAGTTAGGTATTGGTGCACAAGGCTTAGGAGGTTTGACTACCGTTGTTGACGTTAAAATTAAGTCGTTACCTACACATGCAGCATCAAAACCAGTAGCCATGATCCCCAACTGTGCTGCAACCCGTCATGCGCATTTCTATCTCGATGGTTCGGGCCCAGCGGAACTTACGCCACCGAAGTTAGAAGACTGGCCAGAAGTAACCTGGGAAGTTAGCGACAATACTCGCCGCGTTAATCTTGATGAAGTTACCAAAGAAGATATTCAAGAGTGGAAAGTAGGTGAGACGGTGTTGCTATCTGGAAAGATGCTTACCGGTCGAGATGCTGCACACAAGCGCATTCAAACTATGATGGAAAACGGTGAAGGTTTACCGGAGGGCGTTGACCTCACTAACCGCTTTATCTATTACGTTGGCCCTGTTGATGCTGTGGGTGACGAAGTGGTAGGTCCGGCAGGCCCGACTACTGCAACCCGTATGGATAAATTCACCGACATGATGCTAGAGAAAACAGGCCTTATCGGCATGATTGGTAAAGCAGAACGCGGTCCAGCAACGGTAGATTCAATCGCAAAACATAAAGCAGTTTATTTGATGGCAGTGGGCGGTGCCGCTTATCTTGTATCTAAAGCCATTAAAAAATCTCGTGTTGTTGCTTTTGAAGACTTAGGAATGGAAGCTATCTACGAGTTCGAGGTAGAAGACATGCCTGTAACGGTTGCAGTAGACAGCACGGGTGCCAATGCTCACAAAAATGGTCCTGCCATTTGGAAAGCGAAAATTGAAGAGTTAGATGCTACCTTGTCTAAATAGCTCGCTCGTTTAATGAATAATACTTGGGGTACAGTGTAGTACCCCTTTTTTTTGAAATAGTTATTTCCTATTGGAATGCGCGTTTATTTTTGTTTATAGTGCTGTACAAAATAACAGTACCCAAAACATCATGCTCATTTCTTTTATCCAAAACGAACCCATTGCTTTTTTATTTGCGTTTATCTGCCTATCAATAGCTTGCCTTACATGCATTGTCCTCTTGCGCCAATTCGCAACTAAACTAGAAAAATGCAAACAACAACAACTGTCACTAGAACAGACACTTCAGCATGAGCGATTAACCGTTGTAAAACTCGAAAGTAAGTGCGAAGCACAAGAAAAACGAACGCAAGCGTTACTAGATGCCCACCAAGAGAAAATTGCAGATATGAACGCCGCAGAGAAGCGTTTACAAACGCAATTTGAAAACTTAGCGAATAAGATTTTTGACGAAAAGCAACAAAGATACACTCAACAGGCAAAAACTAATATCGAGTCAGTATTAGCACCTTTCAAAAATCAATTAGATGCTTTCAAACAACAAATTGCCGACCAACATATTCGTGAAGGCCAAGAAAGAGCATCTTTGAAAACTGAAATCCTAGGCCTAAAGGCACTTAATCAAAAAATCACAGAGGAAGCGGCTGCGTTAACTAATGCGCTTAAAGGCGACAATAAACAGCAAGGCAATTGGGGAGAGGTAGTTTTAGAGCGAATTCTCAAGGAGTCAGGACTCCGGGAAGGACATGAATTTGAAACCCAAGTGAACATTGCCTCTGAACAAGGAAAGCGACAGCTCCCAGATGTTGTTGTACATTTGCCAAACGATAAAGACGTAGTCATTGACTCGAAAGTCAGTTTGACCGCCTACGAACGGTATTACAACTGCAAAGATGAGGTAGAAAAAGCAAGCTATCTTAAGCAACACGTTACCTCTATTAAGTCACACGTTAAGGGGCTAGGGAGCAAGGATTATCAGTCACTGAAAGGCTTAAAAACGCTAGACTACGTTTTATTATTCATCCCAATAGAGTCGGCTTTTATGCTAGCAATAGAGGAAGAGCCCGATTTGATAACAATGGCGTTAAATAAAAATATCATGTTAGTAAGTCCGACTAACTTACTGGTTGCTTTGAGAACCATAAACAATATTTGGCAGTACGAATATCAAAATCAAAATGCGCAACGTATCGCAGAACAAGCTGCAAAGCTCTACGATAAGTTTGTCGGCTTCATAAATGACATGGAGAAAATTGGAAAGGCCATTGAAGGTGCCAACTCCACTTACGAACAGGCGATGAACAAGCTATCAAAGGGAAGAGGGAATATTATTCGTCAAATAGAAAGCTTTAAAACACTTGGCGTTCAGCCGAATAAAAAACTCTCTGTGAATTACGACAGTGAAGAAGATACAAAATAGAAACATTATTGAAACAAATATCCTCCTACAAATTTACGTTACTTACCAAAATATTACACTTTTAGGATGTTTGTCCTCAAAAATGCGCGCAACTTAAAACATTCGTTTCTTACACGGTTTAAATGATTTTACTTTAAAAATGACGCTCCCGCGAATCTTAAACTAGCATATGGCGTTATACGAAAGTCGCTAACTGGCCCTCATTTTTAAGGGGAAAAACGTGAAAGATAGAAATCATTTGGCCGAAGTAAAAACAACAAATAAGGTCGAAATTATTGCTAAAGGGGTTGTTGATATCCCAATGCTGCAAATCCTGTCACCGGAAGGTGTACTACTAGACGGCGCACAAGAGCCTATGTTGGAAAAAGGGGACGCGCTAGACATTTATAACACCATGGAATATATCCGCGTGTTAGACGAACGTATGGTGGGTGCTCAACGTCAAGGTCGCATTAGTTTTTACTTGGCCAGTACAGGTGAAGAAGCCGCTTCAGTGGCCAGCGCTGCTGCGTTATCAGACGACGACATGGTCATGTCTCAGTACCGTGAGCAGGGCGCATTGGCGTACCGCGGGTACACCACAGAACAATTCATGAACCAAATGTTTAGCAATAAAGACGACCCGAACAAAGGACGTCAGATGCCTATCCATTATGGTGATAAGCCACTTAACTTTATGACCATATCATCACCGCTAGGTACACAGATCCCTCAAGCATCTGGTTACGCTTATGGCCAGAAAATGTCCGGTAAAGATGTGGTCACTATCTGTTACTTCGGTGAAGGTGCAGCGTCAGAAGGAGACTTCCACGCAGGGTTAAACATGGCGGCGGTACTTAACTGCCCAGTTATTTTCTTTTGCCGTAATAATGGCTACGCCATTTCAACACCAGCAGAAGAACAGTTCGCGGGTGACGGCATTGCTTCTCGTGGCTTAGGTTACGGTATTAAAACTATCCGTGTTGATGGTAACGATGTGTTAGCCATCTACGCAGCTACAAAAGAAGCCCGTCGTATTGCCATTGAAGAGAAATGTCCTGTGCTCATTGAAGCCATGACCTATCGTTTAGCGGCGCACTCCACGTCGGATGATCCAACAGGCTATCGCTCTCGTGAAGAAGAAGATAAGTGGCGTGCAAAAGATCCTATCGCTCGTATGGCGAAATGGTTAGACAGCAAGGGCTGGTTTGACGAAGCGGAGAACCAAAAGCGCGTTGATAAAGCAAGACAAGATGTTTTAGCTGCAATGAAGAGTTGTGAAAAGACTGACGTGTGTGCCATTGAGGATATTGTCGAAGACGTTTACGACACACCACCTTGGCACTTAAAAGAACAGCTCAGTGAATTGAAAGCGCATATCAAAAAGTACCCGAAGATGTACCCTAAAACAGCAGGGAGAGTAAAGTAATGGCTAAGATGAACCTACTTCAAGCGATCAACAATGCACTCATCACAGCCATGACCGAAGATGAAAAAGTAATGGTCTTTGGTGAAGACGTGGGCCATTTTGGTGGCGTATTCCGTGCGACCAGTCATCTTCAGGAAAAATTCGGCAAAGCACGTTGCTTTAACACGCCACTTACCGAGCAAGGCATTATCGGCTTTGCCAACGGCTTAGCTTCACAAGGCTCTGTACCTGTCGCTGAAATTCAATTTGGCGATTACATTTTCCCTGCGTTTGACCAAATCGTGAATGAGACGGCTAAATGGCGCTATCGTTCAGGCGGTCAGTTCGATGTGGGTACGCTTACCATTCGTACACCTTACGGCGGCGGTATCGCAGGCGGCCATTATCACAGTCAATCACCAGAGGCCTTCTTCGCTCACTGCCCGGGATTAAAAATTGTAATCCCTCGTGACCCATACCAAGCAAAAGGTCTGTTGCTTGCGTCTATTCGCGACAAAAACCCCGTATTATTCATGGAGCCTAAACGTCTTTACCGCGCTTCTGTATCGGAAGTACCTGAAGAAGATTACGAACTACCGTTAGGTAAGGCAGATATTGTTCAAGAAGGTAGCGATATCACGTTATTAGGTTGGGGCGCGCAAATAGAAATTCTGCAAAAAGCCGCAGAGATGGCACTTGAAGATGGTGTGTCGTGTGAAATTATCGATTTACGCAGCATATTACCGTGGGACGTTGAAACGGTTATGCAATCTGTAATGAAAACAGGTCGTTTATTGATAAACCACGAAGCACCACTAACGGGTGGCTTTGCGAGTGAAATTGCCGCGAGCATTCAAGAACGCTGTTTCTTATACCTTGAAGCGCCTATTGCAAGGGTGTGTGGTTTAGATACGCCGTATCCTTTGGCGCACGAAAAAGAATATATGCCAGATGAAACGAAGACGTACGAAGCCATAAAACGTACGCTTCACTATTAAGCCGGGGGACGATGAAATGACAATTGAATTTATCTTACCGGACATTGGTGAAGGTATCGTTGAGTGTGAACTTCTGGAATGGTTAGTTTCTGAAGGAGAACATATTGAAGAAGATCAACCAGTCGCGGAAGTAATGACCGACAAGGCGACTGTTCAGATCCCTGCTATGCATGCAGGTGTGGTTAATAAACTGCATTACGCGGTAGGTGATATTGCTAAAGTACACGCACCGCTGTTCTCTATGACGCCAGATGATGCCGACGCTAACACAGATGCTCAAGAAGACGCGCAAGCGGAAGTAAAAGAGAATGTGTCTGAAACAGCGACAGCGAATGAAAGTTCTTCTTCAAGCGCTTCAAACGGCAAGCACATCGAAGACTTTATTCTGCCAGATATTGGTGAAGGTATTGTCGAGTGCGAAATTGTGAAATGGAATGTGGCTGAAGGCGATGAAATAGAAGAAGACCAAGCCGTTGTAGAAGTGATGACCGATAAAGCAGTGGTAGAAATACCTGCTAAAAACGCGGGGATCGTGCATCGTCTTTATTACGCGCAAGGCGATATAGCGAAAGTACATAGTGCATTGTTTGCGCTAGAAGTTGCCGGTGAAGCCACAACTACTAGCGGCACTAATGAAGAATCACCAACGGCAAACAACAGTGCTTCAAGCGTTGCATCTCAAAGCTCAGTGACTGCGCAAACAAACGGTTTAAGTCAGCAATCAGCGCAAGTTGCTCCTTCAAAATTCAGTGATGGTGAATACGAGCCACCTATTGCTATAGAAGGTAAGGTGTTGGCTAGCCCTGCGGTAAGACGTGTTGCAAGAGAAAAGAATATCGACCTCTCCTCGGTGAAGGGCTCGGGCAAAAAAGGTCGGATCCTTAAGTCTGACGTATTGAATCTACGACATTCGAATGTTGATACGTCGTCTCAAAACACGTCATCTTCTGCGCCAAGCTCACCGACCGCAGAAAAAGGTGATTCAAACAGCGCAAGCACTGTGCTTAAAGGGAGCGTTAGAACGGAAAAAGTACGCGGTATTCAGGCAGCGATGGCGAAGCAAATGTCGGCTTCGGTTTATACGATCCCGCACTTCACCGTCAGTGACGAGTTGGTAATGGACAACCTGATGTCGCTACGCAAGCTGCTTAAACCTGAATTTGAAGCGAAGAACGTAAAACTCAGCTTTATGCCGTTTTTCGTTAAAGCAATGTCATTGGCACTCAATGAGTTCCCTGTCATTAACAGTCAGCTTAACGAAGACGCCACTGAGATAAGCTACTTCGCAGATCACAATATTGGTTTTGCAGTAGACTCTAAAATTGGTTTGCTTGTACCGAATATTAAGCGGGTACAAGACCTTTCGCTTTTAGATATTGCTGTTCAGATGCAGGATATTATCGAGCAAGCCAGAGCAGGGCGCGTGGCTGGCGAGCACCTTAAAGGCGGTACGATTAGTATCTCTAATATTGGTGCAATAGGCGGTATTACCGCAACGCCAGTAATCAATAAGCCAGAAGCGGCTATTGTTGCGCTTGGTAAAACGCAGAAACTTCCACGTTTTGATGATGAAGGGAACGTTAGCGCGCAGAATATCATGGCGGTAAACTGGTCTGGCGATCACCGTATCATTGATGGCGCGACTATGGTGCGATTCAATAACCTATGGATGAGTTATCTAACCCAGCCAGAAAAAATGTTAATGCACCTTAAGTGATATCATTCAAAGCAATTTGATTTGCAGTAGCAATATTTTTAAAGGGCCAATAGTAAAACTATTGGCCCTTTTTTGTTTTGTATACCTCAAAGCGCGTTGACGTTATTATAGAGCACTATAAACAAACGAAAATTTTACTGAGGTTTTGTGCTTAGTTATCAACATGCCTTTCATGCGGGCAACCACGCTGATGTCATTAAACATCTTTGTTGGATTGGCGTTATCAACGCATTAAAGAAAAAAGATAAACCTTTTACGCTTTTCGACACCCACGCAGGGGCGGGCGCATACGATCTAACCGATGCCATGTCGTCAAAAAATAAAGAGTACGAGACAGGTATTTCTCGTTTGCTCTTAGATGATAAGGGGGCTCAGGACTTGCCAAATTTGTTGGCCGACTATTTATCGTTGTGTGAACCTTTTTTAGCGCAGCAGCAATATCCGGGCTCACCGGCAATAAGTGCAAAGGCCAAAAGGGATGGTGATAACTTACACCTTATGGAACTTCACCCTGCGGAATTCAATAAATTAGACAACAATGTATCCCGTTTACGCACCCGTAATAGCCACGTCCATAAACGTGACGGATATGAAGGGCTTCGTGCACTCACGCCACCTAAACCCAATCGCGGTGCTATTTTAATCGACCCTCCTTATGAGCGTGTGAATGAATACAGCGACCTTGTTAAGGGGGTGGAACAGGTATTTAAACGCTGGCAGCAGGCACAAATTGTAGTGTGGTATCCACTACTGTCAGAGAGAGCCGGCACCAAAAGTGGGGCAAGTGAAGCTATGTGCGAAAAGCTTGCAGCAATAGGCAAACCCTGTTTTAAAGCAGAAATATGCGTGGCAGAAAATACGCAAGATGCTGGTATGTATGGTTCAGGCGTATTGGTGTTAAACCCGCCATGGCAGCTAGATGCTAATTTAAAAAGCGCGTTAGAAAGCGTTGTTGGTATGTTAGGTGCCGATGAAACGGGTTATCACGCTACAGCGCATGTTACCTGGATAAACGAAGATAATTGATTACTGTGCAGTTTAACAATGGTAGGCGTATCGCTGCTGATTAACCTGTTTCAAAAAGTCACTAAAAGCGTGAAGTAAAAAACATGTCGCAACTCAAAGGCCTAAAACATTTCTATATACCCGATGAGCAGTCGATATATCTGCTATCTCATGCGGATGCGAAAAAACTAAAAGACTGGGTAAACCTTTGTATCTCGCAGTTAGAAGGGTTGGGGTACAGTGACATCGAACTTTTAGGGAAAGGAGCCTTTGGGTTTGCGTTTGCAGGGAACGCGCCAAGCGGTGAATCACGGGTATTTAAGTTTTCGCGAATAACGTTGCCGCAGCATGTGCAAGATAGACTAGAAGAGGAAGCTTTTATGCTTTCTCACGTTAATCATGAGTTTGTGCCGCGGTTTATTGAATATCAACAAATACGCAAACAATCCATTTTAGTTATGGGGCGAGCGCCTGGCGAAGACCTAGAAAAAGTCAGCTTGAAAACAGGCCCACTATCGCCCCGTATTATCGTCAAAATTGCAGTGCAGGTCGGCGAACTTTTATCCAGTTTTCGCCAATACAGTGAAAATGGAGAAATTAAACCCATTGTTCACGGTGACATAAAACCTTCGAACCTGGTTTGGGATGCTGAAAATGAAGCTGTTGGACTGATTGATTGGGGCTCTTCAGTGTTCGCTCAGACCGATATTTCTGGGCAGTATGTGGGAAATAATGTCATGGACTTAATGTCAGGAGAGCTACACCAAACCAACGCCCGACTTGGCGATGTGTATTTCATCGGAGAAGAGCAGCTTAATGGCGCACTTTCCAGCCCACGCTTCGATGAACAAGGCCTGGCGAGCACGCTGTATGCTCTGGCTTCAGGACAGTCGTGCCGTTATGGCAGTAAAGTCATTACGCCGTCATCCCTTGGCCTTCCCAAAATGCTTGCCAATATCCTTGAGCACATGCTCAGTGAAGATCCGGTAAAGAGAAGACAAGGCGGAGATTACCTGTTTAATCACCTGCACGTTTTGAAGAATATGGTCTTCACACAAGATAAGCCTGCACAATACACACCATTAATACCTACATGGGTGGCCCAGACACAAAACCGCGCTGATATTGAAACCGTCGTTTACAGTTCTCGAAAATCTTACTTACGCCAACAGGCCAGGCTGTCTTATTCATTAGATGAGAAAGACGTAGAGGAACTTCGTTATATAGACGATGCGCAATTTGACCGCTACTACAAAAACTATTTACAGGGCATGGGGGATACCGAAAAAGCATTTGTTTCTGCAATAAGCCGACTAGGCCGTTATCCTGTAGTTGGCGGTATGGCTGTGCGCTGGGAGCCAGAAGGTATATATGTCGATTCAAGCTTGAACTTATATGATGAATCAATGAAAGCAGCGTTTGATTTAGCAGTGAATAATGTCATTAATTTAGCAAGGGCTATACACAAGCCTGCCGTATTCAAGTGCTGTATGTTCAACGCGAAAAATACGCTTCACATTGAGCGTGATAATGAAGACGACGACTTTATACCTAACGGTGAGATGTCAATTCCCTACGAGTTGTCACGGGTTTCGGCACAAAAGGATGAAAGCCGTACTCATTCCTATTTTGAAGACGGTGACGATCCTGACGAACTATTAAAACTCCCGCAAACTATTATCGATACTATTGTCCAGCTAAATTCAATACACCATACTGGCTGTATTATCTTTGAAGCATTGCCAAAGCATTTGAAAATTCACAATTACTATACGTTGCTTGATCACAGCCAAGAAGAGCGCTTTAAAGCATTATTGGCCCAGCTGGTTCAACAAATTCCCAATATAAAAGGGCTAGGCATTTCAGGGTTTATGAAGTTACCCTATAAAGATACGCGTTTTTTCGAGCATAAAGCAAAATTGCCTGAAAAGTATTATCCGCGTAACCCAAAAGCAGTTATTGAAGAGAACGCACAACATGTCTGAAATAAAACTATCGTCACTTTTTGAACTTGAAACAGTGGAAGCTGGCATTTATCGGGGTCAAAGCTGGGATTTAGGCTTTAGAGCGTTGTTTGGGGGGCAGGTCTTAGGTCAAGCACTAGCTGCGGCATATGAGACAGTAGAAGCAGGTAGAGTGGCTCACTCGTTTCATACCTATTTTTTACTCCCTGGTAATGCAAAAAAACCTGTAGTTTATGATGTGGAAATAGTACGTGACGGAAGAAGTTTTTCGGCGCGACGTGTAAAAGCCATTCAAGATGGTCGCAACATTTTTTACATGACAGCGTCTTTTCAAGTACCACAAGATGGCATGGAGCATCAAAACCCAACAATGCCAGATGTGCCTGCACCAGAAGACGTGCAGTCTGATATAGAATTCTACGAAGCCAACTTCAATAAAATTGCACGGCCTATGCAGGAAGCACTGAGTTACCACAAGCCTGTAGATATTCGTACTATAGATGCGGCTAACTCGTATCATTCAGCTAAGCGTGAGCCGACCCGCTTTATCTGGTTGAAGGCCAGAGATACGATGAATGCCACGCTTTCTGTTCATCAAGCAGCGCTTGCCTACGCGTCGGATTACCATTTTCTTAGTACGTCACTTCAGCCTCACGGTGTTGCGGTAACAGATAAATCACTTCGAATAGCGACCATCGACCATGCTATGTGGTTCCATCGTCCAATTAACATGAATGAGTGGATGCTGTATGCGATGGAAAGCCCTTTTAGCGGTGGCTCAAGAGGTTTGGTTCGCGGACAAATATTCAGCCAAAGTGGTGAGCTCATAGCATCAACGATGCAAGAGGGGCTCATGAGAAAAGTAGAAGAATAGGGAGAGCATTATGCGCTACAAGTTAGGTACAACGTCGCCGCAGGTGCACGACAATGCATTCATAGCGCCTGGCGCCCATGTTATTGGTAATGTTGAATTAAAAGCGGGTGCAAGCGTATGGTTCAATGCGGTAATACGCGGTGATATGGACAAAATAACGATTGGCGAAAATACAAATATTCAAGATGGCAGCGTACTACACACCGATGCAGGTATTCCCTTAAAGCTTGGTAAAGGGGTAACCGTAGGACACAAGGTAATGCTCCACGGGTGCGAAATTGGTGACTATTCCTTGGTAGGCATTAATGCTGTAGTGCTAAACGGTGCAAAAATTGGAAAATATTGCATTATTGGCGCTAACGCTTTGATAACGGAAAACATGGAAATTCCAGATTACAGCCTTGTTGTAGGAGCACCTGGGAAAGTCATAAAAACGATGGACGAGAGCATAGAACCCAAACTAAAGGGATCCGCAAGTCACTACGTAGAAAATGGAAAAAACTATAAAACGACGTTGCACCCAATCGACAAATAAGTCTGAAAGTTTATGCGAGATATATAGTATTCCCCCATAAAAAATGCCCAGAACAAACGTTCCGGGCCTAGGGGAATGGCTCATTGCTGAGCCGTGCGCTAACTTTTACACAGGAGAGTTTAGATAAAATCTTTCAAACGGACAATGAGTATAGAACACAATTGGTTAAATTATAAACAATATTTGTGTGAATTTTATCTTACACTCTTAACTTTAATTAAATTGTAGAACTATTACGTTAGTTATCAACGAACTAAATACTGGTCGGATGTGATGATTTTTATTGTTTAAACTGTCCAGATAATATCCACATACTGATCACATTTTATACACATTATAATTAATCGCTCGGTTATAGACGGGTTATATAAATCTAGATGCTTTCATTCATATTGATTATGTTCAGTACAGATGGTTGTTCCTTTCCCTTATCCTTGTAGTATGTCGTGATTCTTCATGCTTAATCAGCATGATACTGACCATAAAAACAGGCCCTTACATTATTACGAGGATGGATTATGCAATCATTTTCTACTTTTATTCCCCCTGAACGTACCTTGATGGGACCGGGACCATCCGATGTTAACCCTAGAATTTTAAATGCGATGGCAAGACCTACTCTGGGGCATCTCGACCCAATGTTCATTGAATTAATGGATCAGACCAAACAGCTTCTGCAATACGCCTTTAAAACCGAAAATGCACTGACGATGCCAATCTCAGCTCCGGGTTCAGCTGGCATGGAGGCGTGTTTCGTCAACTTAGTGGAGCCAGGCGATAAAGTATTGGTTTGTATTAACGGCGTGTTCGGCAATCGCATGGTTGAAAACGTTGAGCGCTGTGGTGGTAAGGCTATAACTGTCAACAATACATGGGGCGAGCAAACTGACCTTAATATGGTAGAAGACACCCTTAAAGCCAATCCGGATATTAAGATCCTTGCTTTTGTGCATGCCGAGACATCTACGGGCGTTCGCAATGAAGCTAAAGCGCTTTGTGAGCTCGCAAAAAAGCATGATTGTCTTAGCATTGTTGATGCAGTTACCTCTCTTGGAGGTATCGAGCTAGATGTTGATGGGTGGGGCATTGACGCTATTTATTCAGGTTCACAGAAGTGCTTAAGTTGTGTTCCGGGGATCTCTCCCGTTTCATTTAGTGAAAGAGCAGTTAACGTTATTCAAAACCGAAAAACGAAAGTACAAAGTTGGTTTTTAGACATGAACTTGATTGTTGGTTATTGGGGTCAAGGCGCCAAGCGTGCCTACCACCATACGGCACCTGTCAACAGCATGTACGCCATGTACGAATCTCTTCTAATTTTAAAAGAAGAAGGCTTAGAAAATGCGTGGCAACGTCACGCTCTGGGTCATGAAAAACTTGCGCAGGGTTTAAGTGAACTTGGGCTAGAATTAACGGTAGACAGTGCTTATCGTTTACCTCAATTAAATGTAGTTAAAATTCCAGACGGCGTAGACGATGCTGCCGTTCGCAAGCAATTACTTGAAGATTTCAATTTAGAAATCGGCGCTGGCTTAGGCGAACATGCCGGTAAAGTATGGCGAATTGGTCTTATGGGATACGCATGTAAGCCACGAAATATCGACCATTGCCTTGCTGCGTTGCGCACGGTGCTTAAGTAAACGAGCATAGGGTCTGTTGTTCTTTAATTTACATTCTAATTAAAAATTGTACAGCAAAGCTCAATAGGCCCTAAAATTATACAATCCGCATTCCAAACCAAAACAACATTGTGCTCTAACTTATCCATATTTGATTTTTGCCTCATAAAAAGCACATCTCGGCGACGTTACATCTCTTCTCGTCTCAGTTCAGTGCTATGCTTCCTTTCGTTGCGTATATTCATAAACTATTCAGTTTTAAACATTTATCCTTTCGGTAACGTAATTAATTGGCGCCATATAAAAGGAATCTCTATGAAAATAATCACGCGTACTCATTCTTATTCAACAGCTAAAAGCGTAGTTAAAAAAGCATTGTTGGCTTCATCATTTATTGCCCTATCTGCACCTATGATTTCTGCACAGGCCGCACAAGAAGCGGTTATAAATGTACAAGGCGTAGGAGCCGTTGAAGTAACACCAAACGCTTATTCAGTCACACTTGTTGTTGAAGAAGCAGGTAATACGGTAGGGAAGCTAAATACCCAGCTTGATTCGGACATGCGCTCTATCGTTACGTTTTTGCTTAAACAGGGAATAGAAGAAAAGCACATTCAAAATATGCAAGTGCGCTTACAGCCTCGCTATGTCAATACTCCTCAGGGTCGAAAGCAAGACGGCTTTACGTTGTCTCGTGAAATCAACATTACCTCTACCAACCTTGAAACCTACGACAAAGTCCTTGATGGCGTACTAAAACGTGGGGTAGATCGTATTCAGCAATTCAACTTTATCTCAGTTGGTGAAGGCGATGCTTACCAGAAAGCACTGGTTGGCGCAGTAAAAGACGCAAAGCAACGTGCACAGTTACTCGCAAAAGAATTAGAGGTTGAAATAGGGGAAGTAGTTGCAATCTCTGAATCTGGTGGCAATATGCCGATTCCACTAATGCGCGCAGAAGCTTTTGCGAAAGATATGTCCATGTCTTTACCCGGTCAAGAGCGTATAGAGGCGCGAATTAGTGTGTCTTTTAATATTGTTCAATAGCAGGAAATTCGTTTGAAAGAACAACAATACAGCCAATTAATAGCTCAAACAAAAAGTTTGGTGTCTGGCGAACATGATCTTATCGCTAACATGGCTAACATCAGTGCGTTACTTTTTAATAACCTTGAAGACGTTAATTGGGCAGGTTTTTATCTGTATAAAGAAGAACAACTTGTGCTTGGTCCATTTCAAGGTCAACCAGCCTGTATCCGCATTCCTTTAGGCAAAGGTGTTTGCGGAACAAGTGCAAGCACGAGAACGGTACAACGCATTGCAGACGTCCATCAGTTTGAAGGGCATATTGCTTGTGATGCCGCGTCCAACTCAGAGATTGTTGTTCCGCTAGTGGTAAATAATGCGCTTATTGGCGTTCTCGATATCGACAGCCCTGTTTTTGAACGTTTTACAGAAGAAGACGAAAAAGGGCTCGTTGAAATTGCTCAAATTCTTATGGATTCGCAGAAATAATCATGAAATCCAGTGTTGATATACACGTTGTTTTATCTACGTTTGAAGATATGGAAGACTTTCACGATGACCCGGATGAGGCCTCTGAACGTTTAAATTTTATTCTTCACGCGATTTACGACAACGCAGAAGAAGATATTGAAACACAGCGTTTAGAGCAAATTTTGCACTACGCATGGGAATCTTGGCAACAAGATAAGCATTTATTAGAAATAGATGACGACGAATTGCTTGATTGGGTTGACCACACGCTGGCAACTTGGGATGATGCAAGTAACGATGAAATCTCCTGAATAATTTAGAAAGTTAATGGAATCACCAGAGAAGTTTACTAACAGTAAGGAAGTGATAGCTTTCCTTGCAGAGACCTTTCCGAAATGTTTTAGCATTGAAGGCGAGGCCCGCCCACTTAAGATCGGTATTTTTCAAGATCTTGCCACTCGTTTAGAAGAAGAGGAGCGCGTAAGCAAGACGCTTCTTCGGTCTACTCTACGTCATTACACCAACAGTTGGCGCTATCTTTATAGCATCAAAGAAGGTGCAAACCGCGTAGATTTAGACGGCGTTGAAGGCGAGCCTATTGAAAAAGAGCACGCTGATCACGCGCAACAACAGCTGGAAGAAAGTAAAGCGAAAGCCGCTGAGAAGCGCAAAGCCAAACTTGCACAGCAGCCAAAGCGTAAAGATAAACGTCAATTTAATCGCCCAAAAGGTGAAAAAACTGCAAATTCAGACCATGCTGATACAAAGCGCGGAACTAAACCGAAAAATAACAGACCAAACAATACACCACCTGCAAAATTGACGGACAGCGATTTACAGCAAGGTACGCAAGTTACTGTTAAATTAGGTAAGGCACCTATGCCAGCAGTAATTACCGAAGTTGCAAAAGACGGCATTCACGTACAATTAGACTCAGGTATGGTGGTAAAAGTAAACGCAGACGCTTTACGTTTGGCTCGCTCCAAGAGGTCGTAAAATTATGAGAGACATCCTTCGAATTTCTATCGCTAGTGCTTTCCTTACCGTTGGTGTAGGGGCGGGCGCAGTTACGTCAACACCTGAAGTAGACGAACTTCCTATATTGGAACAAGAATCTCAGCACAGTGTTGCCGCTAAGCGAGTAAGTGCACTATTTACACGGGCGCACTACAAGGAAATATCGTTGGATGATGCGCTCTCTGCTCGCGTTTATCAGCGTTTTATAGAGTCTCTTGATCATAACAAGCAAGTGTTGTTGTTGTCAGACGTTGTCGGTTTCGAAAAATACCGGCATCTGTTTGACGAGGCGTTGAACAGAGGCAACCTTTCGATTGCTTATGATATGTACAACGTGAGCGCAAAACGCAGAATTGAGCGTTACGAGTATGCCTTGTCGCTACTTGAACAAGGCCCATTCGATTTTGAAAAAGAAAACGACAAATTTTTCTATGACAGAGAAGACGCAGATTGGCCTCAAAATAAGGCTGAACTTGATGAAATCTGGCGCCAACGAGTTAAGTACGATGCGCTAAACTTGGTATTAGCAGATAAATCATGGGAAAAAACAAAAGAGCTGCTTACTAAACGTTACCAGAGAGCGATAAAGCGCACCAAACAAGCAAAGAGTGAAGATGTTTTTCAATCTGCGATGAACGCTTTCGCTCGCACAATTGAAGCACATACAAGCTATTTGTCGCCTCGAAATGCCGACCGTTTCCAAATGGAAATGAACTTATCGTTTGAAGGTATTGGTGCGGTATTGCAAAGCGAGGACGATTACACTGTCATTAAAAGTGTTGTTCCAGGCGGCCCAGCTGACGAATCTGGTGCAATAAAACCCGAAGACAAAATAGTGGGTGTGGCACAAGACGATGAAGAATTCGTCGACGTAATTGGATGGCGGCTTGACGAAGTCGTTGAATTAATTAAGGGGCCGAAGGGAAGTACCGTCAGGCTTCAAGTTGAAAAAGGTGCAACAGACGCAAAAACAACGTCTGTAGTAAGCCTCACGCGAGATAAGATAAAACTAGAAGATCGTGCAGCAAAGTCTGAAGTTTACACGCCAGATACTGGCCCGCATGCCGGTGAACCCCTTGGTGTTATTACTATTCCAAGCTTTTACAACAACCTTAGCATGGACGTTGCGAAAGAAATTGAGAGTCTAAAAGCGCAAAATGTAAAAGGGGTGATTGTTGATTTACGAGGCAATGGCGGTGGTTCATTAACCGAGGCAACATTGTTAACGGGTTTATTCATTGAAAAAGGCCCGGTTGTTCAAATCCGCTATGGTCAAACCAAAGTCAGTGTGAATCGCGATACCGACGGCGAAGTAGCGTATGATGGTCCACTTACAGTATTAGTCGACCGTTACAGTGCTTCTGCATCAGAAATATTTGCGGCCGCTATGCAAGACTACAATCGCGCCTTGATCGTTGGTGAGCAAACTTTTGGTAAAGGAACAGTTCAACAGCACCGTGGTTTAGGTAAAATTTACGACCTTTACGACAACCCATTAGGAAGTGTGCAGTTCACTATCGCTAAATTTTATCGAATTAACGGCGGTAGTACACAACACAAGGGTGTTATTCCTGATATTCTGTATCCGTCTGCGGTGGAACCAGCAGAGTGGGGAGAGTCACAAGCAGAAAATGCGTTACCCTGGGATAGTATTAATCGCGCTAATTACACAACGTTTGCTGATGGTGCTGCTGCGTTAGACGTGCTCACTGCGAAACACAACAAGCGCATTCTTTCTAATCCAGAGTTTGAGTATATTTACGACGATATAAAAGAATATAAGGAAAACAAAGATAAGAATTTTATCTCATTAGTTAAGTCTGTTCGAGAAGCCGAGAAAAAAGAGGCGGAAGAGAAGTCGCTTGCTCGCGCTAACGAACGTCTGCAGCGAATTGGTCTAGAGCCCATTGCATCTTTAGATGATATGCCAGACGATATGGAAGAATTGGATCCATTTTTAGATGAGGCCGCAAACATAACATTCGATATGATTGAGACAGGCCGATACGCGATTACAAGAAACTAATTTACTCAACTAGGGGGCTGGTCTAGGGCCAGCCCTTTTTTTATGTCTATAAATAAATTAAAACAATAATAAAGGAAAATAATATGGCTATCAGAGGCGAGTTTTCCTCTCGAATAGGGTTTGTTCTTGCCGCGGCAGGCTCAGCAGTAGGGCTTGGAAATATTTGGGGGTTTCCTACTAAGGTAGCAAGTAATGGCGGCGCTGCTTTTGTTCTCGTTTACTTGCTACTCGCTTTTGTACTCGCATACCCTGTGCTAATGGCCGAGTTAATTATAGGTCGTAGTTCGCGCTCGAATATGGTTGACGCCTTAGGAAAGATATCGGGTAACTTTGTGGGACGAGCGACGGGCCTTTGGGGTTGTATTACCGTATCACTCATACTGGCTTTTTACGCCATTGTCGGGGGGTGGATGCTTGTTTATTTTTCTGATGCTGCGGTGAGCATGTTTGGCATGCAGCAAGCAAGCGAGTGGCTTCTTACATCCTCGGTTACGCGTAACGTTATTTTTTGTTTTATATTCATGAGCTTAACGGCTTTCATTGTTGTAGGTGGTGTTAAGTCAGGCATTGAAAAGTGGTCTGTACGACTTATGCCTACACTAGTTGTTCTAATTCTCGCGCTCATAGTCTATGTAAGCTTACAGCCAGGAGCTATAGAAGGCTGGTCAGCCTATCTAGTGCCAGATTTTTCAAGAGTGCTAGACCCAGATTTGTTAATTAACGCTATGGGGCAAGCTTTCTTCTCAATGTCTTTGGGCGTAGGCACCATGTTGGTCTATGGCTCTTATTTAAGTAAAAAAGAGAACCTTCCAAGTATTGGTGCATCTGTTGCACTCGTTGACATAGGGGTAGCAGTCATCGCCGGAATGCTGATCATCCCCGCTATGTATGTTGCGTTAAATAACGGTGTCGAAATATTCACACCCGAAGGGGCGTTAATTCAAGGTGACACTCTCATCTTTAAAGTACTTCCCGCTTTATTCGATACCATCGGTACGGTTGGGCTTTTTGTAGCATTTACCTTTTTTGCGTTAATGGCTATTGCCGCTGTAACATCGTCAATTTCAATGTTAGAAGTTCCTGTTGCGTTTATGGTAGAGAGCAAAGGTCTTCAGCGTAAAAAAGCGGTGTTGCTTATGGCAGCCGTTATTTTTGCTTTAAGCTGTATCATTATTCTCAATTTCGAAACCTTGTTTGGTCTAGTGATTTCGTTAACCACTGAATACAGTCAGCCTCTTCTTGGATTAGCGCTTTGTATTTTTGCAGGTTGGGTATGGCGCAGGGACGCCATTTTAGACGAACTAAAGCAGGGTGATCAGTTTGCTGAGCACAGTATCTTTTGGAAAATTTGGCCATGGTACGTTCGTTTTGTGTGTCCGCTTATCATTGGACTGATGTTCTATCGCTCAGTGTTTTAGGGTGGGAAAACAGAAGTATTCAGCACACTTAATGCATTAAAATTACAATAAAAAGGTTTTAAAAAAACGACAATGACGAATAAAGAAATAAGAACGCCGTCACTTCTTGATGCAATGCTTCCTATTCTTGCACTAGTTATCATGATGGGAAGCGCAGTTTATTTGTTTGCCGATAATTCTTCATACGGGCCAAACCAAATTGCACTGCTTTTAGCCATGGGCTTAGCCGCAATCATTGGAATGAAAAACGGCTATAGCTGGAAAACTATTGAAAAAGGCATAGTAGACGGTATTTCAATGTCTCTTGGGGCATGCTTAATTTTATTAGCAGTGGGCTCTCTGATTGGAACATGGATGCTTGCTGGTACCGTGCCTACGCTTATCTATTTCGGTTTAGAGTTACTAAATCCATCGTTTTTCTATGCAGCCGCTTGCTTGATTTGTGCTGTTGTCGCTATGAGTATTGGTAGCTCTTGGACCACTGCCGCTACCGTGGGTGTAGCGTTAATGGGGGTCTCTGCAGGTATGGAAATGTCGGCAGCTATCACCGCCGGCGCAGTAGTTTCAGGTGCTTACTTTGGAGACAAAATATCGCCACTGTCAGAAACAACTAACTTGGCACCTGCCGTAGCAGGTACAGATTTATTTGAACACATTCGCTACATGCTTTGGACAACTATTCCAAGTTTTGTTATTGCGCTTATTTTATTTACGGTACTTGGCTTTAGTGAAGTAGGTGAAGCCAAGGCGCAGCGTATTGAACAGATGCAGCTTCTGTTAAATGAATCTTTTGACTTGGGTTGGCATTTACTTATTCCTCTTGTTGTTTTACTTACCCTAGCAATTAAAAAGATGCCTGCGTTTCCAGCGGTTTTTATCGGTGCTCTGTTAGGTGGCATTTGGGCAGTCGTATTCCAGTGGGATGTGGTTACTTCTATGGCAAGTAGTGACGACTCGGTGAATGTAGGCGCGTTGAAGGTTGTTTGGACTGCGCTATTCGATGGCGTAAGTTTTTCAACGCCCGACGAGAACTTAAATAGCTTACTATCTCGTGGCGGTATGTCATCAATGCTTAATACCATTTGGTTGATAATTTGTGCTATGTCATTTGGTGCGGTATTAGAACGTGTAGGCCTTTTAAAGCGTGCAGTTTCAGCCATATTGATTGGTGCAAAGTCTGCAGGTGATATGGTGAGTCGTACTATTCTGACTTGTTTTGGTACTAACCTTGTTACTGCTGATCAGTATATTTCAATCGTGATGCCAGGCCGCATGTACAAGGAAGAGTTCAAAAAGCGTGGTTTAGACCAATTGAATCTTTCTCGCAGCCTTGAGGACGGCGGTACACTTACGTCTCCACTTATTCCTTGGAACACCTGTGGTGCTTACATGCACAGTGTTTTATTAGTTAATCCATTTGATTATGTATTTTATGCATTCTTCAACGTAATCAACCCGATCCTTGCTGTTGTTTACGCGTACCTAGGTATTAAGATTTTACGTATTACACCACCACACGTTGAAGTAAACAGCAAAGGTACGGTTTAACACAACGTTCCAATTAAACCCACGTAGGCTTTCTTTTAGGAGGATCTATGTCAGTTCAAGCTAAACGCCGGGCGGATTATCAGCCGCCCGCTTTTTCAATAGCGACAGTTGACCTACACATAACGCTTCACCCAACGCAAACCAAAGTTATTAGCACGCTTGCCGTCACTCGAAACGGTTCGCATAGCAACCCTTTAGTACTTGATGGCGATAACTTATCGCTAGATTCCATTTCGATTAACGGTACGCCTTTATCTGATAATGAATACACGGTAACAGATAGCGCTTTAGAAGTGGTTACTGAACGTGATGAGTTCGTCTTAGAAATTACCAATATCATTGCCCCTGAACAGAACAAGGCGCTAGAAGGCTTATATTTGTCTGGCGGTGCCTATTGCACACAGTGTGAAGCTGAAGGATTTCGTCGCATTACCTACTTTATGGACCGCCCAGATATTTTATCGGTCTACACAGTGACGGTAGTAGCCGACAAATCAGTACCAATGCTTTTAGCCAATGGCAACCCAGTGGACAGGGGCGAAGTAAACGAGAATACTCATTTTGTTAAATGGCACGATCCGCATCCGAAACCTTGCTACCTTTTTGCTTTGGTTGCCGGTGACTTCGATTTACTTACCGATAGCTACACCACCACTAGCGGTAAAGTGGTTGCGCTAGAACTTTATGTTGATAAAGGCAAAAAGTCTCAAGGTGTCTTCGCATTAGAATCGCTCAAGCGGGCGATGAAGTGGGACGAAGATGTGTTCGGTTTAGAGTACGACTTAGATATTTACATGATTGTTGCTGTCGATTTCTTCAATATGGGAGCGATGGAAAACAAAGGCTTAAATGTGTTTAACAGTAAGTTTGTTTTAGCCGATCAGAAAAGTGCTACCGACGATGACTTTTTCAATGTGGAATCGGTTATTGCGCATGAATACTTTCACAATTGGACCGGTAACCGAGTTACTTGTCGAGATTGGTTCCAGCTAAGCCTTAAAGAGGGGCTTACGGTATTCAGAGACCAACAGTTTAGCGCTGATATGACGTCGGCGTTAAGTAATCGTATAAAGCACGTTCGTGTTATGCGAGAACACCAGTTTGCAGAAGATGCGAGTGCAATGAGTCATCCAATTCGTCCAGAAGAAGTCATCGAAATGAACAACTTCTACACGGTGACGGTTTATGACAAAGGCGCCGAAGTTATTCGTATGTTCCACACACTATTGGGGCCAGAGGGCTTCAGGCGTGGTATGGACGAGTACTTTAGAAGACACGACGGTCAGGCAGTCACCTGTGATGATTTCATTTCAGCCATGCAGTCTGCTACTGATTTAGACTTAAACCAGTTTAGCCGCTGGTATAGTCAGTCTGGTACGCCAGTAATTTCTGTCGCACACAGCACTGATGTCGGTGATAACGGTACTGTTAAGCATAGCTTCACATTATCACAGCATACGCCTGCAACCTCTGATCAGGAAGAAAAACTCCCTCTTTATATTCCTGTAAATATCGAGATTATCGATGATGAGGGTAATAGCTACACAGACAACGAGTCGCTTATTAAAGAAGGCATGGTCATTTTAAAAGATGACGCTATGCGTTTTACTGTAGAAGCCAAGACTACTCGCTTAACACCTGTAGTATTAGGCAACTTCTCAGCGCCAGCGAAAGTTGAAAACCCTTTGGGAACCTATGCGCTTCTTACCATATTTAAACATGCCAAAGACCCATTTAATCGCTGGGATGCAATGCAAACGCTGTATGACCGCTGCGTAAATCAATTAGAAGAATCACCTGGCTCAGCGATCAGCAATGAGATTTGGAGTGGTATTAAGCAAGCTATTGCCCAAGAGAAGAACAACCTTGAATTATTAGGTGAGTGTTTAGTTATTCCTTCGTTTGAGACCTTGTGCCAGAGCCGTAGCAATATAAAGGTTTCTGAACTTTCAAAAGCGAGGGAGACATTTTGCGACCAGTTCGCACGAGCCTTGGAGAAAGAGCTGTTGAGTATTTTTAACAGTATCGCACAAGAGTCATATAGGTATACGCAAAGTGCTATCAATCAACGACGCTGTAAAAATGTGGTTCTTGCACACTTAGCAAGGTTACCTCAGCATGAACATATTGTTGTTTCTCAATTTAAAGCTGCTGACAATATGACAGACACCTTGGGCGCACTTAGAAGCGCTCAGCACTGCTGCGACAGTACTTTCGATAACTTAATGGCTCAATTTGAAGCAACGTGGAATCATGATCCGCTCGTATTGGACAAGTGGTTCGCACTTCACGCTACGCAAAATAGGGACGACATCTTTGCAACGATCACTATGTTGTGTGAGCACCCGCAGTTTGCAATGAGTAACCCAAATCGCGTTCGCTCGGTTATTGGTAGTTTTGCTTTCTACAATAGTGAAAAATTCCATGCTGTAGATGGCAGCGGCTATAAGTTCGTCACCGATTACTTACTTAAACTTGATGCGGTTAATCCTCAAGTCGCAGCGCGCATTGTTACTCCGTTAACACAATGGCAGGGGTACGCAAGCGAACACCAGGTTCATATGAAACAGCAGCTCGGTCGGTTACTTAACCACAAAGGTCTTAGTAAAGATCTATTTGAGAAAGTAAGTAAAAGCCTTGCTTATGACAAGCATTAACCCATCTGACATTGTTTACTTTTTTAGTATTAGCGTGCCTTACAACCAATGTGAGGCACTTTACTCACCATCCGTACCCCACGTAGTCATAATGAGCGAGTCGGGTATCAGCGTACAGGTTCCAACCAACAATTTAAGGCGATTCGTTACTGCCGCTGGTGTTAAAGGTCGTTTCAGAATGGTTGTTTCGCCGAATAATAAAATCAAATCTTTCGAGCGTCTCCGCTAAGTCTGCGCACCCAAAAATCACATTAAATCGATTTTTTTCCGTTCTACGCTATCTTTACTGGCACACGTTCAATAAACGTCACTTTGGCCATAATTGTTTAAAATGTCACCGTTTAAATAAATAGGCTTTATACTCAGAATAAATTAATAACTATTTGATACGATTAATGTTGTAAATTTTGTTAACTGGTAGGATTAGTTCTTGCGGTTATGCCAAAATGATGTAATGATTTTGTTAATCTTTATGGTGGTCATGATGTCACGCATTAAGTCACATCGACTTGGGAGTATAAAAATATGAAAAACGGGCCTAGCGCTTTTAAGATATCACCTATTGCAGCAGGCGTTTTGTCGCTGTTAGGTGCTGCTGCTGTACCTGCTCATGCCGCAAACTGGCAAGTAGGCGATGTAAGCATTTCTTTAGATTCAACATTCACACTAGCAACAAGTATCCGTACTGAGTCGAGAGACTACGATCTTATCGGCAATAGTAACCACCCTCAGTTCGACTGGTCTGGCTACCATGCAGCATTCAATCCGCTATACACAAGCAGTGACGTATGGGCACTGGCCGATGGCGGTTATTCTACTAACGGTGACTTGGGCAATTTAGCGCACGATCCTGGCGATGCTTTTGCAACTCAAGTGTCGGGTACACACGAGCTTGACGTTAATTTTGGTGATTTTGGATTTTTCGCACGTGGTTTCTGGTTTTACGACTTCGAGCAAATGGACGGTGACCGCCCGTATTCAAACCCAATTACCGGCAACCAGTACGACTTATGTCAGGACCCTGAAGCAGAAGACTTATTGTGTAACGATGTTCGTTTGTATGATGCCTTCTTCTATGGCGATTGGTGGGTTGGTGACAAGCCATTCACACTTCGCGTAGGCCGTCAGGTAATTAGCTGGGGTGAGAGTACGTTTATTCAGCATGGCATAAACACCATTAACCCTGTAGATGTTACTCGTGCCCGTGCGCCAGGTGCAGAACTTAAAGAGGTATTTTTACCAGTAGGGACTGTATTTGCTTCATTAGGCCTAACCGACACTGTGAGTGTTTCTGCTTATTATCAATACGAATGGCGAAGAAGTTGGCTACCTGTTTCTGGCAGTTATTTTGCTGGTAATGACTTTGCGGGTGAGGGTGGTCAGCGTCAGAACATCCAGCTTGGCTTTAGCGGTAATCCAGACATTGATTTAGAGCATTTACTAGGGGCACTAAATGGTTACGGAGATTTGTTACGCGCTGGCGCGAACCCAGAACAAATTTCCCAAGCTTATTTGGCATATCCGACCAAGGTTGCTATTCGAGGTTTCTCTGACGATGCACACAACGATGCCGACGATCAGGGGCAATATGGTGTTCGTCTGACATGGTTTGCTGAAGGCCTAAACGAAACTGAGTTTAGTTTCTATCACATCAACTATCATAGCCAACGCCCATTGATTTCGGGTAAAACCTCTGATTTCACTCAGGCAGGTATAGGCGCAGACTTAGCTTACATTGCTGGAAATGAAATAACGCGAGATAACATCACCGACCTAGGTGCATTCACGCAGTCTGAGTTTTACTACCCAGAAGATATTAAATTATACGGCATGAGCTTTAATACCAATATTGGCACTACCGCGCTTGCTGGTGAATTTGCTTACCGCGTAGATGAACCACTACAAATAGACGATGTTGAGCTGCTTTATATGGGTATGCCAGAGCAGCTAGCTAATGCAGGACTGCGTCCTGACTTTGCAGGAATCTCACAGCTAAACAATATTGACCGAGCAGTAGGCCCCGGTGAGACAGCGGAAGGTTTCATCTTCTCTGACACATGGCAAATGCAGTTTACCGCGTCGCACGTGTTTGGTCCTAAATTCGGTTCAGATAACTTCGTGTTGTTAGGTGAAGTTGGCTATGTGAACATTGTAGACATGCCTGATCCAAACGTTGTGCGTTTGAACGCGCCAGGTACTTCAAGAACACCGTCTTTAGAACCTACAGCGAGTGGCAACCCTCGTCAGGGTTTACACCAAGCTCTATCTGATGGGCCAGAAACTAACCCATTCGCAACCGACGATGCGTGGGGTTATCGACTGCTTGCCGTTGCTGATTACAACTCTGTATTTGCCGGTATGAACCTTCGCGTCCGTGGTACGTTTTCTCACGACGTTGACGGTACTACACCTGATCCATTATTCCTTTTCACAGAAGATGTTAAGTCTGCTGCACTTTCTTTCACGTTCGACTACTTAAGCAAGTGGTCTGCAACAGCGTCGTACAGTGCATTCTGGGGCGGTATTGGTACAACCAACGCGCTTTCAGACAGAGACTTCATTTCATTTAACATCAAATACGCAATCTAAGAGTGGTTTTTATGATTAGAAAAGTAGGAATTATCGCTGCAGCCTTGTCACTAGCTCTATCTGGTGCAAGTGTTATGGCTAAAGTGTCTGAAGCAGACGCAAATAAATTGGGTAATGATTTAACACCGCTAGGAGCGCAAAAAGCAGGTAATGCTGACGGCAGTATTCCCGCATGGACTGGCGGCATAACCGCTGCTCCAGCAGGATACACAGTGGGCGACCATCACCCAGATCCGTACCCTGAAGACAAGGTTCTTTTTGAGATTACGGCACAAAATTACAAAGAATACGCAGACTTCTTATCAGAAGGGCAGAAGAAACTATTTGAAGCCTATCCTGAAACATTCCGCATGCCCGTTTACCCAACCCGTCGTTCTGCGTCGAACCCGCAGGCCATTTACGACGCAACAAAGGCAAACGCAACAACGGCGGAATTGTTAGATGACGGTAACGGTATAAAGGGCGCTGTTTTAGGCATTCCTTTCCCTATTCCGCAAAATGGTCTAGAAGCAATTTGGAACCACATTCTTCGTTATCGTGGGGAAGCTGTTCAGCGTAACGGTGGTCAAGCGGCGGTTACTACCGGTGGCGATTATAATGTCATCGGTTTTGACGAGCAATTGCTGATTAAATATGCCGAAGAAGGTGCCACACCAGAGAAGCTTACAGATGAAAACGTATTGTTTATGTTCAAGCAGAAAGTTACTAAGCCAGCGCGTTTGGCAGGTACTGCACTACTTGTACATGAAACGGTTGACCAAGTTAAAGAGCCACGCAAAGCTTGGACATACAACACCGGTCAGCGTCGTGTTCGTTTAGCACCAAACATTGCTTACGATACGCCGGGAACCGCTGCTGACGGACTTCGTACAACTGACGATTTTGATATGTTTAACGGTTCACCAAACCGCTACGATTGGAAGTTAGTTGGCAAAAAGGAAATGTTCGTCGCATACAACAACTATGCACTTCATTCAGACAATGCAAAGTATGATGATATTCTAAAACCAAATCATGTGAATCCTGACCTTACTCGCTGGGAAAAACACCGTGTTTGGCAAGTTGAAGCAACATTAAAAGAAGGCTTCCGTCATATATATCAAAAACGTGTTTTCTTTATTGATGAAGATAGCTGGCAAATTCAAGTTGCTGATATGTACGATAACCGTGGCGAACTTTATCGCGTTGGTGTAGCGTATGGCGTAAACTATTACGAAGTACCAACTCAGTGGTCTACGTTAGACGTTTACCACGATCTGAACTCTCGTCGTTATTTGGCTATCGGCCTTGATAACGAAGAAGAAATGTACGACTTCACCGTGCGCCCGCGAGATGTTGAATTCACACCTCAAGCGTTACGACGAGAAGGTATGCGCTAATCGCCTTAAACAACAAACGGTTGGCAAATGCCAGCCGTTTTTGTATGCAGACAATTATAAATAGGGGGAATGGTCACTTATGAATAAAACCATTGCAGCGTGCATTGCCGCCACTTTCGCAGTCAACTACTCTATGACTGTTCATGCCGAAGAATCCTTTACGGCGCCACTGGTTGAGCAATCAGTTCTTTTGGACATAGACGCTGATAAATTTGTCGTTATTGTCGGCGAACGCGGTCACGTGTTAACTTCAGAGGATGGTTCAGATTTCAAACAACAGTCTGTACCTACACAATCTACGCTTACTGCTACTACTGTGGTTGGCAACAACATATGGGCAGTGGGCCACGACGCTGTCATTCTTCACTCTTCAGACAAAGGCAACACGTGGAAAGTACAAAACTATCAACCTGAGCTTCAACGCCCTTTCTTAGATGTGCTATTTTTTGACGATCAACAAGGCATCGCTACAGGGGCTTATGGTTTATTCTATCGTACGTTAGACGGTGGGAATACCTGGACTGCTGAACGTCATGCAAGCCTCCTTGATCCGATGGATCAAGAATATTTAGAAGAAATTCGTAAAGAAGATGAAGCGTTTTATCAGCAAGAATTAGAATCTATTCTTCCTCATTTAAACAGAATAACGCTCGACGGTGATACGCTTTATCTTGCAGGTGAAGCAGGTTTGTTGGCTAAAAGCGACAATATGGGAGCGTCATGGGAGCGTTACTACGTCGATTACACAGGATCGTTTTTTGATATAAAACCGCTCGATGAAAATACTGTGTTGGCGGTGGGTCTTCGCGGTAATATCTTTGTTAATCGAAATCAGGGGGAGTGGGAGTACGTTAACACTTGCTCGACCAGCACGCTAAACTCAATTCTTCTTAGTACAGAGTCAAAAGTTTATGCATTGGGCAACAATGGCATGATGGTAGCCGCAGAGCGACCACTTCCAACCAGTATGCGTGACCCCTATGCCACGATTACAGATTGCGAGTCTGACGACGGTATCGTTGTATCTCAAATCAAAGACAAAGCCGCGCTTTTAAATGCCACGCAGTTTAATGGCAAGACCATTGCCGTAACCGCGAATGGCATTAAAACGCTGAATTTAAAATAGGGCAGTATAAGAACAATGACCCATTTTCTAGAAAAATTAGTGTTTGGAAACCGTAAAATAGTGGTGGCACTGTTCGCCATAGCAACTGTTTTTCTTGGTTACCAAGCATCACAAATGCGCCTAGACGCCGGTTTCGAAAAAAATATTCCGTTAAATCATGAATATATGAAAACCTACATTGAGCACCGCCAAGACTTTGGGGGCGCTAATAATATTTTGGTTTCTGTTTGTGATAAAAATGACAATATCTACAATCAAAACTTCTTCGACACGCTGAAAAACGTTCACGACCAGCTTTTCTTCATTAACGGCGTTAATCGTTCGTTGGTTATTTCACTTTTCTCACCCTCTACACGTTTCACTGAAATTGTTGAGGGCGGCTTTGCGGGCGGCCCGGTCATTCCGGCTGATTTTGATTCCTCAAATCCTAAAGCCCTAGAGTTAGTAGCGGCAAACGTTGAGAAGGCAAATATTGTTGGAAGGCAGGTATCGAGTGATTACAGTTGTGCAATGGTTACCGCTCAATTGCTTGACATCGATCCTCAAACGGGCGAGCCTCTCGATACTTTAGCATTGGCTGCAGAACTTGAAGAGCAACTGCGCGGCCAGTACGAAAATGACAATACGTCTATTCATATCATTGGATTTGCAAAAATGATTGGTGATGTGGCTGATGGCGCAAAAGACGTACTGCTATTTTTTGCCATTGCTATCGCCATTACAGCTGTGATGGTGTATTTCTTTTCGCGAAGCATCATGCTGACCTTACTACCGCTTCTTTGTTCTATTATTGCGGTTATCTGGCAACTTGGACTACTCACTTCCATTGGGTTTGGCATGGACCCCATGTCTATATTGGTACCGTTCTTAGTGTTTGCTATTGGTGTGAGTCATGGTGTTCAAATGATAAACGCTGTTGAAAAGCAGGCAGTATCAGGTATTGGCGCTAAACGTGCTTCAATGGCGGCATTCAGAAACTTACTTGTTCCCGGTGGGATTGCATTGTTATCTGATACCGTTGGCTTTATGACATTACTGGTTATCGATATTGGTATAATTAGAGAGTTGGCGATCACTGCAAGTATGGGTGTTGCAGTTATTATTCTAACTAATTTACTACTGCTTCCTGTTTTAATGAGCTTTTTAAAGCTTGATGAAAAATATGTTGAAAAATTTGCAGGTAAGGAAAACTCTAACTCCAAATTCTGGGAAGTAATTGCAGCCTGTTCACGTAAAAAGCCTGCCGCGGTAATCTTGATCATAACTGCTGTTTTATTTGTGCTCGGACATTTCCAAGCTCAAAATATGAAGATAGGGGACTTGCATGCTGGCGCACCTGCGCTTCATGAGACCTCTCGCTACAATAAAGACACGTTTTTGATTACTGACAAGTACGAAGTTACGGTTGATTATATCTCTATCCTTGTAGAGACAACGCCGGAAGCTTGCACCTCGCACAGCGTGATGAAAGCTATGGACGACTTCCAATGGAAAATGGAAAACGTACAAGGCGTGCAATCGGCTGTATCTCTTGCTTCCGTAGCTAAAATTGTTAACGCAGGATACAACGAAGGTAATGTTAAATGGCAAGTGCTACCGCGTAATCAACAGACTTTAGTTCAAGCCATTTCTCGCGTTCCCACCTCGTCAGGGCTGCTTAATGGCGATTGTTCAGTTATGCCTATCATCCTGTTTATGGAAGACCACAAGGCTGAAACGATTTCCCGTGTTGTTGATGCGGTTAAAGCGTATCGTGATGATTACCAAACAGACGACATGAAATTTAGTTTGGCATCTGGTCCTGTTGGCGTTATGGCTGCTACAAATGAAGCTGTAAGTGCAGCGCAAGACCCGATGATGCTATATGTGTTTGGCGCGGTAATAGCGCTATGTTTGATAAGCTTCCGTTCGGTGCGTGCAACACTGGTAGTCGTTATACCGTTATATGTTGTGTCTGTGTTGGCGCAAGCGCTGATGACATACTTACAAATTGGGCTCACCGTTTCTACGTTACCAGTTATCGCACTGGGCGTGGGTATTGGTGTGGACTATGGTATTTATATTCTCTCGACTAAGAGTCTGATGCTTAAGAAAGGGGCTACCGTACAAGAAGCATATTTCGCTGCACTGAAAGAACGTGGAAGCGCAGTATTGTTTACTGGTATCACCTTAGCTATTGGCGTAAGTACGTGGGTCTTTTCTTCGCTTAAATTCCAAATGGACATGGGTATTTTGCTTACTTTTATGTTCGTGGTTAACATGCTAGGCGCAATTATTGTACTGCCGGCACTAGCGCGTTTCCTTTGGTGGAACAACAATGACCCTGATGCATAAAATAATTTTGCATAGCTAAGCACAAAAAAGGGCCTTTAGGCCCTTTTTTTTATGTGTTTTCTGCATAGTTATCTATGCTGTTAATATAAGGTTAAAAATGGGCTTTCAATAGCGTCATTTATTAGAGAAAATAGTTAGGTACTCGGCACTTATACCACTTAAGACTGGTATTACGACATTCATAAAAGGTTAACAAATGACAGTCACCTCACAGCGACACTCAGTACTGCTAGATAATGTATTTGCATTAATTGACAAGAAAGTAGATACCAAGCAGAAGTCACTTGTGCAGCAATTCGGACGTCTGTTGTATAAAAATATATCAAGCGATGACCTAGAAAATCGCAACGACAGCGACCTTTACGGTGCTACACTAAGTCTATGGAACGGTTTAGCAAAGTTTGATAACGGATCACCATACATACGTGTTTTCAATCCAGAAATCGCAAAACACGGCTGGCACTCTAGCCATACTATCGTAGAAATAATCGTCTCAGATATGCCATTTCTTGTCGATTCAGTTCGCATGTTACTGAATAGACTTAATATTACCGCCCATTTGTTCTTGCACAGCCCCATTGGTATAAAGCGAAATAGCACAAACAAAGTGGAAACATTCGTAGAGCCGGGTAAAACCATATCAGGCGCGAAAAAAGAGACCGTCATTTTTATTGAGGTTGACCGACAAACTACTAAGAAAGATATCGACGGATTAACACGAGAATTACACTCGGTTGTCGATGAAGTTTCGTTAGCGGTTCAAGACTGGCAAGGCATGACCAGTAAATTACAGGATGTAATTAAGAACAGTTCGAAGTTCAACTGGCCTGGAAACACAGAAGACAAAAAACAAACCAAAGCGTATCTCGAATGGATGGGCGATCATAATTTCACAATGATGGGCTATCGATATTACGACGTAAAAGCCATTGAGGGCGATCATCGTTGGATACCACAAAATGACACAAGTTTAGGCTTACTAAAGAACTCTATTAATGATAGAGAAAGACTCTTGTCGCGCCTGCCAGCGTCAGCACGTGCCGAAGCATTAAGCCAAAATCCGCTCATTTTGACGAAAACTAACTCGCGCGCTCGCGTGCACCGTCCTGCCTATATGGATTATGTGGGCGTAAAGGTATTCGGAAAAGACGGCCAGGTTGTTGGTGAACACCGCTTTTTAGGCCTTTATTCAGCATCGTTTTACAACAATAGCGTTACTCAACTGCCGATTTTGCGTGAGAAAATTAAACGTATTTGTGAGTTGTCGGGGTTTGAACCCGGCACACACGCCTACAAAGCATTTGCAAACATTATTGAAACCTATCCTCGCGACGAATTGCTGCAAACGCCAGCGGGGGAGCTTGCGCAAATTGTAATGGGTATATTCCAGATGCAAGAGCGCGGTATTTCGCGTCTGTTTATCCGTAAAGATATATTTGGCCGTTTCTTCTCCTGTATGGTGTTTGTTCCTAGAGAGCGTTACAACACGCAACTACGTAAAGAAACACAAGCGCTACTTAAAGCGTCATTAGGTGCCACTGAAGAAGTAGAATTTACTACATTCTTCTCAGAGTCGGTGTATGCGCGAACGCATTACATTGCAAGAGTCAACGACAACAACGCGGAATTCGATGTGAAGGAAATAGAGCAAAACATTATTGAGTTGACCAAGACCTGGAATGACAGACTCGCGTCGGCTATTTCAGCGGCACACGGAGAGGCATCTGGCAAAGCACTAGAGCGCAAATACAACAATGCGTTTTCTCGCAGCTACATGGAGCATAACCTACCTTCAGCAGCGCTGGTCGATATTGAAAAATTAGAAATGTTGGACGACAACCATACGCTGGATATGTTGTTCTATCGCCCTCAAGAAGAAGACGCCGACAGTCAGGTTGTTAAACTTAAGCTTTTCCATCGCGCAGAACCCATTCATTTATCTGACGTGTTACCTATGCTTGAGAATTTTGGGTTACGCGTAATTGACGAAAGCCCTTATAAAATAACGTGTTCACAAGGTGAACGTAACTGGGTGATGGACTTCACCATGCTACACAAAAGCGGCCAACACTTTGACATGGAAAATGCGCAAATCCTCTTCCAAGATGCATTTGCGAAAGTATGGTACAACACGCTAGAAGACGATGCGTTTAACCGCCTGATACTGGGCGCGAATATGACCGGCCGTAAGGTTACAATTTTACGCGCATATGCTAAATATATGCGTCAGACAGGAAGTTCATTTAGCCGAGATTATATTGCGAATACGCTGTCTAACTATCCTGAGATTGCGCGTTTACTCGTTGACTTTTTCGACCAACGTTTTGACCCTAAGAAAAAACGCAATCAGAAAAAAGAAGAGACTATTTTAGAAACTATCAAAACTCGCTTAGACACTGTGAGTAATCTTGATGACGACCGTATTATTCGCCGTTATCTAGATATGATGTCGGCAACATTGCGAACGAACTTCTATCAACCTGACGATGCCGGTAGTGAAAAGTCTTATGTGTCATTTAAGATGATGCCAGAACTTATACCTGAGATGCCACTACCGCTGCCAAAGTTCGAAATCTTTGTGTACAGCCCTCGCGTTGAAGGTGTGCACCTGCGTGGTGGTAAAGTTGCCCGTGGTGGTCTGCGCTGGTCAGATCGCCAAGAAGACTTCAGAACAGAAGTGCTTGGCTTGGTAAAAGCTCAGCAAGTAAAAAATACGGTTATTGTTCCGGTTGGGGCCAAAGGCGGCTTTGTGTGTAAAAACTTGCCAGTCGGTGAAGGCCGTGCAGCTATTCAGGCTGAAGGTCAAGCTTGTTATCGCACCTTCATAACAAGCTTGTTGGATATTACCGACAATATTGTAAACGGTGAAATTGTTCCTCCTAAGGATGTCGTTCGCCTTGACGATGACGACCCATATTTGGTTGTTGCTGCAGATAAAGGCACCGCAACCTTCTCCGACATCGCGAACAGTATTGCCGAAGAATTTGGTTTCTGGCTGGGCGATGCATTTGCCTCTGGCGGCAGTATTGGTTACGACCATAAGAAAATGGGTATTACCGCGCGCGGCGGCTGGGAATCGGTTAAACGTCACTTTAGAGAAATTGGCATTGACTGTCAGACTACTGACTTCACCGCTGTAGGTGTTGGCGATATGGCCGGTGATGTATTTGGTAACGGTATGCTCCTTTCCAAGCACACGCGCTTAATTGCTGCGTTTAACCACTTGCATATTTTCTTCGATCCAAGCCCTGATGCAGCAGCAAGTTATAAAGAGCGTCAGCGTTTATTTGAAAACCCAAGCCTTAGCTGGGAAGACTACGACAGTAAACTGATTTCTAAAGGCGGCGGTGTATTCAGCCGAGCCTCTAAGTCCATTAAGCTTACGCCTGAAATGAAGAAGTGGTTGGGTACACGTCAGCTCACTATGACGCCTAACGAGCTTATTCACAATATACTGAAAATGCCCGTCGACCTACTGTGGAACGGCGGTATTGGTACCTATATCAAGAGCAAGAAAGAATCTCACTCTGAAGTGGGCGATCGTGCCAATGACGATTTACGCGTTAACGGCCGTGATGTACAGGCTAAAATCGTAGGCGAGGGCGGCAACCTAGGCTTAACCCAATTAGGCCGTATCGAGTACGCTTCTAATGGCGGTCGCGTTAACACCGATTTCATCGATAACGTGGGCGGTGTTGATTGCTCAGATAACGAAGTTAACATTAAAATCTTACTTAATAGTCTGGTCAACGACGGCGAGCTAACGCTCAAACAGCGCAATAAGCTACTTTACGATATGACTGACGATGTAAGTCGAATTGTACTGAAAGACTGTTACCGTCAAACTCAGTCTATCTCTATTACTGAGTTAGCGGGCGTGAAGCAACTTAAAGAACAGCTTCGCTTTATTCACGGTCTTGAGCGTGAAGGTCAGTTAAACCGTGAATTAGAGTTCATTCCAAGTGACGATGAGATTTCTGATCGCGTTGCAACTGACCAAGGCCTTACACGCCCTGAACTTAGCGTGCTGATTGCCTATGGAAAAATGGTGCTTAAAGACGCGCTTAATATTCCAGAGATTACTGACAACCCATACCATGGCAAGCTGTTAGTAGAAGCATTTCCTAAAGTACTACGCGAAAAGTTTGCCTCGCACATGCAGCAGCACCCTCTTAGAAGCGAAATAATCGCCACTAAATTGACCAACAATATGGTTAACGATATGGGCCTTAACTTCGTGTTCAGAATGCAGGAAGAGACGGGAGCAAGTGTTAACGAAATTGCCGACGCCTATGCAATCGTGCACGGTATTTTCAATATGGATACTTTGTGGGAACGTATCGAGGAATTAGACAACATCATTCCGGCTAAGCTTCAGCTTAAAATGCTTGATGAGGCACGCAGAATTATGCGTCGTGCATCGCGCTGGTACATTCGCCATGGCAACAAAACACAGTCAATTGAAGAGGCCATTGCAAGCTATCGCGGAACATTCGATATTCTGTCGAAAAACTTACAGCATTATCTTGTTGAAAGTGAATACGCGCAGCTAGAAGCCGCAACGCAGAAATATATCGATAAAGGTGTGCCTCAAGATATTGCCTATCAGGTAGCGAGTTTCTCAAATATGTTCTCTAGCTTTGACTTGGCACAAATTGTAGAAGCCGACAAACATGACACTGACGTTGTTGCTAAGCTTTATTATCAGTTAGGTTCTCGTTTAGAGCTTCACTGGTTCTTAGATCAAATCAACAATCAAGCAGTAAGTAATCATTGGCAAGCGTTAGCGCGTGCTTCATATCGCGAAGAATTGGACTGGCAGCAGCGCTCAATAGCCGCAAACCTACTGTCGTCTCGCGAAGATGTGAGTAACGCTGACCAGATTTTAGATGAGTGGATTGAAAACAATCAGGTACTACTTAAACGCTGGTATCACATGATGTCAGAGTTTAAGACCAGCACAACACACGAATTTGCGAAATTTTCTGTCGCTTTACGTGAATTGATGCTTTTAAGCGTGAAGTCTAGCCATTAGAATATACGCACCTTAATAATTTAAGCCCTGTTGATCAGGGCTTTTTATTGGCCGTTTGAACATTATTGTATAGTCAAACAGCGTTTTTATTGGAAATAAAACCTGTACAAAGGCTTATAATAGCGAGCAAATAGCCCTTAATAAGCGAGCGTCTAAAACAACCATGCAATCTCTAGTGCAAAAATTCCTACTTCAGTGTGAACCTGAAAAAAGTCACGATTTCACCATAAATTGGTTAAACAAGACCCAACATACACCGCTGAAATGGATGTACAGCACACCTACACTTAAAAAGCCTGTTACTGTCGCTGGGATGACCTTTGACAATCCTGTGGGGTTAGCCGCGGGGCTCGATAAGAACGGAGATTGTATTGATGCATTTTCAAGCATGGGGTTTGGCTTTGTAGAGATTGGTACGGTAACCCCTCGTCCGCAACCGGGTAATCCTAAACCTCGTTTATTTAGAATTCCTGAAAAACACGCCATTATTAATCGCATGGGATTTAATAATAAAGGTGTTGATCATCTCGTCGAGCAAGTAAAAAAAGCACAGTTTAAAGGGCCCATTGGCATAAACATTGGTAAAAACAAAGATACTGAAGAAGCAAATGCACTCGACGATTATCTGATTTGCTTAAATAAGGTTTATCCTTATGCAAGTTATGTCACCATAAACATTTCATCACCAAACACTCCGGGGCTTCGAAACCTGCAGTACGGTGAAGCGCTAGATAAGCTGCTAGTAGGCTTAAAAGCTGCACAAGAAACGCTAACGCAAACCCACGGAAAATACGTGCCGCTTTTTATTAAAATAGCGCCAGATTTAAGCGATGTTGAAGTTGAAAGCATTGCGGCATCGTTAATAAACAGCAAAATGGATGGTGTGATAGCCACTAACACAACGCTTTCACGGGACGCCGTGGCAGGGCTTCAGCACGCCGATGAAATGGGCGGTTTAAGTGGATCTGTAATGACCGATATGAGCTTGGAAGTAACGCGCAAGCTCAATAAAGCACTTGATCGCGCTATACCAATTATCGGCGTTGGCGGCATTGATTCACCAGAAGCGGCACAAGCCCGTTTAGACGCTGGCGCGTCTTTGGTGCAGGTCTATTCGGCTTTTATTTATCAAGGCCCATCTCTCGTTAAACGCATCGTAAACGCGTTTTAATACATCCGAAACCAATCTCTCGTGTACGTGCTTTACATTAAGCACGTACATCAAAAACAGGTACATGAATGAATACTATTCTGGTTACGACCAGTCGCGGTCTTGACGAACTATTAAAACAAGAAGTGCTAAGCCTGTGCCCTGATGCACAAATTAAACAGGGCCCTGGCACTATTCAGTTTGAAGGCTCAAAGGAAGATGCATACAAACTTTGTCTATGGTCGCGCTTAGCCAACCGCGTAATTTGGGTGCTTGCATCAGGTAAAGCAGGCGACGCCGATGCGCTGTATAACACAGCTATGGGTATTGACTGGCAAATGCAGATGGATTCACGTCATACCTTGTCCGTGCAGTTTATCGGCACAAACTTTGCCATAAAAAACACCCAGTTTGGTGCGGTATGTGTTAAAGACGCCATCGTCGACTCTTTCGTTGAACAAGGCTTACCACGCCCCTCAGTAGAGCGTAAAAACCCTGATATTTCGGTATATGCAAGGCTGCATCGCGATAACGTTATTTTAGGTATAGATTTAGCGGGAGCGAGCCTACACCAACGTGCTTATCGACAAGAAACGGGTGACGCGCCGCTTAAAGAGCATATTGCAAGCGCTATGCTAATGCGTAGTGGTTGGACGGAAAATACCGACGCACCATTGGTGGACCTTATGTGCGGTTCAGGCACTATCGCCATAGAAGCGGCTTACATTGCCCGAAACATTGCGCCAGGTATAAAGCGAACTTACTGGGGCTTTATCAAATGGCTTGGCCATGAAGCGAAAGTGTGGGATGAGTTGGTCGAACATGCGATTTCTGTTCAAAAGCCAAACTGCGGCGGCATTTACGCAGGTGACTTCAGCCGTAAAATGGTCGCCATTGCGAAAGCCAACGCCGATTTCGCTGGTGTATTTAACGATATTTCCTTTTCACAACAAGACGCGACGAAATCGTCACCGCCAGTAAGTACGCCAGGTTACGTTGTGTCTAACCCACCTTACGGTGAACGTTTAGGCGAACTAACCTCGCTGATACCGTTATTTAGTGACTGGGGTAAGCGCTTTAAAGAAGCGTGGAAAGGGTGGCATGTGTCGCTTCTTAGCAGTAATCGTGATTTGCTGCGCGTGCTCAAGCTACGTGCCACTAAAGACTATGCCATGAATAACGGTAAGCTAGAGTGTCGCTTAGCCAATTACGTACTTGATGAACAAAACACGGTGCAGTTTAGTGAAGACGCCAGCAACCACGAGTTTGCGAATCGTTTGAAGAAAAACCTCAAACGCATGAAAGGCTGGATTAAGAACGCTAACACTAACTGTTACCGCATTTACGACGCTGACTTACCGGATTATAACGTGGCCGTAGACAGGTATGGCGATTGGCTAGTCGTTCAAGAGTACGCGCCACCAAAAACGGTGTCTGAAGATAAAGCCCGAAAGCGTCTGCAAGAAGTGCTACTTCATTTGCCGGCGGTAACTGGCGTATCACCAAAGCACATTGCGCTTAAAGTGCGTAGCCAGCAAAAAGGCACCAAGCAGTACGAGAAAATTAACCAGTCCGGCGACATGATGGAAGTGTTTGAAAACGGCGCGCGTTTCCTGGTTAACCTGACTGACTACTTAGACACGGGGCTTTTCTTAGATCACCGTAATACCCGTCAAAAGGTTCAGGCGTTGTCTCAAGGCAAGGATGTGCTAAACCTGTTTTCATACACTGGGAGTGTGTCGGTTTTCGCGGCCATGGGTGGTGCGAAATCGGTTACTACCGTGGATATGTCAAACACCTACTTAGAATGGGCAAAGAAAAACGTAGCACTGAATAAACTTACTGGGCCTCACGCTTTTATTCAAGCGGATTGCACTACGTGGTTAGGAACACATAAAGGGAAATACGATTTGATTTTTATCGATCCACCGTCGTTTTCTAACTCAAAGCGTATGCAAAGCACCTGGGATGTGCAGCGCGACCACGTAAAAATGCTTAACGACGCTAAAGCGTGTTTAAAAGAGCAGGGGACTATTATCTTTTCTAACAACAAGCGTGGCTTTAAGTTAGATGAAACCGCCGTTAACAATCTTGGCTTGTCTGTAGAGAATATTACCAAAGACACTATTCCTGAAGATTTTGCCCGCAAAGGCAACATTCATCAGTGCTGGGTATTAAGTTCATGAAAATTTATTTCTACACCGGGCCGCAATGTAGCCTTTGCGACCTGGCAGACTTGGAACTTCAGCAAACGTCAATGTTTTCATCGCTTGATGTAGAAAAAGTTAACATTCGCACAAGCACCGAGCTTTACCATTTGTACGGTGCAAGGATCCCAGTTTTAAAACGGGCAGATAATGAAAAAGAAATTGGCTGGCCTTTTAATACCGCCGATTTAGAGGAGTTTCTTCAGTGAGCATTTTGCAGTTAAAAAACATCACTGTTATCTATGGAAATCCGCCGCTTTTAGACGGTGTCGAACTCGTTGTTCAGCCTAAAGAGCGCGTATGTTTGGTTGGGCGTAACGGAAGCGGTAAATCCACCCTTATGAAGGTGATTGCCGGTGATATTATCGCCGACGACGGCCAGCGTATTATCGAAAATAATACGGTTATTGCGCGCTTAGAGCAGGACCCACCGCAAACGACAGACGTAACGCTTTTTGACTATGTTGCGGAAGGCTTGTCAGACGTAGGTGAAACCCTTAAAGCTTATTTTCACCAAACCCGTATAGTGGGTGAAGATCCAAGCGAAGCGAATTTAAATAAATTACAGCGACTACAAGAACAGTTAGAAGCAAGAGACGCATGGCAGTTTGAACAGCAAATAGAACAAACGCTCACCATGCTAAAGCTAGACCCTGAGATATCGTTATCTACTCTTTCTGGGGGATGGCGAAGAAAAGCAGCGCTTGCTCGTGCTTTGGTACGTCAGCCTGACTTATTATTATTAGACGAACCTACTAACCACCTTGATATTGAGATGATCCGCTGGCTTGAATCCAGCTTGAGTAATTACCAAGGCGCAATTGTGTTTGTGAGCCACGACCGTGCATTTATACGTGCCATGGCCACACGTATCATTGATCTAGACCGCGGCTCGGTTACGAGCTATCCGGGTAACTACGAAACTTATTTAGAAAAGAAGCAGCACGATTTAGAGGTTGAGGCCTCGCAGAACGCTGAATTTGACAAGAAGCTGGCCCAAGAAGAAGTGTGGATCCGCCAGGGCATTAAAGCTCGTCGTACCCGAAACGAGGGTCGAGTAAGAGCGCTGAAAAAACTACGGGAAGAGCGAAAAGCGCGCAGGGCCGTTCAAGGCAATGCGGTGGTGAGTCAACATCAGGGCGTGCGCTCTGGCAAAATGGTGTTCGAGGTAAAAAATCTCAGCTACAGCATTGAAGGTAAGACTATTGTAAAAGGCCTAAATTTAAATGTTTTGCGTGGAGACAAGCTTGCGCTAATTGGCCCTAACGGAAGCGGTAAAAGTACGCTGATAAAACTCTTGTTGGGCGAATTGCAGCCCGACAGCGGCAACAGCAAACAAGGCACAAACCTTGAAGTTGCTTACTTCGATCAACATCGCCACGGTTTGGATTTAGAAAAGTCGGTAATTGACGCAGTCGGTGACGGTAAGCGCGATCTAATGGTAAACGGCCACCCGCGACACGTAATAAGTTACTTGCAAGACTACTTGTTTACGCCTGAACGCGTCAACGCGCCAGTTAAGTCACTATCTGGTGGTGAAAAGAATCGACTAATGCTTGCGAAGCTTATGCTCAAGCCAAGTAATGTTCTGGTACTAGATGAACCAACTAATGATTTAGACGTTGAAACCTTAGAAATGCTCGAAACCTTGCTTACTGAGTATACCGGCACCGTACTGTTAGTGAGCCACGATAGGGAATTTGTTGATAATGTCGCTAATAGCAGCGTTGTTTTTGAAGGTAATGGTTTGCTTCGCGAGTTTATTGGGGGTTTCACTGACGTAGAAAACTGGTATAAAGAGCAACAGGAAAAACGTCAGCAAATCGAAAAGGAAGAAAAAGCCAAGGTAAAGAATGAAACTAATTCAGCTTCAGACAGTCCTAGTGCTAAGTCTTCAACCCGCAAGACAAAAAAGTTATCATATAAAGATCAGCGTGAATTAGAGTCTTTACCGGCAGAAATTGAGACTTTGGAAACAGAGTTGGAAGTTATGCAGGAACAAGTTAACGACCCTGACTTTTTTAAACAAGACAGCGATGTAACCGCCAAAGCATTAGCGATGTTGGCGGACAAAGAAGAATTACTTTCCCAGAGATATGCGCGCTGGGATGAATTAGAAAGTATGCTGGAAGATAATCAGCAGTAAATAGGATTTTAGATGAAACCAACACAGCTTGCCGCCGCCGTACTGTTGGCAACAGGAAGCGTTTCGGCGATTGCCGCAACTTATTCAATCACACCTGTACCATTGCAAGATAAAGCTCAAATCAGTTTTGCGCGCTCCATCGACAACTCAGGAAAGATGCTCGCATCTGTGCAGTCTGAATATAACCAACCGGTTGATTTAGAAAAACTTGAAAATGACACCATATTTTTCAGTTCATTCGGCAGTAGTTTAGAAAGTGAAGATGATGTGCGTCAGGGTGTTTTTTCTGATGTAGATTACACCACAATCATAGGTTTTATACGCGACAATAGAAACGGCATTACCGGGCAAAAATTGGGTATTTATCGAACGTATATAACGGATACTGTCAATGCTGAGTTGGTACCCGGTTTAGACCAAATTACTGACCAGTTTGACGATTATACGCAGTCAGTACAGGCCCTTGGCCGCGATAGCATTAATGGTGATTATATTGTCGGTGATTCTTCTGCGCTTGTCATCACAGATGTTTATGAGCGTGAAGACGGTGAGGTGTTTAACTACACTTACCCTACCTCTGCAGAGCAGGCGTTTGTGCAAGCATCAGGAGAGACTAAATTGCTTCCTCCGGTTGACTCTACTGCCGGAGGCCTAGGTTCAGCCCGTGCTGTAAACAATAACCTACAAGTAGCTGGGTTCAGTACCGTCAGTTTCCAAGATGACGTAACAAATGCGTTAGATACATGTGCAGACGAAGAAACTCGCGGCGCTACCTCTGAAGGACGATGCCTGTTTTCTGTGTACAACGGTACATTCACACTACCCCGAATATCACAGAGCTTTATCAACACGTCGTTGGTAAACTCTTCAAGCTTCTTTAGTCAGTCATCAGTACCAAATTTCGTTTTACTATCCCAGGTTAATGCAACTATTTGGCAGCTGGATGTGAACGGCAATGTCATTGATACCCAGACCTATGCTCCTTTAGTTGACATACAAGAAGATGACACAGCATATTATTTTTCTGCTGCATACGATATTAACGACCAAGGGATCGCGGTTGGCGAATCCTTGACCGGCGACCTACGCAGAATAGTGCGTCCAGCGGTCGGCTCGGGCGTCAATGAAAGTGAGCGTGTTGCTACTGTCTTTAGAGACGGTGAAACCACAGAGTTACTCAACCGCGATGACAATCTTTCTAGCCAAGCAATTGCTATTAACGATAACAACTGGATAACAGGTTCAGTGCTTCGCTCAACAAGCGGTGTTGCGCGTGAGCGTATGTTTGTTATGAATTTAGACACACAGGAACTAAAGTTTCCTGAAGGTTTCTTTAAAAGCGCAGGGGTATCGGTTAACGCTATAAACAACAATAACATTGTTGTGGGTAAAGCAGAGTCTGAAGTGACCAGCGAAACATCAAGACAAACCAGTGCCTTTATGTACAACATAGAGAGCGAAGCGTTTGTTGATCTAAATGACCTGGTTGCTTGTGACAGTGAGTATACACTGGTAGAAGCTGTAGATATCAACGATAACAATGAAATTATTGCCAATGCTCGTATCAAATCAACCAGCAAATACGTTACTGGGGTAGATTTCATTAACAGCAACGGTGAAACCGTTGAAATTGACACAGTAGTAGCAGTTAAACTTGATCCGATAGCCAACGGTGAAGTTGAACAGTGTGAAATTCCAGAAGATGAGCGCCCATTTGAACGAAGCGGGGCGGCAATGTCTTGGTTCAGTGGTGCACTGCTAGCAGGGTTGGCCTTATTCCGACGCCGACGCAACGTAAGCAAATAATAAAACTATAGCGGTTTAATGACACGCGTTAAGCCGCTTTCACTCTCCGTTATGTGTTTGCGATTTCAAGCCGCATTTCAATCACACAATAAAATCCGAACACTTTGCACAGCCCTTAAACGATTCGTTCTGCCAATGAATGCCTTATAGCGGTCCTCATAGGTAAGCGAAATATGCGTTTTGTGTTTGGTGGTGCAACTGTTTAACGGCCTCTTGGCATTTCTCCCCGTTTTATTCTTTAAAACGCATTATTCACGGATTTTTATGCATAAAAATTGTAATAAAAATTTCATCGAAAGTTCATCTATTTATTGTTTGTCAAGGCTTTTAATTTTTTATTTCCCTTGAACCAATTAGTCAATTGCACTATCAAATAAGAGTACACCAAATTATTTCCGGCACTATCACCAATGTTTGTAGAGCGCTCGCGAAAAATTGTTGTACGTCCAACAAACAAAAGAGGCTAATCAATGAAAAGACAAAAAAGAGATAAACTGACGCGCGCACATGCTAAAGGCTATCAAGCTGGTATTAGCGGTCGTTCAAAAGAAAATTGTCCATTTCAACAAAACGATGCACGTTCGCAATGGTTAGGTGGATGGCGTGAGGCAGTAGAAGATAGGCACCTTGGTTTAGGTGTTAAATAAACCTTCTCTTTTATGAACTGATTAAGCAAAAGGAAAAGCCCCGTAAAGGGGCTTTTTTCATATTTATAGTTAGAAGTTTGACGTGTCTTGAAACAAGCCAACCTTTAAATCTTTAGCCACATAAATTTCACGGCCATCAACTTCAACCGAACCGTCTGCCATTCCCATAAAGAGTTTTCGTTTGATAACACGCTTCATCGTTATTTTATAGGTTACTTTTTTGGCCGTTGGGAGTATTTGTCCAGTGAACTTCACTTCTCCTACTCCTAATGCACGCCCTTTACCTGGGCCGTCACTCCAACCCAAAAAGAAACCAACAAGTTGCCACATAGCATCTAGCCCAAGACACCCAGGCATGACAGGATCACCCGGGAAGTGGCAGTCGAAAAACCACAGGTCTGGCGTAATATCAAGTTCAGCAATGATTTCCCCTTTACCGTGCTCACCGCCATCCTCGCTGATAGAAATGATACGGTCCATCATTAGCATATTAGGGGCGGGTAGTTGACTGTTACCCGGGCCAAACATTTCACCACGGCTACAGGCTAGTAAATCTTCTTTTGTAAAACTATTTTTTCTTTCAGACATTCCCAACTCGTTGTTGTTATAAAGCTTCGCGCACTAATTTAGCGAACACTTGTAAGCCAAACAACTCTGAACAGTGATTTTTCTTCACTAAAGTGCGTGCTAAGATAGCGATTAGATGAATTTATATTCACATTAATTGAACGATAACTCTAGCGCATCTTTGTGTGAAAACAATGACAGAAGACACTACGACAAAAAAAACCAAAAAAACTATAGAAGACAAAGCAAAAGCAAACGCTGACAAGCAGCGTCGCTTTCGTCAGCGTCAGAAAGACGCGGGGAAAAAGTTGGTTCGCGGCTACGTAACGCCTGAAGCAAAGGCATGTTACGATGAAATAAGAGAAAAAACCGATTGGACAGACAGTGAGGCCATGTCTAATGCTATGCGCCTGATGTACGCGGCTTACAAATGTGGACAAATTAAGCTGTTAAACGAATGGTTGAGGAAGAACAACCGCTAAAAACAGCAATTAAGGGGTAACACACTGTCGATAAAGTTCGCTGATTTCACGATGGTCCCAACACCAGCGTGCTCTGTCGCCAACAGATATCCCTCCAACATGATAATGAATTGCTACTGGGGCCTTTCCTAACAAGCAGTCTACACCGGCTTGAGTAATCTTCACTGAGTAATTACCGAAATCACCTGAAGTGCCTGTTAGGGCGATTAAAGGTGATTCAAGTTCGCTTAAAGGTTTCATTAAAGCGAAAAACATGGTGTCACCCAGAAAAGGTAACGGCTCATGTTTCTGATAGGCGTAAAACCATTCCCTACATGCTAATGGCGAGCTCGAAGTCCTCAACAAATTCAGAGCGATATTCTGTGTTTGGCTTAAACCAGTATCGGTATGCGGTAATTCTTGAAGGTGCCGTATAATGACTTCAGATATGTTGGGAAGCATTCCTATTTTTTTATTCTTTAGTAAGCTTAGCAAAGGTAACGGCGTGTCTGCTCTAAACGCGCTCCATACAGACGCGGCTTGAGAAATTAGTTCGTTATTAACTAACTTCCTGCGCTGCCAACAGGCACGTATAGCGCAAGCGGGTAGTTGCCCCATACCTATAAATCGCTCCGTTCCCGGAAAGTTATTAAGTTCTATAATTTCAATTGAGACGTCAGTTCTGTTAAGTAGCAAACTCAGCCCATGCAATAACATTAACTGATCATAGCCGTCGTGCTCTACCCAAAATACGATCCGCTCGACATTGCTTTTGCGCAGCGTATTAATTCTGCATTTTTCTTCGTGAACAATGTCTGAACATGTTCTCACATCGTTCATTATCGGTAAAAGTGCATTTACAATGTATTGCGCACGAATGACTGCGAACTGCTCGTCACACGAGGGTAGTGGACCAATACACAACGGATCTATTAGCGCCAAAAACTCGCCAACGAATCCCCCCTCTCGCAAACGCTCTTTAATATCGTGACCACATCTAACATGTAGAGTAACCATGTCTTCATCGAGTGCTGGCGGATTAGCCGTTATCGCAGTTTGATGCCGAGCAAGCTCATTCCCATGTACAATTAATCTGTTCCAATTAGGTAAACCATGCTCGGTTGCTATTGCATGTTGAACGTCTGCAAGCGATATTTCGTTTTTGGAAGTGACAACGCTGGCATTAAACCTTTCAACAAAAGAGGCTGCCTTCGCATCCTTGTGTTTTAACGCAGATAAAAGCATTTTTGCACGCTTTTCTTGGTGGTCGACATCAATAAAAAAGGGATTATTTTGTAACATGCAGTCACCTTATCAGCGTTCAATATTGCAGCAACATGTTATCAGTTTACGATTTTTGTTTCGACTTTAACCATTGTCTGCTCGGACTATCTGCCATGGTGTGTCGTCGAACAATTCGCTTGGCTTCTTTGATTACGTCATCACGTTCTCGAAACGACCATAATCGTTTTGCTGTACTTTGATTGTTTGCCTGAATATCGACAACAGGTGGCATGTAATCTCTGTGAAGATCAAAGTCGAGCATAAGTGCTTCTAAGGGCGGTAACAAATGTGGAGCATGAACCGCATCATGTGGCAGTTTAACCAGCTCGGGTACCCACTGCTTAATAAACGTTCCTTCTGGATCGAGCTTTTTAGACTGTGTTAATGGATTATAAAGCCTAACGGTGTGAATACCTGTCACGCTTGCCTGCATTTGTATCTGAGGATAATGGATCCCTGGCTCAAAATCTAAAAACTGCGTTGCCAAATAATGTGCTGCTTTTAACCAGTGAACGTTAAGATGATGGCACAAAAAGCTCGTTACCATCGCTCGCATTCTAAAGTTAATATAGCCGGTAGTGGCAAGCGCGCGCATACAGGCATCTACAAGAGGGTACCCTGTGGTACCTGTTTTCCATCGATGAAAACGACGTTCAGCTTCCGGTCCATCTATATATGGAAAAGAAGCATAGGCGTTGTTCATAGGTCGGAATTCAATTGTATGCTCACTCTCAAATTTTTGAATAAAGTGACAATGCCAATGCAGTCGGGATGTTAATGCACTTAGTGCTCTCTGCCATTGTACTTTGTCGTTGCCCTTCAGCAGTTTTTTTACTTGTTTTTGACGCTGCAAAAAATGATAAACCTGCTTAATAGAGACATTGCCCCACGCTAAATAGGGGCTCAAGCGACTACACGCCTTCCTTGCATTATATGGCATCGAGATATGTTTATGATAATGCATACCTCTTTCATCAAAAAAACTTTTGAGTACCTGCCATGCGCGTTGTTCACCACCAGGTTGACGTTTGGGGTGTGGCGTTGAAACATCGTAGGTTATAGATTTGCAGTGAAGTGCGTTACAGCTTGACCAATCTGACCATTTAGCATTGCTGATATCTAAATCAAAAGTAGGGCACGCAAAATGTTGTTCCCAGTTTCTTTGCCAATTACGTCTATTTGGCAAGCCGCGAAGAACAGCACCAAGCTTTGCTTCAATCCATTCTACATTTTTGTTTTCAAGAAACGTTTTAACAGCAACATCCCGGTTATACGTAACCGACAAACCCACTTCTTGGTAACTCCTAACCCGTGTAACAGGAAGTGATGACAGCAATAAAGAAAAGGCATCTATCATTTCCATTTCAAGTTCTAACACTCTATGGTTACCGGGCAGCTGTGTGTTGATGTCGTCGATACTTTCGCGCACAAACTGCCAATGCCTTTGGTCCATGTGTGGATCGCTAATTAGAGAAGGTTCCCAACAAAATAAAAGGACAATATTTTCATTGCTGCACCACGCGTCGAAAAGAGGCTGATGATCGCGAAGGCGCAGATCGCGTTTAAGCCACACAATGGTGATAGGGTCTGTGTTTTTCATCAACTGCCGAAATCAACTTTTCTTACGTTAATCGTTGTCATCAGCACTAAAGCCATTTGCGCATAAAATGCCCGTTGGGGTCGTAAATTTGCGTCTGTTTTTGCAAGTTAAATTGACGATGCCCTCTTGGATCACTGCCAACACCAGCCAAATATAACCAGTTTCCCCAATTACTCCCCACATCAAAATCAAGCAATTGACTTTCAAACCAAGCAGCTCCATACCGCCAGTCTTGCCTGAGTTCATGCACAAAACAGCTGGCTACAAGTTGTCTTCCTCTGTTTGACATATAACCGGTCTCAGCCAGCTGGCGCATACAGGCATCTACAATAGGGTAGCCTGTTTTTCCTTCACACCAATTGTCGAAGGTTTGCTGGTCAAAAGTTGTATTTGGCCGTTTACCTTGAATACCGGTAAATTTAAACCACTTGCTACCGTACTTACACTGCAACCAATGGAAAAACTCCCGCCACAGCAACTCAAAATAAATCCAATAAGTAGATTCATTTTTCTCAACGGTATCTTCAAATTGCTTTACTTTCTGCATCACTTCACGCACCGACAAACAACCATTGGCTAACCATGGCGATAACTTCGTGCTGTCTTCCCATGTATCAAGTGCGTTTCGAGTTTCTTTGTATGTGCGCGCGGCTTGCCACTCAAAAAGATAGGTATTTAGGTGCTTAAGTGCCGCCGTTTCTCCTCCAACAAATCTATCGGGCAACTGAGCTTTAGACAACGCTGGCAGAGATAAACAACAAGAATCTTTAACCGTTAGTTCAAACGGTTTCGCATTTAAAACGATGTTGCCAATGGGGGGAATAGGCTCGCAGTGTTTTTCTACTTTGCGACGAAAAGGACTAAAAACATCCGGCATGTCTTTCAGTTCAAAAGGTAAATCTTTTTCATCAAATAATGTAAAACTAGACTTTTCAATGATATTGAGTGCCGGGAAAAAACGTTTTAACGAATTAATTTGGCCAGTTTCATAATAACCACAGTGTCGACTAATGCCCAAATGCGTAAAGTCCCCACTTTGCAAAATGCGGGTCAAAATCTCTGCTGTATCGCCCTTAAGCACATGTAAACAGTGACCTAGTTTTTGCATATTGTCAGCTAAATCGGAAAGGCTCTCTGTCAAAAACGTGCGTCTATGCGTGGCCATTGGCTGCAAGTTAAACTTGTTCGGTAAATAGTGGCCTTCATCAAATATATAAATAAATGAGACTTCATCAACTTGGCTGCAGAGCGCTTCAATTGCTGGTTGGTCGTGCAGTCTTAGGTCGTGGCGGAACCAAAATAATCCACGCGAGACCGCGTCGTTCTCTTTTTTACTAATAGATTGATTTTTCATACTAAACAAAGCACTTTTTTATTTTTTTAACGGATCCCGAATGTAGGCTCCTACGTAGTACAGGTATTACGAAAAATGTACCTTTTTGGCGCATAGTTAGAGGAAAAAAAGTGACTGTCCCTGTTAGTATCATGTGGTTTAGGCAAGACTTAAGGGTTAAAGATAACCCAGCACTTAATGCAGCTTGCGACATGGGTAAAATCATCCCCATTTACATTCTTGATGAGACGACTCCCGATGGAAGAAAAAAAGGTGGAGCCAGCAAATGGTGGCTACATCATTCACTTTCAGCATTGAACGAAAGACTTAATGGGCATTTACAAATTTTTGTAGGTGATCCTCAGCAAATTATTTTTCAGTTAATGGAAGACTTTGACGCCAAAGCAGTATTTTGGAATCGTTGTTACGAGCCATGGCAAGTTAATCGTGATAAAGCATTGAAAAAATCATTGGTAAACGAAGGCTACGAAGTGAAGAGCTTCAATGGAAGTTTATTATGGGAACCAATGAAGGTGCTGAAAAAAGACGGCACACCGTACAGAGTATTTACCCCTTACTATCGCAAAGGCTGTTTGCAAATTGAGGAACCGCGTTATCCTAAATCACCACCTGCGCGCATCACTTATGCAGATGTTGAGAACAAGGGGAAAGGGCTTGACGCGTTAAAACTGCTACCTACAATTGCTTGGGACTCTACTATTGCGCAACAGTGGAAACCAGGCGAAGAGGGGGCAGCCGATAATCTTGAGCAGTTCATTGATAACGCCGCCCGCTCTTACAAAGACGATCGTGACATCCCATCTATCAAAGGTACCTCCCGCTTGTCACCACATTTACACTTTGGCGAGGTTTCCCCTAATCAAGTGTGGTTTGCCATAAAGGGGAAGTTTGGCAACACCGAAGATAAAAGTATTGATACTTATTTGAGTGAGCTCGGTTGGCGAGAGTTTAGCTATTATTTACTGTTCCATTTCCCAACACTTCCAAATAAAAACTTCAACGACAAGTTCGACAAGTTTCCGTGGCGCCAAAGTGCAAAAGACTTAAACGCTTGGCAAACAGGAAAAACGGGTATTCCGATTGTTGACGCCGGCATGCGTGAATTGTGGCAAACAGGCTACATGCACAACAGAGTTCGAATGATTGTGGGCTCATTTTTAGTTAAGAACTTATTAATAAGCTGGCATGAAGGAGAGAGATGGTTTTGGGACACGCTGTTAGATGCTGATTTGGCAAGCAATAGCGCTAGCTGGCAATGGGTTGCTGGTTCAGGCGCTGACGCAGCGCCATATTTTCGAATATTCAATCCACTTCTACAGGGTGAAAAGTTTGATAAGAAAGGCAGTTATGTTCGTAAGTATTGCCCGGAACTGGAAAAACTATCAGACAAATATATTCATAAGCCATGGGAAGCACCTAACGCAATATTAAAAGACGCTAACATTGAGCTTGGAAAAGATTATCCAAAGCCAATTGTGGATTTAAAAGCATCACGTCAGCGTGCACTGGATGCTTTTCAACAGATAAAAGAGTAGGGTATGGCAACACTGATTTTAGTTTTAGGCGACCAGCTTACCGAGACGTTGCCCGCTATTGCCGATGCTGTGAAAAGCGAAGATACCATTTTAATGGCCGAAGTTCGTGAGGAAGCGACTTACGTAAAACATCATAAAAAGAAGATAGCGTTTTTATTTAGTGCTATGCGTCATTTTGCCAAAGCACTAAAAAATAAAAGCTTTAACGTTCGCTACGTTGAATATTTAGACAGCGATAATAAAGGAGACTTACTCGCCCAAGTTAAACACGAAATTAGTGAAAACGATTATGATGCCGTAAAGGTAACCATACCGGGGGAGTACCGCTTGCTGAAAAGTATGGAGCAATGGGAAAATGTGCTCGGCCTTCCCGTCACGTTATGCGATGACAATCGCTTTCTATCTACGCCGCAAGAATTTTCAGACTGGGCAGAAGGTAAAAAACAGCTTCGTATGGAGTTCTTTTACCGTGAAATGCGTCGCAAGCATAACGTACTTATGGACGGAAAAAACCCTATTGGTGGAAAGTGGAATTACGATGCTCAAAATCGAGAGTCGATGCCAGAAAACCACAAGGTACCAAAGCACACGACGTTCAGCACTGATGACATTACGTCAGATGTTATTGAGCTAGTAAAACGAGAATTCGCTGATCATTTTGGTGACTTGAATGACTTCCATTTTGCTGTAACGCGAGAACACGCGCTTAGCGTTTTGAACACTTTCATTGAAGAAAGGCTGCCGAATTTTGGCCAATACCAAGACGCAATGGTAGAAGGCAAGCCTTGGCTTTATCACTCTCACATCGCGTTCTACTTGAATTGTGGCCTACTTACTCCTAAAGAAGCAATTCAAGCAGCGGAACACGCTTACCATGCTGGGCAAGTTCCACTCAATTCTGCCGAGGGGTTCATTCGTCAAATTCTAGGGTGGCGCGAGTACGTAAGAGGTTTTTATTGGCACTTCATGCCAAACTTAAAGACAGATAATTACTTTAACAATAGCCGGGCGTTACCTTCTTTTTTTTGGGATGCACAGACCAACATGAACTGTATGCGTCAATGCATAAAAGAGACCCAGCAAAATGCTTATGCTCACCACATACAGCGGCTAATGGTAATTGGGAACTTTAGTTTGCTTACGGAGCTTAGCCCAGATGAGGTGCAAGCGTGGTATTTGCTTGTTTACGCTGATGCCTATGAATGGGTAGAGCTGCCAAACGTTGCTGGTATGATTTTATATAGTGACGGCGGTAATCTTGCCAGCAAGCCCTATGTCGCAAGCGGCAGCTACATTAATAAGATGAGTAATTATTGCAAAAACTGTGGTTACCAAGTTTCTAAAAAAACAGGTCCAAAAGCTTGTCCATTTAACTACTTATATTGGCATTTTATTGATAAACATAGAGAAAAACTTAGCAATAATCACCGTATGGCCATGATTTATAAAACCTACGGCCGAATGAAAGAAGAAAATATAGAAGCCATGAAGCAGGACGCCACTATATTTCTGACTAAATTGTCGAAAAATGAAGAAGTCTGATTTACCTACAAAGATGTGTCCGGTCTGTGAAAGACCGTTTACTTGGCGAAAAAAATGGGAAAAGAACTGGGAAAACGTGCGCTATTGTTCAAAGCGGTGCGCTAGCAACAAACATAAAGCGGTAACGATCAGATAGTTTTCGCATTAATTAAGTACCTGGATTTATTTATACCGTTTTTTGGCGAAATACACATCTTCATTACAAGCACTGTTTACCCAGTAGGAAGAATTCTTCGTTGATAATACTTAGAATACTTAGTGACGACTTAAGTCAAAGATAATAAGCATCAACATCACACTTCGGAAAATAAACATTTACGGCATTTACTACGTAAAATTAGTATAGACCAACAAGGAGTGTGATGTGGAAGCCCCAATAACCGCTGACAAACTACGTTTTCTTATTTACAGCATTAAAGAAAAACTATGGATAAAACCACTCGGGTTTTGCCTTCTATCTATTCTCGTTGTTTTTCTCGCCAAAGTAGCCGACGGAACATCGCTCGCAAAGCATATACCGCAGATAAAGCCTGACTCTGTAGAGACGCTGCTATCAATTATGGCGTCTAGTATGATGGTGATTGCCACATTCTCAGCAGGCACCATGGTTAACGCATATGCATCTGCAAGTCAGTCATCAACGCCGCGCTCGTTAAGCCTTATTATATCGGACGATGTATCACAAAACGCGCTTTCTGTATTTATAGGCGCATTCATTTACAGTGCAGTTGCACTAACTGCAATGACACAAGCCTTTTTCGATGAGGCTGGGTTATTCATTTTATTTTGTTTAACCTGCTTGGCTTTTACAGTAGTGATATTAACGTTTATTCGATGGGTAGATAGCGTGGCTCGATTAGGGCGTGTAGGTTCTACCGTATTAAAAGTAGAAAAAGCAACGCAACGAGCAATCGAAAAACGCATTAGCTCGCCTTGCTTAGGCGCTGTGCCTTCAACGGCAATATCGCAAACTAAAATTAAAGAGCAGGGGGCTTATCCGGTATTTAGTCAGCGAGTAGGGTATATACAACTCATTGATATAGCGCGAATTCAGCAATGGGCCAGTGAACATACTGCATTTGTTAACGTAAACATGCTACCAGGAGAATTTGTCACTCCCGATAAAGTGCTTGCCTACGTAAATAAAAAAGATGATTTAGAAGGTATTGAAAAGGCATATACCATATCGGAGGAGCGCTCATTTGAAGCAGATCCACGCTTTGGGTTTGTTGTATTAGCCGAAATTGCCTCACGTGCTCTTTCATCAGCAATAAACGATCATGGTACAGCCATCAGCATTATCAGTAGTGTAACGAGACTATTACTGTTGTGGAAAACGTCAGAATGTAAACAAGAAGATGAACAATTAAATAAGAATGAGAATTATCAGTACGATCGCGTTTCGGTCCCCGAGATTTCTATATATGACTTGTTTGATGACGCCTACACTAGTATTAGTCGTGACGGTGCAGCGAATATAGAGGTAGCTATACATATTCAAAAATCGCTGAATGCCATTACTAATTGTTTCGACAAAGATAGTGAATTCAAAGACTCCGCAGCAACGTTTGCGAAACAAAGCTTTGAACGAAGTAAGCAAGCATTGGTGTTTTCTGACGACGTCGATAGGCTAAAAAAATCTTATAATCCAAGTTCTGGTTAATGATTGTTTACAAAGTGATAGTTGTGTTTTGTGCGCAGCGTTAATATGTTTAATCCTTTGTATAATCAAAGGAACGACACATGCTAAAGCAAATTTTGGCCAGCGTAGGGATCGGTAAGGCTAAAGTCGATACTCTTTTAGTTACGGACAAATTAAAGGCCGGACAGCCGTTTGACATTGAAGTTGTCATTCAAGGTGGAGACGTCGAGCAACAACTTCAGGGACTAGAATTTGCTATTATGGCAAACGCTAAAACTGAAGCCGTCCTTGGCGAAAGTGAAGTTGAATACAACAAGAGTGTGATCCTACAAAGCTGGAAACAAACATTTAGTTTATCGATACAGCCAGGTGAAACCGTGACTAAACAGTTCACCTTAGATTTACACCCAGAAGTCCCAGCAACGAATCTATTTGGTCACCGAATCGGCAAGGTATGGTTACAAACAGGGTTAGATATTAAGTCAGGTTTAGATGCTAGCGATAAGGATGGTCTCATAATAGATCCATCTGAAACTCAATTAGCAGTTTTACAATTCGTTTCTGACAGTGGATACAGCTTATTCAAATCCGATATTGAATTTGGCCGAGTTCAAGCACATGACTTCATATCACATCTACCTTGTTATCAAGAATATGAGTTCAAGCCACAATCCCGTGGTTTATTTGGAGCCCGAGAGTTAGAAGTTACATTTGTCGATAATGGCAACGAAACCGGCGTATTGATTGAAGTTGACCGTGCTTTTTTAGGCGATGGCTACAGAAGTACCGCTATACCAAATAGCTGTAAGACCGCAGAGTCAGTTCGTCCTTATATCGAACCGCTTTTGGGTTAAATGGTTTGTAAAGGGCCGTACAGATTATTGTCTTAAAACGGCTCTTTGTACTCGTTGATTCTAAAATCATTGTTAATTTATACAGGTCAATTAACCAATCTCTAAAGAACCATATTTTAAGAAAACCACGATGGTTTTGATATTTAAAATATCTTGCACAGCAGCTGAATTATCCGTGGCTTAATTAAATTTTAAACTATAGGCCATTCTTTTAAATTTATAAACTAAAGAGGCAACCACACGTAAGACGAAAAGATAACGTCTAAACACAAGAAAAAGGTCAATTTAATAACCGCGTCCTACGTGAATGAAATTAAAAAATCAGGGGTATCATGCTGCAGATTTCACGTAGCGTACGATTCAATTTTCTACGTTTATTAAGACATAACCAAATCAAATCATCTTATCGGTTTTAAATTAAAAGCACCGACGCAAGTGCAATGTGCACGCACAATCCCGAAACCAAATGTTGAACTAACACAGCATCCACGCATAAAAGTCTGTAAGTAATCACAGCCAACAAACTAAGCAAATAAAGCGGCATCATCGCCCTAATCGTCCATATACTTAATTACGCATAATGTATATTATGTTAAATAGACAATGTTATTTGCTTGTCAAGGTCGTGGAAGATGTAAATGACGCTAATTAATAACTCACCTATTTAACTAGTTTAAGTGATTTAAAGATGTGGAGCTGTTACGTTTATGTGGTTTTAATAAAGTGTGTTGTAAATGGTTGCTTTCACTCTATTTCTTCTAATTAATTACTTTAGCTTTTTAACATCAATAGATAACTAATCTATTGTTTAAAAACGTGCTTTTTATAGGTATTCGTTTTGATTAAATAGCTAATTATAGTCCCAGTGATTTACTGCAAAATCAAAGAATGAGTTAATAAGGAAATATAATTTCAGGTTTGATGCTATTTTGGTATTTAACAGTTCATCGAAATTCACAAAGTATTCTAGGAAATTGAGATACGCCTATTGCTTTGGTCTGGATAAGCAAATCTTGCCGATAAGCTTAAGCCGAATTTTCTGCGCTGTCTTCAACGCGTTAACAGATAATTATGAAACAATTGGCTACTATCCCTATCTAATAAATACTAACGGTAGTTTTCGACATGTAGAACAAAGTCTTTGTTATTTACCCGAACTGCTTAGTTAGCGGAAAAAAACCTTGCTGCAAGCCATAGCGCATGCAACTTCAGAATATTTCGCTCATTTTTTAGGCGCCGCTACGTAAATTCTAGTTGAGAATTAAGGTATCTACCTTGCAGATTTCACGTAGCGCGCGATTATGAAATTGCTAATAGTGCTTTGCAATCTTCGTAAAAGTCTAATCACACTACGCAACTTTTGGTTTAAGTTTAGGTTTAGGTTTAAGTTTAGCTTTTGCGTGTAAGTAACAATGATGAATTACATACTTAACTGTTTATATATACAGTGCCGTGCTAAAGTAGATACACATTAATAATGCATTAAATTTGCTTGTAAAGGCAGATAGCTTTGAATATTCACGCATGATAATTACAGTTATCATGCGTGAATATTCAAGTATATCAATACTTTACATCAATTTAGCTAATCTAGCATAATACTTCAAAAATGTAATCATCAGGTTATTCTATGTCTTCTAAGTTTACTCTTTCACAACTGACATCGTGCAGTATTAACAAAAGTAGTGATCAAGCAACTGTTATTAATAGCCCCATGGGTAAAACTCAGAACACCCCCTACTCGCCTAATTCAACCAGTTTGGCCACAAATGACAAAGCTTCTTTAGAGGTAAGTTTTGACAGCGATTATCAACAATATTATCGAGACATATTTACTAAGCTTCCATACAATACTCAACGCGCGTATATCAGTGACTATAATGAGTTCGCTATATTTTGTAAGTATTCAGGCTTTGACGGCTTTAAAAATAACTTTGAACACAACGAAAGCTGTATTAAGCACTACGTTGAAGATCTCTGTCATTCTCCCCTAGCCTATAGAACCATCAAGCGTAGGTTATCTGCACTAAGTAAATTCTTAGGAGTGGCCAAATTGCCCAACCCAATAGTTAGTTCTGCTTACTTGAGGGATTTTATTCGCCTTTCACTTATAGAAAACAGGAAGTTTCGGTTATCGCATAAACAAGCCGTTCCACTTACCATTGATATGGTCGAACAAATTAACAATGCTGTAATACCAGACTCTTTGCTTGAGCTTCGTGATCTCGCGATCATAAACCTTATGTTCGATGCGTTACTTCGTGCTGATGAAGTTGTGCGGGTTTGCGTTGAAGATATATCTTCACGAAACAATACATTATTAGTCGTTTCTTCTAAAAGCGACCAGTCGGGGCAAGGTCAATATCGCTATGTATCGTCTAGCACCATTTCTATGGTTAATGAGTATATCAGTGAAGCTAATATTGATCCCAAAACAAAAGCGCCCCGTCTTTCCTCTGATTTACGAGGAATTCGTAAAGGGGTCCTGTTCAGACGATTAACCAATCATAAAACCGCGCTTTTGCCGTTTAACGAAAACATTCCTAACCATCAAGCAAATGTACTCAACTACTCAAGCATTTACAGAATTTGGCAACGCATTGCCGAGCGCGCAGGCATCACCGAAAATATTACACCTCATAGCGGTCGTGTTGGAGGTGCCGTTTCGCTCGCAGAAGACGGCGCATCGTTACCCGAACTTCAACTTGCCGGGGGCTGGCATTCACCTGAAATGCCTGGTCACTATACAAAACAAGCTAACGTAAAACGTGGCGGTATGGCAAAATTATCAGAAAAGAGAAAACGATAAGTAGTTATAAAATATACATATATTTAAAATCATCGGTTACGCGTAATTTACAAATATACTATAACGTTATCGTTGCTGTCACCATATCGATCATTAGGAATCTGAATCTTGAGGGGGCTCGTACAACTTACATAGCCCGAAATAAAGAGCACTATTTCTCTTTAATTAAGGCTCACAAATTTATTACGCTAGAGTAAAAGGAGAGTTATATGAGTAGCGCAATCAATACAAAGCATGGAAAATTGCTCGCCGAAATGGTTGTTCCCTCCAATTCGTGGAAGCTTCAACCTGAAAAGCAAGACCCATTTACATCACAAAAAGAGGCAATAGAGTATTTAAGCGCTAACAACGAGCCGTTGTATTTGCATGTACCCTACGCTGTTTCACAAGATTACTTGCGTATTTGTGTCACGTCCCGCAGCGATGATGTGGTCTTCACTATTAAAGATATTGAGCAAGGTGGAGAAACTTCTTTGCATTATTCGCATATCAAGAACTTAGACAGTACCATTCGTACACTAGTATTAGAGTGTTGTGACAAAAAGATAACAGCCCTTTAATTTAGGGCTTTCGGCGTTGGTCACGCTACCAGAGAATACTAATCCAGGTAAATCCAGCCAGAAGAAGGCTTATAAATACTGCGGCCGAGCCAATGTCTTTAGCGCGGCCGATCAGTAAATGAATATCTGTACTAACATGGTCACAAAGTTTTTCTATCGCCGTATTTAGCAACTCCGTGATAAGAACAATTAATAAAGTGGCGATCAGTAGTATTCGCTCAACATTTGAAACGTCAGCTAAAAATGCTACTGGCATGAGTACTAGCAGAGTAACAACTTCTTGTCTAAACGCGGCTTCACTGTTGAATGCAGCGCGAAGTCCTTTAAACGAATAATAAGTGGCGTAGAATATCCGCGCAATGCCCGACCGTTTAGTTATCATGATGAATAGGTTTTAAAATTAGTTACACACCCGCTTTATGCTAATCATGTCGCGTTACATCTCGATGACGATTAATCTTTATTGCCAACGAAAATCGCACTGTTTTCAATTTAATTTTCTTATCTTAATGAAACACCACTATACCTGCGCTAGGTCGCCGCAATTATGCACAACTTAAGTTTCATTGAGTGGGTCTTTATATGCCAAACGCATAATTATATTTTTACCGCTAACACGTCTGTTTTGACACCGTGTAAGACAGCATTCGCTGTTGAACCAAGTAAAAGACGCAATCCACTTTGCCCGTGAGTGCCTAAAATAATAAGATCAGCGCTCAACTTATCAGCCATATGATGAATTTCATCCGCAGGCGAACCTATTTCAACGTTTACTTGGTTATGCGGAATATCGTGTTTTGCCGCTACATCTTTTAATAGCCTTAGCGCTTGCACTCTTACCTCTTCAGAAAAATCTCTTTCAAGAAACAAACCATATGGTTCGACATTTGTTTGTGGATAAGCAACGTATAAGAGATGTAACTTTCGACTATCACCTGCTATCGCAACCGCCTTGTTAACTACCAGTTCATAGTCGGAATATATATCAATAGGAACTAAAATTGTGTCGTAGTTCTGCATTTGTGTAACCCCTTAGTATTGGATAAAAGTTAGTTTCACTTTCTCGCACTTAATGCGTTAGCTAAATACTAGGGATACACAAATAAATATTCTTTGCGCTAGGTCAATATTACTATCTCAAAGTTGTTCATAATTAAATTAAGGCTCGTAGCTCAATATTTTCGAGGTATTAGATCATGAACAAAACAATACTGTTAACAATTACACTTCTTCTTTTTGGCTGTGAACAAGGCGCACAATCTCCCCGCGGTTTTAGTTTACCTGAAGGCGATATGGAGAAAGGTTACTTAGTTTTTCAGAAATACCAATGCCAGGATTGCCATAGGATCGCGGGTGAAAAAGAGTCAGAAGACACGCAATATTTAGTGGCTAAAGCTATACCTCTAGGCGGAAGTAGCGGACGGATCAAAACTTACGCAGAACTCGTGACCAGTATTATTAACCCCTCGCACAAACTTACGCCGCGTCAGCCCGCAAGCTTTACGAGTGAGGATGGGGTTTCACTAATGCGAGTGGTAAATGACGAACTCACTGTATCTGAACTTATTGATCTGGTTGCTTACTTACAGCCCAAATATAAAGTAACACCTTATAGAACTAGCGATTACCGACTGTATCAATTACGTGTTCCTAATACACAACCTGATGAATGATTTCGCCTAGATTACTCACATTGCTGCAAATCCAAGGGGCAAAAGTCATGCTTATTGGTTAATTTCAGCGATTATTTTCGCGGTGCCGCCTACGTTACGACACCGCTTTCGTTTCTTTTTCTATTTCGGCTAGTAGACTGCAGGGCATAAAACTATCCGCATTTGCTTCTTCAAGATGCAATTTGAATCTGTCGGGCACATCTTCAGTTAGAAAACTTCCAGTCTTAACCAATGGAAAAATCTCGTCGTACCTGGCCACCTGGCATTGATTCACCCGTCTAAATATATGGGTGCGATTTAATTCACTGGTTTTAGCATGGCCGGTTGAAGACAAAATATCCATTAGTGCGTGAATTGTCTTTTTGTGAAAACGGTATACACGCTCATATTTGTCGTCTACATTCAAGCCCTTGGCCAATTTTGGATCTTGTGTTGCTACGCCAGTCGGGCACTTATTGGTGTTACATGACAATGACTGTACGCATCCGAGTGCCAGCATCATTCCGCGAGCACTGTTACACAAATCTGCTCCCAGGCTTAGGTTTTTAGCTAATTGAAAAGCGGTTATTATTTTTCCAGAAGCAATAATTTTAATTTTATCTCGAAGACCAAATCCGGTAAGGCAGTCATCAACAAATGCCAACGCCTCTCGAAGCGGAAATCCAACGGAATTAGTGTATTCAAGCGGTGCGGCGCCGGTCCCACCCTCACCACCGTCAACCGTAACAAAATCGGGTGTAATTCCCTTTTCTACCATAGCTTTACACATGGCGATGAATTCACTTTTCCGTCCAAGCGCTAGCTTTATACCTATAGGTTTGTACCCGCTTAAAACACGTAATTGACTGATAAAATCCATCATTTCAAGTGGTGTAGAAAAGGCCTTATGTCTGGGTGGAGAATCAACTTGGGTTCCTGGCTCCACGCCTCTTATTTTTGCAATTTCGGGCGTATTTTTGTAAGCAGGAAGAATACCACCGTGTCCAGGTTTTGCGCCTTGGCTAAGCTTTATTTCAATCATTTTCACATTATCTAGCTTAGCTTTTTCTTCAAACTGAACAGGGTCGAATCCGCCGTTTTTAGTACGACAGCCAAAATACCCCGTTCCTATTTGCCAGACAATATCGCCGCCATTTTCAAGGTGGTATGGGGTTAACCCTCCCTCGCCCGTATTATGATAAAAGCCACCTTTAGCGGCACCTTTATTTAGTGCCAAAATAGCGTTTTTCGACAAGCTTCCAAAACTCATCGCGCTTATGTTGAGGACGCTTGCACGATACGGTTTTTTGCATTGCGGGCCGCCTACCGTAATACGTGGATCTTCATTCATATCTTCAACCTCTCGGGCAGATAACGAATGACCTATCCACTCATAGCCATCTTTGTACGTATCGAGTTGAGTACCAAAAGGCACTGTTTCTCTACTGTTTTTCGCACGCTGATAAACAATGGAGCGAAACATTCTAGAGATAGGCGCTCCACCAGTATCCGTTTCAATTATGTATTGTTGGATGTAGGGACGTAATCCCTCAATCGTCCAGCGCATTCGTCCCACAAGAGGAAAGTTTCGCAATATGGCATGTTTAATCTGCATCGCATCATAAAGGCCAAAAATCAACAGCGCGACACTTAGCATTAAAAACCACCAAATTGGGGCCCAAAGCAAACCTATTGCAACGTTAGCAGCAACGAGCAAACCCAGTGTGGTTAATATAGTTAAACGCATGAAGGTTCCTTCTTAAATTCAGCCATGTTTAAACACGATACTATGCCTAATCTGGTGTTCATTACACCGCAAATCGAGAATTAGATTTGTTTCAGCGATAAGCAACTGATTTTAAATATAATAGTGTAAATATACACGACACCAAGAAGTGATTACGCGTAACCATAGCGGTGCGTATCAATACTTTTTTTAGCTGCGAAAACAAACTATCGCATGTTAATCTATCATTTCTGTTCTGAAGAATTAGCTAAACGATTTGTCATTATCGATAGCTAGTAAAAGATGTGTTCTGTAAAACGTAACGTATTCTACGTTCAACAATTTGAAAGGTAATTCATGGAGTATGCATTTCTTGTTTTCGCATTTGTTTGTGGTTTAACGGTTAAACTTATCGGCATTCCTCCTTTAGTTGGCTATCTCGTGGCTGGCTTTTTGTTGAATTTTGCAGGTTACACACTCACTGACGATTTAACCCAAATCGCAAACTTGGGCATCACAATCATGCTCTTCACCATTGGATTGAAACTTAATATCCGTGATTTAAGTCGTCGAGAAGTTTGGGCAGGAAGTGTTTCACATACCTTAATATGGGTAGGCGTTATTACCTGTAGTGTTTATGCAATAGGTACGGTTGCCGCCAATTTCGTTGACGGTCTGACTTGGAAAAGTGCTGCGCTTATCGCATTTGCACTTAGCTTCAGCAGTACCGTGTGTGTAGTTAAAGTGCTAGAAGAAAGTGGCGAGAGTAAAACCCGCCACGGCCGCCTTGCCATAGGCATTTTAGTTATGCAGGACGTTTTTGCTGTCATTTTTCTTGTGGCTGCAACTGGAAAATTACCTTCTGTGTGGGCCCTCGCCTTGTTGGCCTTATTCCCAGCAATGCCTATCATAAACAAAATGATAAATAAGTCGGGCCATGGTGAACTGCTCCCACTCACTGGCTTTATCCTCGCTCTAGGTGGCTATCATTTGTTTGAACTGGTTAATATTAAAGGCGACCTAGGCGCGCTCATCTTTGGTATCATGTTAGCCCAGCATGAAAAAGCATCAGAACTTGCAAAGTCGCTATTAAGCTTCAAGGATCTTTTTTTAATTGGCTTCTTTCTCACTATTGGCCTCACCGCTCTGCCAGACCTTAGTATGATTATACTTGCTGTGGTGTTCTGTTTGTTTATTCCGTTAAAAGCAGTGTTGTTTTTCGGTCTATTTACCTCGTTGAGACTGCGCGGCCGAACGGCGTACTTAAGCAGTTTAGTACTTTCTAACTACAGCGAATTTGGGCTTATCGTAGGGGCGCTTGCAGTCTCCTTGGGTTTAATAGCAAACACATGGCTGGTCGTTATTGCCTTAGCAGTCTCAATATCATTTGTCATTACCAGTGTGCTCTATCGTAATTCACATTCTCAATATCATGACCACAAAGACACGATAAAACGTTTTGAAAAAAACGAACGTTTGAAAGAAGACGTCTACCCCACGCTTCACAATGCTGAATTTCTAGTACTAGGAATGGGGCGTGTTGGTCGTGGTGCATTCAATGCGCTTTCCAAACTCAGCGATGTGAATGTATGGGGTATGGATGCCGACCGCGTAAAAATAAAAGAAATGTCTGATGAAGGATTAAACGTAATTTGCGGTGATGGCGAAGATGTGGATTTATGGGATAACCTAGATATCAAACAGGTACAACTCGTTCTGCTTGCCCTGCCATCTATTCAGGATTCTATCAATATAACGCGCCAGCTTAAAAATGCCGGCTACACAGGAAAAGTTGCAGCGATTGCACGTTATGAGGATGAAGTATCATACTTACTTGAAAACGGCGTCGACAAAGTGTTTAACTTCTTTACAGAGGCGGGGCTAGGTTTTGCTGAAGAAAGCCTTGCTTATGCGCATTCACAACAGTAATGCAGTTCTAAATGCGAACAATGGATGAATTGAGAAACGTTATCGTTTGTAAATAACTGTTTTTCAAAGACTTTTTTGACATATCGCTTTGTCTGCGCTAGTATTTCGATAATTAGGTTAAAAGGGCTTTTCCAATGCAAGGCGATAAACAAGTTGTAGCAAAATTGAATGAAGTTCTGACATGCGAACTTACTTCTATAAATCAATACTTTCTGCACGCTAGGATGTTCAAAAACTGGGGTTTTTCTGAACTTAACGAGAAAAATTATAAAAAGTCCATCAAAGATATGAAGCAGGCGGACGACCTCATCGAACGCATCTTATTTCTTGAGGGCCTTCCTAACCTTCAAGCACTAGGAAAACTTTACATTGGTGAAGACACTGTCGAAATGTTGGCATGCGATGCGCGTTTTCAAAAAGAACAACTTCCCCTATTGCGCGATGCCATCGCGTTGTGTGAAGAAAAACAAGACTACGTATCTCGCGATTTACTAGAAGATCTTCTTGAATATGAAGAAGAACATTTGGACTGGATTGAAACGCAAGAATATCAGATTGATGCTATGGGTATTGAGAATTACCTACAAGCGCAAGTAATGGGAGATGACTAATGAAAGGCAACCAGGCGATCATCAACGGTTTAAATGACTTACTTTCCTACGAGTTAGCCGCGATGGACCAGTATTTCATTCACTCACAAATGTATTTGGATTGGGGGTTCAACAAATTATACGAACGTATCGATCACGAATTTGACGACGAACGTGGACACGCTACCAAGTTAATTGAACGCATGCTGTTTTTAGAAGGCACGCCTGATATGACCAAGCGTACAGGGTTCAAAGTTGGTAAAGATGTTCCAGAAATGCTTGAAAGCGACTTGCGCGTTGAATATGAAGTTGACGCCAAGCTTCGAGAAGTTATCGCACTTTGTGAAACTGAGAAAGATTACGTAACTCGAGATATGCTAATTGTATTACTAGATGATACAGAAATGGACCATGCGCACTGGCTAGAACAGCAGCTCGGTCTCATCAAGCGTCTAGGGCTACAAAATTATTTGCAGTCACAGATGTAAACCGGTAATCGCCGTACTTTACTTTTCATATTAAACGGCAAGGGCAACCGCGCTTGTCGTTTAATTTTTACAAGACCCCGTCCATATGCTGCTTATTATTGCTGCGCAGTAACAAAATAAAGATACGTAGGAGCCTCCTCTCCTTCTATATTCAAACGTAGTTGCCACTTCATAACGGGCTCACTGCAGCTTCCTAACATGAACCACCCCGTCCATGCGCCTTTGCCGTTGGAATCGAGTAACACTGGAATTTTTCCCATGTACATATTTACGCCTTCTATCCACGCGCTTTGTATTTTCATATCTTCTGGCAGCGCTATTGATAATGTGGTCGATTCTTCAGGTAAAGGCTGTACCGAAAATCTTGCAATGGCTAGCTGTTCGTCAATTAAGAATTCGCAAGTTTTGTTGACAAAATTACAGCTATTTCCTATTCCATTAGTAAGGTCACTGCCACCGAACGCTGATGACTGATATTTTTGCGCAAAATAGATACCTATAGCCACAATAATAATCGCTAGCAATGGAAGCTGCTTTTGTAAAATTTTTGTACTTTTATTGTTACCTTTATTTAGCATTTCTTAAATTTTATGTATTTCTTCATTGATGGAGATCAAGCTTCCGTAGTTTATGGTATCTTTTTGTTATCAAAAACCTTATCATCCGCGTACCAACTGGCTTGGAGACTATAATTATTACTCTTTCCAAGCTCGGTGTGAAGTGTTTATACCTTTTTAGTAGCACCCACATCGCACTATTTCGGCGGTTGGAGACCATAGTTCATTTGAAGTGGAAGATTCATTAAAATGAGTGAAATAAGCCAAGCACAACCTGATTACAATTATAAAGTGGTCAGGCAATTTACCATCATGACAATAGTCTGGGGTATCATTGGTATGGGTCTAGGGGTATTTATTGCTGCGCAATTGTTTGCTCCTATGCTCAACTTTGACACACCATGGCTAACATTCTCACGTTTGCGTCCGTTGCACACTAACGCCGTTATATTTGCCTTTGGCGGATGTGCACTTTTCGCGACGTCGTACTACATCGTTCAGCGTACCTGCCAGGTTAGACTGTTCAGTGACAAACTTGCCGCATTTACCTTTTGGGGCTGGCAAGCCGTTATCGTTCTAGCTGTTGTAACCCTGCCAATGGGACTTACCAGCTCTAAGGAATACGCTGAACTAGAATGGCCAATTGATATTCTTTTGGCATTGGTTTGGATTGCTTACATCATCAACTTTTTTGGCACGCTAGTTATACGTAAAGTTTCCCATATTTATGTAGCAAACTGGTTCTTAGGTGCCTTCATGCTTACTGTTGCGGTACTTCACATCGGTAATAGTATGGCAATTCCTGTTTCTTTCACTAAGTCATATTCACTTTATGCAGGTGCGGTAGACGCAATGATGCAATGGTGGTACGGGCACAACGCGGTAGGGTTCTTCCTAACAGCGGGCTTCTTGGGCATGATGTATTACTTCGTACCTAAGCAAGCTGGTCGTCCGGTTTATTCATACAGACTATCTATTGTGCACTTCTGGGCGCTGATTTCTTTGTATATTTGGGCTGGTCCTCACCACCTTCACTACACTGCCCTACCTGACTGGACTCAGTCTTTGGGTATGGTGATGTCCATCATCTTATTTGTTCCATCTTGGGGTGGTATGATTAACGGTATTATGACGCTGTCTGGCGCGTGGCATAAACTTCGCACCGACCCAGTATTGCGTTTCCTCATTGTTTCATTGTCTTTCTACGGTATGTCTACCTTCGAAGGCCCAATGATGGCAATTAAGACTGTTAATGCACTTTCACACTACACTGATTGGACAATCGGTCACGTACACTCTGGTGCCCTAGGTTGGGTTGCAATGGTTTCAATTGGTTCAATTTACCACTTAATCCCAGTGCTATTCGGTCAGCGCGCTATGTATAGCACCAAGCTAGTTAACGTACACTTCTGGTTTGCTACTATCGGTGTTGTTCTGTACATCGTAGCAATGTGGATGTCTGGTGTACTACAAGGTCTAATGTGGCGTGCGGTTAACGCAGACGGCACATTAACGTATAGCTTTGTTGAGTCATTAGAGGCGTCTAAGCCGTTCTATGTAGTTCGTTTCATTGGTGGTTGTTTCGTGGTTGCGGGTATGCTGGTTATGGCATACAACACATGGAAGACCGTTCGTGCACCTAAAGGCAGTATCGCTGCAGATCCAGCGACTCAGCCAGCGTAGTAAAGGAGACGAATAATGAAAAACGCACATGAGTTAATTGAAAAGAACGTTGGCCTGTTAACGGTATTAATTCTTATCGCTATCAGTTTTGGTGCCATGGTTCAAATTACGCCGTTGATGTTTCAACAGCAAGTAATGGAACCGGTAACGGGCCTACGTCCCTATACCGCGCTTGAGCTTGAAGGCCGCGACATCTACATCCGTGAAGGCTGTGTAGGTTGTCACAGCCAGATGATCCGTCCATTCCGCGCTGAAACAGAGCGTTACGGTCACTACAGCGTTGCTGGTGAATCAGTATGGGAACACCCTTTCCTTTGGGGTTCTAAGCGTACTGGTCCAGACCTAGCACGTGTAGGTGGTCGCTACAGCGATGAGTGGCACCGTGTTCACCTGCTAAACCCTCGTAACGTAGTACCTGAGTCGAACATGCCAGGTTTCCCGTGGCTTGCGGAAAACAAACTTGACGGCGATTTAACCGCTGAAAAAATGGAAGTGTTCCGTGGCTTCGGTGTTCCGTATACCGACGAAGATATCGCGGGTGCAAAATCGGCAGTACAGGGTAAAACTGAAATGCAAGCCCTCATTGCTTACTTACAATCTCTTGGCACACATTTGAAATAATATGGATCAAGGAATAGTAGGCAGCATTTTTACTGTCATCGTCTTTGTAAGCTTCATCGGTGTTGTGCTGTGGGCATTTAGCAGTCGCAACAAGAAAAAGTACGATGAAGCTGCAAACCTTGTGTTTGCAGACGAAGAAAAAGAAAAATCAAAAGAAGATTAGCAGGAGTCTTGAACTCATGAGTATGTTTTGGACAATTTGGATTTCAGTGATAACCCTTGGGTTAATCATTGGTTGCTACTTCCTTCTGCGCTGGTGCCTTTCTAACAAGACGGGTGTGCCAGAAGGTGAGTCAATGGGGCACGAGTTTGATGGTATCGAGGAGTTAAATAATCAACTTCCTCGCTGGTGGACAATTATGTTCTACATCACCATCGTTTGGGGTTTTCTATATTTAGCGCTTTTCCCTGGTTTGGGCGCCTACGAGGGGGTACTTGGCTGGAGAAGCTCTAACCAAGACATCCGCTCACTTGAGGAGTCTGCACAGGCTCGCGCTGACGCAAAAGAACAAGGTTACATTGTAAAGTACGATCGTGAGCTTGATTTTGCTGCTGACAAGTTCGACCCAATTTTTGAAGCGTATGCGCAAATTCCTGTTGAGGAACTTGCCAAAGACCCTGAAGCTAATAAAGTAGGTCAGCGTTTGTTCCTACAAAATTGCTCTCAGTGTCACGGTTCTGATGCACGTGGTCAAAATGGCGGCTTCCCTAACCTAACGGACAACGACTGGTTGTACGGTGGTTCAGGTGCGAAAATCGTTGAAACTCTTACGCTTGGTCGTAAAGCAGCTATGCCTGCATGGCTAGATGCTATGGGTGAAGACGGTATCGAAGAAGTGGTTAACTACGTACTTAGTTTAAGCGGTCGCGATGTAGACCCTCAGCTTGCTGAAGCAGGTAAAGCGCGCTTTGCAGCGTGTGCAGCTTGTCACGGTATGGACGGAAAAGGCAACCAAATGCTTGGTGCACCAAATCTTACCGATAACATCTGGTTATACGGCGGCAGCCACAGAGCGGTAACAGAAACGCTTACTTATGGTCGTAACGGTGTAATGCCTTCATTCAAGAAAACGTTGGGTGATGACAAAATTCACGTTGTTGCGGCATATGTTTATAGCCTTTCAAATGATTAATGATTTAAATCATTAAATATCTTAGAAAGCCTCGTTACTACGGGGCTTTTTTTATGAGAAAATACAGCGATATAGAGCGTGCGGTGTGAGCAAGCGTTGTTCACCTTAAATGTGTCTTGCCAACGCTATATTTATCATTATTGCTCGGCTTAACAAGAAGTTTTAGCAGTGAAAATAAATATGTTGTTAGTGAAGTAAATACGAGAAAATATTTCGATGAATAGACCCTGGTATAAAGAGTTCTGGCCCTGGTTTTTAATTGCTGTTCCTATCATTACCCTCATCATGGGTGGCGTGTTGTTAAACCTTGCTATTAGTACTGAAGATAGCCTAGTGGTAGACGACTACTACAAGGAAGGAAAAGCAATTAATGCCCGTCTGGACAAAGAAGCCATAGCCCGCCGCATGAATATCACCACCGATTTAACCATTGACGACGGTAGCATTGCGCTGCAGTTTCATTCAGGTGTTCCACAAGATGGGAACGCGGTAAAATTAAGCTTCTATCATGTAACGCTAGAAGAGCGCGATGTCAGCGTTTTATTAAGTCGTGACGCCAACGGCATTTATCGCGGCTTTGTCGAAGAAAACCTTGACGGTAAATGGCGCATATCGCTGACGCCAATTGATGATAGCTGGAAAATCCAAAACACGGTTTATCTGCCCCACTCTGGCAAAATGAAATTCAACCCATAATGGCGATGCACGACTGTTACCACTGCGGACTGCCTGTAGCAAGTTCCGACGAAGGGAAATTTACTACTGTTATATTAGGGCAACAACGAGACATGTGTTGCCCTGGCTGCCAAGCCGTGGCTGAAGCGATCGTTAGTAACGGTCTTGAAGATTACTATCAGTTTAGAACCGAACCGGCGCAAAAATCTGACGATAGTATTTTAGAAACCCTCGATAAACTTAAAGTCTATGACGACCCTTCTCTTCAAGAAGAGTTTGTTTTTGAAGAAGGTCAACACAAACAAATCCAATTAACCCTCGAAGGTATTACTTGTGCTGCGTGCGGCTGGCTTATCGAAAAGCAGTTGTCGAAAGTAGATGGAATAAAGCAAGTCGCGGTGAACGTTCAAGAGCGCCGGGCACTTGTCACATGGTTACCGCACGATATTAAACTTAGCCAAATACTCTCAACACTTAAGCGCATTGGTTATGTTGGGTCTCCATTTCACCCCGACGAACACGAAGCCAGTTATAAGCGTGAACAAAAAACATTTCTAAAGAAGCTTGGCCTTGCAGGCATTATGACCATGCAAGTGATGATGCTGATGACGGGCCTTTATTTTGATTGGTTTGGCGCCATAGAGTTAGAAACCCGACAATACTTTTATTGGGTTGCCCTTACACTAACCACACCGGTAGTACTGTATTCCGGCAGCATCTTTTATGTTGGCGCAGCCAAAGCGCTTAGCGCAAGAACAGTAAATATGGATGTGCCGGTTACGCTCGCCATATTTGGTACCTTTTTTGCGGGTATTCGCTCTACCGTTTTAGAGCAAGGCGAGGTGTATTTCGAATCTATTTGTATGTTCATCTTTTTGCTTCTGCTTAGTCGCTTCTTAGAGCACCGCAGCAGACACAGAGCGGCGCAAATTTCAGCCAATATGATGCAATATGTACCCGTCTCCGCTACTAAGTTACTGCAGGATGGGAGCATGACTGAGTGCTTAGCAAAGCAGCTAAAAGTAGACGATGTGGTTTTGGTTAAGCCTGGCGAAACCATTCCCATTGATGGCATAGTAATCGAGGGAAACGCAGCGGTTGACGAATCAATGCTTACTGGTGAATTTAATCCAGTACGCAAGTCAAACAATAGTACTGTATATGGTGGTACTGTATGTCAAGACGGCAGCCTGACCATTACAGTTACGCAAACCCTTAAAAATGCACTGGTAAATCAAATAGTAAGGTTACAAGCAAGTGCGATGGCGAGTAAGCCCAAAGCGGCGCAGATAGCGGATAATTTTTCTCGATACTTTGTTACCGCTGTATTGCTGATTTCTGCCTTAACCTATAGCTTTTGGGCATATCAGGGGAGCGACGAGGCATTTTGGATCACCATATCTGTGCTAGTGGCTACCTGTCCTTGTGCATTAGGGTTAGCAACCCCATCGGCACTCACTTGTGCTATGGCCAAATTAAATAGACAAGGTATTTTGCTTAAACGTGCTGATGCACTTGAACAAATTACTGATATTGACACCATCGCACTAGACAAAACCGGTACGTTAACTCAAGGCAAGTTCACCATTACAAACGCGTGGTACGCTGATGGCGTTGATAGTGACAAAGCCTTGTCAATTGCATGTGCGCTAGAATCCCGTTCAGAGCACCCTATCGCCAAGGCGTTTAATGGTGACAATGGATGTGACCAACGCGCCAAAAACGAATTACACAAAGTAACAAATTTTTCCGTAACACCTGGCGGGGGGATCAGCGGCGAAATTAACGATACCATGTTCTCCATGGGATCAGCTGCCTTTAGCGTGAGCGACATCTACATAACGTCTATTGAACAATATCCCACAGCTAACGTTTTTCTTACCGTTGAAGGGCGTATTATGGCAGCATTTGAGGTACGAGATTCACTGCGTGTCGATACAAAAGAAACCCTCAATTTGTTAAAAACAAACCATGAATTGGCTGTTTTAAGCGGAGATACACAACAAAACGTTGATGTGCTCACCAAAACCTTGCCAATTTCAACAGCTATAGGTGGGCTTACACCAGAGCAAAAATACCAAGCGGTTAAAACTTTGCAGCAAACCGGTGCAAAAGTAATGATGATGGGTGACGGTATCAATGACGCACCTGTTTTAGCCAGTGCAGATGTAGCAATAGCTGTAGGCAACGCAACAGATGTGGCTAAAACTGCTGCCGATGTAATATTGCTTGGCGATCAATTGCTTTCTGTGCCGGAACTTATACAAACCGCACATCAAGTGAAACAAAAAATACGTCAAAACATTGGTTGGTCGGTAGGTTACAATGTTCTTATCTTACCTTTCGCAGTCTCTGGGTTACTTTCTCCATGGATGGCGGTTGTAGGTATGTCGTTGAGCAGTATTATCGTTGTTACAAACTCAACACGATTATTGAGCAAATAACATGAGTATTATTTACGTACTAATTCCAATCGCCATCATTATCGTTGCTGTTGCTATCGTGATATTTTTCTGGGCGGTGAAAACCAACCAGTTCGAAGACCTTGATCGTCAAGGCTACAGCATACTATTTGATGACGACCTCTCGCCAGAAGAGAAAAAACTAGCAGAAGAGCGTAAGCAACTTCAAGACAACAAGTCAAACAAGCACAAAGCGCCGCATGGACGGGATTAATTACTTCTCGGCCTTTCTTATTGGCTTGGCAGGTGGCGTTCACTGTGTGGGTATGTGTGGGGGAATTGTTGCCGCACTGAGAATGGTCTCCCCAAAAGATGCAAGTGCACTCCCCTATACGCTTGCCTACAACATGGGGCGTATAGTGAGTTATACCATCGCTGGCGCGATGACCGGAACACTAGGAAAAATAGCAGCAGACTTTATCCCCTTAGCAAACTACGCCCTCTCTTTACTCAGCGGCGTGATGCTGTTGCTACTAGCCTGCTATTTAGGCAAATGGTGGACAGGATTATCAGTGTTAGAAAACGCTGGCAAAGGTTTATTCTCCAAAGTCCAGCCGTTCTCTAAACGTTTTTTGCCGTTCAAAACCCCTTTTAGCGCCATACCTTATGGGTTTATCTGGGGTTGGCTACCTTGTGGCTTAGTATATTCAACACTTACTTGGTCACTTGCGGCAGGTAATGCGCTAGAAGGCGCAGCTATTATGTTTTTCTTCGGTTTGGGTACACTACCTACGTTGCTTGCCGCAAGCGCCGGTAGCCAATATATCGTGCGTAGTTTTCAGCACAATCATTTTAGACAGATTATTGCAGCAATAATGGCCATATATGCCGCTTATCTTATTCATGGCGCAATCGTTTAAAAATGGGTGTATTATTATGAGGTATTCTTTTAGAGAGCGTGCATTATGAGCAAAGGAAGCCAATTTTCTATTCACTGTCAAAACTGTAGTTTTAGTCACTTGTGTTTACCCGTGGCGCTGAATAAAACAGAAATTGAATCTCTTGACGATATTATTGAGCGTAAAAAACCGCTTCATAAAGGTGATACACTTATACATACTGGCGACAAATTCCATTCGCTGTTCGCTGTCAGAACGGGTTCGTTTAAGTCATTCGTTACAAATAACGAAGGCGAAGAGCAAATTACTGGTTTTCATTTCCCTGGCGATATCATCGGCTTTGATGCACTGCGGGAAAATAAACATCAAAGCTACACGTCTGCACTGGAGACGGCCATGGTGTGTGAACTTCCCTATGAAACCCTCGATGAAATGTCGGTACAATTTCCAAAACTTCGCCATCAAATTTTGAGTTTCATGAGCGCGGAAATAAAACAAGATCACGACATGATCATGCTTCTAAACAAGCGAACTGCAGAAGAGCGTTTACTGTATTTTATTTCACATTTGTCTCAGCGATTTGAGGAACGTGGCTTCTCACACAGAGAGTTTCATTTGACCATGACGCGTAATGAAATAGGAAACTATTTAGGGTTGACCATTGAGACTATAAGTCGCCTCTTAAGCCGCTTCCAGAAGGATGGCATCATCAAGGTGGATGGCAAACTCATCTCGATTTTGGATTTTGACAGGCTAAATAACAAGTTAGAAGCGCTCAATGGTCCTAGCGTAGTCTGTGGATAATCACTCCTTACGTTAATATGCAGCGCGCCACGCGCGCTTGTACCCCACACGCCAGTTCATTATTTTAACTTTCTCTCCCTCACGCACTATTTTATTTACGTTGCCAGGTACACATATTTCACGTTGTGAAATTCTTGTTCTAAAACAACTTACGTTTTTCTTAATGTCGTTTATAGTTAATAAAAGCGACATTTAAAACAGTGCAACGTTGTCAGTCGCTACCGAACTTCACCGTTAGGGGGACGTTATGATTGAGTGTAAACGAATTCTAGCTGTTGTTGATGCCGAGCGCGATAACCAACCAGCACTAAGTCGCGCCTTTGAACTTGCATCGAAAACCGGTGCACAGGTTACCGCCATGATGGTGGTATACGATTTGTCTTACGATATGACAACGATGTTAAGCCCCGACGAACGCGAGTCCATGCGGCAGGCTGTCACGAATGAACATGCAAAATGGCTGGCATCCCACCTAAAAGAACAAGGTTTTGATGAAACTAACATTGTTGTTGAATGGAATAATCGCGCGTATGAGTCAATCATCTATTATGCTCTTAAGCATCATATAGATCTGGTAGTAAAAGCCACCAAAAACCATGATGACCTTGCTTCTGTAATTTTTACACCTACAGACTGGCATTTAATGCGCAAATGCCCTCGCCCAGTGCTGCTGGTGAAAGAGCACGACTGGCCGGAAAATGGTGAAATCATTGCCGCTGTAAACGTGGGTAGCGAAGATGACGAGCACGCAGCTCTCAACGATAAACTTACTCACATCGCTAACGACTATGCGTCACTATTAAAAGGAAATGTAAACTTAGTAAATAGTTTTCCTTCAACCCCACTTAACATCGCCATTGAAGTGCCTGAGTTTGACCCCGATACTTATCATGATGCAGTGAAAAACCACCATTTAAAGGAAATGCGCAGTCATGCGCTAAAGTACGGCATTCCTGAGAATAAATGCGTTGTAGAAGAAGGCCTTCCGGAAAAAGTCATTCCGCAGGTTGCTAAAACATTAGATGCCGAACTTGTAGTTATCGGCACCGTTGGACGCGTTGGTCTTTCTGCGGCGCTTATTGGCAATACAGCCGAACATGTTATTGATGAACTCAATTGTGATGTACTTGCCATTAAGCCCGATGGCTTCGTCTCTCCGCTATCGATTTAGCCTTTGAATGTTTTTGCCAACATCATTTATAAGCAGAAAATAAAGCGCCTTTCAGTGGCAGCCGCTTTACAATTTTAACGCCACAAGCGTAGTCGAGAAATAGCGCTTTAATGTATACTGTTGGCTTTATCACAAACCAAGCTAGTTAATTATGAGTGTAGGCACAAACAGTGCTGACGCGTCGCCGTTAAACGCTGCGCAAAGTAAGCAAAAGTACAACTTCAACAAACTTCAAAAACGACTTCGCCGCAACGTGGGTAAAGCTATTGGCGATTTCGGCATGATTGAAAACAACGACAAAGTTATGGTGTGTTTGTCTGGCGGAAAAGATAGTTACACAATGCTAGATATACTTATGTTTTTAAAGAAGATTGCGCCTATTCACTTTGATATTGTTGCGGTTAATCTTGATCAAAAACAACCTGGCTTCCCAGAGCATATTTTGCCTGAATATTTAGATAGCATTGGCGTTGAATACAAAATTGTAGAAGAAGACACCTACTCTATCGTTAAAGATAAGATTCCAGAAGGAAAGACAACCTGTTCGCTTTGCTCTCGTTTACGCCGTGGTATCTTGTATCGTACCGCAAAAGAACTGGGCGCAACAAAAATCGCATTGGGACATCACCGCGACGACATGCTCGAGACGTTTTTCCTAAATATGTTTCATGGTGGAAAGTTGAAGTCTATGCCGCCTAAGCTTGTCAGCGATAACGGAGAGCACATTGTCATTCGTCCGTTGGCATACTGTACTGAAAAAGATATCGAGAAATATTCACAAGCTGCTGAGTTTCCAATTATTCCTTGTAACCTTTGTGGCTCGCAGGAAAACTTACAACGTCAAAACATTAAAGCAATGCTTCAAGACTGGAATCGACGTTTTCCTGGTCGTATAGAGTCGATGTTCCGCGCGCTTCAAAACGTAGCGCCGTCGCATTTAGTTGACAGTAACCTGTATGACTTTAAGGCAATTACCACGCAAGATGGCCCTGTCGAAGATGGTGATATTGGTTTTGATGAGCCATCTTTTACCACAGAAAAGCATGCAGCGCTTGGTGTAAAAGACCATAGTGATGAAGATAATACTATTGATGTTGTAAACATAATGGAACCGAAGTAGATGAAAATAGGACTTGCGTTAGGAGCCGGTGCTGCACGGGGCTGGACCCATATTGGTATCATTGAAGCATTAGAGAAACTTGGCGTTAAAATTGACGTGGTCGCCGGCTGTTCTATTGGTGCTTATGTTGGCGCGGCCTATGCAAGCGGTAAACTAGAAGATCTTAAAGAGTGGGCTTGTTCGCTAAGCGACTGGCAAGTACTGGCGCTTATGGGCGTAGGACTTAGGCGCGGCGGCATTGCCAGTGGACAAAAAGTTTTTGACAAGCTTGCCAGCGAGTTTTGCGCTCCCTCCTACGAAGACATGCTGAAGCCATTTGCGTCGGTAGCTACCGATTTGTATACCGGCCGTGAAGTGGTATTTAACTCAGGTCCTATTGGCGATACCATTCAAGCATCTTGTGCAATTCCCGCGCTCTTCGCGCCCGTAGCACACGGCGATCGTTGGCTAGTAGACGGCGCTGTTGTTAATCCCGTTCCGGTTAACTTGTGTCGTCAGCTAGGGGCGGACTTTGTCATTGCAGTAAACTTGAATGCAGATTTCCGACCACTTCGGCTTGAAAAATTAAGGCAAGACCACGAAGAAAACCAACGCAAAACCGAGGACTTTTTTACTAAAAGCCAGAACGTGTTGCGCCAATGGTTTTCGCCTGATAGCAAGGAAGAAAAAGCACTTGAGAAGACAGACGAAAAAGAGGAAGTTTTGTCTGATACTAACGATGTTAAAACTGAAGAAGGTATTGCTTCTGAAGTGATAGAAAAAGTAGAAGAAGAATTCACTGAGGTTCCAGCTAAAGTGAGCAAGCGAAACCCACCTGGGATCATGAGCGTAATGAGCAGCTCACTTGAAATACTACAAGCTCGCGTTACACGCTCTCGCCTTGCCGGCGATCCGCCTGACATTCTTATTGAACCGCAACTTACTGACGTGGGTATTATGGAATTCCACAGGGCAGAAGAGCTCTGCGCAAAGGGTGAAGAAACCATCGCCCGTGTGGCCGAGCAAATTAGGTATCAGTTGCTCACCTGATACCTAAACCAATGGTACGTAATTAACTTGAAGCCATTGCGGTTACGCGCAGTGGCGCCTTTGGCAGCGTTAAACCTCTTGCGTTATCTATCCAATCTTGTTCTAAGTGCAACACGCCATTATTGATATGTACTCCCTGAGGCGTGATGAAGTCTAATTCCTTGTCATCAAATTGAAGCATTAAGCCTTTTACAGATGGCATCATAAAAGATAAAAAGCTTCCCATCTCATTAAAAAAAGCTTCGTACTGGTCATACAAGAAAGTAAGTTCGTCTTTTGTATAATACTGCTTTAGATATTCCGGTTTGGTCTCTAGCTGCACCGACATATCACATACATTTGCACGCTCATTTAAATCGATACGCACCAGTGCATTAGCGAGCTTCAGAGCCTTCTCTGTGGGTACAGTGAAGCGTCCTTCGCCGCTTACCTCAAGGGGCATTGTTTTTTTATCTGTCACAATTAACGCCTCATTAACCTCGCACAAACGACCCTCACCCACACGGACAAAACCAAATGCAAACTGAAGCGCTTGGGTATCTTCGTTATCTAGTTTTTTCACATGGCTGTAAAAACGGCTGTATTCTACATCGATTGTTTCACTAGCCACAGAAAAACTGCTTACAGCAATAAACAGCGATGAGGCACAAATTAAAGCAGCGCGTATCATTCGGATAAAAACTCCTCGTTAAATAGGATCATAGTTTGTAGCTCTTCAACATAAGCGGCTCCCCGCTCGGAATAGTTCATTAGCCCCTCAGCAAGCGCTACACCAGTAATTGGTATCTGGTTTGCTCGAAGTCGGCTGCGTATCTCTCTTAAATCAGCATAAGCGTCATGGCGATTTAAATTTCGCATGTAGGTATACGTTGCTTGAGATAAACTATCAAATTTAGCGACTTCGTGAGACGCCCCCTCGTTTCGACGGTTTGGTACAAAACCGCACCCTCTAGAGAAACACCACAAGCCAAAAAAGTTATAGCCTTTTTTTGCAAAACGACTGGTGCCCCACGCCGACTCATTAGCAGCCTGCACAAGCACAAGCTCTACGGGTAAAATATCAATCTTTTGCAGCAACGCGAGAAGTTTTGTTTTTAACGGCTGTGTTGGCTTAACACGATACTCTTGTTCTAGCCAATTAAGCCTTGTCATATCTTCATCTGAAAGTGACTCGTTGGCTAGCGCTTTGCGATACAACGTTTGTACGTAATGCCTTAGCGTAAGAAGATACGCATTTTGCTTCTCCACTTCTGGGCGTAGATAATTGAAAAACGCTTCTTTCTTTTCTTTTACATTCGTATAAGCTGAAAAATTGGGAACCGCCTTTTTGGCTTCTACCGTTTGTGGTATGTCCAAAACATCTGGTTCGTCCTTTGTGAAAATAATGGCGTTAATTACAATTACAGCTAAAACGCCCAGCGTTATAAGGACGATTTTAAAAGTTTCACGTTTATGCATCGAAGCTAGACTCATTCACACCGTTTTCAGATGCCTCCGTGCTTTCACCCTGTTCCCCAATCAGTTCCTGATAGAGCAAACCCATCATACTAAAATAAAAAGGTAACACCCAAATAAGTGAAAAACCAAAGGTGAGCGGTGCTGTCGCAAACAATAAGAAAAATACACCAAAAACACTGGCAATTTGAGCCCAGTAAGCATTAAACACACGACACGAGAGAATAATCGCACTGATTGGCGTAAGCTTCCTGTCTGCCACCAACATTAGAGAAAATGAAGACGCCAAATAAAAATATACACCGGGAATAATAAGCAGCATCATACCCAACTGCACAAGAATGCTATTTACCAATTGGGTTAAAGCCAATAAGAAAATAAGAGGAAAAAACTGAAAAACGGTAAATACTGATGTTTTTGTACCACGTGCTACGAAAACCCCCATCATATACAACCCGGTTAGCAGGGGGGCCACGACACATATTGCTACAATCTCAATAATGGACTGATGCTCGAATACGTAGGTCCCATCGTCATTTATTGTGATGTACTGCTGAGCAAATACACCCAACACGACAAACGTCAAAAATAGAACAACACTTCCCTGCAGCAATGATGAAAAGTTTGCCTTTGTTAAACCGGCAGCGCGGCGCAATAGACCTTTGGTATCAAATTGATACTGTTTAGACAACGTATTATTCAGGCGGTCTTGGTTTACGTCTTTCACACAACTCTCTTATCTTTTTGAAAAATCGGCGGGATTATACCAATTCACAAAAACAAATGCCTGTTTGTAAGGTAAACAAACGTTAACCTAGCACTAATTTCGCAGCTAAACCGACGAGTAGCACACCCATCGCACGGTCTAACCAATACCCTTTTTTACCAATAAGCTCAGCTACTTTACTGGTGCTCAAAAGGTATGAAAGAAAACAGAACCACAGTCCAGTAGCTATGGCTAAATAGATACCGTAGCCAAGTTTCACTACAAATGGGGTATCAATACTAATAATTGCAGTAAACAACGAGAGGAAAAACAGCGTTGCTTTTGGGTTAAGTCCATTTGTTAGAAAGCCCATCCAAACTGCGCGCTTTGCCGATATGTGGGATGTTTTCTTTTCAGCGTTAACTGCCTGGTCCTGCTTTACAGGCCCGCTTCTAAGCGCACCAAACGCAAGGTAAAGCAAATAAGCTGCGGCGGCATAGCTAAACGTGCTGAATAACCATGGAGTAGTTGCAATAACCACACTAAGCCCCACTAACGAGTAAGCCACATGCAGTAATATAGCTAAGCCAATCCCGATACTGGTGTACATGGCGATACGTCTGCCATAGGCTACGCTGTTTCGAACAACCACCGCGAAATCTGGCCCTGGGCTAGCAACAGCCACTAGGTGCACCAACGCAATGGTAAGAAACTCATTCATATACTGCATGATATGCGCCTCCTACAGCGCGTACTTTGATATTAATTGATCAACCCATTGTGGGACGATGTGAGAAGCAGGGCCTGTTAGCGATTCATCGAACAATGCATTAGTTACGCCCGGCTCCAAATTTGCCTCTATAGTGTGTGCGCCACTTTCTTTAGCGATCTGAACAAAACCCGCGGCAGGATAGACATTACCTGATGTGCCAATAGCAATAAACACATCAGCCTTCGAAAGCGCATTGTAAATCTCTTCCATGTACATGGGCATTTCACCGAACCACACGATATCCGGTCGTAAGGTTACTCTGCTACAACACGGACATTTAGTGGTGTGATCAAAACTATCTCGCCAATCGAAAGTCTGTTGGCTTATAGCGCATCGGGCTGATAACAGTTTACCATGCATATGATAAACAGACTGGCTGCCACCTCGCTCGTGTAAATCATCCACGTTTTGTGTAACCAGCATTACATTGCTACCGAACGCCTTCTCAAGTCTCGCAAGTGCCTCATGCGCTGCATTAGGATTCACGTCGTCTTGCTGTAACTGCGCACGTCGAGCGTTGTAAAAGCGATAAACTAAACTCGGGTTTTGCTCGAAAGCCTCTGGGGTGGCCACCTCTTCTACGCGATGATTTTCCCAAAGGCCGTCATTATCGCGAAATGTTTTTAAGCCAGACTCGGCTGAAATGCCTGCGCCGGTAAGGATAACAATGTTAGGTAAGGCTTGATTCGCTGACATTCTGCTGTTTTTTCTCTATCGTTGTACTACACATCTTTTACCACAGGGTATTGCGTATCTGCGCCCCACTCTGACCAAGATCCATCATACACTGAAACCTGTGTAGCACCGCACATGCGCGCTGCGACACCGATGACACAAGCGGTAACACCAGAACCACACGTACAAATAATGGGTTTGCGTAAATCGATATTAGCGCGATCAAAAACAACAGAAAGTTGGTCAACGGGTAAAAAACGCCCGCCTTTGAGTAAGGTGTCAAAAGGTACGTTAAACGCGCCTGGCATGTGACCAGAACGCACGCCTTCACGAGGTTCTGACACTTCGCCTTTAAAACGCGGTGTGCTGCGCGCATCGAGTAATTGTGCCTCGGTATTAATTGCCTGAAGAACGGCACTGGAATTTGCAAACCAACCTGGCCGTGGAGTAGCTTGATAAACCAACTTCCCGTATTGCTGCTGCTCAGCAACCGGTAATCCTGCTTTTTCCCACGCGGGTTGCCCGCCATCTAATATTTGCACGTCTTGATGGCCCAGTGCTTTTAGCATCCACCACACTCTCGGCGCAGAATACATTCCACGTGTGTCATAAACCACAATCGGCGTGTTTGCCGTAATACCTTGGCTTCCAAGATATAGGGAAAGCTGTTGTGCAGTTGGCATGCTGTGAGGAAGCCTTGTGGTATGGTCGCTTCCCTCGTTATCTAAATCAAAATCAACTGATGCAGGCAACACCATTGCACTACGTGTATCCAGTGTTTTTGAAACGGGGTCGTCCATTAACGCTCGTACAAGCGTTAACGGCTTTTGTTGCATTGCATTGGCTAATTCACCAGCTGAGAGCAAAACCGATTCCATGACATCCTCCTAGAAAGGCACCCAATTTACGAGTGCCTCGCACTATCTCGATAAAAACCAACCGCTACAAAAGCAAAACACATTCAATACGTTTGCTATTAAATTAGCTAAACGATACTGATGGGTTACCTACCCGAGCGAAGCAATAGCGGCGTCGTAGTTCGGCTCTTCTGTTGTTTCTGCAACTTGCTCTGTATAAACCACTTTACCTTCGGCATTGATAACCACTACTGAACGAGACAGCAGCCCAGTCAGCGGCGCTGACTCGAACGTCACGCCATAGTCATCACCAAAGCTTGAACGGAAAGTCGAGCCTGTAAGTACATTTTCAATACCTTCAGCACCACAGAAGCGACCCGCTGCAAACGGAAGGTCTGCCGATACACAGATAACTGTAGTGTTATCCAATTTTGCCGCTTCTTCGTTGAATTTACGCACTGACATTGCGCACGTGCCCGTGTCGATTGAAGGGAAAATATTCAATACAACATTTTTACCAGCAAGTTCAGACAATGTTACTTCACCCAAATCTGCTTTCACTAATGTAAAGTCTGGTGCAGATGAGCCTACTTCAGGAAGCTGACCTTTTGTCGTAACCGTATTACCTTGAAAAGTAACTGATGCCATTCGCTTTCTCCGTGGTTTGTTAATATAAAATAGTGGATGTAAAACAATACTTTCGCAAATAAAAGTGACACTTTTTAGACGTTACTTTTAACCTGAGACTCGGCAAAGGCAAGCTTGTGTTTCAAATGCGGCTTCCCCTTTAAGTACTCTCGTCTAAAAACGCTGAAGTAATGTGCTAATGTTTGTGCTCCCTGCTTTTGATTTGCAAGTGCTAGTACACTGATACCAACTTCAGCAGTACAGTGTTGAAAATCATGGGTAGATTCGCGTAGTAAGTAATCTGAAGCGACATCCATGCTCACGCCTAACACAGGAAAGTCATGCAAGTAAGGGCTCTTCACGAACATTTTTTTTGCTTCACGCCACGTTCCATCCAAGAAAATAAATAGTAACGTTTTTCCTGTATTCAATGGTGGCGTATCAATACAACGTTCAGTGTCAGCATACTCGTGTGGAAATACCACAATAGGAAAATATTTCTCGTTACGCAATAACGCCAATAGCGCCTCTTCTGGCTCGGTGCGCTTCCACAAAAATGCGTGGTTATCTTTAACCACGTCCGCAATTAAACGGCCAGTATTAGTAGGTTTATAATATTCGCCTTTGTACATCAAGAACAAGACCGCCACATCGGTGCCAGCCTCAGGCTTAAATTCACAAATACAGTTTTGCGTTGGAAGCAGACACGCGTCGCAGCGAATTACTTTACTCCCACGCGCGTGGAATGGACGCTCAGCACGAGATAACTCGTCTAAACGAAGTGACATTACAGAATTCAAAGGCAGTGCTTTCAGTGCAATAATAATGTAGGGAAATTTACCATATCTGAGGTTCTCCACATAGCTTGGTGAAAAGTTTTATTCATACGAGCCCTCAATATTACTGAATATACAAAACCCTTGAGTTCAATATGGCTATGTAGAAACGTAGATGTCAAAATCTTTGTACGTAGCTGTTTTATCGTTTTTTTTTACCCTTCGTTTACCCACCTTCTTGTAACGTAAAGCTCTACCCTTTCAATCAAAGAAGCGAGACAGGTAATGAAAGTTAAAACATTAGCAATAACTGGGCTATTCTCACTAAGTTTAGGTGTGCTTGGAGGCTGCGGTTCAAATAACGATGCTGAAACGCCAGTAACTACACCTCTAACATTGTCGGAAAGCCTACAAACGCTGCTGGATTCAACCGTTGGCAATGATGTTCCAGGGTTGATTTTACATGTAGAAGGACCAGATATTGATTTCACTGGCGTTGCAGGAGTATCCGATATAGACAGTTTTTCGCCTATGCAGCCGGATCACCAGATGCCAGTAGGAAGTGCGGGTAAAAAAGCAACTGCTTTACTCGTAGCTATGTTACATGAAGATCAGATGTTGGATCTTGACGACCCTATTTCGCAATACCTCCCCAGTGAGATCTTAAGCAGGATAGCGCACAGCGATCTAATCACCATTCGCCAGCTACTAAATCACACCGCGGGCGTACACGATTACCTTGACTCAGACACAGCTGGTGAGTGGTTTGACTATGCAATCGAAACGGTTGGCGAACTTAAAACCGACATTGACGCGCTTGCATTCATCTACGATAAACCTGCTTATTTCGCGCCTGGCACAGGTGTAAAGTATTCGAACTCAGGATATCTTCTTGTGGGACTAATACTTGATCAAGTGTTAGGTGAACACCACTCAACAGCTCTTAGAAATCGCGTTTTAATACCGCTTGGACTCAACAACACTTATTACAGCGGAATTGAGAACAGCCTCGGTACAGCAATTTCAGGCTACATAAGGGAAGATGGTGAGATGGAAAACACCAAACCATTTTATGAAAGTGTGGGTGTAGCAGACGCGCCATTAGTTAGTACAGCAAGCGACCTTAGCCATTTATTACGCGAAATAATCACTGATGATTCTGTGGTAACGGATGATATACGCAAACTATTACTCGGTGAATCGAGTGTAGTTGAAACCTCTTACGGATTTAATTTTGGTTTAGGTTTGTTCGTTGATTCAATAAATGGGCAACTTGCTTACCACCATGGCGGCGCAGAAGTGGGTTATGAGACGCGTAACATATACCTTGTAGAGCGTGATACAACAGTCACACTTTTTTCTAACTGTCATGGATATGACGAGTGTGATGATAAAACAGCGCTACTTGTTCAACAGATATTGGCAAGACTTTAGTTTTGCCAAACAGAGCCTTTGACAAATACCCCTATACCGTTCAATTATTATCAACTAACTTGCAAAAAAGGGTCAGTATGAAACGCAACTCGCTTTCCATTTTATTGATTGAAGACAATTTAGCTTTGGCTAAACAGATCTGTCAGTTATTGGAAAGTAAAGGCTGGCTTGTTGATTATGCTGAGACCGGTGAGCAGGGTCTGTTGCTTGCTTTAAGCCATCGCTTCGATGTCATTATTCTAGATTTAAATTTACCTGATATTGATGGACTTGAAGTGTGTGAAAGAATTAAGCAGCAGCAGACCCGCATTACACCTATTTTAATGCTGACCGCACGAGACGCTTTCAATGACAAAGCAAAAGGATTCATGTGCGGTACTGATGACTACCTGACTAAACCCTGTGATTTGAGAGAATTAGCAATGCGATGTGAGGCACTCGGTAGGCGCCATCAATTGCACACGGAGACCACAATAACGAAAGGGCTTCTTACACTTGATACTCGAGCCTTTACTGTTACTTGGGCAAACACACCGCTACATATCACTAAAACCGGTTTTAAAATTTTACAGCAGCTTGCCAAAGCATACCCTTACCCTGTGGCAAGAAGCGATCTGATTAACGAAGTGTGGGGAAATGACCCACCAGAAACTAATTCGTTAAAAGCACACTTGTACAACTTGCGCAAAGCGTTGGAGCAAGGTGATAAGCCGCCAGAACTTCAAACTATCAGTAATATTGGCTATCGTATTGTAGGGCTTGATGAAAAAAATTAGCGGTATTCGCGCTCAATTATTCTTTGGATTTGGTGGCCTTGTTCTGGTTATCAGTCTTTTTTATTCACGATTAACGTTTTTGTTTGTCGATGTTACGCAGGATATTGTGGGCGGTTACGTAGTCAATAGAGAGCTTACCCACCTCAATCCATCACTCGTAACAAACAACCAGGCTGAACACTTCATACATCAGCAGGTTGTTATTGTGGACAGCAAATTTCTCTTTTCACAGGAATCTCTGACAGCATCAGTTCACGACGAATCACTGTATAAATTGTCGATTAATAACGCAGTAGGATACGCTTCGAAGATACCTAATAATGACGATGCCTGGTTGTTGGTCAACTTAGAAAACACAACCCCTTTGTCTGCTTTTTATTCGGTGTTTCATGTATTCCTTTTTAGCATTTTCATCGCTGTTATTATTCTTTCTGTATTAAGTACGTGGTTCATCGCTTCAAAATTATCTCACCCCATTCGAAGTCTCACACATGCAGTATCGCAACAGCGCCGTGACGTTGATTGCGTAATGTATGAGGCCAGTCGTTTAGATGAGATAGGTCAGTTAGCAAATGCATTCGAAGAAACCTATGGGGAACTGCAACGTTCTTGGAAAAGAGAACACGATTTTGCCAGTGACGTTAGCCACGAATTGAGGACTCCTGTAGCCCTTATCAGAAATACCTTAGAGCTGAATCAGTCTACTCGCCTTAAAGCGGAAGAACGGCAACTCATTGAACAATCAACCTCAACATTACAATCTACGATAGAAGTTTTGCTGGCGCTAGCAAGAAAAGAAAACCTAATTTTTGAACGCACTCCCTTGTTGCCAATTTTGGAGCGCGTTGCCCTTGCTATTCACCACATACACCCCGAGCAAGTATTCGATGTTGAATTACATGTATCAGCAGATATACAGGTTTACGGCAATGCTAATTTGATTAGTCTACTTTGCCAAAATCTGCTCAATAACGGCTTTTATCATGGTGATGGGAAAAACATGAAAGTGTACCAGCGCGACCAAAGTATCGTGTTCGAAAACCCATTGGATAAGCATAAGTCTTCGGTATACCAAGGTATTGGACATGGTCAATATTTAGTAAAACGTGTTGCACAGGTCATGGGATGGCACCTAACTATTGAGTATGACCGTGATTATTATCGCGTTACTCTGTCTTCATTTGAATAACGTGTGGTGGTTTTGGCAGCGTTGTCATTATCAAGGCAATCCAAAAGAACCAGATAATTTGCAATAAACCAAACACAACCCCTGCATCTTGAAGTCTTGGAATAATCGTAAGACAACCAATCCCTCCTACAAGGAAACCAAAATAATGCAGCTTTCTAGGCCCTTTCTGGCTTCTGTGCATCTGAAAAGTGATGATACAAAGCCATACTCCCCCAATCCATTCAATACCGTCCCCCATCCCCATTTGAATGGCATAAATGACATACCACACTGAAGACTGTTGATGAGCGGGTAAAGAAAGTAAGTATTCGATGGTAAAAATTGCAATCAAACCACAGCTAAATGTATAGGAGGCCCAAATGAAGCCCACTAGTGTAGCAAAGTGAAAGGTTAAGGTTTCTTCACGCTTCGTCCATTGTTCAAGGCCATTAATTAACACCAGCAGGCTACTGCCAAAGATTACAAAAATAACAAAGTACCACGCTTGAAAGAACCGACCGTGGGACAGAATAAACTGAAGTCGTTGTGTTGGATTAAGATGTATTCCTGGTTCAATCCAAAAAATCATTATAAAGCCAACAACAAAGCACAACGCACAAACAAGCGATGCTATGCCTGTATTTACAAAAGCATATGTTTGTGAGCTGTTTCTAGGTTGTGAAAAAAGCAATGTCCCTAACCTAACGATTGGCATTTTCGTTTGAATAGATTAACACTAACGCAGTGCTCTTCGTATGAAGCAAAAATCTAAATTACCTACACTATGGATATATTGGCACTACAAGCGCACAATAATCTACGCCAAGGCGTATTAAATTGTAAATAATAGCGACACTCAGTATCAACGTACAGATATTGCTCAAAGGGGCTGTTATTAATGCGCAGTGATATAAGAGTCCGTTTTTATAAAGAGAAAGTAGGAAAAAGTGATGACTCTTCTTTCATTAATTCGGCTAGCTTCCTTTTTATTTCATTACGCTGAAATTCGTTGTTCACGTTATTTCTAATGTTCTGTAATGCCATAAAATAGGCTTTATTAAGCGCGTTTTCTGAATTAACACTTACGTGAGGAATAACGCCAACTCCCTCCCAGTTTGTTTCTGTAATTGGGTTTATTGCCATTGCAACAGGTATTCCCGCCCTATATCCATGTTCAATATCAAACCATTGCCACGGATTCGCTCCTCCTTTGCTCGGTTGCCCGACAAGCGTTGCACGCCCTAAGTGTTTAAAGTTATATGCAAATTCCTCTGCTGCAGAAAAAGTATTGTTACTGATGAGAATATAGACAGAGAACGGCGCCGGAAAAACCGTTTCAACATTTTCAAATGTCCAGAACTCCGACGTACTATCTGTCTGCCTAGTGTAAAAGCTATTTAGGTGTGTTTTTTTTGCAAAGAAATGACTGCTCAGATACTGAACCATCTCCGCACTTCCTCCCCCATTATTTCTTAGGTCAAGAATTAGCGCATCGGTATTTGATAAAAACGTTAAGGCACTGCTTACCGTTGCTTTTGACGCCTCGGTCAACGAAGCAAAACCCCAAAAGTCGATATAGCCAATGTTACCTTCTAGCACTTCTACTTTATTGAAGCCTGAGTTGTTTCTATTTAGCCGTTTAAACCAGCTTTCCTGTTGAGGGGCGCTTTGGTTTGTGTCTGAAACAAATTGAACCGTAAAATGTTTATCAAACGTGTTTAGCTCTCGAGTTAATTGAGAGGCTAAGTCGTTCGGCGTTTTAATTGCATAGAACGCTTCGCTATTTTGATAATCGAGTAACGCCTGTTTTATTTGGGAAGTATGGTCAGTTAACACATATTTTTCTTCTATTGTGGTCAATAGAGACAGGAGCACTGCGCTATTAACTCCTTCTTCACGAGCGACAGCTGCTGCACACCAAACACATGTGATGATTAAAAACCAATATTTCAAACCAATTCCTTTTCATTCCCTGTCATTTTTGTAGGCAAAAAGCCTGAACAATTTTAAATCGCTTTGCCGTACCGTCATCGCACTTATTGCAGATTATGGCTTTGTTATGTGAATGAAGACCAGAACCTATCTGGCCTCTTTTGGGTACACGCCTAATATTCGTAACGTACAAATAGACTGATGGCATCTGTATCAGAATATTTTGTATATTCTGCACCTACCAACATCCAATCAAATTCGTACATTGCGCCTAGGTGGTAGGCTTTTTGATCGGCGTTGTTGGGAAGGTTCTGCCATTCAAGCCCACCATACAAGTTTAACTTGTCTGAATAGTCATAATGGATAAAACCGCTAATTCCCTCGTACTTCGGCTTAGAAATAAAGTATTCTGTTGGGCTACTTCCCTCCAACTCTATCGAGCCGTAGTTTGCGCGAATATCCGCTCTAAGGTTTGTTGATAGCTTGTATGAGTACCCAAGACTGATATTCCATCGTTCATCTTCAAGCTTTCGATCTCCTGACGTATCATCTAATTTACGAAAACGAAACTCAGTAAATACATTTTTCCATCCAAAGCCGCCACGCACTTCTGCTCCGCGCAAATCAAAACCGGGTATATCGCCATATGTTGCTTGCATCCCGTGAATTTGAAGAAAATTCAAATCAGATGCCGATGCAGACATACAAAACGCCCCCACCAAAATTAACGAGAGGTTTCGATTACGATAAGACGTCAAACGATTCCGGGCTACCTTCATAATTGTGCTCCATAATATTTTTAATCGAGCACTAAGAATAAAATTAGATAGGTAAATTTAGAGTAAAAACACTACACAATATTGAAAACTTTCATCGCTTGACGTGTCACTTTGCGTAGCCACTTCACACGAATCATTTATTACACTCCAGAAAAAGCATATAAAAATATGAATATAATAACCTTGATGGTTTAGAGCTAAACGTTTGACAATATTCTTAAATGAATTTTCGCTGTGTTTAAATCACAGTAGAGAATAAGTATAAATGCGCTTCCACAACAAAATGGAAATGATATCAGAAAAGCGTATGGTTTTATAAACGTTGATAATTATCGAATAAGAGTGAAGACCCAGTGTGCTAATGCCGGTTACCGGATGGCATGGCGTTATCAATCGTGTAAGGTGAATGCTGATCCCCTTTTATGGGGTAGAAACTTTGAATAAAAGTAAATGGTGCCCGGGGCCGGACTTGAACCGGCACGCTGTTACCAGCGAGGGATTTTAAATCCCTTGTGTCTACCAATTTCACCACCCGGGCATCGGGTTGCTTTTCAGCAAAGGTGTCAGGCGTAGAACCTGATGCTGCGTTGCAGCGTTTGGAGGCGGAACCCGGAGTCGAACCGAGATAGACGGATTTGCAATCCGCTGCATAGCCATTCTGCCATTCCGCCAGATGCGTCTGGCGCGTGATTAAAACTTATCTCTAAGAGATTGGAGCGGGAAACGAGATTCGAACTCGCGACCCCGACCTTGGCAAGGTCGTGCTCTACCAACTGAGCTATTCCCGCACGTCTTAATCGAGCATTTCGTTTGGTTGATGTCCTCTCGAAATGTGGGGTGCATTCTACCTACCCATTCAAAACTGTCAACACAAAAAAGTGTTTAAATTGAGATAAATGCGGTTTTTTATGATCGTTTGCTATTTTTTTATTCACTTTGATTAAACCGCGATCAATTCTACTTTGCCGCGCCACCTCGAAGGTGTGGCCACGCCGCTTTTGTATAAACAAACATTGACCATATAGACAGCACCGCAGAGAAATATAAAAGGATATACCCCAAAGAAACCCAGTAAATAGTTATACCCATAAAGGTTTCTAACCCTGACAATAGCCCAATTAAGGCTAACATTTGTGCCGTTGTTTTTGCTTTGCCTATAAATGATACCTTAACAGCGTCCCTCACCCCGTTCGATCCCATCCATTCACGAAGCGCTGAGACATAAATTTCGCGAACCAAAAGAGCTATAGATGGCAAAGTTATCCAAAGGCTCGCATAGCTATGAGTAATCATGAGAAGAGCAGCACCTACAATAAGTTTATCTGCTACAGGATCTAAGAACGCACCGAAAGGGGTAGATTGCTGTAGTTTCCTTGCTAAATAACCATCAAACCAGTCGGTAATAGCCGCTAGCCAAAAAATAAATGCGCCCGCCTCATGTGCCCAACGCCAATCAAGAAAATAAACAACTACGAATACAGGAATAAGGATTACTCGGAACAAAGTAATACAGTTTGGAATAGTCCACATAAAAAGTACGTCTCGGTGTTATGCCTCTATGGGCGTTTTAGCGCGCAGCTTGCAAGCTCTGCATCTTTCATTTTTGTAACACATTACCCTAATTTGCAATGCATTGCTTGTAACTCGTTTATTTATTGATGAAGGTGGTCGTAAATTGTATCCGCCAATTCTGGGCTGATACCAGGTACGCTTGCAATTTCATCCTTGCTGGCCTTTTTAAGACCCTGTAATCCCCCCATGAATTTAAGCAACGTTTGTCTACGCTTAGCACCAATACCAGGTATGCTTTCTAAACTAGAGGTGGTTTTCACTTTCTGGCGGCGGTTGCGGTGCCCGGTTATAGCGAACCGGTGCGATTCATCGCGAATATGCTGGATAAGGTGTAGGCCTGGCGAATGACTATCCATCGGTAGTACTTGATGACTACCCGCTAATATTAACGTTTCTAAACCCGGCTTACGGGTAGTGCCTTTAGCTACCCCCAATAACATCGGCTTTTTATCATGGGGCCAATCTTCAAAAAATGCTTCTGCTTGGGCAAGCTGGCCTTTACCGCCATCTATTAATAAAAGATCGGGTATCTTTTGTACTTCTTTCACTGACTTATAGCGCCGTTTTAACGCCTGCGCCATAGCCGCATAGTCATCACCTGGGGTAATGCCTTCAATGTTATAGCGACGGTAATCGCTTTTATGTGGCCCTTCACGATTGAAGACCACACAAGACGCCACGGTTTGCTGCCCAGACGTGTGAGAAATATCAAAACATTCCATGCGTTGAATGGGTGTATCAACTTCCAGTGCCGCTTCTAAGTCCAGGTAACGAGCAAACACAGACTTTTGCTGGCTATATTGAGCATCTAGCGCAGTTTGCGCATTTGACTGTGCAAGCTGTAAATATTTGCGCTTTTCTTCCCTCGCTCCTTTGAAAAAGTGGACCTTATGCCCTGCTTCACTACCGAGCACGGCGGCAATAGCCTCTTCATCACTTAACGCGTTGCTTAGCACTATTTGCTTAGGAATCACTTTGTTTCCGGCTAAATAGAACTGTAGAAAGAATGACTCGAACACTTCTTGCTCGTCGGCAGTGTTAGGTACTTTAGGAAAGTACGCTTTACTACCTAACAGCTGACCTTCTCGAATAAACATTACCTGAATACAGGCCATATTGCCTTTGAACGCAAAACCAAAGACATCCATTTCATCTTGTGTTCCGGCAACCCACTGTCGCTCTTGCACTTTACGTAATGCATTTATTTGGTCGCGGTAACGAGCGGCAGCTTCAAAATTTAGTGCCTCGCTGGCTTTTTCCATTTTTTCCACCAGCCCGCCAATGACTTGCTGGTTTTTACCTTTTAGAAATAATCGCGCAAAGTTGACCTGTTCTTTATATTCCTCATCGCTTACGTAGCCTTCAACACAGGGCGCACTGCAGCGCTGCATCTGGTATTGAAGGCAAGGTCTACTGCGCGCGCGGTAATAGCTGTCTTCGCACTGGCGCACTGGGAATATCCGCTGCATGGAGCGCAAGCTTTCCCGCACCGACCATGCGCTAGGGTATGGGCCAAAATATTCACCCTTTTTCTTTTGCGGACCGCGATGGAAAGAAAGACGTGGATGTTCGTGATCGGACAGGAAAATAAATGGATAGGATTTGTCATCACGCATTACCACGTTGTAGCGCGGTTTGTATTTTTTAATAAAATTGTTTTCAAGCAAGAACGCTTCAGTCTCGCTGTTTACAACAGTGACGTCCATGTTCGCAATCTGACTGACCAACGAACGGGTTTTTGCGTTATCAAGATTAGTTCGAAAATAACTCGATACACGCTTTTTAAGGTTTTTGGCTTTTCCTACGTAAATAACCTCTTCCTGACTATTGTACATGCGATACACGCCAGGTTGAGAGGTTAGATTCTTAAGAAATGCTGCTGAGTCGAATGCAGACATAAATAATTTAATTCACGCGTGCTTGCGCTTAAAACGTGTTTGGGCTAATGAGCTTATGGCGATAAGCAAGGTGAGTAAGCTCAACTTCAGATTGCACACCTAACTTCTTAAACAAACGGTATTTATACGTATTTACCGTTTTTGCATTGATACTTAGTTCTTGCGCAATGTCAACGACCTTTTGCCCTTGAGTCAATCGCATAGCAATATTTATCTCTCGGCTAGATAACTCGTCAAATGGATTATCTGACGTTGGCGACAATTTTCCTATGGCGATGCTATTAGCGACGTCGCTATCTACGTATTTTTGTCCCGCCGCTACTTTTCGTATTGCTAGGATAACTTCCTGTGGTTCTGCGTCTTTAGTGAGGAAGCCGTATGACCCCGCTTCCATTACCTGCATGGGTATTGGGCTTTCCTTATGCATAGAAACACAAATAACTCGTGTATTTTCAGACATACGAACGATCTTTCGTGTCGCTTCTAAACCACCGATGCCAGGCATGTTCACGTCCATGAGTACCACATCCGGAGCATTTCTCCTGCACAGTTGAACTGCATCTTCACCATTTTTCGCCTCAGCGAGGATAGTAAAATCGTCAACATCTTCCAGAATTCGGCGTATCCCTGTTCTGACCAAATCATGATCGTCTGCTAGGATTATTTTTATCACTCTAGTATCTCACTGACTTCAGTTTAACTTACTTTAAATCTAAGGTGGTGTTCGAACTACGCTTTTTTAGCAACGACCACCCTAAATAATACTGAAGTCATCATACCATGTGTTTTGAATTCTTGTAGCGTTGATGCAGTGCTATCGAACAAATAATTGCATTTTCAGCCGTCATACGATTTTAGATTAAACGCTAGGCGGGTAATTCGAACCATAAAGCGATGAGCTGACTTTGTGCATGTATCGTAATCTCATCATTGTTAAAAATACCGACGGCATCACCTTTTCCAAGTGCGATACTGTTTTTTTCACTTTTCACGGTTATTAGTGCGCTGCCACTTACCACATGTAGATATCCGCTTCGCTCATTGGTTTGCAAAGCAACAGTGTCGTCGGTAGGCAAATTCAAGCGACTAATCGACGCATCTTGTTTTATGACCAGTGACCCTTTTCTGCCATCATTACTCACCAGTAATTCCAATCTATCTGATGCGCCGTGTGCTTGTGCATTTATATCATTACGTCCAAACGTTTTTTGAGCGTAGCTTGGCTCACCACCCTTTCTGTCGGGAACAATCCAAATTTGAAGAAAGTTGACGTCTTCTTCGGTGGATGCATTAAACTCCGAGTGCATTATACCGCGCCCTGCACTCATAACCTGAATGTCACCTTCTGGCACCACGTATTCATTACCGGAACTGTCTTTATGCTTAAGTGCGCCACTTACTACGTACGATACAATTTCCATATCTCTATGGCCGTGGGTTTCAAAACCACGACCAGGTGATACCACATCGTCGTTGATAACACGTAATGCTGAAAAACCCATATGCTTAGGGTCGAAATAGTGTCCAAACGAAAAGCTGTGTCGGCTCGTTAGCCAACCTAAATTCACGTTTCCCCTTTCGTTTGCTTTTCTCAAATATATCATTTTGCGTTCCTCGTACCGCTAGCCAAAAACCTGCTTCTTTAAGTCACAAGGTAAAACGTGACTCCATTGAAGATTCGATATCGGCTAATTACTCTTGGACCCATTTTAATTCCTTTAAAAAGAATTAAAATGCGAGATATTTGAGCCTATCGTTCTATTTATTAGAACTATAAGATGAGATATCGACGAAATAATCGCTAGACGTTAAAGCATATCCGCTGCAGCGCAGTTTCTATTGCTATTGGATGGCAAGCCAAATTAAGCCTGATGTGATGCGGCGAACCAAAGGGTGAACCATCGTTACCAATAACGCCTCGCTCTATACACTCTTGTACGCTATTCACAGGTGAATACTGAAGAGGTGGATGGTAATTTTGCCTTGAGGAGTGTTTATCCCAATTACCCACTGTTTTTACATGTGAAGAAAATGAAGAAAGATCTAGCCACAAAAAGTAGCCAGCGTTCCCCATTGTGTATTTTACTTGTATGCCATAATGTTCAAAAAAGCGTCTAACAAGCTTTCTGTTAAAGCTTAGGGCATTTTTTACGGTGTCTAACCAAGCACAACCTTTTTCGTAAGCAGCAATAAGCGCCACTTTACCAAGATGACTCGCGTTGAGGTGACGGGCATTAATCGCTTGAGCAAACCTTTCCCTTGTAATTTGGTCTTTTATAATGGCATACGATGCGCCGGGAATACTCGCTAAATTAAAGGCTTTTGAAACACTATTAATATGGATGATGCGTGGCAAGGCGGCAGCAATATCGTTTGCGTATTCATCAATGCCATCCTCTACGCTACTTTGCGCGCCAAACATTGGAATGTCCGATGGCTCATTGGATGAGTTAAACGCAAATTCACTATGCACTTCATCAGTAATTAACAAAATATTGTACTGCGCACAGAAATCTATAATTGTTTTCTGATCTTTCTCATTTAACACGGTGCCGGTAGGATTGTTGGGGTGGCACAAAACAAAAGCTGCTGCCGTTTTGTCCAACGCATTAACATCTATACCGGCACTGTTTTCGTCTACACCATGAGTTAGTGTATGTTTATGAAGATTGGTAGTCGGCTCTTCAGGTAATTTACCCTCAACGGAACATTGCGGCTGTAATAGTGGAAGGTACAAAGGCTGTAAGGCGTTGTTTTTAATCGACTCGGTTAAAGGTGAATAGGTAGGTGTAAGTACCATAACCTTTTGTCCAGGCTCACAAAATGTTCGAAGCGCCACGTCTACTGCGCCTATTACACTGGCCACATCAACTACATCAGTATGCACTACCCTAGACTTGCTGTATTTTAGTATATTGTGATTGTATCGCTTGGCGACTGCTTCTCCGATACCGAGAGATTGATAGCCATATGTAGTGCCAAGGTTTTGAGTGATCGCATTGAGAATGTCGTCACAAGGCGGTATGTCCATATCCGCTATCCACATGGGAATAGGTTCCTGCTTCGACGATTTCTCAGTAGCTTCGACCGAAGACGCACCTTCAAAACGAGATATCGCCGAATACTTAAGTCGGCTTTGGTCAAGCTTCAACTGAGCAGGCGTCTGCCATACATCCCTATATGGCAAAAATTCACGTTGAAGCGCATTAAATACGGAAAAACGTTTTGGCGCTTCGTTCACCTGCTCACAAACCTCTCCGTTGACTTTTTCATTAATAAACATGCTCATGAGCAACGCTTATTTAAACAACCATTGCATAATACGCCCATATCTTAAAGCTGGTACATAACGTCACGTTGTTCGCTTTTTAATTAGCTTAAGCAACGCGGCGCCACCTACTCAACTAAACGTCTTTCACCTTTTCAAACACGTTAAATTCTGAAAGCGTGTGTTGATATTTACGCTTAGTTTCGCGAATAACAAACGGTATCTCGACCGGCTCTCCAACGCGTTTAAAGTCATTTCCTAACGCATTTTCTAACGCTTGGGTAGAGCTAAGTGTTTCTCCATTTTCATCTTTATAACCGCCCAACCACTCATTTTTCTCAGTGTATTCTTCTAACCAAGTGAACGGGCTGGCAACAATAAGTAGGCCGCCTTTGTTTAAGCGTTTTGCCATGTCAGCAAGTACTTTTTTCGGGCTGTACACTCTATCTATTAAGTTGCCCATAAAAATAAGATCGTACCCTGTAAACTGCGGCTTCAAGTTACACGCATCGCCTTGTGCAAAAGCAACCTTTTCCGCACTTTCCGCTAACCCTAACGACGACAGTTTACGCGCCTTAAACGACGTTAATTCACCTTCTTCAATCAGGTTATAGCGAATTTCACCTCGTTCTTGCATATCAAAAGCTGTTTTAATGAAGCGAGCAGAAAAATCGATACCATCGACATGATCGAAGTATTTTGCAAGTTCAAAGGTAGACCGACCAACGGCACAGCCAAGGTCTAACGCTTTAACGTGCTGTCGCTCACCCATAGCATCAATACAGAACTGCGCACTGGCTTTAGCAAAATTAGGCACGCCGTAATATTCATCACCGTAGTGGAACTCGCTGTATTGGGATACCTGGGTATCGCTCTCATAATCAAAATCGTTCACTGCTATAACTCGCTTCCCTTGAACATATCTAAATCCGGCATGCTGGAAGAAATGACGCCTAAATGCGTAACGGCTATCTTTCATTGCCTCATTGCCCGTAGACACCCAACTTCCCCCTTTTATGAGGTTATGCTTATTATCGAATGTTGGTGTAGTGAAATCATCATACAGAGGATGAACTTTAAAGCCCTCAAACGGATAGATGGGTGTTTCTGTCCATTGCCATACGTTGCCAACGACATCATAAAACTCGCCGGACTTATTTACATTAACAGGTTCACTCGACGCATATTTTTGTAGCGCTACGTTGAATCCTTCGCCATATACAGTTTGTGTTATACCCGCCTGCTGACGTAACGCTTGCCATTCGTTTTCAGTAGGAAGACGAATAAGCTCACCTGTTTTTTCACTCAAGTAGTTACAAAACGCTTTCGCCTCATGATAATTCACATCAACTGGCCAATCTAAAGGCAATGGATGCTCTTCAAGCATACTGCGATACGCATAGTCTTCGCCCTTTTTTATCCAAAAGACAGGGTGCTGTGCCTGTGTATATTCACGCCACTTATTGCCTTCACCTTCCCAGTATTTTGCGTTGTTGTAACCACCATCTTTCACAAACGATAAATACTCACCATTACTTACAAGAAATTTAGACGCACTAAACTCGCTAACGGATTCTTGCTGAGCACCATATTCATTGTCCCAACCGTAATAAGCACTATCCCACGATTTATCGTTTATTACTTTCTGCGCCGGAACAGACACTAAAACATTGGCCTCTAACGCTTTAGCATTAGTTTGCATAGTGTTACATGCAGGCCATTCTGGGCAGGCGCGTACCGATGCAATGGGTAGCTGTCTGATTAGAACAGATGAGGTTTCTAAATGAATACGTTCATGCTCTATTCCCATAACAACGGGCCACATTGGACTTTCCCAGTCAATAGGCATGCTGAAAGACATTGTATCTATTAAATCGCATACCAATGTGCGCACTTGATTACGATATTGACGCACCTCTTCCACCTTCGGCCAGTCGTAATTTGCGTCATTGAGATCATCCCAACTCATTTCATCAACACCAATGGCAAATAGCGATTCAAATTTTGGGTTAATGCGCTCGTTTATTGCCTTAGACAGTACTAATTTATTAATAAAGAAAGTAGCAGTATGACCAAAGTAAAAAATTAAAGGGTGGCGCAGTTTTTCTGGACGTTGATAAAAAACATCATCGTTGGCAAGACAAGAAAATAGTGATTCGTATGTATTGAAGGAATCTAAGAAATACGCCTTTATTTCCTGTCTTTTTTGATCATCGGTTCCATCCCGTAAATTAAGTGTGGGCATTGCCTGCATAATGTCCTCTCGAATTCTTTTTATAACCACCAACTGCGTAGGACCAGCGAAACGTGCAAGCACGAATGACGCTTTTAAATGCCGTAATGATTTCAGTTGATTATTAACCTTTTTATATATATCAAGCTTTTGTGAACAAAGCGCGACACAGATAGGTTTTTATGAAATGTTCTGTAATTACAAGATACAGACAGGAAGAGATCAGAAAATATTTCAAACATAAAAAAACCCGCAACTAAGTGCGGGTTTTCGTAATATGGCGGAGAGTGAGGGATTCGAACCCCCGGTGGGTTTGACCCCACGTCTGATTTCAAGTCAGGTGCATTAAACCGGGCTCTGCCAACTCTCCTGAAGTGACGCTTATCTTAATGATTTACGTGACGCTGTAAAGCACTAATTTCAATTAAATCAATCAACTGGTGAAATATTCACCTTTTCGCAAGAATAATAACCATCTTGGTAGAAAATGGCCTGCGTACTCATTATTTAAAAACACTATTAGCGTTAACCTACTATAAATGCACGTAAAACATAAAACGAAGTTTTAAAAGCGATTGAAGTTCTCACTCAAAAGTTCTCATTAGGTATTCTATGCACGTCGACAGTTCATGATGCCAAAATGATAATGTTCGTTTAGCTTTGAACAACATAGTTTTGCGTAGGTTTCACTCTTTGCTATAACCATATACTAAAGCGAGTAAATTTAGCCCATAAAAAAACCCGCAACAATGTGCGGGTTTTTCGTATTTGGCGGAGAGTGAGGGATTCGAACCCCCGGTGGGTTTGACCCCACGTCTGATTTCAAGTCAGGTGCATTAAACCGGGCTCTGCCAACTCTCCTGAAGTGCTGCGTATCTTAATGATATTTTTATGACTGTAAAGCGAAAAATTAAAAAAGTTGTCTAAGTGCCGAGATTTCAATCAAATAAGCGGTTTAGCACGTATGAGAGATGTTTTTATATTCATCTGACACCATTTTCATCTGAAACTACTTGAAAATGGGAACTAAAACCCATACAACATACACTAAATAATTGTGTACCATTTTGGTCATATCATAAGTCCTGTTGGAGGAAACAATGGATCAACGTTCGATGTATTCAAGTGCATCTCAACCATCGGTATTGCAGACGAACAAGGTTCTACGCAACACCTATATGCTGCTTGCGATGACACTAGCGTTTAGTGCAGTATGTGCTGGTATAGCAATGGCGGTAGGCATTTCTCCTATGATGTCTCTTGGCATGACTATCGGCGCTTTTATAACTTTATTTGTTGTTCAGAAAAAGGCTGACTCAGCATCTGGTATTTACTGGGTGTTTTTATTTACAGGTTTAATGGGTGCATCACTTGGTTACACGCTTAATTTCTATTTAGGTGTAGCCGGTCCTGGTCTAATTATGGAAGCATTGGGTGCGACAGCACTTGTGTTCTTCGCGCTTTCTGGCTACGCACTTACCACTAAGAAAGACTTCTCGTTTATGGGCGGATTCTTGGTAGTAGGTCTAGTTGTAGTGCTTGTAGCTGCTATTGCGAACATCTTCTTCGCGGTACCTGCGGTAAGCCTAGCAATTAGCGCAGCGATTGTATTCATTATGTCAGGTTTCATCTTGTTTGATACAAGCCGTATCATCCACGGTGGTGAAACAAACTACATTCGCGCGACAGTTTCGCTATACTTGAACATATACAACTTGTTCACGTCTATCCTTCACCTTCTAGGTGCATTTGGCGGCGACGATTAATTTAGCGTTAAAGGTTAAAAAGATAAACACCCCTTAACCGGGGTGTTTTTATTTGTATGGCAGAATATTCAATACTTATTACCTCATCCCCATTTCAAGGCGATACCGCGTTACGCGCCCTCGCATTTGCGCAAGGTGTTATTGATAATGGTGATGTAATAAACAATGTTTTCTTCTATAGTGAAGGCGTACACCACACTAACAGCTTGATGCTGAAAACAGGTGACGAGCTGCATGCGCTTGAAGGTTGGAAGTCACTCGCAGCTGAACACAAAGTAAAATTACTTGTATGCATTACCGCTGCCGTTAAGCGTGGCATTGTGAGCGAACAAGAAGCAATGGAAAATGGCTTGGCTTACGCCAACCTAACCGCGCCGTTTGAACAGGCAGGCTTAGGTGAGTTTTTCACTGCACTTCACGAGTGCAACAAGCTGGTACAATTCTAATGGCACATTTATTAATTAGATTTACGCAAAGCCCCTTTTCTAATGCAAAAAGCCAAGACGGTTTAGATTTTGCGCTTGCTGCAACCAACTATGGGCACGACGTAAAAGTGCTCTTTGAAAACCAAGGCGTACTACAGCTTGTAAAAGCAGCGTCCATGAAGGGGATAAAGAATCATACGAAGCGGTTGGCCACTATGCCCTTCTTCGACATAGAAGATTGCTTTGTATGTAAAACCAGCGCTCATACATACAATATTGAAAGTGTACTTGCTAATACTGATTTAATCGACACGTTAGACTGCCAGTGGGTTACCGCTGTTGATAAACTCGCGCTTTTACAAAGCGTAGACCACGTGGTGACATTTTAATGCTTATTACTATTTCGACACCACACCTAAGTGCTACAGACAAACAATTTTTAACTGCCGCCTTTGAACAAACTACGTCTGACATTAGGGTTATTTTTAATGGCGACGGCGTATACGCGCCTACGTTGAATGGGACATTTTTTGATACACTAGCACATTTAGAAGAAAATGAATCAGCGCAACGCTTCGCATATGTTTCTAGTGATGCTGTTACACGAGGCGCATGCATCCCAGAGCATATTACACCAATTTCCTACTCAGAATTTGCGGCAATCTCGACTAAACATAAACACTGGGTATCCCTTTCATGACACAAGAAACCTATAGCTTCAATTACGATGGACAAGAGATCCCTACGGATAAAGCAGGCTATTTACTCGATTACACGCTTTGGGAAGAAGGTATGGTTGAGTTGCTCGCGCAAGAAGAAAACATTGAATTAACTGACGCTCACTGGGAAGTGGTGCGGTTTGTCCGTGCATTTTATGAGGAGTATGAAACCAGTCCGGCAATTCGAGCACTTGTCAAAGCTATGGCCAATAAATTTGGCCCTGAAAAAGGTAATAGTCGTTATCTACAGCGACTATTTAAAAAAGGCCCTGCCAAGCAAGCTACCAAACTAGCTGGATTACCTAAACCAGCTAAATGCCTGTAAAGTGAATAAAAACGATTTAAAAGGATGCTGCTGCATAATGTTAATTGGCTAATAAAGCATATTAGCCTTTTGCTTTTAGCGTATTTTATTCAACTTCTTTTAACGCTTATATCCATTATTTATCGCTTTTGCGTTGGTGTCGATATTGCAACCTTCCTGTTACATTAGCGTTTGATATAGGGTTTTAGGCACATTTTTCATACTCGCCAATACAAAACACCATAAACGTGAATGTTTTACATTAATGGACATAGGAGGCTGTATGACAGTTCAAAAACACTACGTAATAGTAGCCAACCACGACAACGCCAAAGCTTACACCTATACCAACCACGGAAGTGCACTCATTGAAGTAAAGAAATGGCACAACGAGTTTAGTGGCGCGAGTGACCAAGATATTTATACGGATAAACCCGGTAGACAGTCGGCTCCCGCTTCACAGGTGCAGGGCGTTGATAGCATGAACCGAAAAGATGCCGCTGAACTCGAAGATGAACGATTTGCCAGTGACATTGCTGACTGGCTAGATGGCGAGCGTAAACGAGGTGCGCTAGGTTCAATAGATATTATTAGCGGGCCAGGTTTTCTTGGCAAATTGAGAAACGGAATGTCATCTCAATGTGCAGATGTGGTCGATAAAGAAGTGAAAAAGAATGTTTTCGGTGCCAACGAGGAAACCTTGCTTTCCTACCTTAAATAAAATGGGATTTAGCCGGTAGCTTATCACAGGCGGCTGTTGTTATTGCCGCCTAACTTTACTAGCTTGTAAGCTTAAGTTATAGGTTTTCGTCGCCCTTTAATATATTACCTTCACCCATTGGCTCGGCGCTTTTAAACGTCTTTACTCGCGTGACTTCAAGGTCGGTATAAATACGAGGGTTATTCAAAATATACTCCACTTCATTATTCAACGAGCCATGTTTGTCTGCGGTTAGCCATGCATTAATCGCGTGACTATCGTGAGGAAGAAAGCATGGAATAGATTTTTCATGATACTGACTAAAGCCATATATTGGCGGTCGTGTCACCACCGCACAGGAAAACAGCCCATTACTAAACCGCCGGTATACCGCGCCAATAAGTAAGGCGCCGCTTGTGGCCTTCATTAAATAATGTGCTTTTCCTTTTCCAACCGGGTTAGACTCGCCCACGGCTGTTGCCACGACTATAGCCCGCCGTTCACGAATAAACTTTCCCCAATAAGGACTATCTAAGTTTCGGGCGTTAAATGTTGTTCTGTTACCAACCTCTAATGTGTTGCCAACGGGCTTAGCATCAAACCACCACGTTGCATCTATTGTGCTATCACTAGATACAATTAAATTGGTTATTCGCCGTTCAGCTGCTTTTCCAAATGCTGGATAAAAGTTAATGACATTGTTCGAGGAAGACTCATTGGCAAAAAGCGGTATCGTTTGTGTGAGCCCCACTTCTTCAAGCAGCGCGATAACATCAGGTGAATCAGTGATACGTTGTATAAATCCGCACATAAACCCACACTTTGCGTTAAAAAAATCCGATATGAAATCATATCGGACTTTAAGTTAACGTTTACTCAAAAGCAATGTAACGCGCAATGCGTTACTTGCTTGCTTTAATCACCTCTTGCCCAGCCATATAAGGCACAAGCGCCTTCGGAATTATTACGCTTCCGTCTGCTTGCTGATTGTTCTCTAAAATAGCTACAAGCGTACGCCCTACCGCTAAACCAGAACCATTCAATGTGTGAAGAAGTTCAGTTTTATTCGTCTCTGGGTTACGGAATCTAGCCTGCATGCGTCGTGCTTGGAAGTCCAACATGTTTGAACATGAAGAAATTTCACGATAGGTATTTTGCGCAGGCAGCCATACTTCAAGATCGTAAGTTTTACATGCACCAAAGCCCATATCACCAGTACAAAGCAACACTTTGCGGTACGGTAATTCTAGCTTTTGAAGAATAACTTCTGCGTGTCCTGTAAGTGCTTCTAGCGCGTCAAAGCTATCTTCCGGCTTAACTAACTGCACAAGTTCTACCTTGTCGAACTGATGCTGACGAATAAGGCCACGGGTATCTCGACCGTACGAGCCCGCTTCTGAGCGGAAGCAAGGCGTATGCGCTGTCATTTTCACAGGCAGCGTTTTCGCATCTAATATTTCATCGCGTGCAATATTAGTTAGCGGAACTTCCGCCGTTGGAATTAGGCTAAGCCCCTGTCCTTCTTCGGTGGCTGGCTTGGTGTGAAATAGATCTTCACCAAATTTAGGCAACTGACCTGTGCCGTAAAGGCTGTCAGCGTTAACTAAGTAAGGCACATACATTTCTTGATAGCCATGTTCTTGTGTATGGGTATCAAGCATGAACTGAGCAATTGCACGATTTAGGCGAGCAATATCGCCGCGCATCACTACAAAGCGGCTTCCTGTAAGCTTACTTGCGGTGGCGAAATCTAAGCCATTGTTTAAGCCTTCAGCAACATCTACGTGATCTTTAACTTCAAAATCAAATGTGCGAGGCTCGCCCCAACGGGAAATTTCCACGTTGTCGTCTTCGTCTTTACCTTCAGGTACAGACTCATGCGGTAAATTAGGAATGCCTTGAGTAAGGGTATTTATCTCTTCTAACAGTTCGCTAAGCTCAGCCTTGGCTGCATCTAGCTCGTCACCGAGCTTACCCACTTCAGCTAAAAGCGGTGCTATATCTTCGCCCTGCGCTTTTGCTTTACCAATGGACTTACTTCGTACGTTACGCTCGTTTTGCAGATCCTGTGTTCTGGACTGAAGTGTTTTTCTTTTTTCTTCAAGCGAACTGAAAGCTGCTACATCGAGGTTGAAACCGCGGGCAGCTAATCGCTTAGCTGTTTGTTCTATATCGCTTCGCAAACACTTTGGATCTAACATGTGTTTCTAATTATCCTTTCATTAATTGAATGGCCAGCCAACCTGCTACTAGGCAAGCGCCAACGTTAAGAAATACATTCGCTGCGGCTTTAAGCCACAACCCGTTTTCTAATAAAGTTAAGGTTTCAACAGAAAATGTTGAGAATGTAGTAAAGGCACCTAATAGGCCTACACCGATAAGCGCTCGGTAAGGAGAGTCGCTTAATTCATGACGTTCAATAATGCCGTACAGCAACACAAGTGCAAACGACCCAACCACATTCACCGTTAGTGTACCAAACGGCATGTGTTTTCCAAATAAGGAATCAACACTTGTGGTAACAAAATAGCGTAAACAGGCGCCGGTCGCCCCGCCAGCGGCAATAAAACAGTACAAAGCTAACCCTTGAGGCACGAAAAACTCCCTAGCGCGTTATTTTTATAGATAAATCCATGTCGCTCAAATGCGTTGAGGTACACCTTAACAACTTTACCTTTTATTGTTGCTTCTCGCATTAAGTGAATCGAGAAATTCACGCTTGGCTTTTAACGCTTTTTCTAAACCGCGTTCGTTAGGGTTGTACAGTCGCGTTCCAGCAAGGCTTTCTGGAAAATAAGACTCACCTGCTGCAAAAGCGTTAGGCTCGTTGTGGGCATAGCGATAGCCGTCACCATGACCCAATTCTTTCATAAGCGAGGTTGGTGCATTGCGTAAATGCATGGGGACCGGAGCGTCGGATGTTTTACGCGCCAATGCTTTTGCTTCATTAAATGCCATGTAAACCGCATTACTTTTTGCCGCTAACGCACAATATACCGCAGCTTGCGCAATAGCCCGCTCACCTTCTGCCGGCCCTACACGGTGAAAAGTATCCCATGCATTAACGCAAAGCTGCATGGCTCTGGGATCGGCGTTACCAATATCTTCTGACGCGATTGCCAGAAGCCGTCTTCCTACATATAGTGCGTCCCCGCCACCATCGAGAATTCTTGCGTACCAGTAAAGTGCGGCGTCAGGGTCTGAGCCTCTTACAGATTTATGAAACGCGGAGATTAGGTCGTAGAAGGTGTCGCCTTTGTTGTCGTAACTGGCAACCTTCTCGCCTACCGCATGCTCTATGTCAGTTACGGTGATATTGTTAGCACTTGTGAAGTCGGCAGCTAGCTCTAAGTAGGTAAGAAGGCGCCGGGCGTCACCGCCACTTAAATCGATAAGCGCGTTTCTGGCTGTGTCGTCAATACCAAGGGTCCTGTCGCCCAAGCCTTTTTCACTATCGCTTAGGGCTCTGCTCACTAATTCCGAGAGCGCATCGTGTTCTAAGGTCTTTAATACATATACGCGAACACGAGATAACAACGCTTTGTTTAATTCGAATGAGGGGTTTTCTGTGGTTGCGCCAATAAAAGTCACCACACCAGACTCTACAAACGGAAGAAACGCATCCTGCTGGCTCTTGTTGAACCTGTGTACTTCGTCAACAAACAATAAGGTTCGCTGGTTGTAACGGGCGTTTTCCTCTGCCGTATCCATAGCGGCTCTAATGTCTTTCACCCCAGAGGTAACCGCAGAAATACGCAGCACAGACGCATTCGTGTACTGTGCGATAAGCTCTGCAAGAGTGGTTTTGCCGGTGCCGGGCGGCCCCCACAAAATCATAGAGTGGCAGTGACCCGCCTCTAACATTTTACGAAGCGGCTTACCTTGGCCAAGTAAATGCTCTTGACCGCTGTACTGTTCGATGGAAACCGGGCGCATGCGCGCCGCTAGCGGCGCGAAGTCTTGATTAACGCTGGTCATCAATTATGAAGTTATCTGGAACATCAACTGCAAACGTATCCGCTGCCACAGGAAAACGGGTTTCAATATTGTTAAACACTAACGTACTAATTTGCTGTTGCGCATCAAGCATATTTAGTGAAGCGAGCTCGTCATCCTGATTAAACGTTAAGGTAAGCGTAACAATTTGGCCGCCCTCTTCCTTAGGCGTTATTTGGTAACTTTTTGTACCACTAACACTATTAACGTTGTTTGATGCGCTTGTTTCAAGTTTGACAGCCGATGGCCCGCTATTCATTTGACTAATAGTAAACTTCGACCACGTTGCTTCATCTGTAGACGTCAGCAAAACGATAGGATTATCTTTAATTGCAGCGGCTTGTGACAACACCGTTACTTGCTCTACGAAAGTATCAACGTTCCAAACCGCTTCACCATCGGCAACCAGCAACGTTTCGTCGGGCAACGTTGTCTCCCAGCGTAATTTGTTGGGGCGGGTCATAGTCAGCTTACCCTGAGCTTCATGCACAATATTTTGTTCGGCATCCACTACCGTTTGCGCAAAGGTTGCACGAAACTGTTTCATGTTCCCAAGCAGGACCTGTAATGCTGCGCTGTTGGCTTCGTTGGTGCCGGCAGCATTATTAGCATTGGTCACATCGACGCTGGTATTTGCACCTAAACTGTCAAGCTCTGCAGATGCATTGGCATTACTCACTACCGTATTAGACAATGCCAGTGCACTGACAAAATAAATCGAAACTGCTTTATTCATTATTCAATCCATTCTTTATTCTTTGTGGGGCGGCGGTGCAAGCACCTCACGGTTCCCGTTATGCCCCTGTGCACTTACGACACCGCTCATTTCCATTTGTTCAACTAAGCGTGCCGCACGGTTGTAACCAATTCTAAATTTGCGCTGCACACTTGAGACACTCGCGCGACGGGTTTCAGTAACAAACGCAACAGCTTCGTCGTAGAAAGCATCGAATTCTTGGTCTTCGCCCTCAGGTTGCTCACCTGGCAGCAGCACCTCAGCGGTTGCCTCCCCGTTAAGGATTTCATCAATGTATTCCGGCTCTCCACGCTTTTGCCAGTCAGCTACGACCGCATGTACTTCGTGATCATCAACAAATGCACCGTGAACACGGGTTGGTACAGGGCTTCCTGGTGGTAAGTAAAGCATATCCCCCATACCTAACAAGGTTTCTGCCCCCTGTTGATCAAGGATAGTTCTTGAGTCTATTTTACTGGAAACTTGGAACGCACAGCGGGTTGGAATGTTCGCTTTGATCAAACCAGTAATAACATCTACAGACGGACGCTGGGTAGCGAGAATAAGGTGAATACCGGCAGCACGCGCTTTCTGCGCGATACGCGCAATTAGCTCTTCTACTTTTTTGCCCACAATCATCATCATGTCGGCAAATTCATCAACTACTACCACAATAGCGGGAAGCTTGGCTAAGTCTGGTGCTTCAGCATCCATACTTTCTTCATTCTTCCAAAGCGGATCTTTAATCGGCGTGCCATTAGCAATGGCTTCTTCTACCTTGGCGTTATAGCCCTTTAGGTTACGTACACCAAGAGCGCTCATTAGGCGATAACGACGCTCCATTTCGCCCACACACCACCTAAGGGCATTGGCGGCTTCTTTCATGTCAGTAACCACTTCAGCAAGCAAATGCGGTATACCTTCATACACCGAAAGCTCTAGCATTTTAGGGTCAATCATTATCATGCGAACATCTTCTGGCGTACTCTTATAGAGCAAACTCAAAATCATTACGTTCACACCCACAGATTTACCTGAACCTGTAGTACCAGCAACCAAAAGGTGCGGCATTTTAGCTAAATCTACCACTACTGGCTGACCCGAGATGTCGGCACCCAATACCATGGTTAATGGCGACTTGTTCGACTGGAACGTATCGCAGCTAATCACTTCGCTCAAACGCACCATTTCACGTTTTTTGTTAGGAAGTTCTAATCCGATAACCGACTTACCCGGGATAACTTCCACAACCCGCACTGATATTGCTGACATTGCACGGGCTAAGTCTTTCGATAGCCCTGTAATTTTGCTCACTTTAACACCAGGCGCCAAATCAAGTTCGAAGCGCGTGATAACTGGCCCCGGATAAACACCCACTACCGTTGCTTCAATATTGAAATCAGCCAGCTTCTCCTCTACCAAACGAGAAATACCTTCAATTTCTTCCGGCGTGAGCGGGTTTTCATGTTTATCAGCGCGTTCAAGCAAGTCAAACGACGGCATAGGCGGCAGGTCAGGGTCTATTTGCCCAGCTCTGGCTTTAACAGGCTTCGCGCCAAGTGCAGCAGGGGTAAATGACTGCGTGCTACCTGCTACTTCGCTTTGCGAATACGTTGGTTGCACTTGAGAAACAGGCTCTGAAGACTGACTATCATCTGCTGTGGAAGTCGTATTGTTTACCGAAGCCACTGGCTTACTTCCTGTTTCGTAGGGCAAATCTTCGTCAAACTCTTCTAAATCGTCAAAATTAATATGCGGACTTTGCTGGCGTTGCTGAGCGTGCTCACTTTGTGTACCTTCAAGGTTTGAGTGCGCTTGCTCTTCATCATCTGATTTTCCCAGGCCTACTTTGTCTTTAATGCTACCGGCTACGGCGTTGCGCATTCCCGAAAAAGAAAAAGCCGACTTCTTGGTGTCAGCGTCATTATCAACCAACGTACTATCTTTCTCTTCTGCGATAGATTTATTATTAGTCTGATTTTGAACGGGTTCGTCTCTGTCATAAGCATAAAATGGCGGCTCATCTTCTCCGTCATCAATGCCGAAAGACGGCTCACTACGAGAAGACGTAACTTTTTGTGTTTGCTGTGGTTGGGCCTGTGCGGAAGGCGCCAAAGGCTCAGCGCGCATACTGGTAATATCTAACTCTTCGCTTTCGCCGCCTTCTTGTTTGGAAGACTTATTAGCTAACGCCAAACGCGGCATTTCAAGTGCTAACAAACTTTGAGGTGCTGCTAGGGTCTTGCGACCTAGCCACAACGTTCCCTCGCCTAAGCTGTCGATAATCGTAAGCCAGCTAATGCCTGTTAACAGAGTAAAACCAGTACAGAAGAAGCAAAGCAACAATAAGATTGTTCCAGCAGTGTTAAAGTAAGGTATAAGTGCCGAGCTAATGACGTCACCAACAAAACCGCCCGCTGAAAAGTTGTAGATATCATCGAAATTAATACTTGCGATACCCGTTGCACCGAGGGCCATAAGTAACCCACCAATAATGCGTAAACCAATGGTGAGATAATCGAATTCGTCTAGCTCTTTGATATGTTGAAATAAGAACCAGCCTAAGAAGGCAGAACCGAATGGCAGAAGATAAGCAAGAAAGCCAAACGAAAAAAGCAACAGGTCTGCAACCCATGCTCCCGTTGCGCCTACCCAGTTGTGTATGTCTAATTGTAAACCAGCCTGACTCCAGCCTGGGTCGCCCGGATGAAAAGATACTAGTGCCAGCAATAAGAAGAAGGCGAAAACACAGGCGATAATCATGCCTGCTTCCCACACTCGCTGAACCCCTGTTAATCGCGCCATAACCCTAAAAAACCTTAAAATTCTATCGCATGTAGTTTTGTATAAACGATTGGTATTAGCCTATACGTGCTATCTTTGCGCTAAACGCAGCAAAGAGCTTAGCGAACTCTTTGCAATCCCTACATTATTGTTAATTATTTAATTTATGGTAAGTCGTTGAGCATAGTGATAAAACTATTGGTCTACTCCCCTACCCTATGCCTGTGCAAAACAACAACTCCTTCGTTGTACACAAACACTGTATTTTTGCACAGCCTACCACAAAAATACGCTATTGAGCCACGCTTTCATTACTTCAAATTAATGCGAAGAGATGAAGTACTTTTCACTTCCTCCATTACCACATAGGTTCGCGACTCGCTCACGCCAGGCAGACGTAATAAAGTATCGCCTAGTAATTTCCGGTAGCTGCCCATATCAGCAACACGCGCTTTTAACAAAAAGTCGAAATCTCCAGACACTAAGTGGCATTCTTGTATATCGTCGTGCAGTTTTACGGCAGCAGAAAATTCTGCGAAGATATCGACCGATGTCTTTGTCAACGTAATTTCAACGAAGACGAGCATTGCTGCACCGAGCTTCTCAGGATCTACAACCGCATGGTAGCCCTTTATATAGCCCTGAGCCTCTAATCTCTTAACCCTTTCTAAGCAAGGACTTGGGCTAAGTCCAACTTCTTTGGCAAGCTCTACATTAGAGATTCGGCCGTTTTTTTGCAGCTGAACCAGTATATTCCTGTCTATTCGGTCAAGGTGTTTTGGTGTCTTTACCAGCATATTTAATTTCTTTAAAGAAGGCTTACTCAGAATTATATGCTACAAATATCTTTTCTTCAGCAGATAGTTCGCTTTTTTATCACGTATACTCCGCAAATATGTTCATTGGCGTCTCGGCCGAAAACAATCAATAAAAGTTCAACCAGAGCCATTAGAAGCTCACTGTAAAATTGAGGACTATGCATGTTAGTTGGTGTACCAAAAGAAATTAAGAACCATGAGTATCGTGTTGGCTTGACGCCTGCAGCAGTAAAAGAGTTTGTTAGCCACGGTCACCGTGTACTGGTTGAAACAAAAGCCGGTGAAGCTATCGGTTTCACTGACGAAATGTATGTAGAAGCCGGCGCTTCTATTGCACCTTCTGCTGAGCAAGTGTTTGCTGAAGCAGAAATGATTGTGAAAGTAAAAGAGCCTCAGCCAAATGAATGTAAGATGCTGCGTAAAGGCCAAACCCTCTACACTTACCTTCACTTAGCCCCCGATCCAACGCAAACAAAGTTACTTGTTGAGTCAGGTGCAACGTGTATAGCATACGAAACGGTGACTGACGACCGAGGCGGCCTTCCACTTCTTGCGCCAATGAGTGAAGTAGCAGGCCGTATGTCTGTTCAAGCAGGTGCGCATTATCTTGAAAAAGCGCACGGTGGCAGCGGAACACTACTTGGCGGCGTACCAGGTGTAGCGCCAGGTAAAGTATTGGTTATCGGTGGTGGCGTTGTTGGCACTAACGCTGCAAAAATGGCACTAGGCCTTGGCGCAGATGTCACTATTTTAGACCGTTCACTTCCACGTCTTCGCCAATTAGACGACATCTTTAACGGTCAAGTTAAAACCGTTTATTCTACAGTAGATGCTATTGAGCATTACTCATCTAAAGCGGACCTAGTTGTGGGTGCAGTACTTATTCCTGGTGCAGCCGCGCCTAAGCTTCTTACTCGCGAACAAATCAAGGCCATGAAGCCTGGTTCAGTGCTTGTCGACGTTGCTATCGACCAGGGTGGGTGCTTTGAAACCTCGAAAGCCACCACGCACCAAGACCCGGTTTATGTTGTTGAGGACGTGGTTCACTACTGTGTTGCAAACATGCCAGGCGGCGTTGCGCGTACGTCTACAATGGCACTAAACAATGCTACGTTGCCATTCGGCCTAGCCCTTGCGAACAAGGGCCCTGCAAATGCAATGCTAGAAGACAAGCACTTGCTTAACGGCCTAAATGTTCACGAGGGTAAAGTAACTTACAAAGCCGTTGTTGACGCACTTGGTGAAGAGTTAGGTTTAACGTATACGCCTGCTGAAATAGCGCTTAAAGGCGAATAAATTTTTAATATTATTTTCTGGTGGACGGTCACCCCTCTACCTGATTAAAAGGCCTTAATAAAAAAGCTCGGTATGTGAACACATCCGAGCTTTTTTGTATGTGAAGGTCAAAGGTCGCTAAATAGTCGCTGCTACACAAATGGAATGAATTAGCGTAGAAGTTAATAAACCTAGCCGTTTATCGACGCGTTAACCGCCCTCAGTACTGCAATCGGATCCTCTGCTTTAGTGATGGGTCGTCCCATAACTAAATAGCTCACACCCGCTTTCATTGCATCATTTGGTGTCATTACCCGCTTTTGATCGCCGGCATCTGCTCCGGCTGGGCGAATACCAGGAGTAACAAGCAGAAAGTCCTCGCTATGTTTTTCGCGTAACGCGCGGGCTTCTTGGGCTGAACAAACGATACCGTCAAGTCCTGCTTTTTCTGTTAACGCTGCTAAGCGCAACACCTGTTGCTCTGGCGTTACGCCACCTACCACATCAGCCAGTTGCACGTCATCCATGCTGGTAAGCACGGTAACCGCAATGAGCTTAGTTTGAGGGTTACTGCTTGAAGCAATTGCTTCTTTCGCTGCTTGCATCATAGGTAAGCCGCCTGATGCATGCACATTTACCATCCATACACCTAGCTCAGCCGCCGCTTTACACGCCTTGGCTACTGTGTTGGGGATATCGTGAAATTTAAGGTCAAGGAAAACATCAAAGCCTTTGGCGATGAGCGCTTTTACCAACTCTGGTCCAAATAAGGTGAACATCTCCTTGCCCACTTTTAGCTTACACAAGCTTGGATCTAATTTATCAACAAACGCCAATGCCGTGTCTTTATTGTCATAGTCTAATGCAACAATAACGCGTGGGTCATGCATGTTCTTTTATTCTCCGTCTAGCCCTTTAATAGGTTTTACAACGCCCCACTTCTTACAACTAGGGCATAGCCAATATAATTTTCGGCCTGAAAAGCCGCAGCTGCCACAGCGATATTTAGGGCGCTGCAACATTTGCTTTTCTACTAATTCTTTTAATAAGCGTAGGCTATCAGCTGTGGTTTTATCTGAAAGCTGGTCGATATAAAGCCCCATAAGAGTTTTAAAACCGCGCATGGTTGGACGTTTGCGAAGCTGCTCAAGTAAATACTCTGCCGCTTGTGCTGTTTCTCCGCGCTTCATTAAAACATCAACCATGGCCAAATAGGACGTGGCGCACTCTTGCCAGTGTGCTTCTAAGTTTTTTTGAAAACTTTCCCAGTTGTCTGTTTCATCAGCAATTTTCTCAAGACTAGGCACAGCTTCGCTAAACCAATTGATATCCCGTTCGGCCACTTGTGTAAAGTAAGCATTGGCATCGGTAAAACGTTTTTGATTTAGCGCGATTTCACCTAACATGAGCCAAGGTCTTACCGCACTTTCGTCAGCATTTACCGCTTTTTGCAATAGAGTGAGTGCTGCGCCCTGGCTGTCATTCTTAAGCTCTACGGCTGCTTGCTCACAGTAGAAGTGCGCCAAACGTTCGCACAAATCGTCGTTGTCACCATGGCACTGCACCATGCGCTCCGCTAATTCAATTGCCCTTTCCCATTCTTTCGTAGTTTGATAAATGCTAAATAATTGCTGTTGCGCAACAAGGTAGTGTTTTTCACTATTAAGCAATTGTAAAAATGCATTTTCAGCACGCTCTAGAAAACCAGCTTGTGTATAATCGTGACCAAGTTCTCTTAGCGCGTTCTCGCGTTGAGCAGGCTGTAGCTCGTCACGACTCACTAAGTTTTGGTGAACTTTAATTGCACGGTCAATTTCTCCACGGTGGCGGAAAAAGCTGCCCATAGCGATATGCGTCTCAACCGTATCGCTGTTCACGTTAATCATCTTGATTAACGTGTCTACCGCTTTATCAGGCTGGTCTGATAGAAGAAAATTAAGGCCTTTATAGTAGTGCTTAGATAGGATACTTGACTGTTTTCGCTGCGCTTGACGGACACTATTTCGGCCCATTATCCAACCGTACCCTGCCGCAACAGGTAAAAGGAGAAACAGCAGTTCGAGCATTAGTGGTCTTGTTCCAAACTCTGTATTTTAGATTGAGCCGACATAAGCTGCACCCGAAGATGTAGCCAACTAAATAGCATTATCAACACACCTATTCCTATGCCAATTGATAAGGTAATAGCGATAAGTGTGGAAAGTCGTAAATTAGCTTGAGCAATCAAATAATTTACAGTAACTAGCGACTCGTTTTGTGAACCAACAGTAAAAGCAATAGCCAATAGCACTAAAATAATTAAAAACAGTAGGATCCCTTTCAACACGTAAGCCTTTTTTATTAATTTACGGGTAAGAATAGCAAAATGCGAAAAGAGATAACACTAAAAAGCATGCATGAGGGCGTTTTACGCAACCCCTTCATCTTCCTTAATAGGTTTTTCCAATTTAGCAATGAGATCGTCAATGACAAGATCGTGATGAAGCGCCGACATGTTGGTTATAAAAATGCAGTGCGTATAGCCAGCCTGCATAGTTTCAAGCTTGTCATACATGGCTTTATCAAGCTTAGAAAGCTGAGCGAGTCGCTTTTTAGTTAGAGGAGTAATAGCGCCATGGCAGCGAATAGCAGTCACGTCTGTAGCGCTTAACTGAATTTTGTCTTGCTCCAACTGCGCTTTTATTTGCAAGCGCAGCCTTGAAAATAAAAAGTCTCGCTCTTTTATGTAAACCAAGCGGCTATCGCTCTTTCTTACGCAGTGGACAACCAGAGCCTGTTCACTCGTCTCTTTGAACATGGCCTCTAGTATTTGAGACTTCGGTTTCGCGTTGCCTTTGTCTGCAAAAAAGCCGTGCAGTGGAATAATATTCTGGGTACGAGAAAACGGGTAAAGATCGTCAGATGAATCACTTTGATATACGGTTTTTAGCCTATCTAATGTAAATCGATTCATAACGCAAAGCACAGCTAATGACGGCATATGTCTTACTGCAATTTCCCAAATGAAGCGGTGAGTTGAGCGTTGAATTCGTGCAATATCTCTTATTTTAAAATAAGCGGAGTTTTCCTCTACGATATGATCTACGTTAGAAACTACCTTTGCTTTTCGCGTGTCTTCGACAAGACAGAGCCTTAACACGCCAGTTTCGGCTTGATAATGGACAACCGTATACTTCTCAGCCTTTATCTTCAATTCAGGCACCGAAACGCGGATCTCTTTTTGCAAGTCGCTATATGGCGAAACCATTAACTTCATACCACTAGCACTCAAATCTACAACGCGGGCTTCCAGTGATGTTAGCAAGCCCACTTTGATAGACGCGGGCTTATCCATTAAATAGCGCGTTTCACTTCGTCTATCTAAATCCTCTTCCATCACATAATCTATTCGCCAGTTATCACCGCTTGCCCTTAGCACTTTAGACAGCGGTTTGAAGTCGCATTTTGCAGAGAGCGTTAAATTTGCAAGATAGCTTGAGACATCCTTGCAATACAAAACGTGTGAAACTTGCGATAAGTGCTCAAACTCTTTGCTTGCAATATCGTGAATAGCAAAAGCCTTTTGCTTATCTTCTCGAGTAACTGAGTCTAATCGACAATGGGTACAGATAAAATCGCCGCCCTTGGCCAGCAGATAAACCAAAGCATTGAGCTGCTTCAAGGCAAGGAGTTGTCTGTGCGTTGCCGTTATCTGAACATTGCCATTTTTCGTTTTAATGTTGCCATGAAATATGTAGGCTTCGTTATACTTACGCAACTCATCAACCAACGTCGCGAAGATCGGCTTGTCTTGCAAGCTAGCCAATAGCTTTTTAGCGTCATTGTGTTCAACGTTCGCCTTGGTAAAAAGTGCAATGAGTGGTTTAAGCGTATTCTTTTCTGGCGCGAGAAACACGGGCAACCATGGGCTATTTTCAAGGATACGATCGCGCTCTAATTCTTGCATAGCGCGTTCTATTTCCAAATCTCTCTGTAACGGTTGCTTGTATGACGTAAGCGTTATGTAGCGTTTTACCGTTTCTAAAAAGCCTTTATCAACATCATCTTGAAAGACAAATGACGTTTCGTACTTCCCTAAGTGCTTATTGTATTTTACTGACTCAAGTTCTAGCGTTATAAAAGTAGGCTCCTTAGTCAACCCTTTCACTTCTGGTACGGTAAAGGTAATAACGTCACCCGTTGATGCATTGGGCGGCCTCTTGGTCTCAAGCGCAAACCCACTATGCGACATAGAACTTATTGAACAGTGTCGACCTTTTTCAAATTCAGGGGAAGACAGCGTAAAGTTAGGACGAATAGCAATGTCATCACCAAAGTCGATATCCGTAAACGACTGACTTTCTACATTGAAGGCGTCAACTATTTTTTTGAACTGCTCTTTTTTAATTTGATTTTGATAAAAATCTGAGTTCATAACAGACTCAAAAACGCCAACCGTATAACGGTCTTGATAGAGCGAGGTTTCGTTTTTGAGAATTTGGGCGCCAACCTTATCTAGACGCATTTGCACGCCAAAGTGTTTGAACTTCATTACGGGGAATTGAGCGAAGGCTGAATTGTCAGCGGGGGCGTCCGTAAGCGATGTGAGCCTAACAACTTCTTCTTTAATTATTTTGCGGATATTGCTCGGCAGACGCTTTGAAAACTTATTTATACCCTCTAACAGCTTGTTTTGCTGTTCATAAGGAATAAGTGCGCGAATTAACGGCTGATATTGTTTTATTATTGCTTCTTCTTCGCCGGCTGACATCAAAACTATGAATACCGTTTATAATTATATGAATAATATATAATCGTTCGTAAGTTATGGTCAACATGTAATCATTTTTGATGCAATTTAATATCAATCGTATAGTTAATACCGTATATGGTATTGGACCAACGATGCTTGACTCATGCAAACAAAAAAGCCGCTTTTTAGCGGCTTTTAAAAATGCATTATGCGATTGAGGCGTCTACCCTTTCTCGAAGCTCTTTACCAGGCTTAAAGTGCGGTACATATTTACCGTCAAGTTTCACCGTTTCACCCGTTTTTGGGTTTCTACCGACACGTGGTGCGCGATAGTGAAGAGAGAAACTTCCAAAGCCTCTAATTTCAATACGCTCGCCCTTTTGCAGAGTTTGCGCCATTTGTTCTAGAAGTTCTTTAATAGCCAGTTCGAGTTCTTTCGCCGGAATATGACGCGCTTGATCCGCGAGCCGTTCAATTAATTCAGACTTGGTCATGCTTAACCTCATTGTCAATATTATTGTTTAAACAGCTATCGCGAATTGGGTGTGCAGGTGCACACCCACAAAAGCATTATTCGCCTTTAGCAGCTTTAAATGCTTCTGCCATCGCGTTAGCGAAACCAACATCTTCTTGCTGGTTAACTTTATCGATAGCTTCTTTTTCGTCAGCCTGATCTTTCGCTTTAACAGATAGGTTAACAGTGCGGTTCTTACGGTCAACGCCCATGAACTTCGCTTCGATGCTATCACCAACGCTTGCCGCTTCTGTTGCGTCTTCAACACGCTCTACAGCAAGATCTGCAACGCGGATGTAACCGTCAACTTCTTCAGCTAGGTTTACAGTAACGCCTTTCGCATCTACTGCTGTTACTGTACCAGTAACGATAGCACCTTTCTTGTTATCTGTCAGATACTTGTTGAAAGGATCTTCTTCAATTTGCTTAACGCCAAGAGAGATACGCTCACGCTCTGGGTCGACTTGTAGTACAACTGCAGAGATTTCGTCGCCTTTCTTGTAGTCGCGAACCGCGTCTTCACCAGACTTGTTCCAGCTGATGTCAGAAAGGTGAACTAGACCGTCGATGCCGCCGTCAAGACCGATGAAGATACCGAAGTCGGTGATTGACTTGATCTTACCAGACACTTTGTCACCTTTTTCGTGTGACTCAGCAAATGTTTCCCAAGGGTTAGCAATGCATTGCTTAAGACCTAGAGAAATACGACGACGCTCTTCGTCAATTTCAAGAACCATTACATCTACAGTGTCACCTAGGTTAACAACTTTAGATGGGTGGATGTTCTTGTTAGTCCAATCCATTTCAGAAACGTGTACAAGACCTTCAACGCCGTCTTCAATTTCAACGAAGCAGCCGTAGTCAGTAAGGTTAGTAACCTGACCGTTGATCTTAGTACCTTCTGGGTAACGAGATGCAATTTCTTGCCATGGATCGTTGCCCATTTGCTTCATACCAAGAGAAACACGCTGCTTATCTTTATCGAACTTAAGTACTTTAACGTTGATTTCGTCACCAACATTCACGATTTCACTTGGGTGCTTAACACGCTTCCAAGCCATATCAGTGATGTGAAGAAGACCGTCTACGCCACCAAGGTCAACGAACGCACCGTAATCGGTAAGGTTCTTAACGATACCCTTGATTTCATGACCTTCTTCAAGGTTAGCAAGAAGCGTTTCGCGCTCTGCGCTGCTTTCTGCTTCGATAACTGCACGACGAGAAACAACAACGTTGTTACGCTTAGCGTCTAGCTTGATAACTTTAAACTCAAGCTCTTTGCCTTCAAGGTGCGTAGTGTCACGTACTGGACGTACGTCAACAAGAGAACCTGGAAGGAACGCGCGTACACTGTTAACTTCAACAGTGAAACCGCCTTTAACTTTACCGTTGATAACGCCTTTAATTGTAGCTTTATCTTCGTAAGCTTTTTCCAGCTCAACCCACGCTTCGTGACGCTTCGCTTTTTCGCGAGAAAGGATAGTTTCACCGAAACCATCTTCAACTGCATCTAGTGCTACGTCTACTTGGTCACCGATAGCGATTTCTAGTTCGCCTTCAGCGTTCTTAAATTGGTCAGCTGGGATAGCACTTTCTGATTTCAAGCCTGCATCAACAAGAACGATGTCTTTGTCGATAGAAACAACAGTACCTTTTACAATTGAACCAGGACGTGTTTCTAGTTCTTGTAAGCTTTCTTCAAAAAGTTGTGCAAAATTTTCAGTCATAAGTCTCAAATAACTTTTAAGTTGATATCCACGCTTCTTATCCGGATAACGCGGGGTTATTAAAATTAGTTGCCACTTCCTGTAGCAACACTGCTTTGGATGCGATCAGCTCTCGTCATTAAAGGCGTGAGGAAATAATATCCATCGCTTTTTCAAAGACTTGGTCAATATCCAAGTCCGTTGAATCTATAATTACTGCATCTTGTGCCGGTACCAAAGGAGCCACTGCACGTTGTGTATCGCGCTCGTCTCTTGCCTTGATATCGGTTAAAAGGCGCGCAATATTAACATCCATGCCCTTTGCTTTCAACTGGCTATAGCGTCGCTCAGCACGGGCTTCTGCGCTTGCTGTAAGGAAAATCTTTACAGGCGCATCAGGAAATACCACCGTACCCATGTCGCGACCGTCAGCAACAAGACCTGGGTCTTGTTGGAAAGCGCGCTGTCTGCGAAGTAGTGCTTCGCGAACCCGGGGTAATGCCGCAACTTTTGACGCCACGGCGCCAACTTCTTCGGTGCGAATATCGTCAGTAACGTCTTCGCCTTCCAAAATAATGCGAGTGGTATCGCCATTCGTCTCGAAACTAACATCAAGACCGGTTGCTAGAGGAACAACACATTCTTCATCATCACACGGAAGGTCGTGGTGTAGTGCAGCAACTGCTAATACGCGGTAAATTGCGCCGCTATCTAGAAAGTGCCACCCTAATTTTTTTGCCAGCAAGCTACTTAATGTACCTTTGCCAGCACCACTAGGACCGTCAACCGTGACTACGGGTGTGGAATGCATACCTGCTCCATCATTTAAATTACTAAAAATCGCGCGCAATTATACGCTTTAGTGAGAGATAAGCAATGCCGCCTCGTATTGGCGGCATTGGACATTAGAATAAATCGCTTAGAATAATTGGGTTACAGAGGCTATAGCTCTTTCGCCTACCGCGATTTTTTAAGAGACATTTACCAAACTTTACGAACTATACAGCGTTTTAAAGCGAGTAAAGTAGTCAGGGAAGGTTTTACGCGTACAACCTGGGTCGTTTATTGTTACCGGCGTATCGCTTAGTGCAACTAGCGAGAAACACATGGCAATACGATGGTCGTTATACGTGTCTATTTCAGCGTGCTTCAACGAATCAGTTGGCCACACTTTAATATAGTCGTGCCCTTCTTCCACCTTCGCACCCAACTTTTGAAGCTCAGTGGACATAGCCGCAAGACGGTCTGTTTCCTTCACGCGCCAATTATAAATATTGGTCATCGTAGTTGGACCTTCAGCAAATAGGGCTGTTGTGGCAATGGTCATAGCCGCGTCTGGAATATGGTTCATATCCATGTTCACGCCTTTAAGCGGCGCACCGGTTATTTCAACATACTCATCGTTCCAAACCACCTTTGCGCCCATCGCCTCAAGCACATCAGCAAAGCGGATGTCACCTTGAATGCTGTTTTGCCCAATTCCGGTTACGCGTACCGTTCCGCCTTTAATAGCACCGGCTGCAAGGAAGTAAGATGCTGACGATGCATCGCCTTCAACCATAAATTTACCCGGCGCAATATACTTGGCGTCACCAGAAACCGTAAATGTTTGGTAGTTGTCGTTTTCAACAGTAACGCCAAACTTTTCCATGGTATCTAACGTGATATCGATATAGGGCTTAGAGACCAACTCACCTTTTATACGAATAGTCACATCACCTGAAAATAATGGTGCAGCCATTAAAAGCGCAGTCAAGAATTGGCTAGATACACTGCCGTCTACCGACATTTCGCCACCGCTTAATGTCTTGCCCTTAATTTGAAGCGGCGGGTAGCCTTCGTTTTTAAGGTAGGTGACGTCAGCATCAGCTTCTAAAAGCGCATCGACTAAGTCGCCAATTGGGCGCTCTTCCATACGCGGCTCACCAGTAAGTACGGTGTCAACGTTACTTGCAGCAAGTGCTGCGCATAAAGGACGCATTGCGGTACCGGCGTTACCTAAGAACAGCTCTAGTGGTTCAGCTACGTTAAACGCGCCACCGTTACCTTGTACAATGCATAGGGTTTTGTCCTCGCTTAAGCGATAGCTAATGCCTAACTTTGTTAGTGCGTTAAGCATATGCTCAATGTCTTCGCTATCTAACAAGTTTGTTAGTTCAGTTTCGCCTTCAGCTAACGCGGCAAGCAGTAGTGCGCGGTTAGACAGACTTTTTGAGCCAGGTACATTGACCTCTCCCGATACTTTTGCAATCGGGTCTAATGTTAACTGCTCCATTTTATCCATTCACTCTTTCAAATTCGCGCATAAATTCAACTAGCGCAACAATGCCCTCTACTGGCATTGCATTGTAAATACTGGCACGCATGCCCCCTACTGAACGATGCCCTTTAAGTGCAAGTAACCCTGCTTCTTGTGACTGCTTAAGGAACAGCCCATCAAGTTCGGTATTGGCTAAATGAAACGGCACGTTCATTTTTGAACGGTTGTCAGGGTGAACTTTGCTTGAATAAAAGTCAGAGCTGTCGATGGCTGAATATAATAACGCTGCCTTTTCAGCATTGCGTTTAGCCATAGCGTCTACGCCGCCCATATCTTTAAGCCATTCAAATACAAGCCCCGCTAAATACCATGAGAACGTTGGCGGTGTGTTGTACATAGAGTCAGACTTTGCCGCTAATGCATAATCAAAAATTGACGGCGTTTCTTTGCGTGCTTTGCCAACTAAGTCTTCGCGAACAATTACAACTGATAAGCCACTTGGGCCGATATTCTTTTGTGCGCCGGCGTATATGACGCCATGCTTTGCTACATCTAACGGCTGAGACAATATTGTCGAAGACATATCAGAAACCAGTGGCACCTTGCCCGACTCTGGTAGCCAATCGAAAGCAATTCCGTCAACGGTTTCATTTGGACAAAAATGGTAATACGCGGCTGACTGGTCTATGTCGCTCAACTGAGGTGGCGCAATATAATGTAGGCCATCTTTTTCAGATACTTCACCTACAACAACGGCACGATTGTATTTATTTGCTTCGTCTACTGCTCCCTTTGACCAAGAGCCACTGACTAAATGCAGACTAGTGTCATTGACAGTAGATAAGTTAAGAGGAACAGCTGCAAATTGCCCTCGCCCACCACCGTGCGTGAACAGCACATGGTAGTTTGACGGAATAGATAGTAGGTCGCGTAAGTCCTGTTCTGCTTTTGCGGCTATCTCAATGAAGTCTTTGCCACGGTGGCTCACTTCCATTACAGAGCAGCCTAGGTCGCGCCAATTTGTAAATTCTGATTGTGCTTTTTCCATGACTTCTTTTGGAAGCATGGCGGGGCCAGCACTAAAGTTAAAAACCTCTTTCATCGCGTTTTTCAACACCTGTAGATAATTACCGTTTAACTCGCTTTGTTTTCAACGTTTTGCGGGTCTATTAGGTAAACAAGCGGCTTAAGCCGCTTGTTTGAAAGAACACTGATAATGCGCAAGTATGAATACCTGCGCCCTATCCCTACTCTTCTGTCGTTGAGCCGTCACCGTCTTCTGCGGTGTTCTCTTGCTCTTGAACAGCAGTTTCTGCTTGTTCTGGCGCATCGTCTGAAATGATTGGGTTACCGTCTTCGTCGAATTCTTGTAACTCTTCCACTTCTTCAATACGCTGTAACCCTACAACGTGCTCACCTTCTACTGTACGTATCAAGCGAACGCCCTGTGTGTTACGGCCTACTACTGACACTTCGCCTACACGGGTACGAACCAGTGTACCTTGGTCACTAATAAGCATAATTTCGTTGGTCTCGTCTACCTGAACCGCACCAACCACTTTACCGTTACGCTCAGACACCTTGATTGACACAACACCTTGTGTCGCACGGCTCTTCGCAGGGTAATCTTCAAGCGGAGTACGCTTACCGAAACCATTCTCTGTCGCTGTTAGGATTGGGCCGTCGCCTTTTGGAACAATAAGTGATACCACTTTTTGTCCATCTTGCAGACGAATACCGCGAACACCTGTTGCCGTTCTTCCCATTGGACGAAGTGCCAGAAGCTCTTCACCCGTCTCTGGGTCACGCTTAACTTCACCGGTTTCGCTGTCGCGAAGCTTCTCGTTAAAGCGAACTACTTTACCCGCGTCAGAGAACAACATGATGTCGTCATCACCGTGGGTAATATCAACACCAATTAGCTCATCACCTTCATTTAGGTTAACAGCGATAATACCGCTTGAACGAGGGCGAGAGTATAGGCTTAGGTCAGTCTTTTTAACTGTACCGTTTGCCGTTGCCATCAGTACAAACTTGCCTTCTTCAAATTCTTTAATAGGAAGAATAGCAGTAATACGTTCGTTTTCTTCAAGCGGTAGAATGTTAACGATTGGGCGTCCGCGCGCATTACGGCTAGCAAACGGCAATTGATACACTTTCAACCAGTACAAGCGACCACGGGTTGAGAAGCAAAGTATGTGATCGTGGGTATTCGCTACCAGTAACCTTTCAATGAAATCTTCATCTTTCATCTTGGTTGCTGATTTACCACGGCCACCACGACGCTGTGCTTCGTAGTCTGTAAGCTTTTGATATTTCACATACCCTTCGCGAGAAAGCGTTACAACAACGTCTTCTTGCTCAATAAGATCTTCAATATCGATATCGTGACTTGCTGCCGTAATTTCAGTACGACGCTCATCACCAAATTCATCACGCACTTTTTCAAGTTCTTCTTGAATCACTTCCATCAAGCGCTCTGGGCTATTTAGGATGTGAAGAAGCTCTGCGATGATCTCTAGAAGTTGCTTATATTCTTCTAGAATTTTCTCGTGCTCAAGGCCCGTTAGCTTGTGTAAGCGCAGGTCAAGAATAGCTTGCGCTTGCTGCTCAGTAAGGTAGTACTTGCCGTCGCGAATACCAAATTCTGGCATTAGCCAGTCAGGGCGTGCAGCGTCATCGCCTGCGCGCTCAAGCATTTGTGCTACGTCGCCTAAGTCCCAACCTTGTGCCACAAGCGATTTCTTGGCATCTGCTGGGCTTTGTGACGCTTTAATCAACTCGATAATCGGGTCGATATTTGCAAGCGCGATTGCCAAACCTTCAAGGATATGAGCACGGTCACGGGCTTTACGTAATTCAAAAACAGTACGACGAGTAACCACTTCACGACGGTGAAGGATAAACGCTTCAAGCGTTTCTTTAAGGTTAAATACCTTTGGCTGACCGTTATCAAGCGCAACCATGTTAATACCGAATACCGTTTGAAGCTGGGTATTCGCGTATAAATGATTCAGTAGGACTTCGGCAGATTCGTTGCGTTTAACTTCGATAACAATACGCATACCGTCTTTATCAGACTCATCGCGCAGTGCAGAAACGCCTTCAATGCGTTTTTCTTTTACCAGTTCAGCAATCTTTTCAATAAGACGCGCCTTGTTAACCTGGTAAGGGATCTCGTGAACAACAATGGTTTCTTTGCCGTTGCTGTCAGTCTCAATTTCCGCTTTAGCACGAAGATAGATTTTACCGCGACCTGTGCGATACGCATCTTCAATACCTTTGCGACCGCTGATCATTGCTGCCGTTGGGAAGTCAGGACCTGGAATGTGGGTCATTAGATCATCAATGGTTATTGATGGATCTTGAATCAACGCTACGCAACCGTTGATCACTTCGGTTAGGTTATGAGGCGGAATATTCGTTGCCATACCAACCGCGATACCCGACGAGCCATTAACAAGAAGGTTAGGCACCTTCGTTGGCAACACTTCAGGGATATGCTCTGTACCATCGTAGTTAGGTACGAAATCAACGGTTTCTTTATCTAAATCGGCGAGTAATTCGTGCGCGATTTTTGCCATGCGAACTTCGGTATAACGCATCGCAGCAGCTGAGTCGCCGTCTACTGATCCGAAGTTACCCTGACCGTCTACTAGCATATAACGAAGTGAGAACGGTTGCGCCATACGAACAATAGTGTCGTAAACTGCAGAGTCACCGTGAGGGTGATATTTACCAATTACGTCACCTACCACACGGGCAGATTTTTTGTATGGCTTGTTAAAGTCGTTTTTCAGTTCGTTCATTGCGAACAGCACACGACGGTGCACTGGCTTCAAGCCATCTCTTACATCAGGCAAGGCTCGCCCGACAATAACGCTCATCGCGTAATCAAGGTAAGAATTTTTTAACTCTTCCTCAATATTAACGGGGAGGATTTCTTTAGCGTTATCAGACATAAACTGCTTAATCCCTTTATCTTGGTTTGTTCTGCGTTATCCAGCGCTTAGCTTCACATCATTGTGAAAACAAGGCATGGGCGCGCACTGTTATTATTATGTGGGTCATAATCGTACTTCGAGTGTACCACTTGATGACAGAATTATGTAGCGCTTAATTACGCTTATTAATCAACTAAAAGGCAAGCGATTATTTTTCACTCACACCTTGTTATATTTTGTCTATTTCTGATTAAAAACAGTAAAACGCAGCGTCAATTTACGATAATCTAAAAAGAGATGTATTAAGGATTAGTTTACTCATGACGAATGTCGATCAACAAGAAATTAATAAGTTCTCAGAGCTCGCTTCTCGCTGGTGGGATCCAGAGGGAGAGTTTAAGCCATTACACCTTATAAACCCGCTTCGTTTAGATTTTATAAACCAACACAGCAAAGGCTTGTTTGATAAAAGCGTTGTTGACATCGGCTGTGGCGGCGGCATTTTAGCAGAATCGATGGCACGTGCGGGAGCAACAGTGACAGGTTTAGATATGGCTGAGGCGTCGTTAGAAGTGGCAAAACTTCACGGTTTAGAATCGGGCGTTAAGGTTGATTACGTATGCTCTACGGCTGAAGCGTTTGCAGAAGCAAATGCAGGTAAGTTTGACGTAGTTACCTGTATGGAAATGCTAGAACACGTGCCTGAGCCAGCTTCTGTAGTTATGGCCTGTGCTAAATTAGTCAAACCCGGCGGCCATGTTTTCTTTTCCACACTTAATCGGAATCTCAAATCTTATCTGATGGGGATCGTAGGTGCGGAATATATTCTTAAATTAGTGCCTAAAGGAACTCACGATCACAGCAAGTTCATCAAACCGTCTGAACTTATGTCGATGACCGACAATGCCGGCCTGCTTCCACGCGACATGACAGGTTTGCACATGGACCCAATTTCGCAGGGCTTTTATCTTTCGTCTAATAATGTAGACGTTAACTACTTGCTATATACAGAAGCGCAAAGTTAATTTAACACTACATATTGGGTTGCGGCGATAATTTAAACACCATATATCGTGCTTGTATAAAAACTGAATTCTAAGAATAAATTAATTTTTACGTCGAAGATTTTGATTAAAACGCTTGCAATCCAGATATTTTACGCTTGTAGAACGCTAAAAAGTTAGCTGTTACTAACATAAATTTCGTGCCAATCTGAGTGCTGGAAATACCACCAGATATTGGGTTGCATTAAGTCTAAAACCTCACTATCTTGTGTTTAGTCCAGCGACGGATCCCAGATAAAAAACACCGGGATCGGCAGAGAAACAGATCTGCTGGAAAACCACTAGCAGTAAAAATTTATAAGCAGTCTATACGTATTACTTTCCAGTATGTGTTTGGGCCGCTTTTTTGCGAGTTGTTGATCTGGCGTGAGCCAAAAACGATAGCAAGTTCGCAAGGTAATAAAGCAATAATTTAAATATAAATGGGCACAAATAGCCCACGCATCAAGCGCTAACAGAGAAACGGCCAGTAACATGAACAACAACTTATTCGTCACCAAACGCAATGGTGAAAAAGAGTCCATCGACTTAGAGAAAATTCACAAAGTCGTTACATGGGCAGCAAAAGGACTTAAAAACGTTTCTGTTTCACAAGTCGAAATTAAAGCTCAAATCCAATTTTACGATGGCATCAATACTAGCGAGATCCACGAAACCCTGATCAAATCAGCGGCAGATCTTATCTCTACCGACGCGCCAGATTATCAATATCTTGCTGCACGCTTAGCCATTTTCCACCTTCGCAAAAAAGCGTACGGACAATTTGAGCCGCCTACTCTGTTAGAACATGTAGGAAAGATGGTTGATATGGGTAAGTACGATAAACACTTGCTTGAAGACTACACGCCTGAAGAATTTGCTGAAATGGACACGTACATTGATCATTGGCGTGACATGAACTTCAGCTATGCCGCAGTTAAGCAGCTTGAAGGCAAGTACTTGGTTCAAAACCGTGTTACTGGTGAAATTTACGAAAGTGCACAGTTCCTGTATATCTTGGTGGCGGCATGCCTTTTCGCAAATTACGATAAATCTACACGTATGGACTACATACGCCGCTTCTACGATGCAGCGTCAACGTTCAAGTTGTCACTGCCTACACCTATAATGGCTGGCGTACGTACACCAACTCGTCAGTTCAGCTCTTGCGTACTTATTGAAACGGGCGACAGCTTGGACTCAATCAATGCAACGGCAAGCGCCATTGTTAAGTACGTAAGTCAGCGTGCGGGTATCGGTGTAAACGCAGGCCGTATTCGCGCACTAGGTAGCCCTATCCGCGGCGGTGAAGCATTCCACACAGGTTGTATTCCGTTCTATAAATACTTCCAGACCGCAGTAAAAAGCTGTTCACAGGGTGGTGTTCGTGGTGGCGCTGCTACGCTGTTCTATCCTATTTGGCATATGGAAGTCGAATCACTGTTAGTGCTTAAGAACAACCGTGGTGTTGAAGAAAACCGAGTACGTCACCTAGATTACGGTGTTCAGTTCAACAAACTCATGTACCAGCGCATGATGAAAGACGGCTATATTTCACTATTTAGCCCGTCTGACGTACCGGGTCTTTACGATGCATTCTTCGCTGATCAAGATAAGTTCGAAGAGCTATACGTTAAATACGAAAACGACGACAGCATTCGTAAGAAGCAAATTAAAGCGATGGAGCTATTCAGCTTGTTCATGCAAGAGCGTGCAAGCACAGGTCGTATTTATCTTCAAAACGTTGACCACTGTAATACGCACAGCCCGTTTAACCCAGAAGTTGCGCCAGTTCGTCAGAGCAACCTATGCCTTGAAATTGCGCTACCTACTAAGCCGCTTCAGCACGTTAATGATGAGAACGGTGAAATTGCACTTTGTACGCTGTCAGCGTTCAACTTAGGTGCGATTAAGTCACTGGACGAGTTTGAAGAGCTGTCTGACCTTGCAGTACGTGCGCTAGATAACCTGCTTGATTACCAAGACTACCCTGTTCCTGCTGCGTATAACGCAACAATGGGGCGTCGTACACTGGGTGTTGGTGTTATCAACTTTGCATACTACCTTGCTAAAAATGGCGTTAAGTATTCTGATCACAGCGCGAACGGTCTCGTTCACCGCACATTTGAAGCAATGCAGTATTACCTACTTAAAGCGTCGAACAATCTTGCCAAAGAAAAAGGTGCGTGTCCTAAGTTTAACGAAACCACCTATTCTCAAGGCATCATGCCAATTGACAGCTACAAGAAGGATCTTGATAGCGTATGTAATGAACCACTTCATTACGACTGGGATACACTTCGTGAAGAAATCAAAACTCACGGTTTGCGTAACTCTACGCTGTCAGCATTAATGCCGTCAGAGACTTCTTCTCAGATTTCTAACGCGACAAACGGTATTGAGCCGCCACGTGGTTTTATCAGCATTAAGTCGAGTAAAGATGGTGTTCTTAAACAAGTTGTACCTGAGTACGAAACGCTAAGAGACCAATACGAGCTACTTTGGGATATTCCTTCAAACGACGGTTACCTGCAGCTTGTTGGTATCATGCAGAAGTTTATTGACCAAACTATCTCGGCGAACACAAATTACGACCCAAGCCGTTACGAAGGTAACAAAGTACCGATGAAGCTTCTTCTTAAAGATCTTCTAACTACGTATAAACTGGGTGTTAAAACACTTTATTATCACAATACCCGTGACGGTGCTTCTGACACTTCAGCGCTAGATGCAAAGGCAAACGAGCCAATGCCACGTCAAGAGGAAGTAGTTGTAGAGGAAGACGATGATTGTGCAGGCGGCGCGTGTAAAATATAAAGCACGCCCTTCTGTTTAGGTGGCAAGTGTGTAGAGAATGTATCTGCGCTTGCCATCAAAAGTTTTGAAGCAAGAACACAAACAATAATACGCGTTAATCACTAAGTTTTTAGTTAGGCCATCATGAAATACACTACGTTTAATCAGCAAAGTACTAATCCATTGATCGAGCCGATGTTTTTCGGAAATCCCGTAAACGTTGCGCGCTACGACCAGCAAAAGCATTCCATTTTCGAAAAGCTTATTGAAAAGCAAATTAGCTTTTTTTGGCGCCCGGAGGAAGTTGATGTGTCTCGCGATCGTGTTGATTTTCAAAAATTAACCGACCCAGAAAAGCACATTTTTATTTCGAACCTTAAGTATCAGACTCTGCTAGATTCGGTACAAGGCCGTAGCCCAAATATCGCATTTTTGCCTATTATTTCACTACCAGAGCTAGAAACTTGGGTTGAAACATGGTCTTTCTTCGAGACTATTCACTCACGTTCGTACACACATATTTTGCGTAACCTATTCTCAGATCCAAGTGAGATATTCGAAGATATCGTAGTGAATGACGAAATTAAGCGACGTGCTGCCGATATTTCTAAATACTATGACGATCTCATTTTTGCCACTCAACTATGGCAGACTCAGGGTGAAGGCATTCACACTGTTGACGGCATTGCATACACCGTTAACATGTACGAACTCAAAAAGAAGCTTTATCTGTGCATGAACTCTGTAAACGCACTAGAAGCAATCCGTTTCTATGTGTCATTTGCTTGTACCTTCGCTTTTGCTGAGCGTAAGTTGATGGAAGGTAATTCAAAGATCATTCGCTTGATAGCTCGTGATGAAAACCTCCACCTGTCTTCTACACAGCACATTCTAAACTTGTGGGCTAAGGGTAAAGATGACCCCGAAATGGCGCAAATTGCAGAGGAGTGTAAGGAAGAGGCTCGCGCTATCTTTATGAATGCGGTTGAGCAAGAAAAGCAATGGGCAGACTATTTATTCCAAAATGGTTCAATGATTGGTTTGAACAAAGAGATTCTTTGCCAATACGTTGAGTACATTGCTAATCAGCGCATGTCGGCCATTGGTCTAGACACCCCGTTCGAGATAAGCAGTAATCCACTTCCATGGATGAATAACTATTTGAATTCAGACAACGTGCAGGTGGCACCTCAAGAGTCTGAAATCAGCTCTTATCTTGTTGGTCAAATCGACTCTGCCGTGAGCGAAGACGACTTTGCTGATTTTGAGCTGTAACGCCGCAGCTTAATGAGCAGTAATGACAAACCCCTCCGCATCGACGTTGTCGACGTGGGGGCGGTTGTTGCCCCTTCCGATACAACCATTTTAAACGCCCTCGAATCAGCCGGCGTTCATATTCACTACCATTGTCGTGAAGGTTTTTGTGGTGCTTGCCGTACGAAACTTATTGAAGGCGAAGTTGAGTACACTACTGATCCCCTTGCCTTCATTGACGACGATGAAATTCTTCCTTGTTGTTGTATTGCCAAGTGTGCGCTGAAAATAAAAGTATCACTTTAGCGCTTAAACCGAATGGAAAATTGACCTCTCTCTTATAGCCCTTACGTATAAGCACTGTGCCTCTTTTAAAGTACAGATTATTTTTCTATTGCGTACAAGTCTTCATCAATCGACTGAATTCGTCTTTCTAGTACGGCTCGTGCGTCGGCTATTCCTTGGTTATAAACCGCGGGGCCAACTTTCTCAATTATAAAATCGAGTAGAAACTCTCCATCAAACTGGCCCAACTCTACATTTAACTCAGAATCAAAATAGTTTTGAAGCTCTCTGACAATGGTTTCTTTAATCGTTTTTTCTAACGTAATGTTACTCAAATCAATCTTCCCTATTTATCATTTTTGCGAAATTTAATAATCCAGTTAAGCATTTGCACGTAGCAATTTAACATCAATCAAACGTAAGGATAATGTTATGAGTGAAATTTCAGGAAAAGTCGTCATTATTACAGGTGCAAGCAGCGGTCTTGGCGAAGCTACCGCAAAGATGCTGGCCAACAAAGGCGCTAAACTTGTTTTGGGTGCGCGAAGAGAAGAACGCTTGAAGAAGCTAGTTGATGATATTGAAAGTAGCGGGGGCTCTGCCATTTACAAAACTGTCGATGTCACAAACAAAGATGAAGTGAAGCAACTTGCTGACGCTGCAGTTGGTGCATTTGGCCGCATTGATGTGCTGGTCAATAACGCCGGTTTGATGCCGCTAGCGCCCCTTGACGAATTAAAAGTTGATGAGTGGGACCAAATGATCGACGTCAATATAAAAGGTGTGATGTACGGCGTTGCGGCTGTGCTTAAAACAATGCGAGAGCAGAAAAGCGGTCACATTATTAATTTATCGTCCGTTGCAGGTCATGTAGTGTTCCCCGGCGCGACCGTATACTGTGCTACAAAGTTCGCCGTTAAAGCTATCAGCGAAGGTATTCGAAAAGAGTCAAATGGAGAAATTAGGGCCACAAATATTTCCCCAGGTGCTGTTGCAACAGAGCTTACCGACCATATTTCTCACAAAGACTCAAAGCAAATGGCAGATGATATGTATGATGATGCTATCGATGCTGATGCTATTGCTCGCGCTATAACGTTTGCCATTGAGCAACCTGGCGATGTAGACATAAATGAAATGGTTATCAGACCTACCAGTCAAGAGTTGTAGTTTAATATTGACTAATCCCACCCCCTAAAAGACCTGGCCTGTTTTCTAAACAATACAGGCTAGGTTGTTACTAAAGGCAAACAGAGCATGAACCACAATGGGGTTTGCACTATTTGTATTTAGAGGGTGGTTCGTTATACCAACTTACAAAAGCTCGCCGAAAATTCGAAGGGTCGGCATATCCAAGCTCTTCAGCGGTTTGCTGAACGCTCAACTGTTTTACGTGCAGCAGTTCGTAAGCCCTTAACTTAAGGAAAGCATCCCTTTCGTTTTTAAAGTTTGTCCCCTCTTTCAATAGCCTACGGTGCAACGTTCGCTTACTCATATTTAGCGCATAGGCAGCATCAGTTAGCGACAAAAGTGTCTTGTCACTTTGTTCAAAAATAAAGCGCAATTTGTTTTTAAGCGCTTCATGAGGCGCTCGTTCTCTTTCTTTTTCACAAATCGCTAGCGCATACTCATAGCTAACTGGGTCGCCACCTTTTAACAGAGATGTTGCGTTTTCTTTATTAAGTACAACGCCGCACATTGGTTGACTGAATCTGCATGTTATGTCGGCAAAAATGTTTTCTATAAGCGCGTTGTCACACGGTGAATAATCGAAAGAAAACGCTGTAATGATGGGGTTGTTTCCCGCTTCAATAATACTGCGTTGCAGATTTGCAAACGCCGACGTTAACACATCGACAAAAAACCGATGAGATTCTGGCGTCCAATATTCATCTAACAAGGTGACTACAATGCTTTGGCCTTCTTCACTCACCTTCAACGCGATGCCGGGTACAAATAAAGTGATAAAACGTTGAACCAGTAAAAGGCTATCTAACCCCGTTGGACTATTCATTATTGCAAGACCAAAAGAGCCATGATGAATGGGTTTCAATGCGTTTCCTAGCAGCAAACCCGGTGAAACAATCCCTTTATCGGAGACAAGGTCAGATATCAATGCATCAAATTTATTGGAAGGTATTACTGCGTTCGGTGCAGAGAGTGTCTGAATGTCTGTACCAATTGCATGCAGACAATCACTAAGAGAAAGCCCATGAGCTGCCAACACATTGCTAAACTGCATAATGTAAAACGTTGGTACGTTATAAATTTGCCTGCTCATATTGCTAACTCTGTGAAAAATGTCTTTTTCAAAAGAGTAATGTAATGACCTAGTCCTGGCAATAAATGACCGAACAATGACCTCTTTTACGCTCTTAAATTTTAAAAGCTTCAGTCACACTTATCCCTTGTAACCTTTGTATCCCTTTATAATTAAGAGGACAAAACAGTGTGGCATTATCTAAAATTTTTTAACTTTTATATCGCCGTATTGCTGGGCTTGTCATCAATATGGCTCGGTAACTATTTTATTGTGTATGGATACGCACTCTATCTTGCGCTCTACATATTGGGCGATGCACTATTAGGTGACGATATTTCAGAGCCGCCCTTGCTCAATCAACGCCTGCTCAGATATATGTTATATGGCGCTATGCCGATAGCTATTATGATTTATTTGTCAGCATTGTGGCTGGTATTGCCGCTTCACAGCACAACCGGTCAATGGATTATGTCTAACCTTCCCCTATACTTTGTAAATGCAAAACTAGATACATCGTGGTGGCAACTCGTCATTGCGGTTCCTTTCCTGGGGTTGATGTTAGGTGGAGTCGCTACTGTTGTAGCTCATGAACTTGTGCACAAGATCGGCAACCCTATAGCTGTTGCGGTAGGAAGATGGCTTCTTGCTTTTAGTTTTGACGCAAACTTTTCAATTGAGCATGTATACAACCACCATATCAAAGTAGCCACACCTGAAGACCCTGCTACTGCGCCGAGAGGCCGCAATGTTTATGTTCATTTTGTGAAGGCGTTTAGTGGTACACAAAAAGCAGGATGGCAAATAGAAAAAAAACGCCTTAAGCGAAAAAGCATCTCCATTTACAGCTGGCATAACGCCTTTCTTCGCGGTTGGGCTATGAGTATTATCTTGCTTACATTAGCGTATATTCTGTCGGGTGTCTTTGGCGCACTTATGTTTGTTGCAGTAGGCTTAAGCGCAAAATTTACGTTAGAGATTGTCAACTATATGGAGCATTACGGTCTTGTGCGCCACCCAAAGCAACCTGTGCGACCACGCCATTCATGGAACTCAAACCGCCGCGTAAGTTGTTGGACTATGTTCAATTTACCACGCCACAGCCATCATCACGCACAAGGCGCAGTACCATTCGAAAAGCTTAAGGCCATGCCCGACTCCCCAGAAATGATCGGTGGTTATATCTCAACAATGGCAATAGCACTGATCCCGCCTTTATGGTTTAAAGTTATGGAAAAAAAACTGGCACATTGGGATGCGAATTTTGCCAACAAAGAGGAATTAGAAATAATTAAACAGTTATAGTATTAAGAGACCTCAAGATGTTTCATTTATAACAATCCATCAATAAAGGTCAATTGACTGACTTAGTACATCTAATACACTCGTTTATATCTTAAAATAAAGAAATGAAACGTTAATGAATAAAACTACTCTTTTTTCCGATTTTAAATGCAAAAGCCTTTCATTAGACAACCGCATCGTTATGGCGCCAATGACTCGCCAGTTTTCTCCCAACGGAATTCCAACGCCTGACGTCGCAGGTTACTACAAACGACGCGCCGAAGGTGGAACAGGCCTCATCATTACTGAAGGTACAACAGTTAATGACAAGGTCGCTACTATGGATGCTAACATTCCACGATTTCACGGTGAGCAAGCCCTAGCTGGTTGGAAAAAGGTGGTAGAAGAAGTCCACAAAGCAGGAGGTAAAATAATGCCACAGCTGTGGCATGTTGGTATGGCACGTGTTGCAGAAAAGGCGCCCTACCCTGAACTTCCTAGCGCAGGTCCATCAGGGCTATTCAAACCTGGGAAGCAAGGCGCTGAACCAATGAGCGTCTCACACATTGAATCGGTAATCGAAGCCTTTGCCCAAGCCGCCAGTGATGCAAAAAGCATTGGAATGGATGGTATAGAAATTCACGGAGCTCATGGCTATTTAATTGATCAATTCTTTTGGGAAGGTACCAATCAGCGAGACGATAGCTGGGGTGGTAGCATGGAAAACAGAGGGCGCTTTGCTATTGAAATTATTAAGGCAATTCGCGCGTCAACGGATCCAGACTTCCCTATCATCTTACGCTACTCGCAATGGAAACAGCAAGATTATACCGCTCGCTTAGCGACTACACCTAAAGAACTAGAGCAGTTCTTGCTTCCACTTAGTGATGCGGGCGTAGATATATTTCATTGCTCACAGCGCCGTTACTGGGAAAACGAATTCGAAGGTAGTGAACTTAATCTGGCTGGATGGACCAAAAAGATCACGGGCAAACCAACAATTACAGTAGGGTCTGTAGGCTTAAGTGATGACTTTTTCGGCGCATTTAAAGGGCAAGATTCAAGCACTCGCTCGGTTGATGATTTACTCGAACGGCTTGATAATAAAGAATTTGACTTAGTCGCGGTAGGCAGAGCACTCCTTCAAGATCCAAATTGGGCTAATAAGATAAAAGAAAACCGAACCGAAGAATTAGCCACATATTCTGGGAAGGCCCTCGCTACACTTTCATAACTTCTTGTCGGTAATCAAACTTTACTTTCACAGGCTTCCATCTTAAATTGTAAAAACGTAGAGCCCTGTGCTCTACGTTTTTACATTGTGTAGTACCATAGCGCTACAAAATTACTCAACGTAAATTTCGTATCAACAGTGAGGATGTCCTTGTCGACTCCACATATTCAAAGTACGCAGAACGTCTTAATAAATGACTATTTTCAGAAAGTGGTGAAAAATTGACTATAAAAAAACACAACCATGCTGTAAGCGTTAAAAACGCGATAAAAATATCGATCGGCATTTCAAGCTTAGTCGCATTTCAATGTGCACAAGCACAAGAAGAACTTATACAATCAGCAACCAATGTAATTGAATGCAAAGCGCTAAGCTCTGATGAATTAAGACTAGCTTGTTTTGATAGTGCTACAGAAGCGCTCGAAAAAATTGTACCGGCATCGCTGCAAACGCCCAAAGTTAATGCTAATAGCACAACGCCTACTCTGGCGAAAAAACAACCTGATGCTGTGGTAGCAACAAACCCTAAAAAGGAAACGGATACAAAAACTTCAGCAGACGACCTGCCGACGTGGGCAGCAGGGCCAAGATATACAGAAGAAGAAGTAAAACAAGATGTTGCCGACTTCGAAGCGACCATCGTGAGGATAACGGTTAACGCAAAGGGCAGACATAAGTTTTACACGGATGACGGTGCGATATGGGAGCAGACACAAAATGTGAGATTTATAGCACCTGATGCACTGCCTGCTAAAGCTACATTTAATCGAAACTATACTGGTAATCCATCAATCAGTTTTGATGTTTCCAGACGAACATATCGTGTTAAGAGAATTAAGTAGTCGATTTGCGCCTAACGATGAACCAGCCATAAATACATGGCTGGTTCATTAGGAGACTTACCTAAACTTTATATATTACCTTTCAATTGCCGTTAAAACTTACACTTAGTATCAAAGAACTCAAACAGCTGTGGAAACCACTGCATATTTTGCTCGTAAAAATACGGACTGTGTTCCATATCTTCTATTTCAATATATTCAAAATCAGCATTAGCCTTTTCCAAGCCCTCGACATACATTCTGCTATGTTCAACTGGTACCGTACTGTCCAGATCGCCATGCACAATAAGCATTGGTACTTTAACCTTACTGGTTAAGTCTACGGGTGAAACACCATCAATGGTTGGCTTTTGGAATACACGCTGGAATCGACTTCCCGATATACCGCCGCGAATACGTGTAAGGTCAGAAACACCCGCTCCTGAAACAATACAATTGAACATGTTGTTTTCACGTGTAGCGGCAGTGAATGCTGCGTAGCCGCCGTAGCTCCAGCCAAACATCGCAAGCTTTTTAGGGTCGGCAATACCTTTTTTAATCAATGCATTAACGCCGTCTTCGATATCGTCTTGCATTTGATAGCCCCACTTCTTGTCACCGGCTAACCAATGCGATCTTCCTAAATCAACAGATCCTCTGTAATTAGGTTGGAACACCGCGTATCCCTTGTTTGCAAGCATTTGCGCCCAACGATCGTATCCGTAGCTATCTCTTACCCATGGGCCACCATGAGGCATAGCAATTAGCGGATACGGACCTTTAGTATTGCTTGGGATTGTTACGTACCCAGACATTTCTAGGCCATCGCGTGCTTTATACTTCAAGACTTCTACGGGTGAAAGTGCTGCACTTGTTATCTCGGTAGAGGCCGAAATAATTGGCGCCACTTTGCCATCTTTAAACAAATACCAACTTCCTGGATCTTGAGGGCCAGAGGTATAAATTAACGTGGTTTTTCCGTCTTTCGACACACGCTGCAGCGTAACGTTTCTGCCCGGAAATGCTTGCTGTAGACCTCTATAAAGTGGGCCATATGTGTCGTCAGTATAATATTTCTGGTACCCCTCTTCATCGGCATAACGATACCCGACTACCTTTGTACCATCTGCCAATCGCGGTGAAAGTACAACGCCAGTGGCATCGTAGTTTTCCGTTCTAAATACCATTTCTTTTGAGCCATCACGTATGTCCACAGTGTAAATAGCCGTGTACTCGCGATCATCAGTTTCAGCAACAACTGTCGCTAAATAAGGCTTATCTGTGTCGTAAAACCCTAATACTTCAAAACGGTCTCTATCAGCTGCTCTTAATCGACCTACTTCTTTCCAGTCATCCTCATCAGACTCTCGTGCTAACGACACAATGGCAATATCACCTGAGTCATATTCCATAGCGGCACGTGCCTTACCGTCTCTATCCCAAATATAGCCACTTAATCTGTAGTTACCTTTTAGAACTAGGCTACGTTCACCGGTATCAAGGTGAGTCTTGTAGTAGTTAGGCGCACTACCCCGCTCTTCGTTGTGCTCAATAAGTACATATTCTGGCTCATCAGGTAGAATACTTACAACGCGACCTATACCCAACCGGCTAAACAGATTACCGCCAGTATCACGAATATTTTTACGCGTAGTCGTTCTAATGAGGGGGGTCCATTCTTGCGTTTCAACGTTAAAAGACGCAGTACGGCTAAGTCGAACAGGAGTTCCCGCATCTTCTGTTTCAAAATAAAAGTTTACAACAAGGTGCTTTTCGTTTGCCCATCTAAGGGATGTAGGTGTCAGGCCTTCTGGTTGTATCGCTTGAAGTGTACTTTTTATATTGCTGGTTTCAAATATGAAAAGTTCAGGATCTCCACCGCGCTCTCTGCGCATTAGCATTGCAATACGTTTTGCATCTGGAGACATGTCTAGGTTACTGACTTGTAGAGAATCAGACCAAACTTCTACTGGTACGCTAGCAGGTGTGGCATGTAACGCTGTTGACGCAGAACACATCAACACAACTGCAGTGAGGGTCTTAATAAACTTCATTTAAACCTCCGTTTTATAACGAGTTTAATTTAATGTGCTGTCTTAATCAGATGAGAATAAATTCAATCTGTGACAGTAATAAAAAAGGGACCCCAGATGTTATCTAGAGCCCCTACTATAAATATTAGATTTTACTTGAAAGCTTCGTTTGAAGTTTTCTAATAATTAGAACCCAATAGTGATGTTACCGAACAACGTACGGCCACCGATGTCGTAACCTAGACCACCAAGTGAACCAAGGTTGTTGTTGTTAGTGTAAGGAGGAGCATCGTCAAATACGTTGCTGATACCAACACGAACAACAAGGTCATCACTGCGCCATGCTACCGTAGCATCATGAACCCAGTATGGGTCAAGGTTGTCATACTGAAGACAAGGACCGTCACCCGCTTGAACACATGGGTTAAAGCCTGATGTCGTTTCATCTTCTGGATCATCATTATCTTCAATCATCGAGCTGATGTAGCGCGACTGAAGTAAAATTGTCCAATCACCAAAGTTGAATACGTTTGTCAGGTTAACACGCCATTCAGGGTTACCGTATTCTCTTAACTGGTCGTTAAGGAAAGTTTCCGTTGCACGGAACTCTTCTTCTTCGTCAGTAAGAGAGTGCGTAGCACGAACAATAAAGTTGTAGTTAATTTGATCTTCTAGATCAAACGGGTTGAAGTCAGTACCAAACTCAAGGTTGTAATCGATACCTTCAACGCGCTGCTCACCAAGGTTTTGCTGAAGTGCTTCAACGAAAACAATTTCACCCGAGTTTGAGTCGCCGCTTACACGAGGCTCACGAGTAATAAATTGACATGTTTGATCGCTCAGACCTTCAGAGTTGTAACAACGCGCAACGATGGTATTAGCCGTTAACTGATCAACTTCGTCCTCGATTTGAATGTCGAAATACGTTGCAGATAAGTTAAGCGTGAAGTCGTCAGACCAAGGCTGCTCGAACACTACGCCAAACGTGAATGATTCAGACGTTTCTGCTTGAAGGTTTGGATTTGACCCTGAAGCAACCTGTGTTGGAGAGCCTAAGAAAACAGGGTTTTCTGTACCTAGGCCGCGAATACCCAACTCTGTAGGATCAGTACCCGGAATTCCGAAGGGACCACCACCTGCTGTACAGTTTGCAAGGATTGCTGGCTCACGATTATCCAAGTCTGGGTTGTATACGCGAATATCTGGCGTGTTAGGATCGTTATCGTGGTCAATGAACGGTACCGCAATACCAGGAACACGACATGGATCTGCTGGGTCAGCAAAACCTGTTACCTGACCACCAAACTGTTCGCCTAGGTTTGGTGCACGGAACGATGTACCAAATGAGCTTCGAACACGGAAGTAATCAACTGGCGCGTACTGACCTTGAATACGGTAAGTAGTCTCGCTGCCGAAGTTTTCTTCTTCAGTGTAACGTGCTGCCAAGTTAAGAGACAGGTCGCTAACAAGTGGCATATCGCCAAGTAGAGGTAAGTCTAGCTCGGTAAATGCTTCTTTGAACCAACGCTCACCATTAGAACCTGGGTCGCCAAAGAACCCTAGGAAATCACCACCAGATGCACCTGCATCAGTATCAGTACGAATAGCGTCTTCTCTGTACTCGAAACCAACAACTAAGCTAGCTGGGTAGCCAGAAGGCAGTTCAAATAGTTCACCTGCAACATAGGCGTTGAATACCGTCTGCTCTACTATCGTATTCGTCATACGATTTGGGAACAAGAAATTGTTGTCTGCTTCATCTGGGAAACGACCGGTCAATAGGAATTGAGGGTCAAAGAAGTTAAGCGGACGACAGGTAGCCTGCTGGCCTTCGCCTGGAACAACTATCGGATCACATACAGCTTCACCGGTTGTTTCATCTATACGTGTATTGTTAAGCGTTTGCGCTAAACGTGGGAAGAATGGGATACCGCCAACCAAATCTTGTCCGCTTGAGCGTGAGTAGCTTGCATATGCGTCGTACGTCCAGTTCGCTACAGAACCGAAATCTACGAACGGAAGGTCACCCTTAATACCACCAACTAAGCGCGTTTGTGCAACTTCAGTTTTGTTAACGAAACGGCTTGAGAAGAATAACGTCGCTGGCTGACCGCCAAAGTTACCTAACGCGTAGTCACCAGGTAGCTCGATAGCGCCTTGGCCTGCTGTGTTAGTGCTTGTGTCACGAGATGACCATGACGCCTCGAAGTAAGTAGTTGCGTCGCCATACCAACCCGGAGCATATTCACCGAATGTATAGAACGTAGTACGCTCGAAGTCTGGTGCAAATGCAGCGTCAAGCTCTTCTGGGAATAGCAGTAGCGCCTGACCATTTACACTGTCTGGCAATAGTAGGTCAGAACTAATTGGAATGCGGAAGAAGTTCTCTGGTAAACCGTCTTCTTTACGGCCTTGTTCAAAACCTAGGAAGCCGAACGCGCCCGAGCTAACTGAACCCGCACCAAATGAACCGGTACATGCTTCGTAAAGTTCGCCGCTTGCGCCTTGCGTTACCGTGCTACGACAGTTGCCAGCGTAAGGGCTGTAGAAATCTGCGAAAGCACGCTCGTTGTAACCTGAGCTTCTGCTGTGTTCAACAGCAAAACCCATAAAACCACGGTCAGAGTTCATACCCCACGTAGCAGAGATAACGTCTTGACCACCACCGTCAACGGTGCGAGGGCTGGTGCTGAAAACGTCTAACTGAAGACCGTCAAAGTCATTTCTTAAAACGTAGTTTACAACCCCTGCTACCGCGTCTGAACCGTAAACAGAAGATGCGCCGTCAAGAAGAACGTCAACACGCTCGATAAGAGAGCCTGGGATCAAGTTAAGGTCAGGTGCACTTGGCGCACCACGTACACCGGCAGGTGCCAGACGACGACCGTTAACCATAACAAGCGTTCTGCCTGGATCAAGGCCGCGTAGTGACGCTGTAGCAGAGCCTGGACCGCTATCAGAAAGTAGACCAGCAGAAGTAGAAACACCTGTTGTGAACTGTTGACCCTGAACAACGGTTGTTTGTGCAAGTAGATCAGCCGCGTCAACAAGGCCTAGGTCACGAGCAAACTGACCGTCAATTACTTGTACTGGAGATGCTGATGAGAATTCAGCACGAGCAACACGAGAACCCGTTACGACAACGCGTTCGGTTGTTTCCTCTTCTTCTACTACCTCAACTTTCTTTTCTGGCTCCTCAGGAACTTCGATTTCCTGAGCGTAAGCAAAGTTCATACTGACGCCAGTTGCTAGCGATGCCGCTACTGCAGAGTAGAGCATCTTTTTTTTGAATTTTATTGTTTTAGACACAATTTTTCTCCCAGCACATTCAGTTTGAATGAGAAAACTGTCTGTGACTGATTAAATTATAATTAGTTTCCCTGGATGCAAAAAGTACCCCTTGTAACAAAGTGAACTTTTCACACGTTGAAATTAGCACAAGCCCACACTTGTGTAAAGACATGTAAAGACGATAAACAATAAACCAAGTTACTGATTATTGGGGAAATTTTTATTTTTTCGACAAAGAGCGTCTGAAGCTATTACAATTTGTTACAACTTTGGTCAACAATTACACTGAACTTTTAAGCAACTTTTCGAACCTTTGCCTGTTTACCGGTTTAGAGAAAAAATAGCCTTGACCATAATCACATCCCATTTTCTTCAATATAGTTAGTTGCTCTTGACTCTCTATTCCTTCAGCAACGACTTTTATTCCCAACTTCTTGGCCATAACGATGATGGCTTCACACAGTACTTTGTCATTGCTCACATCTGTCATACTTTGTACAAAACTTTTATCAATTTTAATGACGTCGGTGGGATATTTCTTGAGATAAGAAATAGAAGAATACCCCGTTCCAAAGTCATCTAATGCGATCCCTACTCCCGCCTGCCGAAATTGATAAAGCTTGTTCGCTACATGTACATTTGCACCCATGAAAAGGTTTTCGGTTATTTCTAACAGCACTGCGTCAGGTGTTAAGCCTATATCTAACAAATAGTTGAGCCAGAATGTAATATCTGATTCAGAGCTATTGTATTGGCATGGAGACGTGTTGATAGTTAGCTGTAGATTTTCAGTGTATTTCTTGCGCCATAAGAGCGCGTCTTGACAGACTTGTTCAAAAACCCAGTTACTAATATCCAAAATTAGCCCAGATTCTTCAGCCAGCGGAATAAAGTCATCTGGGCTGATGAGTCCGTCTAACGGATGTTGCCAACGAATAAGCGCTTCTGCTTTTACTATTTTGTTCGTTTCTAGGTCGATTATAGGCTGATATTCGATAAAAAACTGTTTGGCAGATAATGCTTCACGCAAGTCACTCAATACACGTATACGCTTCATCGCGTCATCTTGCATTGACTTTGTATAGTAATGATAACTATTTTTTCCCTGCGCTTTAGCGCCATACATCGCTTGGTCTGAATTCTTTAACAAACTTGAAATGTCCGAACCATCGTTTGGATAAAGTGAAATACCGATGCTGGTACTACTATGAATAAGTTGATGTTGAATAGAATATGGCTCAGACACCGTTTTCAGCAGGCTCTGTACCAATGCCTCAAGTGAATAGGCATCGGTAACTCCCCCTACAATAATGACAAATTCATCGCCACCAAGCCTAGCAACAGTGTCTTCTTCCTTTAAGATTGTTTTGATTCTTCTAGAACACTCGATTAGGAGTTCATCACCGGCTCCGTGGCCTAGTGAATCATTCACATCCTTAAAATTATCAAGGTCTAAAAACAAAACGGCAACCTTGTTACGCTCTCTATCTGCCACTTTCAATGCTTGATTCAGGTGGTCTTCCATAAGGTTTCTATTCGGAAGACCGGTCAATGTATCAAAATTGGCTTGTCGCCAGATGAGTGCATTAGCGCGCTCTCGTTCGATCGCTATGCTCGCAATATGCGCAAACTGCTCAATCTGAAAAATTGCTTCTGCGCTTGGGCTTGATATACGGTCATGATAAATAGCAAATGTCCCTAAAACTTGGCCGTCTGCCCCTCTAATCGGTTGCGACCAACACGAGGCGAGCTGCGCTTGGGCAGCCACTGATTTCCAACCAGACCAATATGGATGCGTTTGAATATCATCTACGATGGTAAGTGCGTTGGTGAACGCGGTGTTCCCACATGAGCCGACGCCAGCGCCAATCTCGACGCCATCTATAGCGTCATTATAAAACGCAGGCAAAGATGGTGCAGCCCCCATCACCAGGCGATTTCCCTCTAAAAGCAATACGCTACACTTTCGGCCTTCGTACTCACGCTCAACTGCATTAACAATATCCGTTAATATGTTTTCAAGCGAAACTGAGATAACGATCTTTTCAAGTATGTCACTTCTAACTCTTGCTAATTTCTGCGCTTCCTCAAGCTGTTTGCGAATACACGTTAAACCTTTATTCGTTTGTAAAATTTGATCTCTAGCCAGTTCAGACTCTACAAGCGCCCCAAGGTCCCTCAGAGGGTTTTCATGTTCGTTAACGATGGCTTTTTCGCTTCTATCGAATGCGCAGAGCATTCCAATAACGCGGTGATCCAAATAAAGTTTAATTGCTGAAAAAAATACAATATCAGGTATACAGCTTATTAGTGGAATATTATCAAACCGCACGTCGCGATTTACGTTGTTAACAGATAAGAAATTATCTTCTATACGGTCGAAAGCATGGAAGGCTTCTATGATCGCACTCTCAGTTAACTCGAAATTACCACTAGACTTAACCCATTTTCCTGTCGCATCAACAACAAACAAAGCGGCGTTTTCACAATCTAGTGTTTGCTTCGCAAGCCTTATAATACGGTCTAAACACCCTACTGTTTCAGGCGCCAAATTACCTAAGCCGCTAAGCGTATTTAATTCCTTCTTTTCATTAGGCGAATGTGGAGGGTAAATCAATAGAACCTCTGACTAATCCGTATTTCTCCCCCATTATTAGACAAAGTGAATACATTTTATAGTATAAATTTTTACAAAAAGAATTAAGCACTAGTTTTTTGTTTTTGATTTTATGGTCAGAGATATTCCACCTAAGGTCACTAGTGACGCAATCACTATTTGCAACGTTAACTTTTCGCTTAATATGATCCACCCCATAAATGTGGCGATGACCGGAACGCTAAGCTGAATAGTAGCAGCTGTACTGGATGTTAATAACGGTAACACTGAATACCAAATAGCATAGCCACACGCGGAGGCGAACACGCCTGAGAGAAGCGCCAACGTAAGGCCATTGATATCGTAACTCAGTGAAAGTGTGTTCGTAACGAATAGTATAATTAGCATCAGTGCACACAATACGCCTGCATAAACAAAATTGCCGGCAGTGGTTATCAACGCATATTTACTTTTCTTACCCTCGATGGAATAAATGCCCCATGCAATTCCCGCTAACACCATCATGACCGCAGAACCTAAAGGTGGTGTAGTCGTGCTTGGAAACAAAAGTATAATGAGGCCCACAAACGCAATAGCTATCCCTACAGACTGAATACTGCCAAATGCTTCTCCCTTCATTTTTCCAGCACTTAACATGGTTAATTGAACAGAGCCGAATAACAGTAGTGCACCAGCGCCTGTGGACATATTGATGTAAGCGAAAGAAAACAGCGCAGCATACGCGAAAAGCGATATGCCTCCTACAACACTCGCACCTCTTTGCAACAAATCAATGGTAGAAAGACCTTTATTTTTTGCGAATTGTCTGTAAAAAATAAAAGATAAAATTAGCAGCGCCCACGCACCACCCGCAATGCGCGCTACAGTAAAGCTTACTGGATCAACATCAGTGTGCACCAATGCCATACGGCATAAAAGCGAGTTAGCGGCAAATGCAAACATTGCTAATGTAACAAGTGAAATAGTCTTTAACACATCATGCCTTTTTACGTTAACCCCGTTATTGAATATCGTTGAGCGTAAAATTTGATTGCAATTAATAGTATGGTTTTGAAAAAACAAAAAAGAGGACGTATAAGTCCTCTTTTAATGATTCAAAACTACCGTATTACAGCGATAAGCCTAAACGTTCAGCCACTTCGATGTATGTTTCAACAACGGATCCAAGCCCCTGCCTGAAACGGTCTTTATCCATTTTTTTGCGCGTTTCTTTATCCCATAGACGACAGCCGTCTGGAGTGAATTCATCGCCTAAAACTATGTTGCCCGCTTTATCGACACCAAACTCAAGTTTATAGTCAACCAGCAACATACCCGCCGCATCGAACAATGCTTTTAGCACATTGTTTACTTTAAACGTTAGCGATTTCATCTCCGCAATTTGCGCCTCGGTTGCCCAACCAAATGACAAAATATGAAAGTCATTTACCATCGGGTCGTGAAGCGCGTCGTTTTTGAGAAAAAATTCAAAAATCGGTGGATTGAGTTCTTTGCCTTCCTCGACACCAAGTCTTCTAACTAAAGAGCCAGCAGATAAATTTCTCACCACACACTCGACCGGTATCATATCAAGCTTTTTAACTAACGACTCAGTATCAGAAACCAGCGCCTCAACCTGTGTTGCAATACCAGCTTCCTCAAGTTTTGTCATGATAAAGTGGTTAAATTTATTGTTTACTTCACCTTTTCGGTCAAGTTGCTCAATCTTCTCACCGTCAAACGCTGAGGTGTCGTTTCTAAAGTGAAGTATCAGCTTATCACTATCATCAGTGTGATAAACCGTTTTTGCCTTACCACGGTAAAGTTCGTCGCGTTTTTCCATTCTCAGTCTCAGTTATATATCAAGGTTATCTTCTGACATGACCTCAGCAAATGCACTATAAAGGTCGGAAACTTGATTTGCCTCAAACGGTTTACTTTCATTATCCATAAAAGTGATAGATGTGCGCTCTACACCCGCTTTAGCAACTTTTAAGCGATAATCGCCTTTCTTCAAAAGTGCGTCTTCGCTTGAAAACAAGCCGTCCCACCAGCTAGCATCGCTACCTCGATAGGTGACAAACAAAAGTCCGTTAGACTTATCTAAATCTTTAACGTCAAATCCAAGCTTACGCAAAACAAGTAATGTTCGAGGCCAGGCTACATCGTACTTTGCTTCAACTAAATAAGCGGAGTCTCCATTGTCGTTGAAACCCATTTCAGTATTGATACCTTTTCTGATACGCGCAATACGTCGCGTTTCAGCAAGCTGAATTTGATATTCGTAGTGTCCAATAACCTGATTGAGTACTTCCACTTCTTCTCGGTGCATTTGCATTGCGTTCAGTTCAGAAGTTGATTTACCCCGTGTATTCTGCTTGTAGTCTTTAAGGTGAACGGTAAGCGCAGCGCTTCGTCCGTGGGGTTTAACATCAAGGTTAAATTCAAAACGTCGTGAAATCTCAGTCTCTTCACTTGAAAACTTATACCACGCGGTATCCACTTCTTTTTTAACGCTTATCCAATCAGTGAGGAGCGTTTTGTCTTCAGTACTAAACGACGCTACACCAATAGACTGTTCATCTAAATAACTCAGTAAAGAGTTCCAAACCGCTTGGCTGAGGGGCTGACTGTCATCAACTTGGTCAAACCAAATCGTCGCTGTATTTTTACCCTCTTCTACATGCGAACCAGTCACTAAAGGCAATACCAGTGATGGAGATTGAACAGGAATAGCCTTACCAACCAACGATGTATCGGCGGCATCACCAAGTTCAGGAATGGCGAATTCTCGTGCTTCTTCGGGGCGGTCTAAACCAGTTGGTACTTTAAAGCCGTTTTGCTCTTTTGTCTTGAGATATTCATAGCTGCCTGATGCAGCTTTTCTATCTGATTGGCTTGAACAACCTGCAAGTGCCACTATTACTACTGTACTTGCTATAGCCAGCGTTCTTTTCATCTGTGTTCCTTATTAACCAGAAATCAATTCGTATTTTTTTAATAGTTCTTCGATACGTTTTTGGCTTGAGAGTTCCGGAAGCACCATAGGTAATCGCATAACCGCACTTTCCATCATTCCCATTTTATATAACGCCCATTTCGGCATAACAGGATTAGGCTCTATGAAAAGTTCGCTATGAAGTAAGTTGATAGTACTGTCGATGCTTCGGCATTTTTCAAAGTCATTTTTCAACGCCGCTTCACACATTTGCGAAATCGCCTTCGGTACAATATTCGCAGTAACGGAAATGACACCGTGTCCACCTTCACACATAAACTCGCTGCTTGAACCATCGTCGCCGCTAAGCAGAACAAAGTCCTCAGGCACAAGTTTTTGGGTTTCTTTTAAACGCTGGATACTACCTGTAGCATCTTTTAGACCAACGATATTCTTATGGCTCGCTAATTCTGCCACCGTCGCCGGCAACATATCTGCTACAGTTCTTCCTGGAACATTATAAAGCAAAATAGGAAGTTCGCTGGCATCCGCAATCGCATTGAAATGCGCAACCATCCCTGCCTGTTGAGGCTTATTGTAATAAGGAACTACACTCAAAAAACCGTCAATTCCTAATTTGCCCAGTTGTTCAGTCAGGAAAATAGCTTCAGCCGTTGAGTTGGCGCCGCTTCCCGCAATAACAGGGATCGCACCTGAAGCCATCGCCACAGTTTCCTTGACCACATCGATATGTTCGTCAAACGGGAGTGTTGCTGACTCACCAGTCGTCCCAACCGACACAATGCCATGAGTCCCCTGCTCTATGTGAAACTTTACGAGCTTTTCTAAAGACTTGTAATCGATATCGCCGTTTTCGAACATCGGCGTGACCAGTGCTACATAACTACCAGTAAACATAATCTCTCCGCAAAATGTGAGCGCACATGGTAATTAGGTATATGCTTAAACACAAGTAAATGCGTGGGCAAAATGACAAGAAATTGACAATATCTTATTCTGCTTTGTTAAAAAGGCGCTGACTTATAAAAAAACTCTGTGCTAACATCGCGCCAAAGAGACTGAGTAAGTGAAATAAATGTCAAAACACCAACTTATCGTTACCATTGTAGGTACAGACAAGAGCGGTATTTTAAGCGAGATCGCAACTTCTGTAGCCGAGGCACAATGCAACATACTCGACAGCCGGCAAGCGATTTACGGTAGAGAATTTTCACTCACAATGATAATTGAAGGCACGCAAAGCGCGATTACCAAAGCTGAATGTACGCTCCCCGCGCTCTTCCAACGGCTCGATCTCCTATCTATGATGAAGCGCACAAGCCATCACGAAAAACAAAACTTAGCGAACCTGCTTAATGTTGAATTTAGCGGTGAAGACACCGCTGGGTTGATTAAAGCAGTAACGGGGTTCTTTGCAGAGCGTCACGCAATGATAAGTGCTTTTAGACAACGTACGTTCAAAGATAAAACGTCAGGAAAAGATACGATGCGCTGCAAGTTTGTTGTGTCTTTGCCTGCTTCTGAAGACTTATACGCGTTGGAATCTGATCTAATGGCCCTGTTTGAAACGTTAAACGTGACAGGCAAAGTAGTAAATAAACAGAAAAAGGAACACAATGAAAACGTTACAAGCTGGTGATAAAGCGCCACAGTTCTCATTACTTAATCAAAACGATGAAACCGTTTCATTAAGCGATTTTGCTGGGAAAAAAGTACTTATATATTTTTATCCAAAAGCAATGACGCCGGGCTGCACGGTTCAAGCACAAGGTCTACGAGACGTTAACGACGCACTTCTCGCGAAGAACGTAGTAGTCTTAGGTATCAGCCCTGATCCTGTAAAGCGGTTGCCAAAGTTCATCGAAAAAGAAAACCTTAACTTTACATTGTTATCTGATGAAGACCATGCTGTAGCAGATATGTTCGGTGTGTGGGGCCCTAAAAAATTCATGGGCAAAGAGTACGACGGTATTCATCGACTCACCTTCTTAATCGATGAATCTGGGACTGTTGAACATGTATTTAATAAGTTTAAAACAAAAGACCACCACACCGTTGTATTAGACTATTTGAATAGCTAATACCCGTGTGAATGGCCACGATGAATTAAACAAACCTAGTATCAAAGCCCTCATCAAAATGAGGGCTTTTTTGATAGTATTGTACAATATGAGTGCTTGACGATTTTCGTAAATTTATCTAGGTATTTTAGTTATTCAGGTACTTGAATTGGATTACTTGACCACGCAGTCACTACCGCTTTGACCAAAGTAGCTAATGGTATTGCAAAGAAAACACCCCAAAACCCCCATAGGCCACCGAACACCAACACCGCAATAATGATGTATAACGGGTGCAAGCTTACCGCTTCAGAAAACAATAGAGGAACGAGGAGATTTCCGTCAAGCGCTTGAATAATGCCGTATGCGACCATTAAATACCAAAACTCAGGCGATATTCCCCATTGAAACATAGCAACGACAGCTACTGGGATTGTCACTACGGCCGCACCAATGTACGGGATGAGTACGGAGAACCCTACCAACACTCCGAGTAAAATAGCATAACGCAAGTCCATCAACACAAATGTGACGCAACTTACTACACCCACGATAATTATCTCAATGACCTTACCGCGAATGTAATTGGCTATTTGCGCGTTCATTTCATGCCCTACTTGGGTAATAAGACGGCGTTCTTTGGGCAGCAGTTTTGAAATATTATCAAGAAAAAACAACTTATCCTTGAGCATAAAAAATACCATTAGCGGTACAAGTACCATATACACCAAAAGCGCTGCTACATTGGCAATATTACTAAATGATGCAGAGATAAGTGTTTCACCAACTTCGACAAGTTTATCGTTAAGTCCCTCCATCATTTGGTGAATTTGATACACCTGGACGTAGTCTGGGTATTTATCTGGCAACGTAAGGATCCATTCCTGCGCTTTTTGCCATATAAGGGGCGTCTCTTGAATCAAGTTTACACTTTGCTTAGAGATGATAGGGACTAAACCAATTAGCGTTACGATTGTTACCGTTACAAAACCAAATAGCACAACGGTACTAGCAAAGGTGCGCCCTATCCCGACATTAACAAGTCGAGTGACCAGCCAATCGAGCAAATAGGCAATAACCGCCGCGACTAACACAGGCATTATCAACTCGCCCCAGATAAGCAGTACTGCGGTTGACAAAAGAATAAGGATAAGAAGCATCGCTGCATCAGGGTCAGAAAATTTTCGCCTGTACCAACGACCAAAAACGCTAATCATAATAACGCCTAGAAATAGTTGTAGGGCATGCATGATAGTTGATTGGGACGCTCATTAGCAATAAGTTGTACTTAATATTCGTTCAAAATCAAACTGGTATGATGTTTTAAAAGTATAAACAGTAATTCTAGAGCCTGACTGCGCATGAATACTGCAACGAGCTTAATTTTTCTTTGCAAAAATACGAACGGATCATTTGCTTCGTGCTTAAAAAGCGTGTCAGGTTTGATGCACACTGTGACAACGTGATGTAATATCATTTAAATAAAGGCAGGTTTTAAACCACAAAATTGAAACTGTTTTGATACTTTGTGTTCTAACTTAAAAACCAATAACCACATGTACAATTATTGAAGGTTCATGATTAAAACGTTTTCTGCATTAGTTGCAGCCCTCTCTTTTGTTCTCTCTGGTAGCTTAGTAGCCGTTGCTCAAGACGCAAACTATAGCAATAAAAATGCTTTACCAGAAATCGGTGTTGTAGCGTCTGACGCCATTTCCTTAGACAAGGAAATGATTGTTGGCGATGCCGTCATGCGCCAAATGCGTGGCCAAAGTCCGGTTATATCCGATCCCGTTCTCGACGAGTACCTGCAGGATTTAGGCAACCGCCTTGTTATACATGCCGAGAATGCGAAATTTCCTTTTGAATTTTTCTGGGTAAACAACGATGCAATTAACGCGTTTGCTTTTTTTGGCGGCCATATAGGCGTGCATACCGGATTGATGCGACGTACTGAAAATGAAAGTGAATTGGCTTCGGTATTAGCACACGAAATTTCTCACGTTACTCAACGGCACATCGCTCGTCGAATGCAGGCCCAAAAGCGGTCTTCACCGCTTGCATTAGCATCACTTATTGGCGGTGTTTTAATCGCTCTTGCTAACCCAGAAGCAGGAATTGCGGCAATGCAAGCAGGCAGCGCAGCAAGCAGCCAACTACAAATTGACTATACCCGTTCTAACGAGCAAGAAGCCGACAGAATTGGTATCACCATGCTCGCTCGCGCGGGCTTCGATCCGAACGGTGCCGCAAGCTTTTTTGCAACAATGGCTGAAGAATATCGAATGGTGTCTCGTCCACCAGCCCGTTTGCTTACACACCCACTTACGGAATCACGGATTGCAGATGCCAGAAGCCGAGCAGCCAGTTATCCGCGGCGGTATCTGCCTATGAATAACCAGTATGAGCTGGCAAAAGCTCGTATCAAAGCGCGGTATGCGTTCGATACCAATTACGCAGTCGATTACTACGAAGCCGCGGTTAAGCAAAATAACAGGCGCAGTGCCAGTGCACAGCAGTATGGCCTGGTATTAGCCTACATGCGTGCAGAAAGAATAGATGATGCGGAAAAAATATTGCTTCCACTCATAAAGGAAGATAGCAGTAACCTATTTTATATCGATGCGTTAACCGATATCTATATTGCCCAAGGGAACGCGACTAAGGCGGTAGAAATGTTGGCACCTCACATTGAGCATAACCCTAGAAATCAAGTGTTGGCGCTAAATTATGCCAATGCGTTAATCAGTGCGCAGCAATATGATGAGGCTATTGCACTGTTGAAAGACTTTTTGTTAGTGCGTAAAGATTACCAAATAGCTTATCAGCTTATGACCGAAGCCCATCAAAAGGCGAAGCAATTTTCTCAGATGCATCAGAGTAAAGCGGAGGTATACGCGTTGTATGGTGCATACACGCGTGCGGTTGATGAGTTACAGTACGCGTACAACTTTGCAGGCGATGATCATCTGGAAAAGCAAAGGATACGGGCGCGTATTAAACAGTTCAGAGACCAGGAAGAGCGACTACAGCGTCTTTAATGATACAAGCCGGCGAGTGAGCGCTTCCTGTGTTATCTCGCCCATGATCGTGTCTACCACGGTCCCTTCTGGCCCCACGATGAAAGTAGCCGGCAGATATTGAGGTTTTTCCATTGGCATTCGCGTACCTTCATTTGCGAAAACGACCGGCACCTTAATATCAAACTTTGTCACCATTTCTTTTAGCGCTGTCTTTGTTTGCCTGTCATAATTCACAGCAAAGATATGCGTATTTTCTGGTAGATTTTGACTGAATTTTGCAAGCTCGGGCATTTCACGCAAACATGGAGCACACCAGGGAGCGAAGTAATTTATTACAACCCACTGCCCCTCGAACGACTTCCATTGATATTTAACGCCATCAAGAGTTTCAAAATCACTTGCATTCACTCTATTTAACGCCACGTTTGTTTGCCAACCCGCGATAATAGCAAGCAAAACCACACCACCAAATACTGTATATCTCAAAACCGTGCTCATCTTATTTGCCCTATCGCCAATGCTATTGTCCAATTGCAGCAATGGAAAGATATAATACTGCCAGAACATAATGCCAGCCTCCACAAGAAGCTGTTAATATCTCATTTATTGAGTTTATCGCTTGATCTTCCATAGTAAAAACGCAATAGTCTGCGCCCTATTACTCTATGAAAGAATAAGAAGCTAAACATGGAAAAAGTATCGATTATTCATAATCCACGCTGCTCTAAAAGTCGTCAAACACTTGCCCTTTTACAAGAAAAAGGCATTACCCCTGAGGTGATTGAATATTTGAAATATCCTCTAGATAAGCCAACGCTGATAGATATATTTAAAAAACTTAACCTTGAATCGGTTCGATTGATGATGCGTACAAAAGAGCAAGAGTATAAAGACGCGAATTTGGCGGCAGATTCAGTCTCTGACGACGAGCTATTTAACGCAATGGTGACAACACCAAAACTCATTGAACGCCCTATCGTTATTAGTGGCCAACATGCTCGTATCGGGAGACCGCCTGAAAACGTATTGGACATTTTATAGTGAAACCTGTACTTATTCTCTATTATAGCCGACATGGAAGTACAAAACGCCTTGCGAATGCCATCGCTCAGGGAGTGACGAGTGTCGACGTGCCCGTTATGGTGCGAACTGTTAATGCGTCGGATGGACAAGCTAGCGATGATGCTCCTGTTGTCACAAGTAAGGAGTTAACCGAATGCAGTGCACTTGCGCTAGGCAGCCCCACACGTTTCGGCAATATGGCTGCCCCGCTAAAAAGCTTCTTAGATTCAACAAGTGACTTGTGGCTCAAAGGCGCGCTCATCGACAAGCCAGCTTGTGTATTTACCTCATCAACGTCCATGCACGGTGGGCAAGAGTCAACGTTACTTTCAATGATGCTACCGCTTTTGCACCATGGTATGGTGATGTGTGGTGTTCCTTATAGTGAACCTGAACTTCACAATACTACAACAGGGGGAAGCCCTTATGGTGTTACGCATGTGGCCCACGCTTCTTTTGACAATCAGCATCAATTAAGTGAAGACGAAAAGAACCTTTGCCTAGCACAAGGCAAACGGTTAGCTCAATTTGCAAAAAAATTAGCGCAGTAAAACTGGAGATAAAAATGGCACCCGATACGCGTTTTTTTCGCTATCTCGCATTAATTTGCCACACGCTACTTATAGTGTGGATAACGTTATGGCAGTTTACATTCACAAAAGAGCACACCTATTCGGTGGCGTTTATTCTGTTGTTTTACATTTTGCCACTATTACTGCCCTATTGGGGCGTTTTAAAAGGTAAGCCATATACTCACGCATGGGCTAATTTTGTTGTACTTTTTTATTTGATCCACGGCTGCACTGTTGCCTACGCGGTACCGGCAGAGCTGTGGTTTGCCATCGTTGAGATAATCTTATGCACCGGTATGTTCGTGGGTTGTAGTGCTTTCGCCCGAAAACGTGGAAGAGAACTTGGCCTAGGATTGAAAAAATTAAAAGACGAAATGAACGAAGAAAAAGCACGCTTTGAAGGCGGCCAATAATTCATAAGCAAACCATGAATGACTGCTTCGCAAGCGTAAAAACCCCTGTTTTTGCGCTTTATCTGACCTTTATAGGTTTAACTCCCGCTTAACCATCGCTACGGAAAGGCGTTTTTTCTCTTGAAGGGAGCGAGTATCCAATCTGGCTAGCGTTGCCATAAGGCTTTTTAAGTCTCTTTTACTATGATTAAGTAGAAAATGAAGCGCCTGATCGGACAGAGAAAGACCTCGCTCATTTGCCCTTCGCTTTACTGCTTCTTCACGGCTCATGTCGTCGAGTTGGTTCATGTGGTAAATAACACCCCATGCTAACCTTGAGCGCAAGTCTGGCAGAGTGAACGCTTCGTTGGACGGCCCCATATGACTTGTACAAACAATAATGGCATGTTGCGTCTCTATCACTCTGTTAAACAGATCAAAAATTGCTTCTTCCCATGCAGTATCCCCCGCAATCGCATGAATATTATCAAGTGCGATCAAGGTTAAATTTTCTAACCCTTCTAGGATATCGAGTGACCAAGAAGAATAGTCATTCAAATTAAGATAAAGATGACTAATTGATTTACGCGCCAACTGGTGGCACGCAGCAAAAAGCAGGTGACTTTTGCCCGTTGACGCGCCTCCCATTAGTGTAATTAGCGGTAGCTGAAGGGTCGACAAATGCCCAAGTACGTTTGACTTTCGCCACAAAGGCAGCGCTTTCACGATATGTTCTAGTACGTCAACAACTTCTTCATTACCAGTTGACACAAAACTGTCAAAGTTTTCATCTACCGGCAATGTAACGGGCAAAGGCAACTGCATTACGCTTAATTACTCCAATAAAAACTGTGCCCTTTTACTTTCTGTCCATTGGCATCAGTAACACGCTTTAATTTGCTTTCAAGTTTAATGCTGTTGAGAAAGTCATCTATTGTCCCTAAAAGCGTTACGGAGTAAGTAGCGACAGTTCCTTGTTGTTCCACTAATGTGGCGCTGTCTATCACACTCAAGCTATTGAGGTATGACGTAGCGCTGGCATAACTGCTAACAGAACCGATATTAGCGACCGAAATTTCAACAACTTCTCTTTTTGATTCTTCTATTCCGACGATAGCATACAGTGAAGAAAGATAATTTGAATACGCTTCAATTAATTGAAATCCCAGTGCTTGCGGAGAGTCTCCGTAAATGCTGCCATAACTAACCTTCTTTTGTCCGATAAACACCCAATCTAAGGCATATTCACCGTGGTCAGCGCGTTTGGCATGTTCAGCAAATTCATCCATGCTGAAGGGCATAATGTTTGTCTCTGTTTGCTCGGGATCTTCACCGTTGTCGCCGCTCTCTTCACGTATTTGTACGCTTGCGACGCCCTCGGTCGCCCCACTTTCTTCAACGATAGACGATACAGCGTTTCGCTGCTTCTCCTCCTGTTCTTTCTCTAACGCAACGGCTAATGTTTCAACAGTGCCCGGTGTAACATTGTCATTGAGCAGTTTTGGTACGTTGCTCGGATCATTGCGATAGATGCGTGCCCCAATGATATTATCAACAGTGTATCTCACTGACGCATTGCGAAGCGGTTCAATAAACCGTCCCCAAACGTCGTAGGTGGTTATATTTACGCTGTCAGTTAAATCCATAAGCGGTAGGCTGACCGGCACTCCCCTCTGTTTTGCCGTTTGTATCAGTGAGTTTTTTAAGTCGCTATCCATTGATTCATCTAATATGGTGCGATTATCACTAGCGCCTTCTTCTACTAACCAAACAATGGTTTCAGGTCTGCGGTCGCCCCACAATGGCAACAATTCTTGCTGTATTAAGGTTGTCAGTTTTTGTTTGTCAAACTCCGCAACGTAATATGTTTTGGCGTTCTCAAACGCAAATCGGTATGAACGAAGAAACGATTGAGGAGAAGATAGTGCAGCACGTATCCCTTCATTGTTTAAGACTGACGAACTGCCTGTCATTTTAAGGAAAACTTGGCTTAATGCTTGTTTAAGCGCTTTTTGCTGTGTACGCTGTGATTGGTCATCTACCATTACCTGTGCTTCATTGACCATGACTTGTTGCGCTGCATTCACCGCCCCGGAAGCGAAAAGTACTGTGACACTGAGTGCCCAAAGAACTTGAATAGTCGGTTTAAACGACGTCCAGTTAATAACAAACATTTTTTTTACAGCTGCTAACATTCTTACTCCATCGACTTCTACATTTCCTTTCACTTTGTAAATTAACGTGGTTGATTAGCGACCGCATTCAACTGATAAAGTGATACTCTGTCTAACTACAAGCAAAAATAACATCCCAACTTGTGGCATGTATTCTCTTTTATATCGCGTTTAATTTCATCCTTAAAATAAAAAAGATCAAAAAGCGCATAAAATAACCCCCACAAATTGGACTTGTGCCGACTTGCTGGTAGAATTCGCGGTTTTCTACCTCTTAGTTCCAGGGCCCAACCGTGAGCGAAAATAAAACCTCTTTAAGTTACAAAGATGCAGGCGTAGATATCGATGCAGGTAATCAACTTGTCGAACGCATAAAATCTGTCACCAAGAAAACCCATAGACCTGAAGTAAAAGGAAATCTGGGTGGTTTTGGCGCACTTTGCGAACTTCCTACAAAATACAAAAAACCGCTACTTGTTTCGGGTACTGACGGCGTGGGTACAAAATTGAGAGTAGCTATGGATGCTAATCGTCATGACGGCGTGGGTATCGACTTAGTAGCAATGTGTGTAAATGACCTCATCGTACAGGGTGCTGAACCACTATTTTTCTTAGACTATTATGCCACTGGCAAACTTGATGTAGACGTTGCAGCTTCGGTTGTTACGGGCATTGGCGCTGGGTGTGAACAGGCAGGTTGCGCGCTTATTGGTGGTGAAACTGCCGAAATGCCTGGCATGTATCACGACGGCGACTACGATATTGCGGGTTTCTGCGTAGGTGTTGTTGAAGCAGATAAAGTGATTGACGGCACTAACGTTAAACCAGGTCAAAAACTAATTGCGCTCGGTTCCTCGGGTCCTCACTCAAACGGTTACTCATTAGTTAGAAAGATTATCGAAGTTAGCGGTGCTGATGTGAATGCAAACCTCAACGGTAAGCCAATCATCGACCAGCTTCTTGAGCCAACTCGCATCTATGTCAAATCGGTATTGGCACTACTCGAAGAAGTTCAGGTAAGTGCCATCTCCCACATTACAGGTGGTGGTTTCTGGGAGAACATTCCTCGCGTGCTACCTGCAGATGCGAAAGTAATTATTGATGAAAGTACTTGGAAATGGCCTGCTGTTTTCTCGTGGTTGCAAGAAAACGGCAACGTTACACGTCATGAAATGTACCGTACCTTTAACTGCGGTGTAGGCCTTGTGATCGTGGTAGATGAAAACGACACTGACACGGCGTTAAATATCCTTAAGCAACATGGTGAAAATGCATGGGTAATTGGTGATATTGCAGCTAAAGACGGTCAAGATCAGGTAGAGATTATCGCGTGAGTAACAGTGTAACCCAACTATGTGTACTTATTTCGGGTAACGGCAGTAATCTACAAGCCATTATCGATGAAATTAAAGCAGGTCGCCTTAATGCACAAATTAGCGGTGTAATTAGCAATCGCCCTGGCGCATATGGCCTTGAACGCGCAAAAGAAGCAGGGATTGATGCAGTATGTCTAGATCACACGGATTTCGACAAGCGAGAATCTTATGATGAAGCGTTAAAGGCACAAATTGAGGCGTTCGGCGCAGACTGTGTTGTCCTTGCTGGTTTTATGCGTATCTTAACACCAGAGTTTGTTGATAGCTTTGCTGGAAAATTAGTGAACATTCATCCATCTTTGTTGCCAAAGTACAAAGGCTTGAATACACATCAACGTGCAATCGACAATGGCGACAAAGAGCACGGCGTAAGCGTGCACTTTGTCACACCTGAACTCGATGGCGGCCCAGTTATCATTCAAAGCCGTGTGCCTGTGTTTGACGAAGACACAGCAAGCGAATTGGCTGAACGGGTTCAGGAACAAGAACGCCGCATCTACCCGCTTGTACTATCGTGGTTCAGTGCGGGGCGACTATCGATGCGAAACAATAAGGCAGTTTTAGATGAGCAAGAACTACCAGAATCTGGCTATGCGAGCGATTAAACCATTCTCGCTATGCGCATTGGTACTGACATTGACGGCACCCGTGCAAACGTTAAATGCAGAGGAGCTTAACCTTCAACCATACAAAGCCAGTTACACGGCATATAAGTGGGGTGATGATGTTGGTGAAGCTAACATTGAGCTTTCAAAGTTAAACGAGAATCAATATTCGCTTATTTACACGTCCAAAGTTTCTAAGTTTTTCTTATCAGACAAACGCAGTGAGCACTCAATATTCTTAGTTCACGACAATGAAGTAGTACCCTCGCAGTACTTTTATACACGGACAGGTACCGGCCCTGACAAAGAGTTAAAAGTATCCTTCAGTTCTGAGGGCAAAGGCGCTATTTCTGTTGATGGAAACCAAGCGTTTGAATGGAACGGTGAATATGACAATCAAATTTACCGTTTAGACCTAGCAAAGCAGCTTGCTGGAGGCAAAAAGTCATTAACCTACGATTTTGTTA